>NZ_CBRF02000045.1 GCF_000470315.2 Psychromonas sp. SP041
ACTCAATGAGAGCTCGTACATAAGTGAGCGCTTTATTCTTAGTTATTAATTTTGTTGTTGACACAGGGGAGTCCACATAGGTTGTTCCCTTTACGAAATTTACAACGAAGAAATAAGTTATTTTAACAAAAAAAATAGATCAGGTAATTAGTGTAATTGGTATTAAATAAAACACAATTAAGGTGCACTGCTATCGCATCATTCAACACATTAAAGAATAACGTTCTATACCAACTTTCATAAAAATAAAAAAAGCACCCGAAGGTGCTTTTTAATGACTAATAAAACTTGCTTATCTTGATAAAAATAACTTATTTATTATTTTCACGTGCAATCGCACGGTAAGCGATATCATTGCGATGGAACATACCATCCCAACTAATCTGTTTAGTTAGCTCATAAGCTTTCTGTTGCGCTTCTGTCACTGTATTACCTAATGCAGTTGCACAAAGTACACGTCCACCACTTGTTACCACTTGACCGTCTTTTTCAGCAGTACCAGCATGGAACACTTTTAGCCCTTCTGTTGCTTCAGGAATACCTGAAATAACATGGCCTTTAGTGTAATCAGCAGGGTAACCGCCAGCCGCTAATACAACACCAATTGCAGCACGCGGATCAAACTCGGCAACCATATCTTCCAGTTCGCCGTTTACACCCGCTAAACATAAAGTAACAATGTCAGACTTCATACGTAACATGATTGGTTGTGTTTCAGGGTCACCAAAACGACAGTTGTATTCAATCACTTTAGGTGTGCCATCAGCCATGATCATTAGACCCGCGTATAAGAAACCCGTGTAAGTATTACCTTCAGCAGCCATACCTTCAACCGTAGGGCGAATAACTAAGTCCATAATACGATCATGCATTTCAGGCGTTACTACTGGTGCTGGTGAATATGCGCCCATACCTCCGGTATTTGGACCTGTATCGCCATCGCCAACACGTTTGTGATCTTGGCTTGTTGCCATTGGTACGATATTTTTACCATCAACCATCACGATAAATGATGCTTCTTCACCATCTAAGAACTCTTCAACCACAACACGATGCCCAGCTTCACCAAATGCATTACCAGCAAGCATATCTTGAATAGCATCTTCAGCTTCTTTTAAGGTCATCGCAACGATCACGCCTTTACCTGCGGCAAGACCGTCTGCTTTGATGACAATTGGTGCACCTTTTTCACGAACGTAAGCCAACGCAGGCTCAATTTCAGTGAAGTTTTGGTACCAAGCCGTTGGAATGTCATGACGCGCTAAAAAGTCTTTAGTGAAAGCTTTAGAGCCTTCTAACTGTGCTGCACCTTTGGTTGGACCGAAACAAGCTAACTTAGCTTCACGGAATGCATCAACCACACCAATAACTAAGGGTGCTTCTGGCCCTACAATTGTTAATTCAACATTGTTTTCTTTTGCGAAAGCAACCAAGGCATCGATATCTTCAACACCGATATTAACGTTAGTGACTTTATCTTCTAAAGCACTACCGGCATTGCCCGGTGCAACAAATACGTTTTTAACTTCACTATTTTGTGCCGCTTTCCATGCTAGAGCATGTTCACGACCGCCATTACCAATAATTAGTACATTCATTCGTTTTCCTCACGTAAGACAGTCCGTCGCTATTTAATGCTATTTCAGCGTCAAAAGTACTCATTTAGCGCGCTAAACTCCGTGCTTTTTCCTTGAACTAACACTAAATTGCTTAGTTCTGACTCACTGCAATTATTCAAAAGACTAAAAGTTAATTATGTTTTAAAAGACTTTAAAACATAAGAACAGTTAACTCATTAATTTGTTATATCAACGTCTGTTGGTTCGAGGTCAAGGAAAAGGCACGGAGCTTGCAATTGCAAGTACGCACCTTTAAGGCAGAGATCGAATCTACAGACTAAGATATAAAGATTAATGGCGGAAGTGACGCATTCCTGTAAATACCATTGCCATGTTGTGCTCATCTGCGGCTGCGATAACTTCATCATCACGCATTGAACCACCAGGTTGGATAACACAACTAATACCAGCTTCTGCTGCTGCATCGATACCATCACGGAATGGGAAGAACGCATCAGATGCCATAACAGAACCTTCAACGACTAGGTTTTCGTCAGCCGCTTTAATGCCTGCAATTTTAGCACTGTAAACACGACTCATTTGACCTGCGCCTACACCCACTGTTGCACTGTTTTTAACGTAAACAATCGCATTTGATTTAACAAATTTAGCCACTTTCCAGCTAAATAATAAATCCGTCATTTCAGACTCTGTTGGTTGACGTTTAGAAACAACTTTAAGGTCAGCTATATCAACCATACCTTGGTCACGATCTTGTACTAATAAACCACCGTTAACACGTTTGATATCAAACTCAGTTGTTTGGTCAGCCCATTCGCCACACACTAATAAGCGTAGGTTCTTTTTAGCAGCGATAATAGCAATGGCTTCATCACTGACTGATGGAGCGATAATCACTTCAACAAATTGACGTGATGTAATTGCTTCAGCGGTTGCAGCGTCTAATTCGCGGTTGAATGCGATAATGCCACCAAATGCAGACGTTGGGTCTGTTTTGTAAGCACCTTCGTATGCATCAAGAATGTTTCCAGCAACGGCAACACCACATGGGTTTGCATGTTTAACAATCACACAAGCTGGCTCTGAAAATTCTTTAACACATTCTAGTGCAGAATCAGTATCAGCAATGTTGTTGTAAGATAATGCTTTACCTTGTAACTGCGTTGCTGTTGATACAGAGGCTTCTTGAACATTATTTTCAACATAAAAAGCAGCTGCTTGATGAGAGTTTTCACCGTAACGCATATCTTGTTTCTTTTGGAATTGCGCATTGAAAGTACGTGGGAATTTTGATTCCTCATCACCTTCTTTGTTTTCACCGTAACTTGGTACCATAGTACCGAAGTAGTTAGCAATCATGCCGTCGTATTGAGCGGTATGCTCATAAGCTGCAATTGCTAAATCAAAACGTGTTTTATAAACTAAGCTACCGTCGTTTTCTGTTATTTCAGACAAAATACGTGAGTAGTCAGATGCATTTACAACAATGGCTACGTCTTTATGGTTTTTTGCCGCAGCACGAACCATAGTAGGACCGCCGATATCGATATTTTCAATCGCATCTTCTAACGTACAATCTGGGTTAGCTACTGTTGCAGCAAATGGATATAAATTAACAACAACCATATCAATCGCTTGGATATCGTTTGCAGACATAATTGCTTCATCGATACCACGACGAGCAAGAATACCGCCATGAATTTTAGGATGTAATGTTTTTACACGTCCATCCATCATCTCAGGGAATCCAGTGTAATCAGATACTTCTGTTACTTTGATATTATTTTCAGCCAATAATTTACAAGTACCGCCTGTTGATAAAAGCTCAACGCCTTTATCCGCTAATTCACGTGCAAATTCTACAATACCAGTTTTATCAGAAACACTGATCAGTGCGCGTTTAATTGTTCGGTTATTTTCCATTATCTTCCACATTCCTCGGTTAATGTTTTCATGGGTGAAAAACTCAAATGATTGGAGTTTTCTTAAAAGTTAAACTTGCGCGGCATTCTACCCGAATTGAAAGGACTTTTATTCGTTTTGTTGAATAAAAACACAAAAAATAGTGCTATTTATGCAAAATAATTAATAACTGCGTGTTTAATAAGTTTTATGTAAATAACTAGCAATGCCTCTGCATGTCACCGCTTTAACTTTTTCAAAGTTTAAATCTGACATTAGTTGCGTACTAAACTGGTTATTTTGGGCCACGACAGCTTGTAAATGAGGAAGTTGATATAAGGAAATTAATTGTTTAATAAAGGGTTGTAACACAGGAAGTAGATCTTGATGATCATGAAAATCAGGTAAAAGACGTAAAATAAATGAAGGCTCTATTGCCTCATCAATAAAACAATCTTGTAAACCAGTGCAACCGATGACGGTACTGTTGTCTAGATCTTCAATGGCATACATTTTATGTTTTTTGTTACTGATGAACATATTAAAGCAGTCATCGGCCTGTTGTTTCGATAACACACCAGTGATGCTGTATTTCATACAAGCTCGGTGTTGTAATATATCGGTGAAATCGTTTTTATCTGATTCGATAAAAGGGCGAATACTTAATTGATGATGTTTTATAAAAAGCGTCATCTTACCTCCATTTATAGTGCTGACATTGTCGCTTACAAGTGGTGAATAGGCATTAGTATATCGCTCATTTTATGTACAGATCTATTAAATATTTAAAACAGTGAAGTTACAACAAGATATAAAAAGTAACGTTAGCGTCAGACACAAAAAAACATGCCACAGCATAATCTGGTTCACATAAGGTGAACGGCATATTTACTTTTAGCAAACGGATATCGATTCTTAAAGGCTTTAAACACCTAGAATAACTTCGTTCTCGCTTTCCCTACTGCTTAAACTCGGCGGCATTTTTTTCTATATCAATCACTATCTTTAGGACATTTCCTGGTTCATATATCGGCATCATGGTCAGAGTATGAATAATATGAGAAAACGCATCTCTGAAGCCCAATTGATTAGCAAAAGCAGCTTTAAGTGATTTCGCCATCAGTATCATTTTGTAATGAATTAAATGATAAGCAAGTAAAACGGCTTTCAAGCATGTGCAGCTTCATTTCGCGATAACCTAATTCAATCCCCTAACGATAAGCATATAAATCAAAAGCTTATACGCTTAGGCATGATTCAATAATGCCTGGCTCTAAGGTATCTGACAAAGAAGAAAACTTGGTAAGACAATTAATCGAAGTGCGAGCTAGTGCTTCTGAAAGCCCCATAAAAAAATCCCATGACCTTTTGAGTCATAGGATTTTCATTTTCTTCAGCTAAAAATAAACGAACTTTTATTAACTGATTGGCATTACGCTAACAAGCGTCATTTTCATTCATTGTAACGTTAATTGGTATCATGACTTATAAGCAATAAAAACGTCGCAACACCAATCAAAGAGGCTTAAGTTAACATTTCGATTTCACTATTTTTTCTGGCGAAAAAAAGACACCTTTAGTCACTTGCCAAGTGATCGCTAATGCACCAATCATAAATACGATGTCACCGATGGTACGCACCCAGCGCAATGTAACTAACGTATCACTTTGCATAACGGCTTCACTACGCGCATACCAAAGCCCCTCTGATGCACTCGCAATAAATTGAATAATGCCAATGGGTAATAAACTAGTAAATAACATCAATGCTAAGCCTATATTCATCCACCAAAAAGAAACCTTCATTAAACGCTCATCAAATTTCAAATGAGGACGAATATATCTTAATACCAATAAGGTAAAGCCGAGCGCTAAGAAACCGTACACACCAAATAGTGCAGCATGCGCATGGGTTGCCGTCGTATTAAGACCTTGAATATAATATAAAGAAATTGGAGGATTGATCATAAACCCTAATACGCCAGCGCCTAACATATTCCAAAAAGCAACAGCAACAAAGTACATAATAGGCCATTTCACACTGTCCATCCAAGGCGCACGTTTTTGCAACTTATAGTGCTCCCAAGCTTCATGTCCAAGCACAATTAATGGCACAACTTCGAGTGCACTAAAGGTTGCACCGACTGCCATAACAGGTGTTGTTGTACCAGAAAAATACAAATGATGGAAAGTACCCGGAATACCCCCTAACATGAATAATGAGGCAGATGCTAATGAAGCCACTGTCGCCATACGTTGAGAAACTAATCCCATATTAAAGAAAATAAATGCCAACGCAGTAGTAGCAAAAACTTCAAAGAAACCTTCAACCCATAGATGTACAATCCACCAACGCCAATATTCCATCACAGAGAGATGTGTTCTTTCACCGTAAAAGAAACCCGCCCCATAAAATAAACCAATCGCGATACATGAGAACATAAATAAGACTAATAAGTTTTTATCACCTTTCTGTTTCAACGTCGGCGTAATACAACGCATCATCAATATTAACCACAATACAAGCCCAATAAATTTACCAATTTGCCATAATCGCCCTAAATCAACATATTCATAACCTTGATGGCCTAACCAAAAATTTAAATCTGCTGGCATTATTTGCGCAATTGCTAAGTAATTACCTATAAATGAGCCAACAACAACCAGAACCAGTGCCCAAAAAAGCACATCAACACCGAGTTTTTGGAATTTAGGATCTTTACCTCCATTGATGATTGGTGCTAAAAATAATCCTGCCGCTAAAAAGCCACTGGCGATCCAAAATAAAGCAGATTGAATATGCCAAGTACGCACTAAACTATAAGGAAACCATTCTGAAGTTTGAATACCGTAAAAGCCTTGACCTTCAACGGTATAATGCGCGGTGAGTGCCCCCATAAAAATTTGAAAAGTAAATAAAGCCACGACCAGAAATAAATATTTACCTAATGCTTTTTGCGAAGCTGTTAATGCGAAAGATAAGATAGGATCATTGAGTGGCGCAACAGGTTCACTTTCATCTTCTTTTCGTAAAAATGCCCAAGCCCATACTAAAGCACCAATACCGGCAACCAACAATACAATACTCACAACAGACCATAAAATATTTTCAGTGGTAGGTTTATTATCGATTAATGGTTCATGCGGCCAATTATTTGTATAAGTTGCATTACCGTCACTACGTTCAGTTGAGGCAGCCCAAGCGGTCCAAAAAAAGAATTCAGTTAAACGCTCCCTTCTCTCTGCACTTGGTAATGTCACCTCTTTCATGGCATAATTTTCACGCGTTTTTTGTAATTCAGGTGCACCGCCAAAGAGCGCATTATAATACTCACCCGTTTGCTCAATCGCTTGCAGACGCCTTACTGATAAGGTGACTTTATTTTTCTCATGATCATAGGTATTTTTTCTGTAATCATTTTTAAGTTTATATTGTAATGTGTTTTGCTGCTCTCCGGTTAATCGATCAAAAGGTTTAGCAAACTCATCCATTGCTGCTAAATCCAACCAATTAACAAGCTCTCGATGTAACCAATCCGCTGTCCAATCGGGCGCTTGATAAGCACCATGACCCCATATTGATCCCAGTTGCATCCCACCTACTGATTGCCAAGCCGTTTGACCGTCTAATATTTTTTCTTCCGTTGTAAAAATATCACCACGTTCAGAAACGAATGATGCTGGTATAGGTGGTGCTGTACGATAAATTTCTGTTCCGTAGTAACCTAATAATGAAAAGGTAATGGCAAGCACCCCTAAGAGGGTCCACCACAATTTTTTATACTCTCCCATAACATGCTCCTTTTGATGAGTATTTAGCCTTTAATTAACAACCTTAAACTCAAAAACCTCTAAAATAAAAACCCTTTATTTAACGTACAAATAAAAGATGCATTTAAAATGAATCTTATTTGAGGCGATTTTACATACAAAATTAAAGATGTAAACTATATGTATCTTTTAAATCGATGTATTTAAAATAATTCTTTAAGATATTAAGGCGGTAAAGACAAAATAATGCCATTATTAAATATCATCACATAGGTGCTTTATATGAACATTTCTCGTTTTACCGATTACTCATTACGAGTATTAATTTACCTTGCGGCTGCAAAAGAAACTTCCCACATTATCACAATTAAAGAAGTCGCTGAGCGATATCAAATATCAAAAAATCATTTGATGAAAGTAGTGCAGGAACTTAGTGCCAACAATCATATCAATGCAACCCGGGGGAAAAATGGAGGAATAAAGCTTAATACCGCGCCTGAAAATATAAATATAGGCCAGCTGGTACGCTCTATAGAACAAGGTTCAACATTGGTTGAATGCTTTGGAAAAGATAACCAATGTGTGATCACATCAAGTTGTCAGCTAAAAAGAATGTTTGCACAAGCAATGGAATCTTTCTTTGATTGTTTAGATCAATACACGTTAGCTGATTTAATCAAAGGAGAGAATAAAGCCGCACTCAGACAGGTACTTAAGATTCCAATAGAATAAACGGCTCTTTTCAAAAAAAGAATACCTTAACCGACAATCAATATTAGGATGCAGAGCATAACCATATAATGAATAAGCAGTGATGAATAAGCAGTGCTTAGAAACAAAAAAACATACCGAAGTATGTTTTTTTAGTGAATAAAATATTAACAGTTTTTATTTGTGGTAAGGCGCGCTTAACTCATGCACAGCATCAACAAACACTTTCGCATTTTCAGGTGGCACATCTAAATGAATACCATGCCCTAAATTAAACACATGACCATTACCTGTACCAAAACCTTCTAAGATAGTCGCCACTTCTTGGCGAATACGTTCAGGTGATGCATATAACATTGATGGATCCATGTTACCTTGTAGTGCAACACGCGAACCAACACGCGCTTTCGCTTCTTTGATATCAATTGTCCAATCTAAACCAATTGCATCACAACCCGTGTCAGCGATTTGTTCGATCCATTGACCGCCATTCTTTGTGAATAAAGTCACCGGTATTTTTTGACCATCATAATTACGGGTTAAACCATCCACTATTTTATGCATATATTGCAATGAGAAGTCTTTGTAATCGCGTGGCGATAAAATACCACCCCACGTATCAAAGACCATCACAGATTGAGCACCTGCAGCAATTTGTGCATTTAAATAAGCAATCACAGAATCGGCCAATTTATCTAATAACAGATGCAATGTTTGTGGCTCAGAAAATGCCATTTTTTTAATTTTAGTGAAGAATTTCGAACCACTGCCTTCAACCATATAAGTCGCTAACGTCCACGGGCTACCAGAGAAACCAATTAGTGGTACTTCGCCTTTTAAATCACGACGAATGGTACGGACCGCATTCATTACATACTGGAGCTCACCTTCAGGATCTGGCATGATCAGATTATCAACATCTTTTTTACAGCTAATAGGACGCTCGAATCGAGGTCCTTCACCTTCAGAGAAATATAGCCCTAAGCCCATTGCATCTGGAATAGTTAAAATATCAGAAAATAGAATCGCGGCATCTAAGTCAAAACGACGTAAAGGTTGTAAGGTCACTTCACACGCTAAATCGGCATTACGACATAAAGACATGAAATCACCTGCTTGAGCACGTGTTGCTTTATATTCTGGTAAATAGCGACCTGCTTGACGCATCATCCACACAGGTGTTTTATCTACTTCTTTGTTTAGCAAAGCGCGAATATAACGATCATTTTTTAATTCTGTCATTTGTAACCTTATCCTGTTTTAGCTATTGATAGCCTATCGAGTAATCATTTCCATCTATTGATAGAATATACCTTATCTCTTCGCATAAATAAATTTGGTATTACCTATCACTTCGATACCTAATATTAAATTTAGCGGCATCGCTTTACTGTTTTTTCAATTAATTTTCGCGCGATTGTCCCATGTTTTGGCATCAGAGGTAAATCATCGATATCGTACCAATTGGCTTCAATCAACTCATTAGGCTGAATATTTATCTCGCCTGACGCATAGTCAGCAGTAAACCCCATCATTAAAGAATGTGGAAAAGGCCAAGGTTGGCTCGTCACATATTGAATGTTCTTAACCTTAAGACCAACTTCTTCGAAAACTTCACGTTCTACACAGGCCTCTAGCGTTTCACCTGCTTCAGTAAAACCAGCTAAGGTCGTATAAACGGGATAATTATCTTTTTGATGACGGTTATGTAAAGCCAATAGGATTTTTTTATGCTTACGAATTGCCACAATAATACAAGGTGATACACGCGGATAAGCACGATGTTGGCAGTGATAGCATTTCATCGCAACTTCCCAATCGATCTCTTGCATTGGTTTGCCACACTGACCACAATACCGATGGGTTTTATAAAACAAAGCGATTTGAAATGCACGCCCTGCCATTTCAAATAACAGGTCGTGAGCTTTGCCTAATAATGAGCGTAAACTAACATATTCACCCAACCCCATATCCAAACTGCTTTCCACTTCAACTAAATAACACGGATAATTATTATAGCTTCCCAATAACCGTTTATTGTCTGTCGCGTGTTCAGGAAAAGGTAGCTCTTCAATGCATCCAAAAGGGATAAGATCACCTTTATCTAAAGCAACCAATTTACCTTCTGATAAAATAAGCCACCATGCGTTGTCGTTCAACGCGGTTTTTAACTCTGACATGTTGAATACTCATTTTCGGGAGTGATAAATAATATAGTGCAATATCAAGCAGGTATTGAACAAGTGTTATTTTTATCTTATCAAGGTAACAACACATTAAACTTACAAATTAAAAGTCACAGCAACGATTAATGTAAAATATTTGTATTTCAAGCGATTACATTGGGCATAAGCTCACAGTAATGATGTGGTTACCTATATAAACTAAATTTATATTGACGGATGCCGCTATTTGACTTAATTTTTACCTAGTTAACTTTATAGCTATTTCATTTAAAAGAGGTTTTTATGCTTAAAAAAATAAAGCAAGCAAAAGAAGAATGGGGTGGCACACTTTCTGTTTTAGATAACTGGTTAGACGAACGCCAAAAACTAGTGATTTTATATTGTAAATTAGCAGGTTTACCGCCATACCAAGAAGAAAAACAAGGCTTACCAAATCAAGCTTTAATCACAGAATTTTGCCAAGGTTTATTAGACTATGCTTCAACAGGTCACTTTGAAGTTTATGAACAAATCATAGAGAAATCTAAATTAAGTGGAGAAGAAAACTTAAAAATAGCACAAGAGCTATATTCTAGAATAACCACGACAACCGACACTGCATTAAATTTCAATGATACTTATGCAGAGAATGCATCAGACAAAACATTGTTAAATTTCGATAGAGATTTATCTGAGTTAGGTCAAATAATGGAAAGTCGATTTGAACGAGAAGATCAATTATTGGAAGTCGTTCACCTGAACCATACTCTTGCATAGTAAATCGAATAGTTTTGTTTTCATGATGAAGCTAAGATTTAAAAAGTAATAAATTAACACTAAAAAACAATCTATACAGATTGTTTTTTAGTACTTGAACTCAACTAATAAGCTAAAGTGCTTTACGACAAAAAATAAGTATTCGACTTACAAGTGCGGTACTTGAGAATCTAAACTATTTTTAACTAATAAGAAATATTCTTTAATAAAAAGCACTTGCTCTTCTGACGCATTATGTTCCCAGCATTTACCTAATATTTGTTCCATATCGTCAACAATTCTATCGCCTTCAGCAACCACTATTAAACGTGTTTCATTACTCAATTGAGGTTGTTGCTGACAAAATGTCATTAATAAATTAGCCACTTCATCTAATACGATATCGGCAATGACTTGCCCACTTCCAGAGCTTGCAGCCCCTTCGAAGATATTTAAATTATCAGCAAAATAACCTATACATGATTCGTATGCTTCACTTTTTAATAACATAACTACTAAACTCTACCTGTTATAAACTATTAATAAACAATGCTTAAATTTTAATATTCATTATTAAACATTGTCATATTCTCGTTAAAATTCACCCATTTCACGTAAAGAAAGATCTCTACGAGCATTAAATGCTTTTAACTCTTTTTTAGGCATTTCTTGTGACAACGGTAAATCAACTGTCATCGCATTAACCGGTTTATTATAGACATGGAACTCATAGTGTAAATGCGCACCTGTCGAGCGTCCTGTATTACCAGACTTAGCAATTAATTGGTCTATCGCAACACGCTGCCCTTTATGGACTAATATCTTACTTAAATGCAGGAAACGAGTCGTATATTTACGACCATGTTTAATCACAATATAATTACCTGCTGCAGGATGATAGCCAGCACGAAGCACAACCCCATCGCCAGTAGCATAAACATTTGTGCCTACCGGTACAGCAAAGTCAGTGCCATTATGTGGGCTAACTCGTTTTGTTATAGGGTGTAGTCGCTTAGGATTAAAACGAGAACTAATACGAGGTTTACCATTCACTGGGTAACGGCGGTAAGCTTTGCTTAGGCCTCTACCCTTTTTATCATAATAACGACCATCTTCATTTAAAAATGCCGTGTAATTGCGTGAACGAGTCTTAATAATAATAGCTAACACTTCACTATCAAAACTATAAGCTCCTTCGATATATTGCTTTGCCACTAAAACATGAAAGGTATCACCAACACGTAACTGACGATTGAAATCAAACTGTTCTGATAGTGCACTTGAAATTTGTTGAATTTGGCTAGCCGATAAACCACTTTTTTTAGCACTGACGTAAAAGCTACCAGTCACACTGCCCTGGTAGTAACTATTACGCCATTCGCCTTCCTTTATTTCTAGATTGGAAGTGTAGCCACCATCCTTCAAAACAAAACTTAAAGTATTAGCACGGTCAATAATAACTTTTAATGCCAGTAATTGATTGTCGGGACTAACTAATAATTGTACGACTTGACCGGGTATTAAATTAGCAAGGCGCAAATGTTCAGTATCCGCCTCTAATAACTCTTGTAAAACAGCCGCTGAAATACTTTCATTAGAAAAAATTTCACTTAATGTATCGCCAGCAGAAATAGTGATCTCAACTTCACGGTTACCAGAGAAATCAGGAAATAATTTATCACTATTATTACGAATGGCATTTAAAGGTTCTGCGACAGCATACTCACCTTTCAATGAATCACTAATGGGTAAGGCTAATTCTCTCTTAATAGTTTTACCACTATGATGACTAGGTGGTATCAAGCTCACAAACAACAAGAAAAAGAACAATGCAATAATCGCCCAAAAATGTAGGCGAGGCAGATTATTAATAAAAGAAAGTGCTTTTCTAAACATGTTTTTACATTGAAACAATAAAGGCATAAAAGATCTCGATTAGACAGGGGAAACATAACCGCAAAATTAAAATGGATGCGAGTATAACTCATACACAAACTATCTTTAAGAAAATAAAACAGTAATTTTAATCAGCTTCGACCATTAATGTAGGTAATCAGTTCTATCTTATTTAAAAAGAATAGGGTGTTATCCGTCACAAAAAAATGTAAGATGGACGTCTAGATGTAAAAACATCCAAACCAGTTTAATCAAATAGCCGAATAGGAGTTCACATGTCACGTGACTTATTTACTTCAGAATCAGTTTCTGAAGGACATCCAGATAAAATCGCCGATCAAATTTCTGATGCCGTACTTGATGCCATTTTAAAACAAGATACTAAAGCACGCGTTGCTTGTGAAACCTACGTCAAAACCGGAATGGTGATGGTTGGTGGTGAAATCACTACTGATGCATGGGTTGATATTGAACAAATCACACGTGATACCGTACGTGAAATTGGTTACACAAGCTCAGAAATGGGTTTTGATGCAGATTCTTGTGCCGTACTAAATGTTGTTGGTAAACAGTCTCCTGATATTAATCAAGGCGTTGACCGTTCAGACCCTCGTGAACAAGGTGCGGGTGACCAAGGTTTAATGTTTGGTTATGCAACCAATGAAACAGAAGTATTCATGCCTGCTCCTATTACTTACGCTCACCGTCTTGTTAAAAAACAAGCTGAGGTACGTAAAAGTGGTCAACTAGATTGGTTACGTCCAGATGCAAAAAGCCAAGTTACTTTTGCTTATGATGAAGGAAAAATTGTTGGTATTGATGCTGTTGTACTGTCAACGCAACATCGTGAAGATATTAAACAATCAGACTTAGTTGAAGCGGTAATGGAAGAAATCATTAAACCAGTTTTACCAGCAGAATGGTTAACTGAACGCACTAAATTCCATATCAATCCAACAGGTCGTTTTGTGATCGGTGGTCCAGTAGGTGACTGTGGCTTAACAGGCCGTAAAATTATCGTAGATACTTACGGTGGTACAGCACGTCACGGTGGCGGAGCATTCTCAGGTAAAGATCCTTCAAAAGTTGACCGTAGTGCCGCTTATGCAGCTCGTTACGTAGCAAAAAACATTGTAGCTGCTGGTTTAGCAGATCGTTGTGAGATTCAAGTTTCTTACGCAATTGGTGTTGCAGAGCCTACATCAATCAGTGTTGAAACATTTGGTACTGAAAAAGTAGCAAAAAGCTTAATCGTTAGCTTAGTAAGCGAGCATTTTGACCTACGCCCTTACGGCTTAATTGAGATGTTAGACCTAATTAAACCTATCTATAAAGAAACGGCTGCGTATGGGCACTTTGGACGTGAGCACTTCCCTTGGGAAGCGCTAGACAAAGTTGAAGCGTTAAAAGCAGCAGCATTTTAATTAATCGTTTTATAAAAACGATTTAATATTTAATCATGCTTACGTTTGAAGATAAAAAAGCACTCGCAGTGAAAGGTGAAGATTGTTTCATTTTAGCCGAGTGCTTTTTTGATCGCGCTTTTCCTCGTCCCAGTTATTTATTTAACCAACGAGGCCGTAGTGCAGGTTCTGCTCACCTACAAAAAAACCTGATCAAATTTAACCCTATCTTATACATGCAAAATAAAACTACTTTTATAGAACACGTAGTAGCACACGAGATTGCTCACCTGATCACGTATCAATTATTTGGAAGAGTTCGTCCTCACGGTAAAGAGTGGCAAAATATTATGACTCAAGTATTTAAATTACCTGCAAATACCACCCATCAATTAGACATTAGCGATGTACAAGGGCAACTATTTCCCTATCGTTGCTTATGCACAGAACACCAATTGACCATACGTCGACACAATAAGATAAAAAAAGGTACAAGTTACCTGTGTAGGAAATGCAAATCCCCTCTTACCCCTGCTAACGAAAAAAATGTATTAAAACCTTAACTAACCTCTTAAAAGATGAATTTAAAAAGGTAAAAGTAAAACGAGGTAAAGTAGTGGGATACAAGTTAGCAATATTCAACATAAGCGATAACGAAAATAAATATAGAAAGAAAGTATAGAAAGAAAGTATAGAAAGAAAGTATAGAAGTTATAAGAAGATAGAAGGTATAGAAAATAGTTAGCGGTGTTAAGCATGAATTTGATATGGGATTAATATTGCAACTACTCCAACCCCCCGCCTTTATAGCTGCAATATTAATTTTACCATTTTACTTTTTACTATTACACCAACAGATGGCTTTTACCCTGCGGTGTAGATACGCTTTTTCATCATCAAAAGCCTACCTTAATGACCAAGCTTTCACTGTGCGATGAAAGTCAGTCTCATCATCCATTATCAACGGCAATAGAAACCGAAATGAATAATGATGGTTTCTGATAGTGAAAAAAGAATAGGACGATTCCTATCACTACCACGGACAAAGAATACTTAATCTTATCTATTTCGACACTGAACTATATTCATTTTCACTTCTTCTGGACGAAAGAAATATCACATGACTGAACAATAATAAACAAGAAAGTGTGTGTCTCTGCCAACAACTTAATGATAATAGATATCATTATCACATGTCAACATTTTAGATGAAGTATTTTTAATAAATGATAAATAAAGTGAACAAATAACCTTCAAAAAATCAGACAAAATAGTCATAAAGTATTGAATATAGGTATTTAAAACGAAAAAAATCCGATACTTGAGATCGGATTTTAATATGAAAATTTATTAATGACGTTAGCCATAAAAACTTTATTTTCAATAAAAAGACATGCAAATGGCTGATAATAGATTTTTAGACATTGATATTTAAGACCTTTGATTTAACGTCTATTAATGTAACGGCTGTATTTTTTAATATCTGTTTTTTTAATAGCTGTCTTTTAGCATCTATTTTTAACACCTATAATTTAACGCATAAAGTTATCTAAAATAATGCCAGTGGCCATCGCTACATTTAATGACTCAGCTTGACCAAAATTAGGGATGGTTATTTTATCCGTAATAAATGCACTCACACCTTCAGAAATGCCATGAGACTCGCTCCCCATTACAATAAATGCACTATTAGGTAATTGGCTTTTATGGAGATTTTTACCCTCTAAAAATGCACCGTAGACAGGTTTATCCTGTGATGATAGATACTCACATAAGTCAGTATGGCTAACTTGCACTCGCACGAAAGACCCCATCGTCGCGGCAATCACTTTAGGGTTATAAAGGTCTGCACAGTCCGTACTACAAATAATATGTTTAATACCATACCAATCAGCGACGCGAATAATAGTGCCTAAATTACCTGGGTCACCTACCTGATCTAACACCAAAATTAATTCATCATTATTAATCGTTGGCGCTTCATAAGCTTTACACTTAACAATAGCAATCACACTATTATTAGTTTTTAGCGTGCCTGCTTTTTGTAACTCTTCTACCGAACTTTCAACAGTTAAACTAACCAATTGTTGAGCACTTAATGACGCAGCATATTTATTAATATATTCCGTTGTTGCAAATATATTCACTATTTCAAAATCAGAATTAAATAACTCACCCACATTTTTCTCGCCTTGTACTAAAAATAGACCAGACTTTTTACGTTGTTTTTTTTGCTCTAATGAGTGAATAAGTTTTAACTGATTTTTAGAGATCATAAAATTTCCAATTATAAGTAACAGCGCATGGCTTTTTATAAGTTACAACACATAGCGTTTATAAGTAACAACACATAATCAGGGCATCTTCACGCCCGTTATGGGTTGGGTAATAGGCAGTTCGCACATCAACTTCAACAAAATCTAAATTTTCATAAAGCTTAATTGCAGTTTGATTTGAGGCTCTGACTTCAAGCCAGATTTCTTCTTGCGATAATGTTCTAGCAAATGTTTTTAAATAAGATAATAAAGCACGCCCAACACCTTGCCCTTGATGAGAAGCAGAAACAGCAATATTTAATAACGTCACTTCACCCGCAACATAACTCGCAATGAAATAACCCACTACTTCTTCATCGAGCATCAATACATGGTTAATATAACGTTTACCAAAGTTACTTAAAAATAGTTTTTCTGACCATGGATGGCTATGTACAGACGATTCGATAGTAAATATTGATGGTATATCTGTCACCGCCATCGCGATAATAGATTGATTACTGTTGATAGGCACAGAACTGCTTCCAAAGTACTTTTTTAGCATTGCCATTGACGGCTAGCGTCGCTAAAGAGGGAGAATGTAACAATTGATGTGTTACTGAAGTTTCAATTTCACCGATGGTTGACCAAATTAAATGAGGCAATGTTCCTTGCTGACTTTCAAATTGAGCCAGAGAACAATAAACAACACTATCAACATTAATATTAAAGGCATTGAGAATAGCAGGCATCAATTCATGACTTTTATCTGCCTCTGTACATACCACAAGTAATTTACAAACAGAAAGGTTTAATTGCTTAAGCATTTCCTCTGTTTTAAATAATGTTGGTTTTCTTACTTGCCAGTGGGTAATACCCATTTCTTGTAAAAAAACTGCTTGTTGGTGTTTCATAACTAGCCCAAATAAAAATAATCGAGATTCAAAGGGTTAATATAACATTTAATGATGATGAATCGAAATTTTATAGTCTTTCAAATTAATTATAGGGTTAATTTTAACAAGCTGAATACAAGCTAACTTATAGTTTAAAAATTAAGTAAATAAATCATATAAAAAGTAAATTAATTAACCTCTTGGTCAACTATTACTCTATAAAAACACAAATATGAGCAAATAAAAGTAATAAAATACTTTTATTTTTGACCAAGTAGTCATAAATGATATTTAATAATTGTCGATATTGATCACATAAATTAATGTGATCGATTGAAAATTATTACACTAAGTTAGATAAAGGGCGTGAGAAATGTGTTTCAAATCACAAAAAAGTATAAATATGCAAGGCTTTATCAAACAAAAGTCCTTTCAAATAGTAAGGGATTACTAACATGGCATTATTAGAAGTTAAAGACTTACGTATAGAATATCCATCACGCTTTGGTACACATGCAGCTGTAAAATCACTCTCTTTTTCTATTAATCGTGGAGAAATTGTCGGAGTTGTTGGCGAATCAGGGGCAGGTAAATCTACCGTCGGTAACGCAATCATCGATTTGTTAAGCCCACCAGGTGTAATTGCTGGCGGTGAAGTATTTTTAGATGGAGAAAAAATATCAGGCTTAACGCTAGAACAAATGCGTAAAGTACGTGGTAATAAAATTGGCTTTATTTTCCAAGATCCAATGACTTCGTTGAATCCACTTTTCACGGTTGAACAACAATTACTTGAAACCATTCACGCCAACTTAGATGTCAGTAATGCAGAAGCGACACAACGTGCTATTAACTTAATGCAGCAAGTCGGCATTCCTGAAGCTGAAGTACGTATTAAACAATATCCGCATCAGTTTTCTGGCGGTATGCGTCAACGTGTTGTTATTGCCATCGCATTATCAGGCGAGCCTGATTTAATTATTGCTGATGAACCAACCACGGCGTTAGACGTTTCAATTCAAGATCAAATCCTCACCTTGATCCGTAACCTTTGTATCGAAAAAAATGTAGGTTGCATGTTAGTAACACACGATATGGGTGTGGTTTCAAATGTGACAGATAAAGTAGCGGTAATGTATCGTGGTGATTTAGTTGAGTTTGGTGAAACAGCCAAAGTGCTTGGCGATCCCGACCATGAATACACACGTAGCCTAATTTCAGCCGTACCTCGTTCAGATAGAAAGTTAAACCGCTTTCCGCTAGTTAGCTACATCGAAGAAGCACAAGAACATCAAGCGTTAGATATTAAAAACCATTGGTTAGGGCAAAGTGAAGAGCAACGTAGTTACGATGGTCCTCTGCTAAATGTTGAAGATGTTAGTTTACGTTTTATCACTAAAGATTCGTTCTTTGAAAGTAAACGTGAATATGTTCAAGCCAACAAAAATGTTAGCTTTAGTATTAATGAAGGTGAAACGTTTGGTTTAGTCGGTGAATCGGGCTCAGGTAAATCAACGATTGCACGAGTTATTACTGGTTTATATCCACCTAACGAAGGCAAAATAACCTTTGAAGGTATCGATTTAACAGCGATAAAATCAGAGCGTGAGCGACGACCTTTCCGACGTCAAATGCAAATGGTATTCCAAAACCCTTATACCTCAATGAACCCTCGCATGAAAATCTACGACATTATCGCTGAACCGATTCGCTTTCATAAATTAGCTGCCAATGAATCCCAAATACAAAGTATTGTATTCGATCTATTAGACCATGTTGGATTAGGAAGAATGGCCGGTGTTAAATATCCTCACGAATTTTCTGGCGGACAACGTCAGCGAATCTCTATTGCACGAGCTTTAGCAACGCGTCCACGCTTATTGATTTGTGATGAGCCAACGTCTGCGCTAGATGTATCAGTACAAGCGCAAATCCTTAACTTACTTAAAGATTTACAAGATGAGCTAAATCTTACCATGTTATTTATCAGCCATGATTTACCAGTAATACGTCAAGTATGTGACCGTATCGGTGTTATGCAACAGGGTAAGTTATTAGAAGTAAATGAAAGTGAACAATTATTTACACAGCCTCAACACCCTTACAGCAAACATTTAATTTCATTAATGCCTGAGTTTAAAGGGTTAAGAAGCGAAATTTAAAATTAACAAAACTAATTAAAACAGCATTAATTAAAAATTAAGTATCGAACGTTATTTTTCATAAAAGGAGTTATAAATGAAGTTTTTAAAAACAAAATTAGCGATTGCATTACTTGCTACAGGTTTGAGCTTTTCAGCCGCCGCAGCTGATATCACCATTGCTTATGATTCAGACCCTGTAACATTAGATCCACATGAGCAGCTTTCTGGCGGTGTGTTACAGATGTCACACATGTTATTTGATCCGCTAGTGCGTTTTACTAAAGAATTTGATTTTGAACCACGTCTAGCTGAAAAGTGGGAACGTGTAGATGAAAATACTTTCCGTTTTACGCTGCGTAAAGGTGTCACGTTTCATTCAGGTAATAAGTTAACAGCAGATGACGTTGTTTGGACATTCAACCGTCTTAAAACATCAGCGGACTTTAAAGCAGTATTTTCACCGTATGAAAAGCTGGTTAAAATTGATGATTACACTGTTGAATTAGTGTCGTTTAAACCGTATCCATTAGTACTACAAACAGCGACTTACCTTTTCCCAATGGACAGCAAATTCTATTCAGGTGAAGCTGACGGTGCAGATAAATCAATTATCATCAAACATGGTAATTCATTTGCTTCGACACATGTATCGGGTACAGGTCCATTCACTATTGAATCACGTGAGCAAGGCGTAAAAGTTGTGTTTGATCGCTTTGACGATTACTGGGACACAAATTCACCGGGTAACGTTGATAAATTAACATTGGTGCCTATCAAAGAAAATGCAACACGTGTTGCTGCTCTACTGTCTGGCGATGTTGATTTAATTCACCCAGTTGCACCGAACGACCAAAAACGTGTTATCGATACTAAAAACATCGAGCTAACGACAGTTGCAGGTACACGTATCATTACAATGCAAATGAACCAAAGTTCAAACGAAGCATTAAAAGATGTACGCGTTCGCCAAGCAATTGTTTACGCAATTAACAATGATGCTATCGTTAAAAAAATAATGAAAGGTTTCGCAACAACGGCTGGCCAACAAGGCCCTGAAGGTTACGCGGGTTACGACGCAAGTTTAGTACCACGTTACGACTTGAAAAAAGCAAAACAATTGATGAAAGAAGCCGGTTACGAGAAAGGCTTTAAATTATCAATGATGGCACCTAATAACCGTTACGTTAACGATGCTCAAATTGCTCAAGCAGCGGCATCAATGTTAGCGAAAATAGGTATTACTGTTGACTTAAAAACTATGCCTAAAGCGCAATACTGGCCTGAGTTTGATAAATGTTCGGCAGATATGATGATGATTGGTTGGCATTCAGATACAGAAGATTCAGCAAACTTCTCTGAGTTTTTAACCATGACGCGTGATGCTGAAACAGGTAAAGGTGCTTACAACTGTGGCCATTACTCAAACCCTAAAGTAGATAACTTAGTTAACTCAGCGAATGCAGAAACCGATCCTGTAAAACGTTCTGCAATGTTAAAAGAAGTTGAACAAATACTTTATAACGATGCAGCATTTGTTCCTCTACATTGGCAGAATCTTGCTTGGGGTGCAAAATCTAACCTAAACGTTTCACCTATCGTGAACGCATTGAACTTCCCATACCTTGGTGACTTAGTTGTTAAATAAGAGTTGTTAAGTGAAGTTTGTTCAATAAAGAGGATTAAATGTAGAGGTCGTTAAATAAAGGCCTCTACATAAATAATCTCTGCTCAATCAATTTTAATCAAAATAAAACGGTCCAAATTCTGGGCCGTTAATTAATTTATAGGAAACAACTGATGTTTACCTTTTTGGTCCAGCGACTTTTCCAGGCATTAATTGTAATGTTTGTGATCAGCCTAGTCGCATTTGCAATCCAAGATAACCTAGGCGATCCACTTCGAGAAATGGTAGGCCAATCCGTATCAGAAGCAGAACGACAAGTTTTACGTGATGAACTTGGGTTAAATGACTCTTATGTCACCAAATATACCCGTTTCATTAGTAGTGCATTACAAGGAGATTTAGGTAATTCATATTTCTTTAAACGCCCTGCTGTCGACGTTATTTTAGACAAATTACAAGCTACATTAGAGTTAGTATTTGGCGCCTCCATCATTATTGTATTAGTGGCAATCCCATTAGGTGTCTACTCCGCGATTCACCCCAAAAGTTTATGGACAAAAATGATCATGGCATTCAGTAGTATCGGGATTTCAATACCGGTCTTTTTAACCGCCATTATATTAATGTACATTTTTGCGATCGAGCTACAGTGGCTACCTTCTTATGGCCGAGGGGAAACATTCTCCATCTTTGGTTGGGAGACAGGTTATCTCACTACCGATGGCTTATTACATTTAGTACTACCTTGTATTTCATTAGCCTCTATTATGTTGCCGTTATTTATTCGTTTAGTGCGCTCAGAAATGTTAGAAGCATTAAGCTCTGAGTATGTAAAATTTGCGACCGCTAAAGGGTTAGCAATGAATAAAATTTATTATCAACATGCCTTAAAAAACACCATGCTACCAGTGTTAACCGTCGGTGGTGTACAAATTGGTACCATGGTCGCTTATACCATTTTAACGGAAACTGTTTTCCAATGGCCAGGCACCGGTTTCTTATTTTTAGAAGCAATTAACCGTGTTGATACACCGCTTATTACAGCTTACGTTATTTTTGTCGGGCTTATTTTTGTGGTCACTAATACTATCGTTGATTTGTTATACGGCGTGGTAAATCCAACCGTCAACATCACTGGTAAAGGAGCATAATATGACTAGCTTAACTCAAGAAAACACTGCTCCATCACGCTGGAAGCGACTAAAAGATTCAGACTTCATTTATCACTTTAAGCGTGACAAAATGGCGATGTTTAGCTTTGCTTTATTCTTAACTTTTTTTCTTGCCGCACTGTTTGCGCCGATCATTTCGCCAACCAATCCTTATGACTTGATGTCTATTGATTTGATGGATTCAGAGTTACCACCATCATGGTTAGAGGGTGGCGAAGAGCGATTCTTATTAGGAACTGATGACCAAGGTCGCGATATCTTGTCGACTATTTTATATGGTTCAAGATTATCATTAACAATTGGTTTTTTAGCCGTCGCAGTACAGTTAGTTTTAGGCATTGTGATTGGTTTATCGGCCGGTTATTTTGGTGGCCGTATTGATAGCTTCTTAATGCGTTTTGCCGATGTGCAATTATCATTTTCAACGATGATGGTCGCGATCATTATTACCGCGATTTTTAAAGCTAGTTTTGGTGCAGAGTTTTTTGCTGATTATGCAGTGATTATGTTAGTGGTGATTATTGGTGTCGCAGAATGGCCTCAATATGCACGTACAATTCGCGCTTCAGTGCTAGCAGAAAAGAAAAAGGAATATGTTGAAGCAGCACAAGTGATGGGCTTTAGATCGATGCGTATTATGTTCCGCCATATTCTACCTAACTGCCTATCACCGATTCTAGTGATTTCAACAGTACAAGTTGCTAATGCGATTATGTCAGAAGCTGCGTTATCGTTCCTAGGGCTAGGTTTACCAGTAGACCAACCTTCGCTAGGCGCACTAATCAGCATCGGCTTTAAATACATATTCTCTGGTGCATGGTGGATAACTATCTTCCCAGGCATTGTATTAATCAGCCTAGTATTAGTCATTAACTTATTAGGGGATTGGTTACGCGATGTATTTAATCCAAAAATCTACAAAGGTTAATCATTAATTGAAACTTAACGGCTTAATTTAGTCGAACAAAGCATTAACTCGGTGCACAATAAAACGTGACTGAGTTAATGCTCTTCTTTCAAATATTAATAACGCTTCAAATACGAAACAATCTTACTCAATAATAAACGTCACTTGTTTATTCATATCAACGATTTTTATTCCCACTGCCGAGAGCGTTTTTGTTATTTCTTTTTTCAACACAAGGTCTTGCTGTGACTGCTTTAAATCATCGATAGCTTGTTGTGAGGAAAAGGTACAAGTAACCTGTAAAGAAGCGGGAAATACATCATAGTTAACTGTATGGCTTATCCATTGGTAACCTGAGATATTATCTAATGCAAAGTCACATACTTCAGTTAAAGCAACACGCAATTTATTCTCTATTTTTTTATCTGACTTTCTCATTACGTTCCTATTTAAATCATTAATGTCTAAGCTTGTTACTGGCCATTATACCTTTGTCTGAATAAGTATAAAAAACAAAAACGGTAAATGTATTGATGTCATCTAATGCATAATAAAACTTACAAATGATAACCATGACTAAAAATAGCCACGCAAGAGCATGGCGCTAATTATTATTTATGTGTCTGTTGCTAGAGCACCGTCATTCCTTATTTTGGATAACGAAGGTTGATAATATGATTATAAATAGTGAAATAAATAAATGCTTCTTTAAGGTTTATTATTTAAAAGAATACGATCTAATATCATCGTTTGAAAAATAAATAGTGGTTCAATAAATCGAATTGAATACGTCAATATAGACAGAGGGTATTAGTTAGAAGAATTTTGTATTATCGCTTTCCGTCAAGCTTGTGAATAATGGCAACGTTAAAAACCAATTGAATAGGCAGCCATAAATTGAAAGCAAAATTAATTATTACTTTAGTCATTCTATCGATCCTATTTGCAATCTTAAGTAATGGTATTATTGCAGCTGCTTTCTCGTTATTAGCTTTTTCATTATTATTCTACTTTGTCAGTACACAACAAAGTGATACACCACCACGTCAATAAATAAACCACCTTCGACTCGAATGGTTGATAGCATTAATTTAGCGGGTTGTAAGCTTCTTACATTACCTTTATCACTAACAATGGCAAAACCCACGATAAGTAGATTATATAGGAGGGAGTTTTTAACTCGGGAGATTACAAAGACATTAGACCTGTTAACAGAACAGATTCAGCCGCCTCATAAAATCTCCTAAGTGTTATTACAGCTACAGAGAATCTATAAATCAAACTCTGATGGTGCGATACCTACTGCGTTACAAGCTTCTTTGATTGCTTTTTTCTCATCAGCATCAAATTCACCGTCAGCACTACCAATGATAATACCTAATTGAATACATGCTCTTGCTTGATCTTGTTTACCTTTTAATGCACCCAAAGCTTGAATGGCATCAATTTTACCAAAGTCATAATCGGCTTCTAATTTATTACAAAAGAAATCAAACTTTTCTTTAAGATCGCTAGCGTTAAATACTTTCAAGCTTTCATTAGACATAATAAAAGCAGCTGTTTTACTGCGTTCATCAGCATCAATATCACCATCAGCAGCAGCGACTAAAGCACAGATAGCCATTGATGCATCGGCAAACTTTTTATTCTTAAATTGGCCAATATTTTTTTGTAAACTATCATTCGCATCGCTCATTTTGTCTTTAATATTATTCCAAAAGCTCATTTTTTTCTCCAAAAATTAATTAAATAAAATTTAACACTCAAACGTATTATACCTCTTTTACAAAGGCACTTAACTTACCATCTTTAACATAAAATTGTTGTAATGCGAGACCGAGCATAGGGATATCAACGGGTAAATTCCCATAACCTTCTAACACTGTAAACACTAAATTTTCTTGTTTAACAATACCATCAAACCTATGTACTTTTTCTTCTTTTTGACACTCTTCACCAACAATACCACTCAGTAAATCATTACGTGGTTCTAACAATGTGCCAATCACTCGTTTTACTGGCCATTGCAATTCATCCACTACCCCTTGTATAAAAGACTGTGGTGATGCAGTAATGATCCAAACGTCAACACCTTGCTCATTCAATTCAATTAATCGGTCTACCACCAATTTAATTTGAGTCAGATTTTTAGCTGCAGCACACCCTGCTTGATATACACTTTTTGGATCTTGATTGGTTAATGCTACTTTATATAAACGCTGTTTAATGACTGTTTTAAACTGCCCTAAATAAACTCTATAGTTTAGAAGTATCGGAAATAAGTATAAAAATAAAGGTTTATTTCCTAACAAAAATTTAAATAAATAACGCAAAGAGTTTTCTTCTATTAACGTTTCATCGAAATCAAATACTGCAATTTTATTCATTTTAACTTACATCTTTTATTAAAGCACAAGCACCAAAAGGCATTTCAGGTAATTCAATGACAACAATGCCTTTTTCATCGGCAATTCGCATCAAATGTGCAGTATTTTCATTGTGCTTATCCTTAACTAACAAGGTGTCCGGTACTCGGCGCAGCATAACGCGCGTCGCTTCTGCAATACCAGGTTTAACTCGGTTAATATCACCCACACTATAGTCACTCATTAGCTTTTTAATATAACGTTGGGTTTGTTGATAACGTTGTACACGCTGCGCTTCACTGGTCAAGATAGGTGCTTGATATTGTTCCTCACAAAAACAGTCAGAAACTTCATTTATAAACCAATTTGAATAGTCATATTTTTCGAGGTGTTGATAGGTTATACAACCATGAAAATCATTCTCACTTATTTGTTCATTAATAACAGAACGACTAATGAGACCACTCACTGTTGAATTCATGAGTGCACTAGGAATAGTGTAATCATGTAAAGTCACCGAATAATCCGCGGTACCACCAATATCTGAAACTACGTATAAGTCATCACTCACGTTTACTTTTTTTCTTTTATTATAGGCTTGAACCGCTTGTTTTAATTCTTTAGTAATGACACCTTTAGCTGTCCAGCCATCAATAAACACGATGCTTTCAGGTTTAATATTTAAGTCATTAATCAAATAGTCTAATGCATTAGTATCAATGCCCTTATCACGCACTATGCTAATAGAATAATGAACAGACTCTAAAGTTGAGTACTCATTGATTGCTCTATTAACTAACACGCCTATGGGAGTTCCTGCACGTACTAAGGAAACAAGACAAACAGGCTGCTTAATGTTGTCCGAAATTAAATGAGCTAATTGCATAATTTCATTCGCAAGCTGCTGTTTATATTGTGCAGTCAACGACAAGAATAATTGTTCATACTCGGTACTGGGTTTAGTTTCTTGGCTTACCATTTGTGAATAATGCAATTGACCTGACTGAATCAACCTTTCTTTATCTTCTACTGTATAAAAATTAGGTTCAATTTGTTTCAATAAAAATAAACAATCTTTCTCTGAATAACTACCTATAAATGGCTTTTTCATTGTTCTGATTCCTTTTTAAATATTTGCGCTTGTTGAGGAACAATTAAAAAATCAGCATCATTCATAAAAGGTAAGTCACTATCGCTATCGCCCATGGCAAAAACGGTATCGAATTGATTAAAATCCATTTTTTCTTTCAAAAAATCAACCGCTACTTTCTTTTGTGCATAGGGTGCTAGCATAGCGAAGTTTCTGCCATTCTCATGTAATAGCATGTTTCTTTTTAATCTAGCATTAAGTATCGAACTGACTTGAGTAGACTTTTCAGGAAGGTAACCCACTTTATTTATTTTAATACAAATATAAGCCGTAATGCCTTGATCAACAATCAAACGAACACGGACATTTTTATCCTCTGCATAATATTCAAGCAATTGCTCATACATCACATTCAGCACACCTTGCCAATGCAGTAGCGCATAATGTTTTTCTAAAAATGTAACCCATTCATTTAATACGTGATGCTGTTTATTTAAAATAACAGCGCCATGAGAGACGATTGCATATTCACTTTTCATTACATCAGGTAAGCGACAATTTAAAAAAGAACTACTCCTACGACCAGTGACAGGGATAATGATCGCACCGCCCTTCACCATCACCTCTAATAGCTTTTGTTGTTGTAAGGAAGAATGAGCATAAGTATTTCCATCAACATCCACTGTTGCTTGTATTGCATGCTCAGGCACGTTGTTATTAAAACTTTGGAATAAGGTGTCATCCAAATCGGTAAAAACAAATAGTCGAGATGGCATCTTAGTTAACACCTCCATTCGTGATACCTAACTTCATTTGTAAATAACAAGCCTTCGTATTCGTTTTCACTGATAACAAAAACGGATTTATTTTGAGGAAAAAAGTTATACAAGTAATGTTCAGCACCGTCTGTATTGGCAGTGATATTATATTTATTAACTATCTCATCACAAACCAATATAGGTGAACGATTAATAGATTGAAAAGCCACTTCAACACCTGACTTCTCTAATTGCTCAGCAAGTAAAAAGGGGATGTATTGATGTTCACCATCTGCAATAACCAGTGTGTTTTTTGTGCTACTAATCGCATTTAATTTTTCACGATAAGGCATGCGTATAGCGCATCGACCTGCGCTAGAAATTGAATCAGACAGATCTAAGCCTGAGTTCACTTTATTAGGTAATGTTGGATTAAAGTCAGGATCTTTTTCGAGTGTGATATTTGCTTTAACTAATGAAATATAGCGAATAGGAATATCTATATCGAGATCTTTTAGATGGTTCTCTGTTGCCATCAAATCTACGATAGAAGTAATGACGATTTCTTCTAAATCAGTTAAATAAGGTAATATTTGTAATAAGAAAACCTTAATCGTACGTCCAGTGGTTATCTCATCATCGATAATAACCAGTTTTTTGGACTTTATGATAGCGTCATACAAATCAGGAGTTGGTTTATAGAACATATGATTGACAGCATGACTATGCTCTTCATCAACAGTAAACCACAACTCCTCATCTAGCTTATGCCGAGTAGTATGTTGGAAATATATTTCATTATCCTGGTCTCTTGCTAGGCTGTCAGCGACGCCTGCGCCTAAACCAGTTGCCGCTTCTGCAAAACTAACAACATAACAATCCGAATCATAACCCACTCTTTCAGCTAACTGATTATAAGTTGCTCGCATGACACTAGGTGCTGTTGGGGTATATCGGCCAATCAATTTATTGATCAATATAAAATGACGTTTAGGGTTTTCACGACAAGCAAATGCCACAATATTATCTAATGTTTTTCTATGCTCATTAGACTGCAGTAGAAGAGTCCCTGCTTTAATGTCATATATATGTTTGAGATATTGCAATTAAAATTTACCTACTGTTTTTTAAAGATAACAGCGATAGCGTTTATTCTATGCTGGTTTTACACCTTAAAACACTACTGGTTTACACCTGCAATACTTCAAGAAATATCTTTATTTGTATAACTTTCTTAAGCTTAACATCGACTCTATTTAACGTTGTTTCATATTATACCAATCACACTAATTAACTGATCTATTTTACTGGTTAAAATAACTTATTTCTTCGTTGTAAATTTCGTAAATGGAACAACCATTTAGCTCAATTTACGCCTTAAACTAAATCATTTTTCCTGCGCAAAATTTAGATCACTTATTTAATGTAATCGGTATTACTCTCAAAATAACGTTAAACAGTAATAAAAATAGTCACAACTAACGATGGGATAACCAAGTTTAATTTAGATGGTGAAACGTATATTGATTTGCAATAAAAATCGAATGCTCAACTTTCTATGCTTATCTTTTTTACTTAAAAATAATGGAGCTTATAAATATAAGCTCCATTATTTAAGTTGGTCATGGTCTATATAATGGATTTAAACAGTCAATCCATCTTAAAATTTATTGAATAACGAAATACATACTGACTGCCCAGACAGTGAATAATGTAAGTAAAAAGTAAGCGACATTCTTTGTTACTTTTTTGTAGTTAAATAATAAGCTAGCAGCAACGGCAGCTGTTACACCAACAATAGACCAACGAAGAATAGTTAAATTTTGATCGTTAACCAGTGGCAATGCACTTTCGTCGTTAATCAAGAACCAAGCTAATAATGGCAAAGCAAAGGCAACAGTCGTATCAAAAGTATTAGACGCTAACGGGTTAGCAACAGCATCTTCATATTCACCTTTTTGTGCATCTTTAACTGATAATATTAAATCAGGAACAGAAGAAGCAGCAGCACCAAACACTAAGCCTGCGAAGAACTCAGGAACACCCAATACAGACGCACTACCAAGCACACCTTCAACTAATATATGTGACGCACCAGAAATAACGGCAATGGCCAATGAAATAACCAATAAAGCACTCATCGCTGTGAACGCTCGATTTGAGAATATTAACGCGTTAAAGTTAAAAGATAGTACGTTTAATAATACACCTTTATCTTCAATTTCTTCGTATTCGTACTCTTCATCATCATCGCTACCGACATGTCTTTTTGAGTCAATATATAAATGCACTCCATATAAGAAGTAGATAACGTTCAAAATAACCGCCATCCAAATAGTGAACTCATTAAAACCAAGACAAACAATTAACGCAATTTCTGCAGTAAGTACCCAGAAAACATCACGTATTAATACGCTTTTGTTTAACTCGATATGATCAACCGATTTACCTTTCTCATCTTTCGCCATGATGATCGATAAAGCAGGTATGACACAACCATTAAAAATAGCAGAACCAGCGGTAACACCTAGTGCAACCATCACTAATGAAGGATCATCAAACCAAAATAAACAAGCAATAACAACACACATTTCAGGCATGCTTGAACCGATGGCATTAACTGTTGCACCTTTTATGCCAGGCGGAAAGTTACGCCCTAAATATCCAGCAGCTTGTTCAAAAGTGTCACATGCATATTTTAATAAATAACACGATAAAACAATGTAAAAAAATGGAAGTATTGAATCCAAAATATATTTCTCCAGTTACGCAACATAAATGTCATCATTAACAGTTATTGCATTTTATTTAAATTAGTCTGTACTCATCCTACCTAGCTTTTATCCAAAAAAGTATTTTAGAAGAAGCCAGCTAGGATGTTATTTTTCTAATCTAAAGTGTTATAAATAACCTGTTTCAACTGTCTTCACAGTTTGCTCAAGTTTTTTGTCATTGGTTGTTTCGCCTAGTGCAGAGAACTTCCAGCTTCCGTTATGTTTGTATAATTTACCTAACACCATAGAAACTGAGCCTGCAAATTTAGCGTCATTAGCAATATCATAAACGGCATGAATAGAGTCAACACGTGTTGGTGTTCCTTCATACAAGCGAATAGATGCAAAAGGGATAGTTTTAAAATCATCGCCAGAAAATGAGTTAAGTACAAATACAACTTGATCTGCATTCGCAGGTAATTGACTTAGATTTACATTGATTACTTCGTTATCAAGTCCATCATCACCATCGGTATCACCTGTTCGGTCATCACCAGAGTGTTGAATACCAGTACTTTTTAGTTTGCCAAAATAAACAACATCTAATAACGTTTTATTTGCATCAAACACAGCACAACTTGCGTCAAGATCAACTGCAACTGTCTTTGTTCCAAAGAAACCTTTTTTAGTAATCGCGCCCCAGTTCACACCAACACATAGATTGGTTAAACTTGAACCATTCGATTTTTCTAGGCTTATTTTCTGACCTTTTTGTAGTGAAATTGCCATTTTATATCCTTAATTATCAATTTATTTGTTATTAAAAAAATGGAGTGATACATCACTCCATTTAATAATATAGATACTTCACATAGAAAATATTAAACCGCAACGCCATATTGACGAGCTAGGGGACCAAGTCCACCTTCAAATCCTTGACCAATCGCTTTAAATTTCCAGCTACCGTTGTGTAAGTATAACTCACCAAAAATAAGTGCAGTTTCAATAGAGTAATCTTCAGATAAGTCATAACGTACCACTTCTTCATTCGATGCTTCATTAACAACACGGATGAATGCGTTTGATACTTGACCAAAGTTTTGCTTTCTTGATTCTGCTTCGTGAATTGTTACAGCAACGATGATTTTGGTAATATCAGCAGGAATTTTAGAAAGGTCAACTTTAACAGCCTCATCATCGCCTTCGCCTTCACCTGTTAAGTTATCACCAGTATGTTCAACTGAACCACATTCTGATATTAAATTATTAAAGAAGATGAAACCGTTATCTGCTTTCACTTTGCCTTCTGCGTTTAATAAAAATACCGATGCATCTAAATCAAAGTCAGCGCCATCAGTCGCTCTAGAATCCCACCCAAGTCCAAGTAAACATTTAGTCATACCAGGTGCTACTTTTTCTAGTGAGACATTCCCACCTTTTTGTAATGAAACAGCCATTTACATTTCCTTAAAATATATAATTATTAATAATACTGATTAACTCAGTGCGAAAAACATAAAAAATAAAGTGCATAGGACATAAAATTCAGCCCCAAATTCAAATACTAGATAATAAAAATACCTAGAATACAGGTAATAGCTTAATGAACCGCAATTTATCAACTGCTGCTAGTGCAGCACTTCCTTTTTTAAGCTTTAGTATCTAACGTATGGAGACAAATGTTCAAAAATCAATCCCTCACTAATATTTTAGATTTATTCTATTAAATCTGTGATGACATATTAAGTCAACAAAAAAATACTGATAGTGCATTATTAGGACTAAATTCTCTAGATAGATCAATTTTATTACAACCAAATATAAGTTTATGCACTAAATTATAAAAAGAACACAGAGCAACCCAACAGTACTACAGAATATCTACTTCTAATAATACGCCAGCAACTTTATGATTTACCTCATTGATTTTATTGTTTATTTATTTGATTTCTCACCAAAAAATGCAGTTCCATCTGAATCTAAGAGAGAAAATAGGGTTAAATATTAACATAGAAGTTGTTTAATAAATGAGAGGATTGAACAGCGAGAAAACAGCGTAATCACGAATAAGTGAATTTTTAAATCACCAATATTAAGATGGGTTATTGTAACTATTTTTACAGAATCTTTATTTCTATACTACGGCTTAGAATAATAATTAGCCGCAGTATAAAAAGAAAATAAGTATGTAGACAGGTTACAAAGGGCTAAACTGAATATAAGCCAGTACAACTGTTGCTACTGTCACCCATAATAAAATACCTAATAACATGGGTTTGTAACCAGCACTTTTGATGGTTTTTACCGTGATACCACAACCAATTAAAAATAAACAAAGTACAAGTAAACGTTTACTCGCAAAAAATAGGTTTTGGTATAAACCATCGAACTGCGGTAAAAAATGTGCCACTGCAATCGCCAGACAGTAATAGAGGATAAACATCGGCACAGTAATTTTTTTACTATCACCTTTAAAAATAAGCGCACTAATAAAAGCGACTGGAATTATCCACAAAGCGCGTGCTAATTTCACAGTTGTTGCAATTTGAAGCGCTTCATCTCCGTAAGCAGAAGCAGCACCAACAACAGAAGAAGTATCATGAATGGCGATCGCACTCCATAAACCAAAATTATATTGGCTCATTCCCAGCGCATGTCCAACCAATGGGAACACAAATAAAGCGATGCTATTAAGAATAAACACGGTTGCCAAAGCATGTGAAGTTTGTTCGTTATTAGCTTGAATAGCCGGCGCAACAGCAGCAATCGCACTGCCACCACAAATAGCCGTACCAGAAGCGACTAAGTGACCTGTCTTAGCATCTATCTTAAATAACTTAGTTAATAACATACCTATTAATAACGTACTAAAAATAGAACCAACAATTAAACCAATATTGGCAGAGCTAGCTTCAATCGCTTGTTCAACATTGATACCAAACCCTAAACCAACAATTGATAACGCCAATAGTTTTTTAGTCAGCTGACCAATATCGATTTTCGAAGGGACTAAGCCAAGAGTTGCAACAGTGAAACCAAGTACCAATGCAATAGGCGAGGAGATAACAGGAAATAAACATAAAGTAGCTAATACACTAAATAGAATAAAGTGTTTATTAAATTGTATTTTGCTAATATTAGCTATCATATATTACCTCCTCATTTTTATGATTAGATAATATAAAAACACTAAGATTAAGTATATTCGAAAGAATTTAATTAGTCGTTAAGAAAAATTTAACATGAAGTTCAAACTCACTACGCAAGTTAATAGCAAAAATGTAATATATACCCGTTACCGTTCAAAGTGCAAAAATCAGCAAGTCGTGAGATAAACAGATTCTAGGCATAAAGGTAAAGATTTAACCGGTATAGTTTATGCGAAAATGCATAGACACCGATCCGCACATAGCAGAGCAAGACAAAGCAATGCGACATAACGACACACTAATGATAAAAGGTTAAATTGCATATGATTTCTAAATGGGCACTACGATTCATTCAAATGGCAGAACTTGTTGCATCATGGAGTAAAGATCCATCGACTCAAGTTGGTGCAGTGATCACCGAACATAACCGTATTGTTTCACTAGGTTTTAATGGCTATCCACAAGGTATTTCAGACAGTGCTGAAACTGATAATCGAGAAATCAAATTACTCAAAACCTTACACGCGGAAGAAAATGCAATACTTTACGCCAAACGAGATTTAAGTGGATGTGAAATTTGGGTGACGCATTTTCCATGTCCCAACTGCGCAGCAAAAATCATTCAAACAGGGATTAAAGCAGTGCATTGCCCAGCACAAAGTGAAGACTTTTTATCACGTTGGGGAGACAAAATTAAACTCAGTGAAGAGATGTTTACTCAATCACGCGTTACCGTCGATTGGTTGCCGCTAGAAGACCAATAATAACTAACATAACAGTCGTTTAAGATTAAGCGACTGTTCGATAAACTCACCTGATGAGGTAATGCATTTAATATGCAAACAAGTATCGATATAAGTTGGTTACAACTCGGGCTATTTAGTTTACTGCTGTTTGTCCCTATTACAATTAACGCTTATTTCAAACTCGGTATTAACAAAAGTACTGTCACTGCATTTGTACGTTTATTTTTACAATTACTATTAGTCGGCCTGTACCTCGAATACATATTTGAACTCGACAGCATTCTATTAAATACTGCTTGGTTGATCGTCATGATCACAGTCGGTAGCTACAGCATCATCAGTAAAAGTGGTTTAAATAATCGCTATCTATTTTTTGCCAATAGTATCGCGCTTAGCTGTGCTTTATTACCAATATTATTAGTATTATCACTTCTGGTTATCCAACCAGCCCCTTGGTATAGCGCTCGCTATATGATTCCGTTAGCGGGCATGTTGTTAGGTAATAGTTTGAGTGCAAACATAGTGGCATTACAAAACTTATTTAATGCCTTTGACCAACAACAAGATGAATACGAAGGGGCACTTGCACTAGGCGCGTCTCCTTATCAGGCTGCTTTCCCTTTCTTACAACAATCATTAAAAAAAGCACAAGCGCCAATCTTAGCGACAATTGCAACAACAGGTATCGTTTCCTTACCTGGTATGATGACAGGACAAATACTCGGAGGTGTTACGCCGATGGTAGCAATCAAGTATCAACTACTTATATTTATCGCCATGTTGATCATGTTAAGTGTCTCTCTTACTATTACCCTATTATTAACATTACGGGTTTCACTAGCAAAAAATGGTCTCATCAAAATCAAGCTTAACAACTAAATATCTTTTTTATAAACACATTGTTTGAAAATAAACCAAATAAAACTAGCTATTTAAAAAATAATCCATTATTATTCACTTCGCTCTGGAAAATCAGAGTTATTAATGTCAAATAAAGTCCAAGTTATCCTCAGTTACATCGTCACCGTTGTCCTTAGTATTATCTTTAACTTCTCAAACCATTCAATAATTCCAACTTCAGCGCACGCAATTTTTGCACAATAATATTTATAACTATTCCGTTACTAAAATACCGCGTAATAATATGACGGTTACAACGGAAATAACCAATACCGAACATTAGACATTCTATTTTAGGTAATTGGTATTAACTCCATAAGGAAATATATGGCTCGCTCTACAGGTAGAAAAAGATTTTGGTTCCAACAGAACAAAGATGAAGATCAGCAACAAGTAAATGAACAGAAAGATACATCAGAAAAATAGTAGAAGTATATCAACGCTTTTAACGAGAGCAGAATAGCCCCGCTCGGTTAACAATCAGGCTGAATAGACAATATCAGTACTGAATAAATATTTTTATATATGTAAATAAAATAAGGTCCCCTCTAACCTTATTACCTTTCTCAGAAAGACTTATCACGATTCAATATTTATAGAACTCGCACTATCATTAAGGTGCGAGATTAAATGTGCTGCTTAATAAGTGGCACGATTAATATTCTTTATAACTATTTATTACAATAATAATTCCACTCAATACCTGATTTAATCCTCTATCGTATACTGACTGGAATTAGTATTAATACCAATTCCGATAATTAAGTTTCCAGATTGGTCCAGTCTCTATAACATTGTGAGATGACTCTATTTTTGTCTTCACTGAAGCGATTCCAAGCATCACAACATTTATTGACAATATCGTTATAACC
>NZ_CBRF02000046.1 GCF_000470315.2 Psychromonas sp. SP041
GAAGATGTTAAGCATTTTATTTTACCCAAAAAAAGAAAACACCGAACGTTTTCACGTTCAGTGCTCTATATTCCATCTAGATATCCGTTAAGATATAAGCCTAAAATCTCTTAACCGAACGGCATTGAATCATGTTGATTGGCATTTTTGATCCTGCTTTTTATTTAAAGCTATAAGAAAATGACTGTTTACTCGACACTTTCTCTTGGCCTTCTAGTGCTGGCATAAATCGCTCTCGTGCAATAAAACTTAACACTTCCTTGTCTAGCATTTCGTGACCACTCGATTGAATAATCTTCGCCTCTTTAGTTGAACCACTGACGGTTACCGTCATATTGGCAACCACTTGTCCTTTTTGGTGCTGTAAAGCGGCTTGCTTTGGATAAGAAGGCGTTTTTCCTGATACTGCAGTTGCTTGTGGTAATAAATTACCTTGTTTTGCCATTGAAGTATTAATTGCATCTGACTTAGGTTTGAAAACGCGTTTAGTGGCACTATTTGAATTACGTTGTGTTGGTGTCGATGTTTTATTTTGAGAACTCGTTGTATTTAATGATACTATTTTTTGATTCGTTTTATTAGCTGTATCCTTGGGCTGTGTATTTCTTTTTATTTCACCACTTGCTTTACCATTTACTTCACTATGAGCTTTACTTTTTTTTGCGACTACAAGTTCAGGCAAATTTACCAAGTTTTGTTTAAATATATGTTCCTTTAGCAGAGAAACTTCACTTGAGTTATGAGTTTTAATACTCTTACTATCGCCTTTTTTAGGCTGTAACTTATTAATTTCAAATCCAGTTTCAACTTCAACTTCAACTTCAACTTCAGTTTTTTTAACTTCTTTTTTTAATACTGCAGTTTCAGCTATTAAATCTATTTTAGTTTCTTGCGGTAATGTGGTTGATGTCGTAATTAAAGTTGTATTAGTTGCTTGATTGACCGCTGTAGGTGTTACGGCAGGGGAAGGTTTCACTACATTTGATTGAGATTGAGATTGAGATTGTGTTATCTCTTTAATCTTTAATTGTGTTGATACAGCAACGTGTTCTTTTGTTTTTATAACTGGCTGTGTCGATTCAATAGCAAGATCATTTGAAGGAGAAGGGCCATGAAAGTAAAAAAACAAATAATGTAATAATAAACTTAAAACAATAAATGGAAAATAATAATAAGAATTTTTCATAATCTATTTCTACCTGCGTATTACTTTTCAGTTTAAAAGGCTTGTTTATTTCACTATCGCTGTCGATTCAGCGTCGGTTAGCAACGGCTTATTTTCAATGTCTGCTAGCTTATTCTCAGAAGCTGCCAATTCATGGTCGGTTGCTAACGGCTTATCTTCAATATCTGTTAGCTTATTTTCAGAAACTGCCGATTCAGCGTCGGTTACTAACGGCTTATCTTCAATATCTTCTCGCTTATTCTTAGAAGCTACCAATTCATAGTCGGTTACTAACGGCTTATCTTCAATGTCTGTTAGCTTATTTTCAGAAACTGTCGATTCAGCGTCGGTTACCAATGGTTCATCTTGAATGTTTGCTAGCTTATCTTTAGAAATCACTAGTTCATCCTCAATAGAGGTTGATGCTTCTTCAGTCGATAGTATTTTTTTATCATACATTTCAGCGATCGATAAAGAAGATACTCGTTTGATGTCTTCTGTTTGCTCATGAAGAGAAACGTTTACTTCGCCTGTTTCTTCTGAAAATTCATAATGATAAGGCATGTGTGTTTGTTCTGATACTGACTTGCTTAAGTATTCTTCACTTTCCTCACTAATCGCCTTGTTATCTTGTTTCTCCATCGTATTTAAATTTTCTGTTACGTTATTTTTGATTAAGTTCTTTTGCTGGCAAACGTGATCAAACTGACTGCGTACACTTTCTAAATGCAACGTTACTTTGTGAATTTGGATACGAAAGAATTGTTGAGGAATTAAAGCAAATAATAAAATAATTAAACTAACAGCAATCGGAATTAAAGATTCTGTGACTGCTTTAAGTAACACCACTGTATTTTCATTGTTCTCGATGCTTATGACACTAAAAGTGTTTATAAGGCTTATTAAGGCTCCTAATATACCTAAAATAGGCGTTATTATTATTGTGCTATGTAAAAAAGTTTGGCCTTTAGACAGTAAGCTTATTTGTTTTTTTGAATCGGAAAACATTTTCTCTTTAGGTGAGAAAGGCAATATTGAAATCGATTCTCTAAGTATTGTTAATGCGGGCGTGTCTAGCTTTTGACAAGCTAATAATGCATCTGTTTTTTGTTGTTGATATAAAGCGGCAAAACACTCTTGTAAAAAAAATCGTTCTTTTTGGCGATGATAAATAATCCAAAAACATACTCGCTCTAAAACAACAATAGTGATTAAAAAAGAGATGAAGAGCAAAGACCACATTATAAAACCACCAGCTTGAAACCAAGGCGGCATGTTTTGAGTTATAGGATCTAATAACGAGAGAAAATGAGATTGGGGCATACTTGTGGTGGTGCTCATTGGCCGTTGCTTCCTAGCATAAAATGAAAAGTTTAATGTATGGTGAGGATATTTTCATCCTCAGTTCATTTAATTTCAATATGTATTAAACGATATTCTTCCAATCAATATCGTTTTCATCAAGACGTTCATTAGCAATATAATGTAAATGATAGTGACTGTCGATTTTCTCTTCATTTGATGGGTTTAAGTGCATATCTTGACCATTTTTATGTTTGCTAAAACCTAATAAAATCATGTTGTAACGATGCTTAAAAGCATCAAATAATTGCCCAAAACTGATCTCTTGTTCTAACTTAGGCACTAAACAACTATATAATGTTGCGCCATTTAATGTGGAAAGTAGTCTTTCTGTCACTTGGCTTGAGCCAGGATCTTGCATGCTTCTTACCATCATTTGTGCACTGTTATCGATGCTACACTCTATATTGGGGCAATGCATTTTTAATAACTTAGCTTTAGTCTCATCAAAAAAATGGGCTGTAATATTGGCACTTTTATCTGTAAACGTAGCAATACTCAATGCAATAGATAATGTTTCATCATCTGACTTTCCATCGATAATAATACGTTTCGCTTGTTGTAAAGCAATTCGCTCAAGTTCTTTTACATCTGAAAAAGTACTTAATTTAGCAAATGAAACTTCGTCTACTTCTGGTAGTGGGTTTTTTATATCTTCAGTGACACAGAGTAAGATTTGACGATCTTGGCGTTTTTTATCACCTAAAATTAATTGCACTATTTGCTTAGTAGAATATTCATCCCAACATAGTAAAAGAATGTGATCTGTTAAGTCTGAGAAGTCATTACTACCGTTCATGTTTTTTCTCGCTATATCAATAAATAGTTGAGTTGTTTTACCAATGAATGCGGCAAATACGATCAAACCCGATGGGATTTGCCAAAGTGCGACAATTAATTTCCCAAAGTCTGTTACTGGGCTAAAGTCACCAAATCCAACGGTCGAAACAACCACCATGTTGTAATAAATAAATTGAATCGGGTGAGCTATTAATTCAATTTCACCCGCCAAGAGAAGTAATAAATAAGTAATCGTAGCTTGTAACAACATCAAGGTAAGCATTGCTGGCCAACTTACGTTCCGCATTAACTTATGTACAACCTTTGCTAATTTCAATGAAGATATTAAGGGCATCATATAATATGCTTACTGATTATTTGTATGTGATAAAAAGTATCGATATGCAGGGTTCAGTGTTTCATCTTTATAGTTGTAACCTAGAGCATCTAAGTGTTGACTAAATTCTGCTACTTGTGATTCATCGACTTCAAATCCCGCTAAAACTTGTCCGTATGCCGCACCGTGGTTTCGGTAATGGAACAAAGTAATATTGGCATGCATACCTAATAGATTTAAAAACTTAAGTAATGCGTTAGGGTGCTCTGGAAATTCGAAGCTATACAAACGTTCGGTCAACTGCTGAGAAGGCACACCGCCAACCATATAACGCACATGTAGTTTAGCGGTTTCATCTTGGCTTAGATCGGTAACAGAATAGCCTGCAATAGATAACTTATCCGTTAAACTAGTTAATTCATCAATGCCTTGTGGTGTTCTCACACCAACAAAAATATTAGCTTGTTTGCTATCACTATAACGATAATTAAACTCTGTGATTGCACGCCCATCAAGCTTATTACAAAAGGCTAAAAATGCTCCTTGTTGCTCAGGGATAGTGACGGCTAAAATACTTTCGTTATGCTCGCCTAATTCACATCTTTCTGAGACATAACGTAAACCATGAAAGTTAACATTGGCACCACTTAAAATAGCGGCTAAACGTTGATCTTTTATTTGATGTTGTTGAGCGTATTTCTTTAAACCAGCCAAGGATAGAGCACCTGCGGGCTCTGCAATCGCACGTGTATCATCAAAAATATCCTTTACTGCAGCACAGATTTCATCACTACTCACAGTAACAACATCGTCAATATATTGCTGGCACAAACGGAATGTTTCTTGGCCAATTGTTTTTACCGCCACACCATCTGCAAATAAACCTACTTTTGGTAATGTAACTGGTTTACCTGCGGCTAATGCTGCTTTTAAACAAGCCGCATCTTCAGGCTCTACTGCAATCACTTGAATGTGTGGCAATAGTTGTTTGATATAAACAGCGATACCTGCTGCTAAGCCACCACCGCCAACAGGTACAAATATTTTGTCTAGGTGAGCATCTTGTTGTAAAAGCTCTTTCCCTACTGTTCCTTGCCCTGCAATAATATCTGGATCATCAAAAGGGTGGATCAAGGTATAACCGTGCTCTTTTGCTAAGGCTAATGAATAAGCGTTTGCAGCGTCAAAAGAGTCACCTGTTAAGACAACCGTTGCACCAAAGCTACGTACAGAACTAACTTTAATATCTGGCGTCGTTTTAGGCATAACGATGGTTGCCTTTACACCCATTTTTTGTGCTGACAAGGCTAAACCTTGCGCATGGTTGCCTGCTGATGCGGCAATAACACCATTTTTTTTCTGCTGTTCACTCAGGCTTGATAGCTTATTGTAAGCGCCGCGTAATTTGAATGAATGTACTGGCTGTAAGTCTTCGCGTTTCAATAATATGTGATTATCTAAACGTGAAGATAACTTATTTAAAGGTTGTAATTTAGTTTCGATAGCCGCTTCATAAACTGGTGCTAATAAGATCTTTTTTAAATACTGTTCACTCGATATGTTTGACATTACAACCCTTGCTTTTATTTTTTTATTTAAGTTTTTATATCACTATTTTATTTAGCTATTTTTATTTAAACTTTTATTCTGCGTCTTTTTTTACTGTTTGCTTTACCGTTGCAAATAACTCACCTAAACGCGTAACGCTTGAAGGAGCTAGATCTTCACTAAACTCAATACTGTCTTTAGGGAATAAAGCGACAATTGTACTGCCTAGTTTAAAACGACCCATTTCAGCCCCTTTTTCTAAGATGATGTCTTGATCTTGGTAATCCCAGTATTGAAGCTCTTTATTTTTTTGTGCTTTTAATGTGCCTTCCCAAACTGTTTCAATACTACCAACAATGGTTGCGCCCACAAGAACCATTGCCATAGGACCAATCGCCGTTGAGAAAATAGCAACCGCTCGTTCATTACGTGCAAATAAATTAGGAACATTTTGCGCTGTTAGTGGGTTAACTGAAAACAAGTCACCCGGAATAAAGATCATTTGTTCCAATTTACCTGTCATTGGCATGTGAATACGGTGGTAATCTTTAGGTGCTAGATAAACCGTTGAAAAAATGCCGTCATCAAAAGGCGCTGCAACATCATCACGTCCACCTAATAATTCTCGCAAGCTAAAATCATGTCCTTTAGCTTGAAAGATACGACCTGATTTAATATCACCTTGTTGACTGACACAACCATCAACTGGCGTCGCTAGGTTCTGCTCACCCTCAACAATAGAGCGTACATCTTCTTTTAATTCACGAGTAAAGAAGTCGTTAAAGGTCGAAAAATCTGAAGGTTCTGAATGCTTTGCTTCACTCATATCTATTTTGAATTTTTTAATAAATTTGGTAATTAAAAAAGTCGTAAATTTACCCATTTTAGCATTAGCTAATTTACCAGCGATGAAAGTCACCGCATGCTTAGGTAAAATATATTGGCCAATAATTTTTAGTTTATCGCTCATCTTAAAACTCTCTATTTTTAATGTTGTGAGTGTTGTTATTATTCTTTTATCACTGTAATTAATATTATGTTGCTAGCGTCTAGCATTTATATACAAGCCACTTATCACTATTGTTAGTCTGTGTTGCTTATTAATATCATGAACTGCTGTGTTTAATAAACGTTAGGATCTCGATGACGGGCATTTTTAGCATCATCCATGGTTTCTAAAATACGTAAGAAACTTTTAAAACGAGCGTTATCTATATGTCCCTCTTCAACAGCTTCAACTAATGCACATCCTGGGTCTGCTTGGTGTTTACAATCACGGAAACGGCAATCACCTAAGTATTCTCTGAACTCTATAAAACCACTGGCAATACGTTCTGCTTCTAAATGCCAAAGTGAAAACTCTCGAATTCCAGGGCTATCGATTAAATCACCACCATCGCTGAAATGATATAAGCGAGCTGTTGTTGTTGTATGTTTACCGAGACCTGAGCCTTCAGATATTTCACCCGTTACAGCTTCTACTTCAGGTAATAACATGTTCAATAATGAGGTTTTACCCACACCTGATTGTCCAACAAAGATATTGATTTTGTCTTTCATGACTGACTTTAAGTCGTCTAAACCTGTACCGTGCATTGAGCTATAGAGAACGTGATAGCCAATATCACGATAGCTTTGTAATTCTTTATCAATTATTTTTGCTGACTCATCATCTAATAAATCCACTTTATTTAAAACGATAATCGGTGTGATGCCGATATCTTCGCAGGCGACTAAGTAGCGGTCAATAATATTACGAGAAAATTCAGGGGCGATAGAGCTTACAATAATGATGTGGTCGATATTAGCGGCAATTGGCTTAATACCATCATAATAGTCTGGACGTGTTAATACCGTTTTACGCGGATGTACCGCTTCGATAACACCACTAATACCTTGATGTGATTCTTTACCTGCTCGCCATACCACTCGATCACCAGTCACGAGGGAGCGGATCGAACGACGTAGAGTACAGCGTTCTACTTTACCTTCTTGATCTTCAATATCAGCGTGCTGGCCAAATCGACTGACGACTAAACCTTCCAGTTGTGGACCCAGTTCAGACTCATCCCATTGTTTATCGTTTTTAGGTGTTAAGCGTTTATTGTGATTGCTTTGAACACGACGAATTTGGTTTTTGCTGAGTTTTTTCTTCTTAGTCACAGGCTTCCTTTGCTACACTGGCGATTTGAATGGCGTATCATACTATATTTTCCACATAATTAAGCTATTCATCAATAGAAAAGGGCGGTTATCAATATGAACAAAAATAATTTGGTATGGATTGATTTAGAAATGACGGGATTAAATCCTGATAGCGATAAAATTATTGAAATTGCAACGATTGTGACAGACAGCGATTTAAATATTTTAGCTGAAGGTCCACAGTTTGTTATCCATCAAAGCGATGCAGCATTAGATGCAATGGATGAGTGGTGTACAGAACATCACGGTAATTCAGGTTTAACGGCTCGAGTGAAAGCAAGTCAAATTAGTTGCGCACAAGCAGAGCAAGAGACATTAGCCTTTTTACAAGAGTGGGTTCCTGCTGGTGCAGCGCCGTTATGTGGTAACAGCATTGGGCAAGATCGTCGTTTTATGGTTAAACATATGCCAACGTTAGAAGCTTTTTTCCATTATCGCAATATTGATGTCAGCACAGTAAAAGAATTAGGTCGTCGTTGGGCGCCGGAAATGGTTGAAGCTCATAAAAAAACAGGAACGCATTTAGCGTTACAAGATATTAAAGAGTCGATTTCTGAATTGCAGCATTACCAAAAGCATTTTTTCAGCTATTAGGTTGGTTTTTGAGCAAGCTTTTTAGGATTTGTTTAAAAACTCTACATACAAGCTTTGTTGAGACTAAAATAGCTAAAAAAAGCTTGCAATCATTAACGCCATCTCTATAATTCGCACCTCGTAACTAGCAGGTATTACCAAGTACCTTTTTTCTTTATAAGAAAGTTTGTTACAGGAAAATGTGATGCGGTACTAGCTCAGTTGGTAGAGCACGACCTTGCCAAGGTCGGGGTCACGAGTTCGAGTCTCGTGTACCGCTCCAATTTTATAAGTTGTTTTTTAAATATCTTATGATTTATTTTTCCAAATAGTTTTATATGAAGCGGTACTAGCTCAGTTGGTAGAGCACGACCTTGCCAAGGTCGGGGTCACGAGTTCGAGTCTCGTGTACCGCTCCAAATTTTGAAGATGTATGTGCTCTTTGGGCGCAACCTTGACTTACTAAGAGCCGGGGTCATGAATTTTAGTCTCGTGTACCGCTCCAAACTACATATATAAAACTAAATTATGAAGCGGTACTAGCTCAGTTGGTAGAGCACGACCTTGCCAAGGTCGGGGTCACGAGTTCGAGTCTCGTGTACCGCTCCAAATTTCATATCAACACTTCTAAATAAATTAAATTATCTAAACTATAAAGACCTTGCCAATTAAGAGCTGGGGTCATGCGTTTTTTTAGTCTCGTGTACCGCTCCAAATTTCATATCAATACTTCTAAATAAATTCAATTATCTAAACTATAAAGACCTTGCCAATTAAGAGCTGGGGTCATGCGTTTTTTTAGTCTCGTGTACCGCTCCAAATTTCATATCAACACTTCTAAATAAATTCAATTATCTAAACTATAAAGACCTTGCAAATTAAGAGCTGAGGTCATGCGTTTTTTTAGTCTCGTGTACCGCTCCAAATTTCCTATCGATACTTTTTCAAATTTCCTATCGATACTTTTTCAAGTTTCTAAACAAATTCAATTATCTAAATTATCAAAACCTTTCCAATTAAGAGCTGGAGTCATGTTTTTTTAGTCTCGTGTACCACTCCAAATTTCATATCAATACTTTTTTAACCTTCTAAATAAATTCAATTATCTAAATTATCAAGAGCTTGCCGATTAAAAGTGGTATTCATGTTTTAGGTTCGAGCATACGATTTGGAGTTTCTCTCTAATTAAATATGCTTCTTTTAAATCATCTTTATTTTTCTTTTGGTAAAGCAAAGGTGACTAATTGCGGGCTATGGTCTGAGGCAATGGTGGAGATACTTTGTGCTTTAATCAGCGTTAATCCTCGATAAAAAACATGATCTAAAGGCAGTCCGAATACGATCAGGCGCTTATCTTTAGTAAACTGTGTTTCATTAAAGCCTGCGTTTACTAATGTATCGATGATCTCCGTTGTACGGTCTTCACTCCAAGTATTAAAATCACCACTGATAAGAATAGGCCCTTTATGTTGCTTAATCAGCTGTAAGTAAGGGGTCACTTGTGCTTTTAATGGTTCGGCAGTAAAGGTGAAGTTCACCCCGTGTAAATTGATTAATAATAATGACTCTTTTGAATTAATGGGCGATGAGTTTCCAAGTATTGCATCAGCCATTGGGTAAATTGTTGCAATGCCTGTCTTAGGTACCATCGTCCAAGGTTCTGGGTATCGAGTACCGCAAGCTTGTGAAGCTTGTACTCGACTAAATGTATTTACACCATAGCTTTCATCTTTATAGTTAAAAGCGATATTTTGAAAATATGTAAGTTGTTGTTGCTGACTGAAATCGATTAATGCTTGATCATATTTAGCTTCTTGTAATGTCATTAAATCTGCTTGAGAAGCCCATTCATTTAATTTTGCAGACCATTGTGGGTTCTGTTGTTTATAAATATTCCAGTTTAATAATGAAAATGTATCCGGTAGGTAATTATTTTTTTGATTTACCTGAATATCGGCTAATGCAGGACAAGTAGAGAAGTGATGTTTTTGCTGCTGATCTACCAATGTCATTTTCAATGGACTTTGTGGTAAAAAGTGAGATAAAAACAGTATTGCTAAAAGTATTAACAGACTAAATAAAATGCTCTTTTTTAATCGTGATGAGGAAAGGTAGCGTTTGATGATGAATTTCCTTAAGTGTTTTTATTTGGCAAAGTGCCTATCTGTTCGATAAATACCCGTCTATATTAATGAAATGTGATATTAATTCTCCTGACGTTATGTTGTTATTGATAGCTACTGTCTATACAGGGTATATTGCACTTACGATTAACGTAATTCAAGGAGCTATTATGCCATTAGAAAGAACACTTTCCATGATTAAACCCGATGCTGTTAGTAAACAACTTACAGGCACTATTTTACAACGTTTTGAAAGTGCAAAGTTCACTATCGTTGCTGCAAAAATGATGCAGTTAACAAGAGAGCAAGCTGAAGGTTTTTATGCAGAGCATGAAGGTAGAGAATTTTATGAACCACTTGTTGAATTCATGACATCTGGACCTACTATGCTGTTAGTTTTACAAGGTGAGGATATTATTCCTGCATACCGTGAATTAATCGGTAAAACGGACCCAACTCAAGCTGCACCTGGTACTATCCGTGCTGACTTTGCAGAATCAACTCGTTATAACGCGGTTCATGGTTCAGATAGTCCTGAATCTGCGGCTCGTGAGATTGCTTACTTTTTTGTAGATGACGAAATTTGTGCACCTGCAGTAAGCTAATCAATATTATTAATAAAAATAAATACCCCAAGTAACTCATTAAGAAGTAAAGGCAATTATGAATGAAGTGATCATGTTGATGGAGCAAGTCCCATCTTTTTATTTTGGTCTGGTTTTAGTATTAGGCTTATTGGTTGGTTCATTTTTAAATGTCGTGATTTATCGTTTACCGGTAATGATGCAAAGAAGTTGGGAAGCTGAATGTGCTGAATGTTTCCCCGATGCGAATATTAAGGTCGATGAATCTACTTTTAACTTAGTTTTACCTCGATCTCGCTGTCCTAAATGCAGCCATTTAATTGGTTCATTGGAAAATATTCCATTAGTGAGTTGGTTACTGCAAAAAGGTCGCTGTAAACATTGTGACTGTAAAATCCCTGCTCGTTATCCAAGTATAGAACTGCTGACTGGATTGATGTCATTAGCGGTTGCTTACATTATTCCTTTTGGATGGCCTGTCTTTTTTGCATTAATTTTTACTTGGGTACTGATCAGCCTAACCTTTATTGATTTTGATACCATGCTATTGCCGGATCAGTTGACGTTACCGTTAATGTGGTTAGGTTTATTAATTAACATGTCAGGGACCTTTATTGGTTTGCAAGATGCTGTTTTAGGTGCTGTTTTTGGTTATTTAACATTGTGGTCTATTTACTGGGCCTTTAAGTTATTAACAGGCAAAGAGGGCATGGGATACGGTGATTTTAAATTACTGGCAGCACTTGGTGCTTGGTTTGGATGGCAAGCTTTACCACTCATTATCATCTTATCTTCATTCGCTGGTGCAATCATTGGTATTGCAGTGATTGTTGCATCAAAAGATAAACAAAGCAGACCTTTACCGTTTGGTCCTTATTTAGCGATCGCCGGTTGGATTTATTTAGTTTATGGCGTTGAATTAACCACGTTATATTACTCATTTATTTTGTAAACTAGGTGTTTTGAAGTGATGTTCTCTTTGCATACGGGTAATACTGAACCAAATGAATAAAGTATATGAGTCAAGGTAATGAATGATAAAAGCAGTGTGGCAGCATCAACCGACCATTATACAGATCAAGATTGGATGCAATATGCTTTAGCACTTGCTGATAAAGCTGAGGCCGTTGGTGAAATCCCTGTGGGCGCTGTTTTAGTCAAAGATAATCAAGTGGTTGGTGAAGGCTGGAATCTCTCTATATTAGAGCACAATGCTTGTGCTCATGCGGAAATTATTGCAATAGGTAATGCAGGTAAAGCACTGCAAAACTACCGTCTTATTGATTGTACTTTATATGTGACTTTAGAGCCTTGCCCAATGTGCGCAGGAGCAATCGTTCATGCTCGCATTAAACGTTTAGTATATGGTGCTGGCGACTATAAAACAGGCGCTGCAGGCAGTGTATTTAATTTAGTCTGCCATGATAATTTGAACCATCAAGTCGACGTGACATCTGGTATTTACGATGAGCAATGTGCTAATAAAATAAGTGATTTTTTTAAACGTCGCCGTAAAGAAAAAAAAGCCCTTAAAAAGGTAAGCCAAGGAGAAAAAGAAAATGTCTAGCAAAGTCATTAATTTTGAAATTGAAAAAGAAACTAAAAATAGTGTTCGTTATAAGGAAGTACCTGAAGAGGGTACCGCTCCAATCGTGGGTAGTTTGTACGTGCAAAAATGGTTTGCAGGTAATAGTAAGAATATTCAAGTGACTATTGAAAAGAAAGACTAACTTAAAGTCATTCTTTTCATTTTATTTAGCTATTTTTAATGCGGCAGGTTCAACTCTGAAGTGCTGTCTAGCTATTCTTAGTTCTATTTATCTATTCTTAGCTCTATTTATCTATACGTACCGATGTTTAGTTTAATAAGCTTTTAGGATTGTTTCTAGTAAAGCTAGCAATATTGCTTGTCGACAAATTTATAAACTCTTTTTCTGGAATAACCTTAGACCAATGGTACCCTTGGCCACTATCGCATTGTAATGCTTTTAATAGGTTCGCCACTTCCTCGCTTTCAACCCCTTCGGCAACCGTCCGTAAAGAGAGACCTTTTGCCATCTGAATGATTGCTGTCACCAACGCTTTATTTTTAGGGTTATGTTCAATATCTTTGACAAAGGTTCTATCAATTTTAAGCACTTCGATTTCAAATTCTTGTAGATAGCTTAAGTTTGAATATCCCGTCCCAAAATCGTCAATAGAGAAACTAACACCAAGATCACTTAAGTATGTAACGGTTTGTTTTAGTTCGACTGAGTTATCAATGAGTAATGACTCTGTCATTTCAAGTTCTAAGTGCTTTGCCGGTAAATTGCTATTTTTAAGTGCTGAATGGACCGTTTGAGCAAAGTTATTACGTTTTAATTGCTGAGAAGAAACATTTACCGCAATGGAAAATTCACTAAAGCCAAGTTCAATAAATGATTTACAAGACGTACATGCGGATTGTAAAACCCACTCGCCAATTTCTACAATCAATCCTGATTTTTCTGCTTGAGGAATGAATGAGTCAGGAAAAATTAAGCCTTTTTTAGGGTGATTCCAGCGAATTAAGGCTTCAGCCCCTATTATTTTTTGTGTTAATAAGTCTATTTGAGGTTGAAAGTAGAGTTCGAACTCTCCTTCTTTTAACGCATTTCTTAAGTCAGTTACAACCGCAATATAGTTATGCCCTTGACGATCCATGTAAGTATTAAAAAAATGAAAGCTATTGCCTCCGATTGATTTTGAATGGTACATGGCAGTATCTGCATTTTGAATTAACGCATCGAAATCGTCGCCATCATTTGGAAAGACGGATATACCAATAGAACAAGTGCAGAATAGTTCATTGTTTTGATATCGAAACGGTGCTCTTATTGCCTTAATAATATTAAGGGCTATTTGAGAAATAATTTCCTCATCTTTTGCTGATTGAAGAATAATGACAAATTCATCTCCTGCAAAGCGACATAAAAAATCCTCACCTTGCATCTCATTACTAAGCCTGTTGGATAACTCTTTCAGTAACTCATCGCCTGCTTTATGCCCTAAGCCATCATTTACTTGTTTGAAGTTATCTATATCGATAAACATTAAACATACTTTTGTTTGCTTAATGTGTTCTTTTGATATCGATTTTTTAAAAATACTATGAGCCATCATCCTGTTAGGGAGGCCTGTTAAAATGTCATGATGTATTAGCTTCTCAATCTTCCTTTTTGATGCAAGAGCTTGTATGTGCTCATCGAATAGTTGATTCCACAACACATGAAAGTCAGAATAAACCATCCAAGAAATATAACTCACTAAGGAAATTATTAACAAAGTCGTTATTGAACTGTCTATATAATTTGTATCTATTTCATTGATATACCAGCCTTGATAGTTACTCAGTGTATTTAATAAAACAGATAACCCCATAAAAACGATTAACGTTATGAATAAGCTCTTATTTCCAACCATTGAGGCCACTATTAAAATGCATGGATAGGCTAATAATATTGGGTCATAAATACCACCATGAGACCACATAAAAAAAGTCGCAAAAATAGTCATGATAGATAGCGCGAACGTAGCGGCAAATTGTACTTTTTGTTGTTTAGCTAAAACATAAACGAGGACTAAGCTAATATTAGTCAGTGTAATTAGAAAAGTATGAAAGTATTCCCCTGCGTATATTTTTTGAATGGATGATAAAAATAAAACGAACTCGACTGCCCAGAGTATCTGAATAAGTCGTTTAGCTTTAATGTTTGAATGTAAGACTTTATTTTTTATCATATTGGATACGTCTTTTAAAATGGCTAGAGAATTCTTATATTATCTTTGAACATTCTGTTTATACCGTGGTGTAATATATTCGCTTAGTCGCAATAGAGATGATCTATTAATGAAAGAATATTTATACCGACACTAATATTTATATGTTTATTTGATTTTTATCGCAAATATTAAGTGCTTAAATGGGGTTTAATTTATATTTGTAGTGTTTTCTTTTGATATTTAACTATTTCTATTTATATATCAATAGTTAAATGGGATAACGATAAGGCTTAATAAGTGTGAAGTGTAGGTTATTAATAGTCAGTTTTCTTCTTTTTATTGGATCTGCATGTTCTATTTTTTTGCGTTATTTATTTTCTAGATAAAAGTGTTAAGACCTTTGCGGGTGATTTATTAAGCCTTGTATTTTAAGCATCGTTTATTAATTATTATGACGAGAAACCATTTATTTATGATGCCGAATAATATCGTTCAATGTCTAACAGTGTTATAGATAATAGGGTAAGAGGAGTGACAGTTGATTTTATCTTTAACCGTAACTGTTGTAAGCGTTATTCTCGCTGCTAAAAACCCTTACAATCGTTACGATTCTTTATCATCGGTTGTTAATGTAGAGCACTACTTATTATTGGTCGCTCTCTTTAAGCTTTTTACGTTCGAAGTAAGTACTGAGTAATGAACCAATTAATGATGTTGCAATGATTAATGCCATGAGTAGGTATTGGTTAAGTGTAAATTGATCACCCACTAATAATAGCCCCATTAAAATTCCTGCTACAGGATTACTGATACCCGCAAAAGTAAATTCTACAACGGTCATTCGGGTCATTAACCAAACATATAAACCATAAGCTAGCATTGTATTAAGCAGTACTAACCAAATTAACCCCATTGCATTGAGTGAGGTAAAGTTCTGTAATACTGACAAATATTGAGCCGGTGCAGATAGTGCGTGAGCAAAGGCAATAATAGTTAATATGCTACCACCGATAATTAACTGCCAGCAAAGTACTGACCACCAATGCATTTTTCCTTTTAAGCCTTGAATAATATTACTGCCAATCACAATACTGGCTAGTGCAGCAATCATGGCAATTAGACCGACGGGATTAAGTGTTAAATTCAAAGGATCAAATAAAAGCCAGGCTAATGTAATTAACGTCATACCTGATATGAACTGTATTTTGCTTGGTTTCTTTTTATGTAATAGCCAGTAATAAAACATGGCAAAAACGGGCAGCGAAACCATTCCTACACCTGATATAGCAGAAGGTAGGGTTTGCGCCATAATAAATAATAAGCCAAAAAAGAGTGCAATATTAATCGACCCTAAACGAACTAAAATAGGCCAATACTTTGCTTCAGGCATACTCGGTTTAAATGCAAGTAATAATAAACCAGCAGGTAAAGCGCGTATCGCACCCAATAATAATGGGGGCCAACCCGGCAGAGAATATTGTGTGACAGCGTAGGTTGTACCCCATAAAAAAGCGGCCAACATAGCCAACATAACATTCATAATTAATTACTCATTACATAAAAGGGTGTGCACTCTGCCTTTGTTTGTTTCTTTTGTACAGTTACTTTGTATAAAGATATTTTTATTTTTTAAGTTCCATGTCTACTTTTCTTTTTATTTTATAAATATGTCGGTTATTTCAAAGGAGAATGGTTAAATAAAATAAGCTGATAAAACAGGTATTAAGAAAGAAAAGTAAGCAGTTAAAGTAAAAAAATAAGGGATAGGTTAAGCGGGAAGTTAAGGTTTTAATCAAAAGTAAGTAAAGAGCTAAGCAGTTATTTACAGGGGCTAAGTCAGCGATTAGAAAGTTTAATCTATTAGTTTTAAGTCATCATTCTTTAATGAATAATTTAAAATGGAACGAATCACAGGTAAAGATTCACTCCCTTACCTGCTATTGGTTTAACAATAGTTCATCATTAATTTACTGAGCTTTTGAACAAAGCGATAAATTTTTCTGTAAATGTACCAACAGGTCGGTACGTCTTAAAATAGCTATTAATTTATCGTCTTTAACAACGGGGAAAAAGTTCTCTGTTTGCTTTTGAGTATTGATTGCCACTTCAGATAAATCTTCGTCTTCATTTAAAAACATAAATTCTTCTGTCATAACGTCATTTACTGTTACTGGTTTATCACAATGGTAAGCGCTAATTAACAACGCTTTTTGACAGTCGATAAGTGACACCATACCAATAAGTTTTTTATTATTATTAACAACAGGTAATTGAGCTTGTTGGCTTGTGACTATGATATGAATTATTTCTGTTAATGGCGTTTTACATTGAATTGTTATTGGTTGTTTACGCATGATTTGTTTAACTGTTTGTTGGCTCATATTCTTACCTTGATCATATTGTTTGGTTTATGAGGTAATAATATTTCAAAAGTTAAAATAGGTAAAGTCGATTGTATTTATCAAGTTGATAGGTTTTATGTTTTCTATTTAGTAAGTTTGGTGGGTTTGATAGGGGGAATTGGATTGATTAGATTAATTGGCTGCTTTAATTGCATTCATTCAATGGAGAGTGTTTGAGGTTAATTTTTACTGTTACCTTACTTACTAGCTTATTACTAGCTTATTACTATCTTACTTTCATTTTGTTGGCCGTGTTATTGACTGTTTGCTTACTGTTTATTTAGTGTTTATTTAGTGTTTTTTACTTTATTCGTTTCGGTCTTTATTCAGTTATCTCTATTTGCACAGTTATAGGCTGTAATGCGTACAAATAGAGATACTTTATGAGTCACGAACTTTATTTATCTTACGATTTGTTTTTACTCCGATTGTTTTTTATTTACCGGTGCTGATTGATTTTTCAGCAACGGATTTTTGTTCTCATTCTATCGCTTTTAGCTTATCAATTTCAGCTTGCTTATCAGCTTCTATTTTAGCTTGTTTGGCTTTTTCAGCTACTGCTAATCTTTCCACTTCTGCTTTCTTCTCGGCTTCTATTCTAGCTTCTTTTTCAAGCTCAATAGCTTCAAGCCTATCAATCTCAGCTTGTTTATCTGCTTTTATTTTAGCCTGCTTAGCTTTTTCAGCCGCCGCTAATCTTTCTGCCTCTGCTTTCTTCTCGGCTTCTATTCTAGCTTGTGCTTCAAGCTCAATAGCAGCCAGCCTATCTATTTCAGCTTGTTTATCAGCTTCTATTTTAGCCTGCTTTTCCTCTTCTATAGCAGCCAGCCTATCAATCTCTGCTTGTTTTTCTGCTTCTAATTGAGCCTGTTTAGCTTCTTCAATAGCGGCAAGTCTATCGATCTCTGCTTGTTTTTCTGCTTCGATTTTAAGCGCTTTTTGTTGCTCTTGATCATGCCACGTTAGGGTTTTTAGATACTCTCTAATATTATCAACATAATGCTTCGCTTCACGCCCACGAGCATAACCATAACGTGTTTTTGTATACCATTTACGCTGGTGCAATAAAGGTAAGTTTTCTTTTACATCAGCCCACGAATCTGGATTTTGCTTTTTCATGGTTGTAATTCGTCGAACATCAAGCAAGTGGCCTAAACCAATATTATAAGAGGCTAGAGCAAACCAGATCCTTTCATCTTCTGGGATACTTTCTGGCAATCTTTTAATGAGTTGTGAAAGGTATTTTGCCCCTCCTTGAATACTCTGCTCTGGATCTAAGCGATTTTTAACGTTAACAAATTTCGCGGTATCACGCGTTAACATCATCATTCCTCGAACACCAGTAGGGGAGCGAGCTTTAGGGTCCCAATGAGATTCTTGGTAACTGACAGATGCAAGTAATAACCACGGTACTTCTGGCGTGGCATATTTTTTAAATAGGTTTTCGTATTTAGGTAACCTATTGTCGATTCTTTTTAAGAAAGTACGTGTATCGACATAATCAAAGTCGCCAATGTGTCCAAAATACTTTTCTTCAATTTTTGCTATGGTGCCTGATTTGTATTGGTTACCCATGAATTCAATCATTGCAGAATAGAGTGAATCATCTTGTTCTTTACGTATCAACCAAGCCACAGGTTGCTTTTCATAGATAGTGAATGCTTCTGCTAGTGACGGGTAATAGCGTTGTTTTTGAGCCAACGTTGTACTATCAACAATGGCATATTCAATCTCTTTTTCAGCTATTTTTTGCAATAAAGATTCTTGATCTTCATTGTCTAATACATTGATAACAAGGTCTGGGTACTCATCTATTGATTCATTAATATTTTCTTCGTGGCTACTGCTTTTTAAAACATTGATAGGTGCATCAATATCTGACATGTCACGAGGTCTATAAGTCCCTTTATGGTAAACCAGTTTTTGAGAGAGGTAATAATAAGGGGGAGAACTACGGTACTTTTCAGCGCGTTTAGGCGTTAATGTTAACCCCGCGCCTGCGAAGTCAATGTCATTGTTTTCTAATGCTGTAAATAATTCATCTAGGTTATCAAATTCTTTAATTACTAATTCTAATTTCAAGTAAGTAGCAAACTTCTTGCCTAATTCATAATCTAGGCCGCTGTAATTATCTCCATCATAACTATAAGTTAATGAACTATTCATCGTCCCCATAATTAATGTTTGGCGTGTTTGCATTTCTTCTAAGTGAGTTGTATGTATAAATGGATTACATGCACTTAGTAAATAAACTAATGCACTAGTAAGAAATAATTTTAATTTGACCGCGATACAGGAAAGAAAAACAGGTTTATTCATAAGCAAATTGTGCCAATCCAATGAGTAGAGTTGGTAGATTATCTAATAAACGATTTAAATATCCATTTATTTACCAATTAAGGGGGTTATTTATCATAGACTATAGAGTGTTTCTATTTAATAAAAAATGCTTTTCTTTTATAATATTGAGCTAAACCCAAGTTCATTTATTTATCCAACGAGAGTAATAACCTATGGAAATTTTGCGAGGGGCACCTGCCTTATCGACATTTCGAGTTAATCAGTTGTTGAAAAACTGTGAAGCGTTAGATTTACCTGTGACAAGTATATATGCAGAATTTATGCATGCTGCAGATTTATCTGATTCTTTAAATGACCAAGAGTTAGCTGTATTACAAAAGCTATTAACTTATGGACCGAAGATAGCAGAGCATGACCCAGTAGGTATACTCCTCTTTGTCACGCCACGCCCTGGCACTATTTCGCCTTGGTCATCAAAAGCAACGGACATTGCTAAAAACTGTGGTTTAACCAAAGTAAAACGCTTAGAACGCGGCATTGCTTATTATGTTGAAACTTCAACAGAATTAAACGCAGACCAAATTAAAACATTAACTGGTTTATTGCATGACCGAATGATGGAAGTGGTATTAACATCGTTAGATGATGCTGCAACATTATTTGTGCAAGGTAAGCCTGGTGAAATGACCAGCGTCGATGTCTTAGGACAAGGGCGCAGTGCATTAGAAGTTGCCAATGTGAGTTTAGGTTTAGCATTAGCGACTGATGAAATAGATTACTTAGTTGAAAACTTTATCAAGTTAGGTCGTAACCCTAACGATATTGAGTTAATGATGTTTGCACAGGCAAACTCAGAGCATTGTCGTCATAAAATATTCAATGCTGATTGGACAATCGATGGCCAAAAACAGCCTAAATCATTGTTCAAAATGATTCGTAACACACATGAATTACATCCTGAACATGTTTTATCTGCCTACAGCGATAATGCGGCTGTTATGGAAGGTTATAAAGCAGGGCGTTTCTTCCCAAGTGTTGATGATCGTGAATTTGGTTACCACCATGAAGATATTGATATCTTGATGAAAGTAGAAACACATAACCATCCAACCGCTATTTCACCTTTCCCAGGCGCAGCAACAGGTTCTGGTGGTGAGATTCGTGATGAAGGCGCAACAGGTATTGGTTCTAAACCAAAAGCGGGTTTAGTGGGTTTCTCTGTGTCTAACTTACGAATTCCAAGTTTTGAACAGCCGTGGGAAACAGATTTTGGTAAACCAAGCCGTATCGTTTCTGCGTTAGATATTATGCTTGAGGCGCCTTTAGGTGGTGCTGCATTCAATAATGAATTTGGTCGTCCAAATATTCTTGGTTACTTCCGTACTTATGAAGAGCAAGTAGAAAGTCATAACGGGTCTGAAATCCGTGGTTATCATAAACCAATTATGTTGGCTGGTGGTTTAGGTAATATTCGCCGTGAACATGTTCAGAAAAAAGAGATCCCAGTCGGTGCTAAGTTAATCGTGCTAGGTGGGCCTGCAATGAACATCGGTCTAGGGGGTGGTGCTGCATCATCAATGGACTCAGGTGCTTCATCAGAAGATTTAGATTTTGCTTCAGTACAGCGTGAAAACCCGGAAATGGAACGTCGTTGTCAGGAAGTGATCGACCGTTGTTGGCAGATGGGTGAAGATAACCCAATCCAATTTATTCACGATGTGGGTGCGGGTGGCTTATCAAACGCAATGCCTGAACTTGTGAATGATGGCGGACGTGGTGGTATCTTCGATTTACGTGCTATTCCAAATGATGAAAAAAGCATGGCACCGCACGAGATTTGGTGTAACGAATCTCAAGAACGTTACGTCATGGCGGTTAAACCTGAAAACCTAGCGACTTTCGAAGCTATTTGTAAGCGTGAACGTGCATTGTATGCAGTGATCGGTGAAGCAACGGAAGAAATGCATTTAACACTTAATGATACTGAGTTTGATAACAAACCAATCGATATGCCATTAGAAGTGTTATTAGGCAAAGCCCCTAAAATGCATCGCGATGTAAAAACACAAACAGCAACAGGTAAAGCATTAGACTTATCTGGTGCAACTGTTAAAGAAGCCGCTGAACGTTTATTACGTCTTCCTTCTATCGCTGAAAAAACATTCCTTATTACTATTGGTGACCGTACTGTTACTGGTTTAGTCGCTCGTGACCAAATGGTCGGCCCTTGGCAAGTGCCTGTTGCCGATTGTGCAGTAACTGCAGCAAGTTATGATACGTACTTCGGTGAGTCAATGGCACTAGGTGAACGTACGCCTGTTGCATTACTTAACTTTGGTGCTTCTGCTCGTTTGGCTGTGGCTGAATCAATTACTAATATCGCTTGTTCTGATATTGGTGATTTCAAACGTATTAAACTATCTGCTAACTGGATGTCTGCAACAGGTCATCCGGGTGAAGATGCTGGTTTGTATGAAGCAGTTAAAGCTGTTGGTGAAGAGTTATGTCCTGAATTAGAGCTAACTATCCCAGTGGGTAAAGATTCAATGTCAATGAAGACGCGTTGGCAGGAAGAAGACGGTAGCGAGAAAGAAGTTATCTCTCCATTGTCTTTGATTATTACTGCGTTTGGTGCGGTTCGTGATATTCGTAATACGGTAACACCACAATTACGCACTGACCAAGGCGAAACTGATTTAATCTTAATTGACCTTGGTAATGGTAAGAATCGTTTAGGCGGTTCATCACTTGCGCAAGTTTATAAGCAGTTAGGTCAAACTACACCTGATTTAGATAATCCTGAATTATTAAAAGGGTTCTTTAATGCCGTACAAACGCTAGTTGCAGATAAGAAATTATTAGCTTATCACGATAGAAGTGACGGTGGTTTATTCTCAACAATCACTGAAATGGCTTTTGCTGGGCACTGTGGTGTAACTGTTAAACTTGACCAAGTAGGTAGCGATGATTTTGCTGCTTTATACTCGGAAGAGTTAGGGGCTGTTATTCAAGTTAAACGTGAAGATAAAGAAGCGGTATTAAACACCCTTGCTGGACACGGCTTATCATCAAGCTCATTAGTGATTGGTTCATTAAATCAGTCTGACCAAATCGAATTTATGCGTGATGGAAAAGAAGTGTTAGCTGCTAAGCGTGCTGAGTTCCGTGGTATTTGGGCTGAAACAACACTTAAAATGCAATCGCTACGTGATAACTCTGAATGTGCACAACAAGAGTTTGATCTTAAATTAGATGATAAAGATCCTGGTCTATCAACTAAATTAACGTTTGATATTAATGAGGATGTTGCTGCTCCTTATATTGCTAAAGGTGTTCAACCTCGCATGGCTATTCTGCGCGAACAAGGCGTTAACTCTCAACAAGAGATGGCAGCTGCCTTTAATCGTGCTGGTTTCTCTGCGATTGACGTTCACATGAGTGATGTTTTATCGGGTGATGTTCAATTAGAAGACTTTGCAGGTCTAGTAGCTTGTGGTGGTTTCTCTTACGGTGACGTATTAGGTGCTGGTGAAGGTTGGGCTAAATCAATCTTGTTTAATGAACAAGCTCGTAACCAATTCCAAACGTTCTTTGAGCGTGAAAATTCATTTGCTTTAGGTGTTTGTAATGGTTGTCAAATGCTATCAAACCTGAATGAGTTAATTCCAGGTTCAGACTTATGGCCGCGTTTTGTACGCAATAATTCTGAACGTTTTGAAGCACGTTTTAGTTTGGTTGAAGTACAAAAGTCTAACTCATTATTCTTAAATGATATGGCGGGTTCACACATGCCAATTGCTGTTTCTCATGGTGAGGGTCGTGTAGAAGTGAAGGATAGCTCACATCTTGCAGCTATTGAAGCAAGTGGATCTATTGCATTACGCTTTATTGATAACTATGGTGACCATACTCAAGCTTACCCTGCTAATCCAAATGGTTCGCCAAATGGTATTACAGGTCTTACTTCGAAAGATGGCCGTGTCACAATCATGATGCCTCATCCGGAGCGAGTCTTCAGAACGGTTGCTAACTCTTGGCACCCTGATGAATGGAAAGAAGATAGTCCATGGATGCGAATGTTTAGAAACGTTCGTAAACAGCTAGGTTAGATAATAGCAATAAAAAAAGGGAGCTTAAGCTCCCTTTTTTTATCTTTTTAGGTTACATTAAGTATTTGATTTTAATATAATAAATTTATTTCAATTTAAGGTGAATGGTATTGTTAAGTATAGTTAAAAAGGTGTTATATATAGGCGACAATATTAAATTAGTTGAAGCCTTATTACCCATTAATTCTACTACTGCTAATGATGTTAGTGTTGTTCATTACGTTTGTGTGAATGAACTTGAAAAAATTATTAGTGAAGATAACTATCATTACTTTATTTGTGATCGCCCAGTTTTAAATGCGGTTAAAAAACGTATCACAGAAAAATTTCCAGATATGCACTGTCTTTATTTAACTGACCAAGAGCCTCGTCTTGATGGCGTTAGTATTCCATCTCCTGCTATGACAGCGGGTATCTCAGATGAAGTTAAATCTGCTTTAGACTGTATTAGCATTCCTCTTTATTATAAAGATTTGCAAGGTTTCATTATTTATTGCAATACCTATTTCTCTCAAATATTTGGTTTATTGCCAGATGATTTAATAGGGCAACCTTTAGATAAAGTATTACCAGATGGGATTGTTGATAAAGTTAAAAAATCAACATTAAGAATGGTCAACGATGATCATCAAGTTCGTTTACTTGAATTTGAAATGCGTGACGTTACGGGCATTAAGCGTGAGTTTTTAATTCGCGAAGAAGCTACTGATGATAGCGATCATCAAATCGGCATGTTATTTGATTCCTCAGAAATGAATGCCGCGAAGGCAACGATAGAAAAAGAGCGTGTTATGTTACGCGCAACGGCAAACCTTTCTTCAGACCTTATTTTCTTTAAAGATTTAGAAAGTCGTTTTATTGGCTGTAATAAACAGTTTGAAGAGTTTGTTGGTGGCCCTGAAGCCGATATTATTGGCAAAAAAGATGACCAATTATTTGAATTAAATCAAGCCAAGATGTGTCAGGCGCAAGACTCTCAAGTAATTGAAAACAATGAAGTATACGTAAATAACGAATACCTTACGTATAACAATGGTGAAAAGCATTATATCTTTATGCAAAAAGTGCCGCTGAAAGATAAAGACGGTAAAGTCCAAGGCTTGATTGCTATCGGGCGAGATATCACTGAAAAAAGCATTATCAAAAAACAGCTTAAATTAGCTAATGCAGTATTTGAAAATAGTCGAGACGCTATCTTAGTGACTGATAATGCAGGGGTTGTTATTACCGCTAACGATGCTTGTTTCGATATTGCTGGTTATGCTAAATCGGAACTCCTAAATCATAATATTGCTTCATTTGCTTACGGTGGCGATTACCGTCGTTTATTTGTTAATATTGAGCTTGCGTTAAAGAGTAAAGGTAAATGGCAAGGCGATGTTAATTTCTATACCAAAAAAGGTGACCTTGGTTATTTTTGGCTAGAGGTTTATCAAATTAAAGACAGTGAAACAGAAATAGATAATCGTGTTTATTCGTTTACTGATTTAACTCAAAATAAATACAATGAAGAAAAAATTCAGTATTTATCTAAGCATGATTCTTTAACGGGATTAAATAATCGAATCGCTTTATTTAATCATTTAGAAACGGCTATTGCGCGTTCTAATCATAAGCAAATACCAATGGGGATTTTGTTTATAGAGATTAAAGGTATTAAAGCGATTAATGAACGCCATGGTCATAACCAAGGTGATTTAGTCTTTAGAGGGGTTGCAAAACGTCTTAAACAATCTGCTTCAGACAAAGATTTCATTGCTCGTATTGGTGATGACCAGTTCGTATTAGTGATTGATGAGTTCGACAACGAACAAGTTATTGCTTTAATTGCACGACAAATAGCACAACAGTTTTCTGAAACAATGACTATCGAAGGCGTTGCTGTTGATTTATCACTTTCTATCGGGATTAGCATTTGTCCTGATGATGGTATGGATGCCGATATGATTTTATCTAATGCTGAAACGGCAATGTTACGCAGTAAGCGAGATAAAAGTAGTGCTTATCACTTTTATACTAACGAATTAACGGTTCATTCTACTCATCAATTGGCCCGAGAAAACGAATTAAAGTTAGCGCTTATTGAAGACCAATTTGAGGTTTATTATCAGCCTCAATATGACCTTAATAAACGCCAGATTGTCGCTATTGAATGTATATTAAGGTGGCATCATCCTGAGCAAGGTCTGTTATTACCTGAACGATTCCTAATGCTTGCAGAACAATCTGGTGTGTTAATTGAGTTAGGTATTAAAATGTTTACTCAAGCTGCTAAGCAAGCCGTAAAATGGCATGCTTCAGGCATTAATTTTGGACGGATTGCACTGCCTTTATCTAAGTTAGAGTTATCGCAATTATCATTAATTGGTTCTATCCAAAAAGTTTTATTAGATACCGGCGCTAAAGCTAATTGGTTTGAGTTTGAAATTGAAGAAAGCTTATTCCGTAATGATCTCTATAGAGTTCAAGAGAATTTATTTAACCTAAGCCGATTAGGCATTGCGCTTACTGTTGAAGGGTTTGGTGCTGAGCGTTCTGTTTTATACTCCATTGATAAACTCAATATTGATAAATTCAAAATATCAAAACACTTTATCCAAGGTGTACCTGGATTTTTAGCTGGAGAAGCCATGCTTAAATCAGTCTTCGTGTTGGCAAAATCTCTGGGGATTGATGTGGTAGGCGAAGCAATTGAAAATGACCCTTGCCTAGTTAACAATGATAAAACATTAACTGCTGATAAATGGAATAGCCAAAAAGATGTGATGACAGCGACGGAAGCTACTTTTTATCTTAGGTGTAACAAACGAAAATAATCACTTCTTACTTATATTATCCCTTTTATATTTTTTACTGGTATTTAGCAGATACTCGATACCAGTAAAAATAAAGACCATTATATTCTTTTATACTCACTTTTAGTCTGTCCAACTTGCTTTAATTCTTATACAAAAATACTGATTATATCAATCACACTAATTAACTGATCTATTTTCCTTGTTAAAATAATTTATTTATTCGTTGTAAACTTCGTCAAGAGAACAACCATTAAAGTATTAGCCTTTTTTAGTTAATTATCGACAGGCAGTTAACGAAGTTAATCTTCTAAAGGCTTCAATTTACGCCTTAAACTAAGTCATTTTTTCTGCGCAAAATTTAGATCTTTTATTTAATGTAATTGGTATTGATATTTAAATGGATAGCTTTTCTTTCCCGATTACTTTATTAATAGCATCTTTGTTAATAGCATTTTTATTTAGCAGTCTTTCACTGCTCGTTTTATTTTTTATTAGGAAGTTCATGGAACACGTTAGTTTTAATATGAATTGGTTAGAAAGCGAAATATATATCGCGGCTTCAGCGACATTGTATTTTGGCTTATTAACGTTAATGACAGTAAGGGTCGTGTTAAAACGAAAACCAATCGGCGTCTCACTGGCCTGGCTATTTCTTATGTTTGCAGTGCCTTTAGCTGGGATGATTGGCTATTTTATTTTTGGTGAATTAAATTTAGGGGCCAAACGTAGCAAGCAGCGTAAATTACATTCAAATACATTCTTAACGTGGATCCAAGAGCAAGCCGTGGCTTGTAAACAAAGCAAAGAGCTGATCAGTGAAAATGCACATGCAATGCAGTCCTTTGTTGAGTCTTATACGAATATGCCTATGGTTAAAGGTAATCAGCATACTTTGTTAACCACTACCGATGATATTTTGTTAGAGCTTACAAAAGAAATTAAAAACGCTAAAAAACATTGCTATTTAATGTTTTATATTTGTAACCAAGGCGGGTTAGTTGACCAACTATTAACGGAATTAAAATTAGCTGCAAGTAGGGGCGTTGATTGCAGGTTATTGCTTGATTCAGTAGGTAGTCACGATTTTTTCAAGTCTAAATTGCCGGTTCAATTACGAAAATCCGGCGTGAAAGTTGTTGAAGCATTACCTGTAGGTGCATTTCGCTTATTATTTCAAAGACAAGATCTTAGGTTACATCGTAAATTAGTATGTATTGATGACCATTTTGCTTACACAGGGAGCATGAACTTAGTTGATCCGGCTTATTTTAACGTAGATAAAGGGGTAGGTGAGTGGGTTGATTTAATGGTGCGTTGTGAAGGTCCTATCGTACAACATATGCAAGGCTTATTTTTGTGGGATTGGAGTTTAGAGACTGAAGAAGACTTGTGTTTGCCACAAGCCAATAAGACGCTATTTTGTATTGCAGGTGATGAAAACTCACAACTTATTCCTTCTGGACCTGAGTTTGGCAAAGTCGGAATTCATCAAGTCCTGTTAACTGCTATTTATGAAGCTAAATATAGCTTAGTGCTTACCACACCTTACTTCGTGCCAGATGAAAGTTTATTGACGGCGTTACAAGTGGCCGCGATGAGAGGCGTGGACGTTAAGATTATTTTACCTGCCAAAAATGATTCGGTAATGGTTAAGTATGCTTCTCGCGCATTTTTTGAAGATCTATTAAAAGCGAATGTAGAAATTCATCAGTTTTATGGCGGCTTGTTACACAGTAAAAGTATCGTGATTGACGAGAAAATTGCGTTGATAGGCACTGTTAATTTAGATTTACGTAGTTTTTGGCTGAACTTCGAAATGACGATGTTAATCGACAATCCAAGGTTTGCAGGGGAGTTATTAACCGCACAAATGCATTACACTTTAGCTTCCAATCAATTAACTTTGGAGAAGTGGCAGAAACGTCCTTTTTTCAAGCGTTTATTAGAAGGTTTTTTATATCTGTTTAGTCCGTTGTTATAGTTTAATTTGTGCGTGTGGGAAACGATAAAACCATTGAATTCCACACACTTTAATCTAAATATGTAGCTGCTTAACGTTAACTTTAACCTTAACTTAAAACTATCTTGGCCTAACATTATCTTGACCTCAAACTACCTAAATTAAAACTACCTAAACTAAAAACAGCTATGTTCTCAATTAACATACGATTTCTGTCGAGAGTAGGGGCGTTGAGTTACCCTACTCAAGTAGTGGTTTTGTACTCGGTTGATTCTACTCTGCTTTATCTACTCTACTTCAAACTACATAAACTAAATTAATGAGTGTCTTGTCATTACGGCCGGTTGTTCTATGCCTATTAATTTCAATATGGTTGGAGCCATATCACCTAGTACGCCATCTTCGATATTTTTAAGATCTTTATCGACTAAAATTACTGGTACTGGATTGGTGGTATGTGCTGTATTTGGACTACCATCTGGATTCATCATGGTTTCACAGTTACCGTGATCGGCGATGATCAATGTTGTGTAGTCATTAGCAAGCGCAGCAGTAACAACATCTCTGACACATTCGTCTACCGCTTCACAGGCTTTAATGGCCGCGTCCATCATGCCGGTATGCCCTACCATATCGCCGTTAGCAAAGTTAAGGCAAACAAAGTCTGCTTCACCTTTGTTCAGTTCTGGTATTAACGCATCACGCAGTTCATAAGCACTCATTTCAGGTTGTAAATCGTAAGTCGCTACTTTAGGCGAATTTTTTAAGATGCGAGATTCTCCTTCAAACGGATCTTCTCTACCACCTGAAAAGAAAAACGTCACATGTGGATATTTTTCCGTTTCAGCAATACGAATTTGCTTTTTACCATGTTTAGCTAACACTTCACCTAGTGTTTCACTGATGTTGTCTTTGTTGTAAATGACTTTTACATTATTAAAGTCATCACTGTAATTAGTGATTGTCACGTAGTATAAATCAAGCTTAGTTGTATTCTGATCTGGGAAGTTTTGTTGGCTTAACATTTGCGTTAATTCACGACCTCGGTCAGTACGAAAGTTAAAGAAGATAACAACGTCATCTTTTTTAATTGTCGCGCGTGGCTGTGCCTGATCATCAGTTAAAATAATTGGCTTAACAAATTCATCTGTTACGCCATCTGCATAACTTTTGTCAATTGCGCTGATGGCATCTGTCGCTTTTACACCAACGCCATTCACTAGTGCATCGTAAGCTAGCTGAACGCGCTCCCAACGATTATCTCTATCCATTGCATAATAACGACCAGTAAGAGAGGCAATTTGGGTATTAGTATTTTCAATGTAGGTTGCTAAATCTGCAATCGAGGCTTTGCCTGATTTTGGGTCAACATCGCGCCCATCGGTAAAAGCATGTACATATGATTGCTGAACACCAGCTTCTTGTGCAGCATCAATAAAGGCTTTTAAGTGACTAGAATGTGAGTGAACTCCACCATCACTTAATAAGCCTAAAAAATGCACTGCTTTATTATTATCTTTGGCATATTGAAGGGCATCAACCAGCACTGGTTCTTCCGATAATGTTTTCTCTGTAACCGCCATATTAATTTTTGCTAGGTCTTGGTAAACAATGCGCCCAGCACCTAGATTCATATGACCTACTTCACTGTTACCCATTTGCCCCGTCGGTAAGCCTACATGTTCACCATCAGTGCGCAGTGACGCATTAGGGTAGTTTTTGTATAAAGAATCTAGAAACGGAATATTGGCGTTGTCTGGTGCTGATACTTTAGGATCTGGTGAAGTGCCCCAACCGTCTAAAATCATAAGAATTGTTTTTTTGTTCATATATTCACCCAATTTAGTTTTTCAGTTCTAATGTTCTGTTTATCTATTTCTCTTACATTACAAACAATAAGTTTAATAGCGTTACAATATTTAAATGATAATAATTATTATTAAGGTATGTGTTAATTTAAGCTTAATTGATAGGTTTGTCTATGAAATGCCTTGGTTTTCTCATGGATATTTCCAATCAAATTGATAGGGGGGAAGAGGGGGATAAATATAAGCTTATTTGAGTGAGGTTACTTTATTCTATTATTAGGAGCACAGGCTTCAGCCTACTTTTTTGGTTGTTTAATATTGGCTGATGTTGGCTATAAACACTTAGAAATAATAGTTGAACTGTTCTGGGAACACTGCGACTTAGTTTTAAAAACTTATAGCAGTGTTTATCTTAAGTATTTATCCGCTTTACGGTGTTAGAATCTAGTGTTGAACAAAACGACTTAAGTTTTGAGCAAGCGTCATGTTGAATATTAAATAAAACGAGATACCGGAAATGAAAAAAAGAAAAAGTCCTTGTATCGATCAGTGTGATTTTTCGGGTAACAAAGGTTGGTGCTTGGGATGTGCCAGAACGAGAAAAGAGTGTGAAAAGTGGAAGTCAATGACGCCATATAACATCAATATTCTTCAGAAAGATCTTAGCAAAAGAATGATACAAATAAAGGCTGAAAAGAACTGTTAATAATAAATCAATAAAATGGGTAGATCATTATAGTAATGAGAGGACTTTAATTTATTGCGATCAATGATGATCAGCAATCAGCAATCAACATCAAAATAGTTACTTTGATACGTTTTACATTGATTTCCATGCTCCAAAAAGTGCTCTGCATGTTATTACTCAAAAAGCTGCCTATCTTCTGTTCGGTATAAAGTACTTAAGGGTACCTAATATAAAGCACTTTATAAAATAGATAGGCAGCAATAACTTCAAATGCGAAAGAATTTAGCAGCAATCTGAACTGCTACAGCAATCACCACATGCACAACTTTCTGCACATTTACAGCTGTCTGTATTACAACAACAGCTCGATTTTGTGGTGTCTTCACAACATTTACATACTTCACTCATATTTATTCTCCAGTTAGATTAGGGGCTTTGTCTGTACTACAGCACTGCCAATGGTTTTCAAAACAATCTAGTAAATGACAATTAGTCTCTGCAATCTGGTTTGAACCACAAGTGTTTGAAAACACTTCTAATGCTTTTACCGTTGCTTGTAATTCAGAAATTTGTGTTTTAATTTCTTCAATTTTGGTTAACGATTTATGCTTAACGACTGATCGTGATTCACTACAACAATGATCGAAAATGAGAAGTTCTTTAATTTCATCTAAGGAAAAACCAACTCCTTGAAGTTTTTTCACCAAGCGAACCGTACGAATGTCTTCATTAGAATAATGACGAAATCCATTGGTTTTTAATGGTTGTTCAATAATGGCTTTACGTTGATAAAAACGGATTGTTTCTACGCCAACATTTGCTGCTTTAGCCAGCACGCCAATGGTAATTGGTTTGTTCTCATTCATCGATAGCTCCTATCCTACACTCTGTACCTAGGTACAGAGTCAAGCAGGTTTTTTAAATAAAAGCAAAAATAATTGACATTGAACGCTGATATTTTGTGATCGCATGTAAGTTAATTTGTTTTTAGAGCGCGTGCTTTATTTAGTTTATTCGTATCCTATCTTGATATCTATACGTTATTTGCGTACCCTTAATTTATGAAATGTATATTTGTAGAATCAAAAATATTTGAGAAATATCGAGCTGACCACCTTAGTGATGAAGAGTTTAGACTTTTTCAAGCTGAATTAATGTCAAGCCCAAAGCTGGGGGACGTAATTCAAGGTACTGGTGGTTTGCGAAAGATTCGAGTTGCAAGTTAGGGGAAAGGGAAGCGTGGTGGTTCACGTATTATTTATTACTTTCTTGATGAAAAACGACGTTTCTATTTACTCACTATTTATGGGAAAAGTGAAGTGTTAGATTTAACCGCAGATCAAAAGAAACAATTAAAAGATTTTATGGAGGTATGGCGTAGTGAGCAATCGTGATTTATTTACAGAATTAAGTTCGGCGCTTATTGAAGCAAAAGACCATTCAGAGGGAAAGCTAACCCTTAAAACACATCAGGTTAATAATGTAAGTGAACTTGATATTTCACCTGATGAAATTGTAAATATTAGAGAAAAATTTAATATGTCACGTGGTGTTTTTGCTAGTTTACTGCATACATCCTCTCGTACTTTAGAGAATTGGGAGCAAGGGCGTAGCGCCCCAAATGGGCAAGCTGTGACACTTTTGAAATTAGTACAACGTCATCCAGAAACGCTCACGCACATCGCTGAGCTATAACAAATAAGGACGTCCGTTACGTAATCGATATCTTATTTATATATTAGCTTTGTTTTTAAGTTGGATTCGTCTGCGCTTATCCTGTCAGCTTGATACTTATTATCGGTTATTTCACCCTGTCGACGACACGTCTTTTTTTTGCTAGAAAAGAAACTATTCTAGTTCCTATGCTCTGCGTGGGAATTCATGCTTATAACTCTGATAAGTGGACTTTGAATGCTTTTGCTTTGAGTTCCTCTGCGCTCACCCTGTCAGCTTGATATTTATCATCATTGATTTCGCCCTGTCGACGACACGTCTTTCTTTTATCGGAAATAAACCAGAGCTTAGAAAAGCCAAAGAAACTGACACCGGATTGTTTTCTGATCCAAAGAATAAATCGCTTTTATAACGCATCGGCTCTTGCGGCACATCCATGTGCCAAACGAGCCTAATCCAAACATCCTGTTTGGCTTTGCTAAAAGCAATTAATTATTTGGGAAAACTTAACGGCGGGACTGTCCATCCACATTGAGCAATGTTTTATGCTTATATTCTAGTTCCCATGCTCTGCGTGGGAATTCAGGCTTATAACTCTGATAAGGGGTCTTGAATGGTTTTGCTTTGAATTGGGCTCGTCTGCGCTCATCCTGTCAGCTTGATATTTATTATCGGTGATTTCGCCCTGTCGGCGACACGTCTTTCTTTTGAAAGTAAGATATCGGAAAAATAACGTTTAATCCTATTTAAAATTACTCATGTTTAAGCTTTAACCCTTCGTGTCCTCTGTGTAGCGAAGCGCTTCGTGGTTAATGCTCTTTTTAGGTTTGTCGCTTATTTACCGTATTCCACATTGAAGCTATCAATAATCAATAACGTTTAATCCTATTTAAAATTACAAACACAAAAAAGCCTGCATAAAGCACAATGCCGTTCGGTTAAGAGATTTTAGGCTTATATCTTAACGGATATCTAGATGGAATATAGAGCACTGAACGTGAAAACGTTCGGTGTTTTCTTTTTTTGGGTAAAATAAAATGTTTAACATCTTC
>NZ_CBRF02000047.1 GCF_000470315.2 Psychromonas sp. SP041
AGATGTTAAACATTTTATTTTACCCAAAAAAAGAAAACACCGAACGTTTTCACGTTCAGTGCTCTATATTCCATCTAGATATCCGTTAAGATATAAGCCTAAAATCTCTTAACCGAACGGCATTGTGTTTAAAAACAAGCTTTTTATTGTTTAAAATATTAGCTATAAGCTAAGGCTTTTACAATTATTTATGATTGCATTCGCCATCAACTGGCTCACCGTAAAGGTATAAACTGTGATTAGTTAATTTTATGCCGTATTTCTTAGCAATCAGTTCTTGTTGTTCTTCAATGATTGGATCATTGAATTCAATTACTTCACCACATTTCAAGCAAACTAAATGATCATGGTGCTCTTGATGTGTTAATTCAAAAACGGATTTACCACCTTCAAAGTGATGACGAGTTACAATACCTGCATCATCAAATTGATTTAATACGCGATACACAGTTGCTACACCGACTTCATCACCTTGTTCAAGTAGTTTTTTGTAGAGATCTTCAGCACTTAAATGCTGATTTTCTGGCAACTGTAATAAACTTAAAATCTTTAAACGTGGTGATGTTACTTTTAAACCCGCTTCTTTTAGGGCTAAATTTTCATTACTCATGTCGTTTCCTAACTGCTGTATTTTGAATTTAATCGGCTAATTCCGCTAAACACATTTCATTATAAATTTGTTCAGACCAAGCTTTTACACGTGATGCTGTTAATTCAGGTTGGCGATCTTCATCAATACCTAAACCAATAAAAGTCTTATCATCAATTGATGCTTTTGACGCTTCAAAGTCATAGCCTTCAGATGACCAGTTACCAACAATAATAGCCCCCTTACTTTCAACGATGTCACCTAATTGGCCCATTGCATCTAAAAAGTACTCTGCATAGTCTTCTTGGTCGCCACAACCGAAAATAGCAACTAACTTATCAGTGAAGTCGATATCTTCTAAATCAGGAAAGAAATCATCCCAATCACATTGTGCTTCACCGTAGTACCAAGTTGGAATACCAAATAAAATAAGGCTGAATTCAGCGATATCTTCTTTGCTGCTTTTAGCGATATCCTTTACTTCTACTAATTTTTTACCTAATTCTTTTTGTATCATTTTTGCAATTGCTTCAGTGTTACCTGTATCGCTACCAAAGAAAATACCTACGCTAGACATACTTTATACCTTAATTTATTTGATTTAACTGTGCGTGTAGAAGTTTAGTGATCAATTCTGCACGACTTATTGATTGTGTATCAGATAGTGCATTTAATTTTTCAAATAAATCACTATCTACTTTTAATTCGATTCTTTTTAAACCGTTTTGCTTGTCTCGTAACGTCTGTTTCTGCTTATTTATTTTTAGCTGAACTTGACGAGAATGAGGGTTACTCTTAGGTCTGCCTCGGCGTACCTCGTTTGCAAATAGATCGCTTGTAATACGATCAAATGATTCCTTTGCCATTTTGTTACCTAACAATTCTTACTGAACAACGCTTACTTAACAATACAATCACTGAGCTAATTATTTAACCAATGCCTGAATTAACCCATACAATTTCAATTATCGCTTTTGAAATAAAACCAATACAACCAAAAAATAAAACTGCCCATACAACATTACGCCCAAATTTCGGCACATTACCTTTTTTTAAAACGTCTTGAATTGCCAAACCGATAAATAAAAAAAGTAAAAGATAGAAACCATAGAGCCCGATCATTTCAATTTGTTCAGTATATTCTTGCAGCATATTTTAACTTCTTTTAAAAAATGAATATATAGCTGTCGCCATTCAATATACTTGCAACAACTAATTAGCCTTACCATCAAATAAAATATAATTAATAACTTAATTTAGTCGTTATTTATATTGTAGTACTAAGTTGATTTTTAAACTAACGACTCGCAGCGCAAGTGTTGAGGCAAACATTTTAGTTGTATTTTGAGTGATTAATTTAATTAATCCTCTATTAACCACGGTTAGCTGCTTGCATTTAACCGTGATTAGAAAGCCTTGATTAAACTCCCTAGGTTTTTAATTTCGCCTAGAAAAGATTTACTTCATGGCTTGCTTGAATTTTGCATCCCGAATGATAACGGGTATCTGCTTTAGATGCCATCGAAAATAGACAAATATGTTTATATTATGTCGACTTATTGAGCAAAAAAGTTGTTCACTAAACGGTTAAAGGTTTTTGGTTTTTCTGCATGTAGCCAATGTCCCGTCGCATTAATTACTTTAAGCTTAGCTTTAGGGAAAAGTGTCACTATAGATTGTTGGCTTGCTTGATCAATATAATCAGACAGTTCACCTTTAATAAATAATGTTGGTTTATCATAATGGCTGTCTTGTTCTGGCCAATCTCGAATCACTGAATAATTTTGATATAAATTATCTACATCATAAATAAATTGAAAACCGTTATCTCCACGCTGATATGACTTTAATAAAAACTGTCTTACTTCAGGCGTATCGACATATTCAGCTAGTACTTTATCTGCTTCGGTACGATTTTTTACATCAGATGCACGCACTGCTTGTAAACCAGCAAATACCTCACTGTGTCTATCAACATGTGAGGTTGGTGCTATATCAGCAACCACTAAGCGATTAATTCTATGTGGCTGTGATAAAGCACACGCCATCGCTATCTTTCCACCCATCGAGTGACCTAGTATTGAAAATGTTTCAATATCTAACGAGTCTGCTAGTTCAAATATATCACTGGCCATTTCTTGGTAAGTCATTGTAGCACTTCGTGCACTTTGGCCATGATTACGAACATCGACTAAAATAACGTCATAATCATTTTGTAATTCTTTTCCTAAACTAGAAAGGTTGGATAAACTACCAAATAAGCCATGAATTATAAAAATAATCTCACTTTTTTTAGCTGTTTCATGTTTGGAAGACTGTTTTAATTGGTAATTTAGTAGCATAAACGCTCATTTTAAGTGAAAATAAATAAAGTTAGAAATAATAGCAAATTATGCATTAAAGCTGAAAGTATTTACATAGTGCTAGTCATTATCATTTAAGCTTAGCGTATCAAACACTGCGAAGAATAAATAAGTCATGTAATGGGGAAATAATGAAAACGATCGAAATAGAAGATGATCTATATAAATATATTTTAAATAATATTGAAGCCTTCGGCGAAACTCCCTCACAAATTCTTCGTCGTCTGTTAGCGTTGTCTGAAGAAAGCAGCGTTAATAATACGGCTAAAAGTGCGACTCAAACTATTATTAAGCAGCACGAAGACAATAGCGAAAATAATATAGGCGATACAATAAAACCTGTTTCATCTACCTCAGAACCTATCAAAAAAATCGTTGAAGATATCGATTCTAATAATGACAACGATGATTATAAATATCAAAGTGTTAGTCAATTATTTAATGACAAAGCTTTTACTTCAGAACCCATCATTACTAATAAATTTATGATGATGCTTACGACGATGTATTTCGAGAAAAAAGCAGAGTTTATTGATGCCGCAGAAAAAACCAAAGGACGCACTCGTGCTTACCTTGGAACACATTTAGAGGAGCTACTTAATTCAGATAATGAAGAAGAGTTAGCGCAATTTAAAGCAAGTAAACCTAGAACTATTCCCAATACACCTTTTTGGGTGATTACCAATGCAAACACCGGACGTAAACGCATTATTTTGACTCAAATGATGGCTTCAATGGGATACCCACATCATTTAATTGGCAGAATAAAAGAAGAAATTTAATTCATTTCCACAACCACCAGAGGAACTTATGGCAATTCACCCGCGCGCTGGTCAACCAGCACAAGTAAATGATTTAGTTGATATTCCAAAATTAGTATCTGCTTATTATGTCAACCTCCCTGATGTTGATGTTGCAGAACAACAAGTCGCTTTTGGTACTTCTGGCCATCGAGGTAGCTCTTTTAAATATGCATTTACTGAATTGCATATACTTGCTATCACGCAAGCACTTGCTGAGTACCGTAAAGAGCAAGGTTACACTGGGCCTGTTTTTATTGGTAAAGATACACACGCATTATCTGAACCTGCATTTATCTCAGCAGTACAAGTACTGGTTGAGAATGGCATTAAAGTAGTTGTTCAAGCGGGTGGTGGTTATACGCCGACGCCTGTTATTTCTCATGCTATTTTACAATATAACAAAGCCAATCCAGATTCACTGGCTGACGGTATTGTTATTACGCCTTCGCATAATCCACCTGAAGATGGCGGTTTTAAATATAATCCACCAAATGGCGGCCCTGCAGATAGCGACGTTACTAAACTTATTCAAGATCGTGCTAACGAAATATTAAATGATAATTATGATGATATTTTACAAGCAGATTTCGATGAAGCGATGCAGTCAGATTTAGTTGAAGAGTACGATTATATTCAACCTTATGTTGACGACTTAATTAATGTATTAGATTTAGAAGCAATCGCTAAATCAGGTATTAAAATTGGCGTAGATACATTGGGTGGTTCAGGCGTTGCTTATTGGCCTGTGATTGCTAAAACGTATGGCTTGAACATTGAAGTGGTAAACGATCGCGTCGATCCTACATTCTCTTTCATGACCTTAGATAAAGATGGCAAAATCCGTATGGATTGTTCGTCACCTTATGCGATGGCTGGTTTAATCAAATTAAAAGACAAATTTGATGTGGCTGTAGCCAATGACCCTGATTATGACCGCCATGGTATTGTGACTAAATCATCTGGTTTATTAAATCCTAACCATTACTTAGCGGTTGCGATTAACTATTTGTTTACTCATAGAAAACAATGGTCTGACAAAGCGATAGTGGGCAAAACATTAGTTTCAAGCTCAATGATAGACCGTGTTGTTAATGAACTAGGTCGTGAGTTATCTGAGGTGCCTGTTGGTTTTAAATGGTTTGTAGATGGACTATTTGACGGTAGCTTTGGCTTTGGTGGTGAAGAAAGTGCTGGCGCTTCCTTCCTACGTAAAGATGGTACAGTGTGGAGCACAGACAAAGACGGTATTATTTTAGCGTTGTTAGCGGCTGAAATTATTGCAGTAACTAAGAAAGATCCTGGTGAGCACTATGCAGAATTTACGGCTAAGTTTGGTTCACCTGTTTACCAGCGTTTTGATGCACCTGCATCACCTGAACAAAAACAAGTATTAGCTAATTTAAGCCCTGATATGGTAGAAGCTGAAACATTGGCAGGCGAAAAGATTACAGCTAAATTAACCCATGCATCAGGTAATGGCGCTGCTATCGGCGGGTTAAAAGTGACGACTGAAAATGGTTGGTTTGCGGCTCGTCCATCAGGGACTGAAAATATTTATAAAATATATTCAGAATCGTTTTTAGGCGAAGAGCATATCGCACAGATTCAAAAAGAAGCACAAGAAATTGTTGCACAAGCTTTCGCTAAAGCAGGGATTTAATTTCTTTATCTCTCTCTAAATAAGCTGAATAAAATATAGGCAGAGTTTTTACTCTGCCTTTTTTATTGTACGTTTATAAATACTTTCATCATTCACTAAAATAAATAAAATCCTTAGTCTATACTAATCATTATTGTGATCTTGATCTCGTTATTTTATTCAGATCTTAGATTCAATAGAGTATCAAATATTCAACAATAGAGATTTTTATTGCTTTTTTGTTGTTTATTTTTTGACTGGGATGTTGAAAGACAATTTTCTTCCATAAAGCGCCTTCTTTCATTCCACTGTTCTTATACAAACGTTTTATACATGATGGAATTTCACTTAACACTTAGCTAGTAGGTATAATATGGCGATTAAAAATAATAAAGAATCAGTAGCGGTACCTTCAGTAACGAGTGCTGAAATGCAACAAGCAATTATCGATCGCCTACGTAAAGGCATTGGTACAGACCGATATAAAGCAAACAATAAAGCATGGTGGAATGCAACTTGTCAGGCCGTGAATGAGTTAGTTTTCGAAAAGTTAACGCAAACTCAACAAAATCATTCAAAGAAAGATACGCGAGCAGTTAATTATCTTTCGCTTGAATTTTTGATGGGGCGTTTGTTATCTAATAACCTACAAAACTTAGAGGTTTTTCAAGTCACTGAAGATGCGTTAAAAGCATTAGGTAAGGACTTATACGAATTATGCGATGAAGAGCCTGATATGGCGCTAGGTAATGGCGGTTTAGGTCGCCTTGCTGCATGTTTCATTGATTCATTAGCAACGCTTGGTTACCCGGCAATTGGCTACGGTATCCATTATGAGCATGGTTTATTTAAGCAAGAATTCCAAGATGGTCGTCAAATAGAGCGACCAGATACTTGGCGTGAGTATGGTAATCCATGGGAAATTTGTCGTCCTGAATCAGTTCAATTTGTTCCTTTATACGGTTATGTTGAAACGGTTTTCGATCAAAAAGATGGCCCTAGAAAAGTGTGGCATGCAGGTCAAAAACTAAAAGGGGTTCCATGGGATATTCCTATTGTAGGCTACGGTGCTAAAACCGTTAATATTTTACGCTTATGGGAAAGTCGTGCTCATGAAGCATTTGATTGGGATGTGTTTAATGCTGGCGGTTATGTCGACTCACAAGTTGAAAAATCAAAAGCAGAAACAGTCTCAAAAGTACTTTATCCAAATGATTCTACCGATGCGGGTAAAGAGCTACGTTTGATTCAACAATATTTCTTTTGCGCTTGTTCTGTGAAAGATATTCTACGTCGCTTTAAACGTGCTAATAAAGATTGGTCATTGTTACCTAAAAAAGTCGCTATTCAATTAAACGATACGCATCCAACGATCGCTATCCCTGAATTAATGCGTATTTTAATTGATGAAGAAAACTTAGATTGGGCGACTGCATGGGGAATTTGTCAAGAAACCTTTGCTTACACTAACCATACACTATTACCTGAAGCGTTAGAGAAATGGTCTGTGGCTTTGTTTGAAAAAGTATTGCCTCGCCACTTAGAAATAATCTATGAAATCAATGCTCAATTCTTAGCTAATATTGTTGAGAAAAAATGGCCTGGAGATGATCAGAAAAAAGAGAAACTCTCTATCATTGAAGAGTCTCAACCACGTATGGTACGCATGGCAAATCTTTGTGTTATCACCGCTTACAAAGTTAATGGTGTAGCGGCAGTACACTCTGAACTTGTTAAAACGGATCTGTTCCCTGAGTTCCATGAGTTATTCCCTGGTAAATTAGTTAATGTGACGAATGGTGTTACGCCACGTCGTTGGTTGAAAGCCTGTAATCCAGGTTTAGCAACGTTACTAGATGAAACCATTGGTGATGATTGGGTGCTTAACCTAGATAAATTAAAAGGCATTCTTCCAAAAGCAAAAGATACTGCTTTCCAAAAACGCTTTATGGACATTAAAAAACAAAACAAAGTGGAATTAGCTAAAATCATTAAAGATACAACCGGCGTTGAAGTCTCTGTCGATGCTATTTTTGATGTGCAAATTAAACGTCTACACGAATATAAACGTCAGCAATTAAACTTGATACATATTTTAACCTTGTATAAACGTTTACTTGAAAACCCTGATTACGACATGGTACCTCGTGTATTTTTGTTTGGTGCAAAAGCCGCGCCTGGTTACCACATGGCCAAAGAGATTATTTTTGCACTTAATAAAATTGCAGATAAAGTGAATAACGATGAACGTATTAAAGACAAATTAAAAGTTGTCTTCTTACCTAACTATCGTATCTCTCTTGCTGAAAAAATGTTCCCAGCAGCTGACGTTTCAGAGCAAATTTCAACGGCGGGCCTTGAAGCATCTGGTACCGGTAATATGAAGTTTTCATTAAATGGCGCATTAACCGTCGGTACGATGGACGGTGCTAATATTGAGATGGCTGAAGAAATTGGTGCTGAACATATGTTTATCTTTGGTTTAAGCGTTGATGAAGTAAAAGCGTTAAAAGCAAGCGGATATAATCCGTATGATTATTACTATAAAAATCCAGAACTAAAAGCGGTGCTTGATTGGTTAGATACTGACTTCTTTACCCCTGGCCATGCTGGATTATTATCTGATATTAAACGTAGTTTATTAGAGTGGGGCGATGAATATTTATGTCTTGCTGATTACGCTTCTTATGTTGCTGCTCATCAGGATATCGATACGCTTTATCGTGACCAATCTGCTTGGGCTGAAAAAGCTATTCTAAATGCGGGTGCAATGGGTAAGTTTAACTCAGATCGCTCAATTGAAGACTATGCAAGTAAAATTTGGAAATTAGAAAAATTTCCGACAGCTTAATGATTTAAATCATTAAAAGGTAAAAGGCGACACGTTATGTGTCGCCTTTTTTATTTAAAGCGGGCTACAATAATTTCTATTGAATAACCCTCGATCAGTCATAGAGCAACCATGGTTCGAACAACCATAGTTCTAACAATCATCGATCGAATAACGACAGCAGAGGTCATTATGTTTTCACAAGATATACATTCAAAAGAAACGTCCCAACAAAATCAGGTTCAAGAAAATGAAGTCTGTGAAGCCTGCGGTACAATCGTTGAACTAGGTAGTGTTATTAGAGAAGACGATACACAGCTTGTTTTGCCTTTTTCAGGTCCGACCAAAGAAAGTGTTGAAGCATTGGCGGATAAATATATTAAAGCAGCTAAAGCACGTTTTGATACTGTTGATATAAGCGTCGACTTTAAAGAAATAGAATCTGCTATTGAAAGCAAAGTCACATTACAATTTGAGTGTACTGCTGAAAAGCTGATTTTCGAAATGGGTTTAAGTGCAATTTAGTCTATTTTCTTAATTAATTAAGAAAGGAATAAACTTTTGTTGATTTCCTTTCTAGTATTTTCTCCTCATTTTCATAAGATCTGTACTTTTCTCGCTGTTATTACAAACTTCATTTCTTGTTTTTCTGCTTAATCGTTTATACTCACTCTTTAATTTATTATTTTTACTGTTTATTGGAGCATACATTGCTAATTAAAGATTTACCCATAGATCAGCGTTTGATCACTTCCGTTTCACATTTAGGTTTTACTGAAACAACACAAATTCAAGCAGAAGCCATTCCGGTTGCTGTCTCTGGGAAAGATCTTTTAGCATCATCTAAAACAGGTTCAGGTAAAACGCTCGCTTATTTATTACCTGCTATGCAACGTGTCTTAAAAACGCGTGCGCTGACTCGTCGTGATCCTCGTGTATTAATTTTAACGCCAACACGTGAGCTTGCTAAACAAGTTTATGCACAACTACGTTTATTAGTGTCTAACACCAGTCTTAAATCAATTTTAGTATTGGGTGGTGAGAACTTTAATGACCAAGTAAAAGCCATCGATAAACATCCGCATTTTATTGTAGGTACACCAGGACGTATTGTTGATCATCTTAAAAAAGGGTTGTTGCATTTACCGGGTTTAGAGCTGTTAATTTTAGATGAAGCAGACCGTATGTTAGATTTAGGTTTTGCTGAGCAATTAACTGCGATTAATGAAGCGGCTAACCATCGTTTACGTCAGACGTTAATGTTCTCTGCGACATTAGGTCACGGTGAAGTGAATGAGTTTGCTGGTCATCTATTAAAAGCACCTGTGCGTATTGCTGTTGGTGAAGAAAATCAACAACATAGTGAAATTACTCAACGCTTTTATTTAGCAGATAATCTTAATCAAAAAGAAAAGCTGTTATTTCACTTTTTAAATAAAGAAGAAATCAATCAAGCGATTATATTTACAGCTACCCGTGCTGATACTGAACGTTTAAGTGCGATATTAGTTGAAAAAGGGATGTCAGCAGTTGCACTGCATGGCGATTTAACACAAGCAAACCGTAATAAGATCATGGATTCTTTTTCACGTGGCAAAGATAAAATATTAGTCACCACTGATATTGCTTCTCGTGGTTTAGATTTAATCCATGTAAGCCATGTATTCAACTTTGATATTCCAAAACATACTGAAGAGTATATTCACCGTATAGGCCGTACTGGTCGAGCGGGTGAGTTAGGCGATGCTATTTCTATCATCGGTCCTAAAGATTGGGATAACTTTAAAAAAGTAGAAAGCTTTGTTGCTCAAACAATTACTTTTGACAAAGTGGAAGGTGTTAACCCGAAATTTAAAGGCTTAAAACCAGTACAGAAGAAAGTTTTTAAAGCGAAAAAAGTCGTTGAAAATAAACAAAAACCGATGGCTAAGAAAGCAAAAGTAAGCACTAAAAAACAAGAAAATGTTTTCCATGAGTCTGTTGATGTAGGTGAAGCACCAATGCGTCGTAAGAAAAGAATTATTGTTGATGATTCGGAAGATTAATTTCCTGAAGTCGCGATTCATCGATGATGTTTCGATGAAATAGAACTATTTACAGGCTCTAAAAAATGCCTTAATGAGCGATCATTGAGGCATTTTTTTTTGCTTATTAAGCTCTTATCTTTATTTATTAAACGTCGGCTTTACTCATTAAGCTTTGATCACTATATCAACTTATCAACTGCTATTTTTTCATTCCTTTCTCTCTTCTTATCAACGAACTTCCTTATCATAGGTCTGTCTAATACTTAGCCATTTTTGTTATTTAAGAATGTTTACCGACTTGATCTTTTTCTTTGTTCATCCGTATTAATTACTGTGCTAATTATGATATTAATAACTTAAGTGATAAGCGTTTGTTGTGTAACTTAGATAAGGCTTTAATGTGCATTAAAGAACCGATGTTAATTGATTGATATTGGCTTATCGCGAATTAAATAACTAAGACAGTTAATAACTAAGACACTCAATAATAGAGGCACGATTTATGGACGTAAATAAATTAAGAAAACGAGATTTACTACAAGCTTTTGATTTAGTCACAACTAAAGGAAAAAAGACTGATGGTGTCTATGAACTTTCAGGCGTAAAAGCGTCCCAGGATTTTGATGGATACACCTGTTGGTTATCATTTAAAGATCTAACCGTTACTTTATTATTCCATGGTGCATTTGATATGGATTATAAAGATGAAGACACTCAGAAAGTGTTTTTTAAAAAGATATCCAAGATGTTGGATGATAAAGAAAGTTATTAATTACTTTAGCCGTTGTAACTATCTTAACAACTGACGTGATTAATAAATCCATCACACTATTCTTTTGATGCGCTATCAAAAATTAAGGTATCAACCTTTTAAATTGTACTTTCGCCAGTATTTTCGATAACACTTTCCAATAACACTTTCCAATAACAATAGGGGATAACATGAGTCAGTTAACATCCACCAATACCGTTGATGCATTGGAAGTTGCTAAATTTGAAGCAATGGCCGAGGAATGGTGGGATCCGCAAGGAAAGTTTAAACCTCTACACATGTTGAATCCTTTACGTGTTGAATATATCGTTGAGCAAATAGCGACTCAGTTTAATAGAGAATTAAGTAGTTTATTGCCTTTTAAAGGTTTACGACTATTAGATATTGGTTGTGGTGGAGGGTTGTTAAGTGAGCCTATGGCACGTTTAGGCGCTGAAGTGGTGGGGGCCGATGCAGCACCAAGAAATATCCCGGTCGCACAAGTTCATGCTAAGCAGTCTGGTTTAACAATAGATTACCGTAATACCATGGCTGAAGCTTTAGTGGATGAAGGTGAGTTATTTGATGTGATCCTTAATATGGAAGTCATCGAACATGTGGCGTCTCCACAAGCGCTTCTAAACGCTTGTGAAGCATTACTCAATGAAGGTGGTGTGATGCTTTGTTCTACAATCAATCGCAACCCAAAAAGCTATTTAGTCGCTATTATTGGTGCTGAAAGAGTCATGCGTTGGTTACCTGCTGGAACACATCAATGGGATAAGTTTATTCGACCGTCCGAGTTGATTGAGATGTTTAAAGTCACAGGTCTGGAATTGATCGATAAAAGAGGATTTGTGTTTAACCCGTTGTTATGGCGATGGTCATTATCGACATCAGACCTATCAGTTAATTATGTTATGGCTGTAATAAAACCTGTTTAGTGTTTTTATTAACTAGTAGCGCACTATTAAATAACTTTTCTTTATATATGTCTTATGGATATTTTAAATTAAAGCTTTATTCTATGCTTACAGTCTATTTCTTATTAAGTACTATTACTAAGTATTATTACTAAGCACTATTACTAAGAGTTGCTTCTAAAAATTCTTACTCAGAATTAGCACTAAAGTTTATTGTTAAGTCTATGGTAATACTTAACAATAAACTTAAAGACAAAGTGATCTGAAATCATTACTGACTCGTTATAAGTAGTCATCGTTAAAAATTATATGCTCAAAAGGAGCCTTGTGTGTCACGTTTCTCAGGAATTACGGATAACCCTCATAAAGAGCGTTTTAATCAAAAAACAGGTATTTTACTGACCAATTTAGGCAGCCCTGACGAACCATCGACTAAAGCGGTAAGAGTCTATTTAAGTGAGTTTTTGTCAGACCCTCGTATTGTTGAAATTCCGCGTTTAGTCTGGATGATTATTTTACATGGTATTATTTTGCGAATACGACCAAAACGTTCGGCAAAACTTTACAAAAGTATCTGGACTGAAAATGGTTCGCCTTTAACCCATATTACACGTCTTCAACGAGATAAATTGAGTGCGCTTTTAAAGCAACAAGGGTATGACAATACCGAAGTGGTTATGAGCATGCGTTACGGTAACCCCTCTATTGAGTCAGGTTTAGAAGCGTTACGAGAAAAAGGCTTCACTCGCATTGTTGTATTACCTTTATACCCTCAATATTCAAGCCCTACGATAGGATCTACATTCGATGCTGTCTCTAACGTGTTACGTAAATGGCGTTGGGTTCCTGAATTACATTTTATTAATGGATACCACAAAAATACAACTTACATCGATGCGTTAGCCAATAGTATCAGTGAGGATCTTAAGAAAAATGGAACACCGCAAAAACTCGTTTTTTCATACCATGGTATGCCAAAGCTATTCTTAGATAATGGTGACCCTTATTATTGTTTATGCTTACAAACAACACGTTTAGTGGTTGAAAAGTTGGCATTAGATGAAGAGTTACAGCTAGATAAAGAAAATGTTATTAGTACCTTCCAAAGTCGTTTTGGTAAGGCTGAATGGTTAAAACCTTATACCGATGCAACATTGCAAAGTTTCCCTGAGCAGGGAATTAAAGACATCGCGATTATCAGTCCCGCTTTTAGTGCCGATTGTTTGGAAACACTAGAAGAGATTGAAGGTGAGAATAGAGAAATATTTGAAGAAGCGGGCGGTGAGAAGTATCGTTATATTGCCGCATTAAATGATCGTGATGATCATATTGAAGCAATGTTAGATGTGTTGAAGCCTAACTTATAATCTTGTCCTAGATTTGCATAATAAGTGTAACGACTTTTAGCGCTTATCATATTTTATAAAAGCGCTTTGTAATACCGATTACATTAAATAAGTTATTTTAACCAGTAAAATAGATCAGTTAATTAGTGTGATTGGTATAAGACCCAATAAAAAACCTCGGAGAGTGATTACTCGACGAGGTTTTTTTAATTCTATAAAGCAATCTTTAAAGGCGTGAATGACTTTCTTTTATGACCTTTAATACACGTTATAGCTATTTTTCTATTGTCAGTTCTGACGCTATTTCTTTGGTCGTTTCTGATGGTACTTTAGTTGAAGATTGGTAAGCATCTGTTTTCCATAAAGGAACGGTAGAAAGGCTATGTTTGAAACTGCCTGATGTTTCCTTAGTAGAATAAGAAACGTACATTAGCGTTTGGTTCTCAGGGTCATAAACACGTCTAATTTTCATCGTCTTGAAGAAAATACTTTTAGACTTTTTAAATACAACATCACCAGATTTACTCTTATCAATTTCAGCTATCATCGCTGATGTGATTGGTCCTGTTTGACGACAAGAAATCGCACTATCACTTGGGTCAGAGAAACTCAAATCTGCTTCTATTGACGCAACATGACAAGTCACACCAGTTACAATCGGATCCTTCAACGTATTCAGTTTAATATCTTGAGTAGTGAATAAACCTAAACTAACATCACCTACTTCATCATCAGAGCACCCTTTTAATACAAAGAAGCTGATAATAAGTATTAGCAATATAATGCCTACCATTTTTAATTTTTTTAACATGTAGATGTTCCTATTTTTTGAAGTCCCAAGAAAGATTAGATACTAACTGGCATTGGTCGCATTTAAAATCAAATATCTCAAATAACGGTGCAGTTAGTTTCCATTCTCCCCCACAACTTGGACAAGGTCTATTTTGTTCTTCTTGCAGTGATTTACCTGCAACACGATACAAATAGTAGTATGTTGGTACTTTAGTAATATATTGAATGCGTTTACACAGGTTACTGCCGCGGTGAAAGAATTTACTACTGACTTCACCCAGCTCTTTTAATGCTGCGCTAGAAACTGCTGAACCATTCATCTGCAATTCGTCTAAGTTCACCCATTCTTCTTGCCATTTAATAGCACTTTTTCGATCACCGTTACTTATTTCTTCAGGTGTTCGGTAAAGTGGAATAGGCGCTAACGTTTCGCCGCAACGAATAGGTGAGCACGTATCTAAAAAAGTAGTGTAAAGAATTTGCCAGCTTGGTGTGAAATTAGTCGCACACTGTTGAGAATTTAAATCCTCTGCAATGGTTTTAATTTTAGGGGTGAGTAGTCCTGCTTTAGTTAGCCCATTTAAAGCATGCGTTACTTGAGGGCTATTAAAGCTTGCACTTAAACTATTTTCTTCTGGGCAAACTAACCGAGTTGTAAATACGGCACCTTGCATTGCAATTGGAAATTCTCTACCAAGAATTTGTCCGTTATAACGGAGCATGTCTAAGTAATTGTTTACTGCACGTTCAACCGCTGCATATTGGGTATCTTCATAACATTCAAAGCTTAGCTCTTTAATAAACATATCTATTCTTCCAATGTTTCAGTTGGGGTAATAGCAATGCGATTGTTGAGTGTTTCCAGTTGTGCTTTTAATAAACTGATTTCTTCTTTTAATGGCGTAATAGCTTGTGCAATTTTACTGTTAATTATTTCGTCAATACTGCCACTTATTTGCTCGCTAGTCGCACCTGTTAAAGCAGGTTCGGTTGGTGTATTAATTTCTTTGTTAGGGTTATCTTGCCATAACTTTAAGCCCTGAATAATCGCAGGTAAAGGTGTGTTTTTAGGTAAACGTGCTTTGATTAGAGCGGTGTTTGGTGTTTTACCTTCTTTCGCGAGTTGCTGTGCAACTAATATAATACGATCCATTAACTAACCTTTTAAAAGAATGGGGTTTCATCGTCAACAAGACGATAAGCTGGTAATTGAAAGCGTGGTTTAACTAAACCATTTAAAGTGAGTGTGCCTTGGTAATTATTATCACCGTCACTGCTAAATTCAAATACAAAACTAGCTTGTAAAAAATCACTGCCTAATTTGTAGTTAAAGCGTGATCGAGCAAAGGACAATAATTGTAATTCAAGTTTATTACAATGTTGTTCAATCATTCTTTTCGCCAGTTCAGATTGTTGGCGTAATTTCCAAATCGTGGTGCCGATAAGCACCATGATGAGAATAAACAATAAATCCCAGATCATTATATTCCTATCCTTAAGTATTTTCTTTCAATCCTGAAAATAATAAACCGATCGCCTGTGATAACGCTGGGGAACGAGCAGTTAAACGTAATTGCTTTAAGACTTTATCTCTTAATGCAGGGATAGCGACTAAATCCGCAAAAAGTTGTGGAAATAGCGTTTGTTGATGCGTTGCTAAGGCTTCAAAGTAACGGTTCAATAATGTTTCATCTTCTAATTGAGTCCAACAACGTCCTGCGATAGTAATATACCAGTCTGCTTGATGTATCAGTGTTGATGAAAATTGTTCGTTTAATAATTGTTTAGTCATACTCTGTGCGTTTGCACTGGCAATCGATCTTAATAATAAAATCGCTGTTGTATCTTGACCTAACTGTAAGCGTTTGGTTGCCTGTTGGGTTATTTTTTCTGCTAATTCAGTATTGATATCACTTTGATTTTCAAAACATAAACACAGCGTTTGTAATGGTTGCTCTGGTAAGTGGTCCAACGCATTAATTATTTTTTGTTGGTTATTATCATAATTTAAACGAGCACCTAAATCAGCAAAGCCCTGAAAACCTAAGGTTTGCCATTGTTGCCAATCTTCTTTTCCAGAGAAGTAGTTTTGTACTGCAGGGTAAAAAGAAGAAGCTGGGCGTATAAAAGCACTGTTAATATTGGCATTAAAAATAGCCAACTTTTCAGCACTTGGTTTAAAAACAAAAGGATTACTGGCTAAACGTTCTTGTAACTTATCACTTATTTTAGCCGTTAAGTCTTCACCCATTGCTTCAACTACCATACGAATAAAGCTAGTTTGAGCGGTTATTTTCATTAAACCTTGCTCATCCAATGGCATTTTTAAAAACCAAACAAAGTGTTCTTTCTGAGCGGCAACTTGCCAAAAAGTTAATGCAATAAAAGCATGTTGTTGAATAGGGTAAGGGTAAGCCTGTTCATTATCTGCCACTTTTTGAAATTCGCTGTTACTTACTTTTTGCACAATACGGCCTAAATCATATACACGGTATTGGCATTGGGCTTGTTCTAAAAAGTTGGTTAGGGTATTCATGCTCATGAAAAATATCTTTGTTATTAATGGTGAGGCGATTATATACGGGTATGCCTCATACCTCTATGCCGTTATGTCTAACTCTCGGGGATTTCTAATAAAAAATCAGTTTACTAAAGCCCTATAGTCATTTGATGAGTAAGGTACATTTTACTTAAAAAATCGTCTTACCTGTTTTAGAGGGGAAAGTAACAGCCTATTCTAAATTTACTGAACTGTTGTGTGGTTTAATGAATAGTTCCATACTTTATAAAAGTAGAGTGCGTAACCTAACCTAACCTATCGTATTAGCTCCCTAATACTTTAATTATACCAATCACAATAAATAGCTTATCTATTTTACTTGTTAAAACAGTGCACTTCCTCGTTGTAAATTTCGTAAAAGGAACAGCCATTTACGCCTTGAATTGAACTGTTTTTCCAGCGCAAAATTTAGATAACATATTTAATGTAATCGGTATTAACCGCACATAAGCTATTGCGATAAGCAAAATTTAAACAAAAAAAATCCCTAATGAATGAACATCAGGGATTTTTAGTTTTTCAATCTTCAGGCTAGTAATTAGCGGTTAAACCGCTCGCTATCATTTAGTATTAATTAATAGCGATGGTTATATTTTCTAATTAAGCTAAGTCGAAACGATCTGCATTCATTACTTTAGCCCATGCTGCAACGAAGTCTTTAACAAATTTTTCTTTGTTATCGTCTTGTGCATAAACTTCAACGTATGAACGAAGAATTGAGTTAGAACCAAATACAAGGTCTGCACGAGTCGCTGTCCATTTTACTGCTTTTGTTGCAGTATCTTGAATCTCATAAGAGTTACGACCTGTTGGGATCCATGAGTTACTCATATCAGTTAAGTTAACAAAGAAGTCATTTGTTAATGCACCTTCGTTATCTGTAAATACACCATGTTTAGTGCCACCGAAGTTAGTACCTATAACACGTAGTCCACCAATTAATACTGTCATTTCAGGTGCTGTTAAGCCCATCAATTGAGTACGATCAAGCAACATTTCTTCAGGTGTTACTGTGTAGTGCTGTTTCTGCCAGTTACGGAAACCATCATGAACAGGTTCAAGTACTGCGAAAGACTCATCATCAGTCATTTCTGCTGTTGCGTCACCACGACCCGCTGAGAATGGCACTGTTACTTCAAAACCTGCTTCTTTAGCTGATTGTTCAATACCAACATTACCTGCTAAAACAATCACATCAGCAACACTTGCACCAGCTTCACTTGCGATAGCTTCAAGTACAGTTAATACTTTAGCTAGACGAGTCGGTTCATTACCTTCCCAATCTTTTTGTGGTGCTAGACGAATACGAGCACCATTTGCGCCACCACGTTTGTCTGAACCACGGTAAGTTCTTGCACTGTCCCATGCTGTTGTTACTAATTCACTGACTGTTAAATCACTTGCAGCAATTTTTGCTTTAACTGCTTCAACATCGTAGCTTGTGCTACCAGCTGGTACAGGGTCTTGCCAAATAAGTTCTTCTTTTGGTACGTCTGGACCAATGTAACGTGCTTTAGGACCTAAATCACGATGCGTTAGTTTAAACCATGCACGTGCAAATACTTCTGAAAAGTAGTCTTGATCTTGAGCAAATTTCTCTGAAATTTTACGGTACTCAGGATCTACTTTCATTGCCATATCGGCATCAGTCATCATTGGGTTGTAGCGTGTAGTTAAATCTTCAACATCAACTGGTTTTTTATCTTCAGGAAGATCAATTGGTTCCCATTGTGTTGCACCAGCAGGGCTTTTTTTCAATTCCCAATCATAGTTAAGTAGTAGGTCAAAGAAACCATTATCCCATTTTGTAGGGTTAGACGTCCAAGCACCTTCAATACCACTTGTCACTGTGTCACGGCCGATACCACGTTTAGTTTTATTTAACCAACCAAACCCTTGATCTTCTAATTCAGCACCTTCAGGATCTGCTTCTACTTGTGAAGCATCACCATTACCGTGTGCTTTACCAACAGTATGACCACCGGCTGTTAATGCCACTGTTTCTTCATCATTCATTGCCATACGTTCAAACGTTACACGTATATCATTAGCTGTTTTTTGTGGATCTGATTTACCGTCAACACCTTCTGGGTTTACATAGATAAGGCCCATCATTACCGCTGCTAGTGGGTTTTCTAAATCACGCTCACCAGAGTAACGAGAACCTTCACTACCGCTTGGTGCTAACCATTCTCTTTCTGAACCCCAATAGATGTCTTTTTCTGGGTGCCAGATGTCTTCACGTCCGAAAGCAAAACCAAATGTATTTAAGCCCATTGACTCATAAGCCATCGTACCAGCATAAGCGATTAAATCAGCCCAGCTTAATTTGTTACCGTATTTCTTTTTGATTGGCCAAAGTAGACGACGTGCTTTATCAAGGTTTGCATTGTCAGGCCAAGAGTTTAGCGGTGCAAAACGTTGACTACCAGATGCTGCGCCACCACGACCATCAGAGATACGGTAAGTACCTGCAGAATGCCAAGTCATACGAATCATAAGACCACCGTAGTGACCCCAATCGGCAGGCCACCAAGGTTGGCTGTCTGTCATTAATGCAATCATATCTTTTTTAAGCGCTTCAACATCAAGTGTTTTTACTGCTTCACGATAATCAAAATCTGCTTCTAATGGATTTGTTTTTGTATCATATTGGTGAAGAATATCCAGGTTAAGTGCTTTTGGCCACCAAACCTTATTTGCTTCAGTTGTTGTTGCACCACCGTGCATGACTGGACATTTACTATTTGACATATTTCTATCCTCTACTCTTTGATGTTGGGGGGAAACTTTATGTTTTAATCTCTTTTCTATAGGTTAACTATTGATCATAAAGCCCTAAATGTGAAATGGTTTAATTCAATTAAGTTGATAGCCTAAAGCTATTTGTTTTATAATATCGATTGGCTTTTGCTTTGTTAAATGTTTTTATTGGATAAGTATAGAAGCTAAATAGATATTGTGTATTTTTTGCTTAAATAATCATAAAAGTAGTAGTAGCAATGGATTGAAGGGGATTCAATTATTATCATTATTGGTTAATAAAAAGTTACGAGTCATAAGTGGGTGTAGAGGGACACTGCTAAAATAGTTTTTTGATTGAAAAATGAACAGTTCGAATAGGAGGATTTAGTTCACATATCATTTAAATATATGATTTATATGACTTTAAAACAAAATATCAAATGTAAGTCTGAGGAATCAAAAAGTGACTATAGTTGAATTAACTAATAGCTAATATGGAGATAGAATTAAACCACTAATTAAGTCACTAATTAATGGTTTAATTTATTCACTATATTGTCGACTCATAGAATGACAATGTAGCGAATATTCGAATTACTTCTCTAATTTGCTGTTGAAGTAATCGAAAATTACTGGCACGTCATTTTGGCCAAGACCAGCATCTACAGCTGCTTGTAGGTTTGCAGAAGTACCTTGAGCGATTAAAGATTCGCCACCTAGGTCAGAAACCATTTGGTTGAAGTAACCAAGATCTTTGTTTGCATTAGCAACAGAGAAACCTAATTTTTCTTCGCCATCTACAGCATAGAATTTAGTGAACTGCATGAATGGTGAGTTAGATGGGCCTGCAGACATAATATCAAACAGTTGTTGTCCATCAACACCAGCAGCTTTTGCAACAGCAAATGCTTGTGACATAGCTGTTACTGTAGTCATACCAATGAAGTTATTGATTAACTTAGTTGTGTGACCTGCACCAAGTGCACCAAGATGGAATACGTTTTCGCCTTGCTCATCAAGAACAGGTTTAACTTTGTTGAATGTGTCGATATCGCCAGCTGCCATGATGTTTAATAAGCCATCTTTAGCGTGTGCAGGAGTACGACCTAAAGGTGCGTCGATCATACCACAACCTTTTGCAGCAAGAGCAGCGCCGATTTTACGAGTAGAATCTGGAATTGAAGTACCGAAGTCAATGAGTGTTTTACCTTCAGACATACCCGCTAAGATACCGTCTTCAGCATAAACAACTAACTCAACTACTTTTGAAGTAGTTAGTGCAAGCATTACGATGTCACTTTTTTCAGCTAATTCTTTACCTGAAGCAACTTCAGTTGCATTACCGCGTGCAATTACTTTAGCAACAGCATCTTTGTTAAGATCCATTACGTTTACTTGAAAACCACGAGTCTGTAAGTTTTCAACCATGTTGCCGCCCATAAGGCCAAGCCCGATGAAACCAATTACTGGTTTTGTCATGTCTAACTCCTAAATGTCTTATTATATGTTTACCTGAGAGTTAAGGATAACCGTCTGTCTATATTTAATCAATCCTTGATAGCTTGAAATCCTTTTTGGGTCACGATTAATGCCTGTTGGATCATAAAATACCTTTAAAGTACTTTCTTTGTGGTGGGGTTTAAAATAATAAAATGGATATTATTTTAACTACTCGTTATAAATTTATTACTTAACAAAAGGTATTGAGTAGAGTTAAATGATTGATTTTTAGATTATTCTATATATTACAGGAGCATAAGATAATTAAACTCTATGTATGTCTAAAAACGAGATAAATTTAATTGGTTAAGTATTAATTATATTTTATACATTATGGTTATTTAAGCAGTAAATGTGAAAATATACAGAGTTGTTATTTATTTAAGGAGTCATTTTCTAAAAGTAATAAAAATGAATATTAATGTTAAGTAGTGTGTTTATAACTCAATAGTATTCTTGAGAGTGTTAGATAGATCCCTTATTAGTATTACTAATGAGTCAATCTTGTTTTATTTATAGTTGAATTCATTAGATTAAGGTTTGTAGGCACACAGCCTTTAAGCCAATTATTTTTTATGGCATATACTGGAGTTAATTTTACTTGCATAGTTTTACATAGTTTTACATAGAGGAGATAATTTTATAGAGCGCCATTAATTTCATATTGCAGTGCGATAAAGCCAGTGCAGCATATATTAGTAAAGTCATAACCGGTTATTGAAAGGTGGTGCAACACTAGAGGATGTGAAAAATAGTACGGTATCGACTTGCTTACACAGAATAGAGGTTATCTAATATGACGGGCAATATCTTTAAAATTTAAGTAAAAAAAAGCCCCGCTTAGCGAGGCCTCATTATGATGAGATTATTAAATTACAGGGCTGTTAATTTATGCATTTTTCTTTTTACGGAAAAAACCTAAACCAACTAAACCTAAACCAAATATAGCAATTGATGCAGGCTCTGGCACTGTACCAATTATCTTTACAACATGGGTTGTATCGCCAGTAAAGTTATCACCGGCTCTATCTGTATGGTAATAAACATCACTTTCATTTGTTTCTAATGCAGTAAATTGAGACTCATCACTAAAGTCGTGGTGCTCAGCTAAAAAGTAGGTTCCTTTTTCTAACTCAATTTCTAAACCAGAGATTAAAAATGAAATTACGTCAAAACTATCACCAAAAACATCTGTAAACGAATAAGGCGTATCTATTGAAGCAACCGTTGTACCGCTAAGTAAAGCCTCTCCATAAGGGTCATCGCCTGAAATTATTTCCCAACTTGTTGATACGTAACTTGCAAGACCTTCACCATTAGAGTTGCCGTTATTAAAGTCAGCAGCAAAAAACTCAAAGCCATTAATATCCCAATCATCATCAGCAGTAAATTCAGATATAACCCACCATTCGGTCGATCCAAGACATCCTTCAGCAACACATTTATAACTATTCTTTGTCGCTTCGCCTGAGTCATATAATGCAGCAGCATTAACTGAAGCGCTCATTAATAAAAAAACAAACATACCTAGGATTTTTTTCATAACTTATGATTCCAATTTTTTAACTTTATTAAATTAATACTCTATATTAGATATAAAGCAATTAAAGTGCCATAGTTGTATCACATTGATAATAAGTTTATTTTTTACTATTTATTTTGTAAAGTGACATTGATTGTAAAGTAATCTGACACTTTATTAGGTTTTAATTAACAATAATTAACGGAGTAACTTTATAGCCATTAAGATAGTTAACATAAAATGTATTTAGTTAGGGGCCGTCATTGTTTCCAGTTCATTAGATCTTGAATGTGAAGCTTTCTCATTCATTCATTAATTAATTAATTAATGTGTTCTTGATGCTGTTTTTGCTTATAACGGTTCAGCGCTTCTAAGAAGTAATAATCAGTAAAGCTGGCTGGAACATCAATAGCACTCGGTTTTGTATAGTAATGAACTGATTTATCAATAATCGGGGCTTTGCTGGTGTCTTCAATGAAGTAAGGTTTACTCATTAAAGCGCTTAATATGACATGGTATTGCTTGGTGAACTTTTCACGTTGCTCAGTCTCTTTAATATAACCAGACATTTCAATTAATGCCGAAGCAAAGATAGCTGATGCAGAGGTGTCAGGTTGTAAAATGTTACTATCAAGATCCCACATCGAAATGCCATCTGCAGCAAGTCGTGACATAAAGTAGTTAGATAAGGTTTTAGCGTAGTTTAAATACGTTGGATCTTGAGTGTAGCGGTACATAACGACCATGCCATAAACCATCCACGCGTGGCCGCGAGACCAAGTGGTTTCATCGCCATCTCCTTGTAACGTTCCTTTGTTAATTATTGCGCCTGAATCTTTGTTGTATCGTACTATGTGGTAACTACTGCCATTTTCACGAACGAAATCTTTATAGGTTTTTAGTGCGTGGGTTTTCGCATATTCAGCCCACTTTTTATCGCCACCATTTTCTGCTGCCCATAACAGTAACTCTAAATTCATCATAATGTCGCTAACAACTGGCGTCGAGTTTTCAAAATGTTTATCGTCCCAATCAGAGCTTATTAAACCTATTTTAGGTTGATAACGTTTAGCTAATGTTGCTGCTGCCGCTAAGATGGTTTGTTTGTAACTTTCTTTATCGATGTCATCACTAAATACTAATGCATTACCGAAAGTGCACATAAATTTAAAACCTAGATCATGGCTGTCATCATCATTAACTTGATCTGCAAGAGTCTCTGTCCATTGTTTTGCCCAAGTTTGATAGCGTTGATCACCACTTAGCTTGTAAGCTTGCCATAAACTGCCAGGATAAAACCCAGCCGTCCATTTATGGGAAGTATTTAAATTCCAAGCCAATTCTTTGTTAGCATAAGTCGGAAATAAAGTGGGATCTTTTATAAGTGCGACGCTACTTTCTAGATGTGCCAATGAGAGGGCTATTGCTTTATCAACTTTTTGGTCAAAGGCTTGCTCTTGAATACCATCGTCTGCATAGGCCGTATTGGATAAAGCAGCGCTCGATAAAATAATGAATGGCAGTAATAAAGTCTTTATTTTTTTGGTTAGAAGTTGATGCATAGATTTCTCAAAGTAATGGATTTCTTAAAGTAATGGATTTCTCAAAGTCATAAGTTAAGTGTGGAGAATATATGGATGAGATGGTTTTAATAAGCAAGCTTATTGAATACTGTGTCGCTTATCAAACAAATATATTTTACAAGTCATAGTTTAGTGACACTTTTTCTATTTTTATCCTAATACTTAGTTTGAAACAATAGCTGCATGCAGTTTGTGGCGGTTATTGTTATTATCTTTCAATTTTAATCGCCTTTTAAATAATCGGATTATTAGATGTGAGCATACAGCTCTCTAAGTGGCCGTATCATTCTCTATACCAATGTATTTGCAAGTGAGTAACATGAAACAACAAACAGAATTAGAACCAGGTTTACATGACCATCAAGAAGACGATCTTGATAATATCGATACCATGCTGGCGACGGTTGAAGAGCAACAAGATATTGTGGTTGAGAGTAGTAGCCCTGAATTAGAGATCTTATATCAAGATGATTACCTTGTGGCGATTAATAAACCGTCGGGTTTGTTAGTTCATCGTAGTTGGTTAGATACTCATGCAACTGAGTTTGCTGTGCAAAAGCTACGCGATCAAATAGGTCAACATGTGTATCCAGTGCACCGTTTAGACAGACCAACATCAGGGGTATTATTGTTTGTGTTAGATAAAGACAGCGCACGCCACTTAATGCAACAGTTTGTCGAACAAACCACCGAGAAAAGTTATGTTGCGGTAGTGCGAGGGCACTTAGATCAAGGACTGTTAGATTATCCTCTGAAATATCAATACGACAAAATTGCAGATAAAAAAGCCGATATGACTAAACCGCCACAAGAAGCCGTGACAGAGTATAGTTGTTTAGCACAAACAGAAGTGCCGATTGCCGTTGGTCCTTATCAAAGCGCTCGTTATTCATTAATGAAACTAGTGCCTAAAACTGGACGCAAACATCAATTGCGTCGTCACATGAAACATTTACGGCACCCGATTGTAGGCGATACCTCACACGGAGACGGTAAACATAACACGATGTTCAGAGACAACTTTGATATTCATCGTTTACTATTACATGCCGCTTATTTAAGTGTTATCCACCCTAAAACAGAGCAGAAAATTGAGATTCATGCACCACTAACAAGTGAGTTTGCACGAGTATTATCTGACATTAATCTATCGGTAGAGAAGTAATATGTTCAAAACCTTGAGTAAAGTATTGGTCGCATTTGTTGTTATCGTCATTGTGTCGTATTTTTTGCAAAATAGAGCGAATACGCCAGAGGCTTGCGCAAACATTGATGGGTATTGGAATGCTGATCAAAATAACTGTGAAGATAAAACTGAAAAAATGATTTTCCAATCTTTATCTAAACCTCACCCTGTTTCGATTGTGTATCCTGATAATCAACGTCTAGTGAGTTTAGACAAAGCAGAGCAAGTCGAACAAGAAATCTATCTTAGAGGATATTATCAAGACGTAGTTTCTTCCCCTGAGCTAAAAGCAACTGAACAGGAGGCAACTAATGGTCAGGATAAAGCGGTTTATGAAAGAGGTTCTGTCTTTTTAAATATGTCTAAGTTAAGTTTGTTAGCTGACAATAGAACGGGTATTACTTATTTCGCTGCGCCTTTTGTTATTAATACTGCAGGTCGTGGTATTTTCGATTATATCGGACTTTTTTCTTATGATTTTGCTAGCCAACAAGCAACACATTTAAGCTCTGAGTTATTAGGCAATCGTATTCGTGAACAAGCGATAGTGATTAAAGAGAAAAGCGTTGTCAAAGATAATGTATTTGTTCAGGAAGGGGTTATTGATGTTCACTTTAAAAGTCATGGGCCTAAACAAGCGGCAGCAGATTATCCAACACAGTCGAATAAAATGACATTACAGTTGGTGGCACTAGATCCAAAAGATGATCAACATGCAGCATTTAGACGTATTACTATTAATAATAAAATCACGGCTAATAGCACTATGCATAAAAGTTGGGATACTGATTCAGATGGTATCAATGATTGTGAAAAGCAGAACAGCTGCGACCATACTGTTGATTACTCTCAAGAAAAGACAAACGATTAGGTTAAGCAATGTATGTTAAGTAAGTTTTTATAAACAAGTGTTTAGTTATCTTCTTACTTAATAAGTTTATCTACAGTGCGATTGCCATAAAAAGGACTCAATGATGCTATCCATAATAGCTGACTTATATTCACCACTCCTTGCGCTATGCGGCGTTTATTACCTGCGTTTTGCAATGACAAAAAGCTTTGCTATCGCTTTTGTAGCAGGTTACTTATATGCTTATGGTTTTGCTTTTATAGAGCTGTATTTTGGCTGGTGGCAGTCAATGGGAGCTAATTTTAGTTCGCATACGGTGGCGGTTGCTGTCATTGTATTTGCGTTGTTAAGTGTTAATTTTAAAGTCGGTTGTTACGCTTTTGTAAGCATGATGGCTTATGGATTTGTGATGACTCAGCTCGAGTATCATTCATGGTTTGATATTTTGACAACTATACTTGTCTGCTTACCTTGTTGGTTGCTGTTTTCTGTTGTAAACCGCAGATCCTCTCGCTCATCGTTTTGATCAGCGAATATCGACATCTAAAAAGGAAAGGCCGATATGTTGTATCAAATTCACTTTTATGTACCAGAAGAATCCCTTGAAGCGGTTAAAACAGCCATGTTTAACGCAGGAGCAGGGCAAGTTGGAGAATATCAACAATGTGCTTGGCAAGTTTTGGGGCAAGGGCAGTTTAAACCTTCAGAAAATGCCACTCCTTATATTGGTCAACAGCAGCAATTAACCGCATTAAATGAATATAGAGTTGAAATGGTTTGTAAAGAAAGCCTACTAAAAGCGGCGCTAACAGCATTGATAGAAGCTCATCCTTATCAAGAAGTTGCCTATGGTGCATTGCCCATTATTACTTTGGACGAACTAGATAGCTAAACAACATAGCTAAACAAAATTAGACTGTTAAACAGTGTATTCTTAATGCTCTCATTTGTAATCACTGTCTTTGTCGCCGTCCCAGCTATCATCACTACTGCTATTATAACGACAACAATAAGCCTTTGAACCTTAAGTGATGGTATTTATTGTACTTGTAATGTCGTCGTCGTTTGCTTTTGGGTATAACTTGCCAAGCGCCAACATAAGCAAAAAACTACGGCATACAATATACTCGCCCCAATCATTACCTGCGTCCAACCACCATGTTGCCAACAATACATCAGATAAAAACCACCTAAACTGCCAGACACATAATAATGAACGAGATAAAGAGCTGTCGCGGTAGATTTAGAATGTTCAGCTTGCTGGCTCACCCAACCATAAGCAAGGGAGTGAGTGAAAAAAGCACCAAAACTCAATAAATTTAATCCAATTAATATGACCACTAAAGAATCATAACTTGCTACTAGCATACCCAGTAATCCTAGAGTTGCCCCCGCGAACATCCCTGTAATAGGCCTAAACCGTTGACACCAAATACCGACTAATCGAGAGCTTAACGTACCAGATAAGTAACATAAGAAAATCATCGACGCGATACTCACAGGCATTGAATAAGGTTCACTGACTAATCGAAATCCAGCTACCGTATATAAATTCATGAACAGCGCAAAGTTAAGTCCGCCAATTAACATTGCGAAGAAAATCTTTTTATTTTTTACATGTTGAATAATAACGTGATGATATTGAGAGGTGGGAACACTTTTTACGGTTTTATTACTTTGTTTAGGTAATACTAACGCAACTAATATTGCGCCGACTAAACTGAGTAATGCCATACAAGCGACGGCTGTTTGCCAATTAAAATGATCGGTTATCATGCCGCCAAATATTCGCCCTGAAATACCACCGAGTGAATTTGCACTGATATAAGCACCAATCCCGTAGCTAAATGCTTTAGCTGAAAATTCTTCCGCCATATAAGCGACCGCGACTGCAGTAAATCCCGCTAATGCCATGCCCATTAATGCACGACTGATAATTAAAAGTACCAGGTCGTTTGTTAACAACGAGGTTAAACCAATGACCGGTAATAAAAATAAACTAATTAATAATATTTTACGGCGACCTATTAACTCTGAAGCAAATGCCCATGGCAGCAGCATGATTGCAAGGGTGAGTGTGCCAGCAGCGAGTAACCAATTAATTTGTGTTGCAGATACGGCAAAGTCTTTTGCTAACACGGGCAACATAGGTTGAAATAAATACAGATTACAAAAAACTAAAAATGAGCCAAAAGCGAGTGCGGCACTGACTTTATAATAAGCTTTACTGCGAAATTCAATCATCGATGTGATCACCAACAGGAAACGAGATCGAAACAGTAGCAAGTTCATTGCAATAGTGAAAATATATAATAATTATCACTTCAATAGTTTTTGGTTATAGCATGGATACTCGACTTCTTACCTATTTTGCCGCGGTGGCAAAGCATCAAAACATCACGCATGCCGCTAATGCGTTACACATAGCACAACCCGCTTTAAGCGTGGCGATTAAAAAATTAGAAGGGCAGCTAGAGCTGGAGCTTTTCCGTCGTAATGAACGAAAAATAACGCTTACCCATGAAGGTGAAATTCTATTGGGGCATGCCAAACAAATCATCCAGCAATTAGATGATGCCACTTTAGCCATGAAAGAATTAAGAGGTTTAGAAAAAGGTGAAGTGCGGTTAGGTGTGCCGAGTATTATGGGAAGTTATTATTTTCCCGATGTATTAATGGCCTTTAAAAGTCGTTATCCCAAATTAAAGCTGATTATTATTGACGCTGGTGCGCAGTCGATACAAAAAATGCTACTCGATGGAGAAATTGACCTTGGTATTATCCAAGCGCGCAACTTACCTGAAGCATTAGATTCTGAACATCTCATTCGCTCACAAATGGTGGCCGTGGTGAATACTGATCATGAGTTTGCGGGGAAAAAGTCACTGACTTATGCCGAGTTTTTTTCGCAGGAATTAGTGATGTTTAAAAAGGGATATTTTCATCGTGAAAAATTAGATGATATTTGCCAACAAGAAAAATTAACCGCCGACTTTTCCTTTGAAACTAACTTATTGGCGGTGATCCTTAAAATTGTAAAACGTGATTTTGCAATAACGGCGTTACTTGAACTCGCGACAGAAAAAGAACCGGATATTATCTCTATTCCCTTTGAAGAGCCTATCTTTCTGGATATCTCAATTGCTTGGAGAAAAAAAGGGTACTTATCTAAGGCAGATAGAGCGTTTTTAGAGTTTGTGAAACAAAACCATTAAGCGGATATCGTTTCACTTATTTTTTGTGCTTTATTTTTTATAAAACGGCGACTGTTTATTAGCTTGATAAAGAATAGTTTATTACTTCGCTAGAGAAGGAATAGGCTGTTTTTTACCACTCAATTGCTGCTGAATATATTCTTGCATCGAATCATCTAAACAAGCTTTACTTAAATACTGCTGTCCACCTTGATGCAAGTTCAACATAAAACCAGCATCTGTTTCGTAGAAGCTATCGATAGACTGCCAAGCCAATTGGTTATTGATGTAAACGCTTTTATTTTCAATACCCCGATCATCAAAAATAAGCGTGATTTTATTACCTGCATTTTTACTCATCATTTGTCGAGTTAACCACCATGGTCGTTTGTATTTAAAACTGAAATATTCCAACACGGCGATAGCAAAAAAGAACCAAGCTAATAAACCTTGTACATCCGTTGCAAATAGAAAAAACAAACCGGCGATGATTAAACCTGCAATGAAAATATAGCGTGGTTTTTGTGGCCCTTTTAATAACATTGATTGATCAAAACACTCTGCATAGTGTTCACGATCTAGCATGAAGTGAGTTTCAAATTGCATGTTCAGCCTATTAGACAAAAAAGAAATGATTATACCTATTATCAAATGTTAAGTAATGAAATGTTATGCAATGAATCTATTCAACAGAATTACTAGGTATGAGATTGCCGTAACGATTAACGGGTACTGGGTTTACTTAAAACCAGTGGATGTTTTTAAGCTAAACATAACGGACTAAGATATGACGAGATAGTCGCTGTTCATCTTTATTTGAAGTGTTAATATATGTTTCTTATATATTTTCTAACATCATGAATGGATAGGTCAAATGAAAAAAGAAACGCAAATAGTAAGTTTAGGACGTGATAAAAAATGGACAAACGGAGTCATTAATCCACCTGTAGTGCGTGCTTCAACCATGACCTTTGAAACGATGGAAGATATGCGTTTTGCGTCTAAAAACAAAGCTAACGGTGAATTGTTTTACGGTCGCCGTGGTGGGCCAACACATTTTGCATTTCAAGCTGCGATTGCTGAATTAGAAGGTGGCGTTGGTACTGCGTTATACCCGTCAGGCTCTGCGGCTATCAGTAATTCATTAATGTCTTTCTTAAAATCAGGCGACCATTTATTAATGGTCGACAGTGCTTATGAACCAACTCGCGCTTTGTGTGACAGTTTGTTAGCAGGGTTTGGCATCGAAACAACCTATTACGATCCAATGATCGGCGCTGGCATTAAAGACCTTATTCAAGACAACACTAAAGTCTTATTTTTAGAATCTCCTGGTTCAGTGACCATGGAAATTCAAGATGTACCCACATTAAGCAAAATTGCTCACGAACATGGTTTAGTGGTGATGTTGGATAACACATGGGCTTCACCAATCAACTCTCGTCCATTTGATATGGGCGTTGATATTTCTATTCAAGCGGCAACCAAATACATAGTAGGGCATTCTGATGTCATGATGGGTACCGCTACGTCGAATGAAGCTCATTGGGAACAATTGCGTGAAAACAGTTACTTAATGGGACAATGTACGTCACCAGATGATGTTTATTTAGCTAGCCGTGGTTTACGTACATTAGGCGTGAGAATGGCGCAGCATGAAAAAAATGCGCTGCAAGTCGCTAATTGGCTAGCAACACGTCCTGAAGTCGATCACCTTCGTCACCCTGCTTTTGAAACTTGTCCTGGGCATGAGTTTTTTAAACGCGATTTTACTGCTTCTAACGGCTTATTCTCTTTTGTATTAAAAGAAGGGAACAGCAAGTCATTAACGGCCTTAGTAGAAAACATGCATCACTTTAAAATGGGCTTTTCATGGGGCGGATTTGAAAGCCTGATTTTGAGTGTGTCGGGTATTGATAAAATTAGAACTGTAACTAAATGGGATAGTAGCAAACCGCTTATTCGTTTACATATTGGTTTAGAAAGCCCTGAAGATTTAATCGCAGATTTAGAAGCGGGCTTTGAGCGTTACAATGCCGTTTTAAATAAGTAGTTTGGTAAATAGCATTCTAATTGAGTATTAATATTGAAGGAGCCTTTTGGCTCCTTTTTTGTGTTTTTTATTAAGCTATTTATTTTTAAAGTCAAAAGCGATTTAACCACGAAGGCACGAAGAGTAAAGAAGGTTAGGTTAAAAACATTACTAATCAATATATTATGTGTTTTTCTTCGTGACCTTCGTGTAGCACAGCGGCTTCGTGGTTGATTAGGGGCTCTTAAAGTCAAAAGCAATTTAACCACGAAGGCACGAAGGGTAAAGAAGGTTAGTTCAACACTGTAGTGGTCAAGTAAAACTGGCCATCTTGTTAGAGGTTTTTACGTTTTCTTTCTCTGCTGCTAATGGTGAAAATCCGCCGTTAAACTGATGTGGGCGATATCGATTGTAATAGCCATTTATATAAT
>NZ_CBRF02000048.1 GCF_000470315.2 Psychromonas sp. SP041
TTATAACGATATTGTCAATAAATGTTGTGATGCTTGGAATCGCTTCAGTGAAGACAAAAATAGAGTCATCTCACAATGTTATAGAGACTGGACCAATCTGGAAACTTAATTATCGGAATTGGTATTACTGAACGGTTTGATCTTTTGACCTCGGGGCGCTGACTTTAGTCTGCAGATTTTTTGTTTTTTTTGTATTGGAGAGTGAATAATATGAAGCTTACTGCAAGTGTTGAACACAAAAAGATCTGCAAGCTGAAAACTAGACTCGCAGAGCTCCTCCGCTCATAAGACTAGGCTATCGCCTAATTCGCCATACGCCCCAAGGTCAAAAAACTGCAAGCTAAAAATAGGGCTAGTAGAATTCTTCCGCTTATAACACTAGGCTTTTTTCTAATTCGCCATGCGTCCGAAAGTCAAAACACTGCAATTTTTTGAGAGTCGCTGAACGGTTTGAGCTTTTGACCTTGGGGCGCTGGCTTTAGCCTGCAGATTTTTTGTGTAGTTTTCTGATTACAGGGTTAAAAGCAACACATGTAAACATTAAAACCTGCAAGCTGAAGCATGCGTCCCGAAAGTCAAAAAACTGCAGTTTTTTGAGAGTTACTGAACGGTTTGATCTTTTGACCTCGTGGCGCTGACTTTAGCCTGCAGTTTTATGTGTTGATTTTTGTATTGGAGAGTCAATAATATGAAGCTTACTGCAAGTGTTGAACACATAAAAGATCTGCAAGCTGAAAACAGGACTCGCAGAGCTCTTCTGCTCATAACACTAGGCTGACACCTAATTCGCCATACGCCCCAAGGTCAAAAAACTGCAAGCTAAAAATAGGGCTAGTAGAATTCTTCCGCTTATAACACTAGGCTTTTTTCTAATTCGCCATGCGTCCGAAAGTCAAAACACTGCAATTTTTTGAGAGTCGCTGAACGGTTTGAGCTTTTGACCTTGGGGCGCTGGCTTTAGCCTGCAGATTTTTTGTGTAGTTTTCTGATTACAGGGTTAAAAGCAACACATGTAAACATTAAAACCTGCAAGCTGAAGCATGCGTCCCGAAAGTCAAAAAACTGCAGTTTTTTGAGAGTTACTGAACGGTTTGATCTTTTGACCTCGTGGCGCTGACTTTAGCCTGCAGTTTTATGTGTTGATTTTTGTATTGGAGAGTCAATAATATGAAGCTTACTGCAAGTGTTGAACACATAAAAGATCTGCAAGCTGAAAACAAGACTCGCAGAGCTCTTCCGCTCATAACACTAGGCTGTCGCCTAATTCGCCATGCGTCCGAAAGCCAAAAAAACTGCAATTTTTGAGAATCACTGAACGGTTTGATCTTTTGACCTCGGGGCGCTGACTTTAGTCTGCAGATTTTTTGTGTGGTTTTATGATTTGTTAACTTTCTGATTACAGAGGAAAAAGCACCACATGTAAACATTAAAACCTGCAAGCTGAAAACAGGACTCGCAGAGCTCTTCCGCTCATAATACCAATGGAATTAAATAAGTGATCAGAGATTGCGCAGGAAAAATTAACACTAATAAGGCGTGAGTTGTAGGAGATAGTTGTTCTCACTTCAAAGCTCACAACGCAGTTAGGGGTGATTTTAACCAGCAAGAATGATCACCTTATTAATTCTTTTGGTATAACACTAGGCTGACGCCTAATTCGCCATATACCCGAAAGTCAAAATGCTACAAGCTGGAGAAAAGGGTCGTAATGAGGCGCTTGTTGATTTTATGTATTAAGATAATCAAGTACTAAGTAATGTCTTATTTTTACATTAGAGAGGGTTTTAGAGGTCCTATATTCGACATTAAAACATTAAAGAAAGCGAAATGAATGACAGCTAGTTAAAGCTCGTTTTTACTCTTGGTTATTTAAATTGTTATATTTTTATTTTTTCTTGTAACTTATTACTTTTATAAAGTAATAAGTTAATCGTTATAATTTTTTCGTGCGTTAGTAATCGCATATTCTGGCATTTTTTTAGCGAGTTTAGCGAGTAGTCTCTCTGCTTCTTTTTTGGTTTTTGGGTTTACAATTATACTGCTATTCAACGCTCTGTATGCATCTTCATAATCAAGTGGGCTGCCATAACCTTGGTCTAATAATTTGATATAACTGATTTTAGCGGGCAAGTTACCTTGTAATGCAGCTTCTCTGAAATATTTTGTAGCTTTATCTTTGTCTTTAATGACCAAGGTGCCGTTATTGTAATAGCGACCCAACTGTTCTATAGCTGCCAATAAACCTTGTTTAGCAGCTTGATCTATATAATACATGCCTAACGTTGCATCACGCTCTACACAAACCCCCCAAGCAAGCATATCACCCCATAAAAACACATAAGAGGGCTCTTGTATCTTGAGGGCATGTGCTTCGATATCTTGTACTAATTGGCAATCGTCCGCTTTTACTCTTTGTAAGTGCTGATTCTTTTTAATTAGCGAGTTAAGTTCATCTTGGGTATATACCTGTATTACTGGATAATCTTCAGCAGCCGTTGCCGTATTGCTTAATAAACTGAGTATCAGTAATGATTGTATTATTATTTTCATATAAACCCTTGGCTTTGATGCTTTATCAAAATATTCATTATAGTCATTGATAATAGCTTATCGGCACGTGGCCTTTTTTCTTAAGTAAAAAACAAGCAAAAAAAAGCCTCTAATATTATTAGAGGCTTTATACAACGATGTTATTTAATCGATATTGAAAGTAATTAAATACCACTACCTTGTTCTTCAATTGGATCTTCGTGTAATCCACATTCACGTTTTAAGCCAAAGAAGCGTGTTTCTTCTTCACTCATTCCTAATTCTAGTGGGCGTGATGTTTGTACATCGCCAACTGAAACATAACCTTGCTCCCATAGTGGGTGATAACTTAAACCGTTCTCTTCTAGGTAATAATGTACTTCTTTATTACTCCAATCGATAATTGGTAAAAATTTAAAGCAGTTATTTTGAATACTTAAAACAGGCAAGTCTTCACGACTTGATGATTGTGAACGACGTAAACCAGAGAACCATGTTTTAGCATTTAATTCTTTCAATGCACGTTTCATTGGCTCAACTTTATTGATCAAATTGTACTTAGTTAAACCATCTACGCCTTGATCCCATAATTTACCATAGCGTGCTTCTTGCCATGCTGGGCTGTGCTCTGCACTGTAAATTTTTAGGTTTAAGTTAAGCTGCTTTGTTAAATCATCAATAAATTGATAGGTTTCAGGAAATAAGTATCCTGTATCCGTCAAAATAATAGGTGTATCTGCTTTGGCTGCTGTGATCATATGCAAACATACAGCAGCTTGTATTCCAAAGCTTGATGATAAAACAAATTCACTTTCTAAGTTATCGACGGCCCATTGAACACGCTCTTGAGCTGTCTTTTTTTCTAATAACGTATTAACTTCAGCGAGAGCCACTTTTTGCTCTGCTTTAGAAAGTGTTAATAGATGGTCTAGAACTAAGGTGTTAGGCATAGAAATCCCTAGCCGCAACAACTACTTCAGAAATGATGCCCGCGCGAATAACAAAGTCACCAAAATCTTCATCTTGATTGCGTTCTGTTGCCCAGCGACCGATTAATTCATCTAGTGTACTGACGATAGTTGCTTCATCGATATTTTCAGCATACATCTTAGGAATACGTGTACCGATACGGTTACCACCTAAATGCAGGTTGTAACGACCTGGTGCTTTACCCACTAAACCAACTTCCGCTAACATCGCACGACCACAACCATTTGGACAGCCTGTAATACGTAGGATGATATGGTCTTTTGCAATACCGTGCTTAGCTAATAAGCCTTCAACATCATCGGTTAAGCTTGGTAAGTAGCGTTCTGCTTCAGCCATTGCTAGCGGACAAGTCGGTAAAGAGACACAAGCCATTGAATCAATACGTTGATCACTTGTTCCATCATCAATTAACCCACACTCACGTGCTAATTTTTCAATGTTGTCTTTTTCAGACTCTGGCACACTTGCGATCACTAAGTTTTGGTTCGCAGTCATGCGGAAAGTACCTTGGTGTACTTTAGCAATTTTTACTAAACCAGATTTTAATGGTTTACCATCAAAGTCTAGAATACGACCATTTTCAATGAATACCGTTAAGTGCCATTTGTTATCAATACCTTTAACCCAACCAATACGGTCACCACGTTCTGTGAACTCGTAAGCACCGGGTGCAGCAAAAGTAATACCTGCACGTTTCTCAACTTCTTTTTTGAATGTCTCAATGCCGTGTGTTTCAAGTGTGTATTTAGTACGAGCATGTGAACGACTAACACGACCACCTAGGTCACGTTGTGTCGTTACTACTGCTTCAGCGACTTCCATTACTTTATCTACAGTGATAAAACCAAAGTCATCACCTAAACGCGGGAATGTTGTTTTGTCACCGTGTGTCATGCCTAAACCAGCACCAACTACGACGTTGTAACCAGTGATTTTGTCATCTTCAATGATAGCAATGAAGTTAAGGTCATTAGCATGGATATCAACATCATTGTAAGGCGGTAAAACCACTGCAATTTTGAATTTACGTGGTAAGAAGATGTTGTGATAAATCGGCTCTTCTTCTTCAGTATCTAATACTTTTTCACCATCTAACCAAATCTCTGCGTAAGCATTTGATTTTGGTAAAAAGTGCTCACTGATTTTTTTAGATAACTCGTACACTTCTGTGTGTAACTCAGATTGCTCAGGGTTAGACGTACAAATAGTATTACGGTTAACATCACCCGCAGTGAAAATAGAATCGATATTCGCTTTGAACTTAAGCTCTTGGAATACTGATTTTAAGTTACGTTTAAAGATGCCGTGGTATTGGAATGTTTGACGTGTGGTAATACGGATACTACCGGCGTCAGTTAATTCTTCGGCGATACGGTCGATCTCTAACCATTGCTCTGGTGTTACAACACCACCTGGTAAACGTGCGCGTAATAGAAACGAATATAACGGTTCTAGTTTCTGTTGCTTACGCTCAGCACGAAAATCGCGGTGATCTTGTTGATACAAACCGTGGAATTTAACAAGTTGTACTTCGTCTGGTAAAAACGAACCTGTTGTATTGTTGTTAATTCCTTCTACTAACTTACCGCGAAGAAAATTACTTTCAATTTTAATTCGTTCGTTATCATGTAATTTCTGGCTCATTAGTAAACATCCCTTTGGTAGCGTTTTGCTTGGCGTAATTCTGTTAAGTATTCTTCAGCATCTTCAAGGCTTAATTTCCCTTGTTTGCTGATAATGTCGATAAGTGTTGTTTGTACGTCTTTAGCCATACGGTTTGCATCACCACATACGTAGAAATGAGCCCCATCTTGTAACCACTTAAAGACTTCAGCTGCGTTTTCTTGTAAACGGTCTTGTACATATATTTTTTCAGCTTGGTCACGAGAGAATGCAAGGTCTAGTTTAGTTAACAGGCCTGATTTCAAATGTGTTTGCCATTCAACTTGATATAAGAAATCTTCGTTAAATGTTTGGTCACCAAATAATAACCAGTTTTTACCCGTTGCTTCACTTGCTTCACGCTCTTGCATGAAAGCACGGAAAGGTGCGATACCGGTACCTGGCCCAACCATTATCACTGGCGTGTCTGGATTAGCTGGTAAACGGAAGTTATGGTTATCTTCAATAAACACTTTAACTTCTTCGCCTTCTTGTAAACGGTGAGACAAGAAAGTAGAAGCACTACCACCACGTTGTTGGCCTGCTTCATTCTCAAATACAACGGCACCGACTGTTAAATGAACTTCATCTTCTACTTCAGTTTGGCTTGATGCAATTGAATATAGGCGAGGGCTACTACGGCGTAACAACGCAACGAAGTTTTCTTCTGTTACCTTGTCATTACCTGTAGCAGTCACAACATCAACTACTTGGTTGTTATTAGCGAAGTCACGACAGGCGTTTTTATCTTCAGCTAGTTTCTGTAATGCTTTATTTTCTGTTAACGCGGCATAACCTTCAATGAAACCTGGATGTGTACCGGTTAATTCATATTCTTCAATTAATGCTTCTTTTAGTGCAATTTTATTATCACCTACAGTGACTTCTTTCGTTGCATCTAGGCCTAACTTGTCAATCAGTTCATCAACCATGTTTTGGTTATTTTTAAACCAAACACCTAGTGCATCACCGGCTGTGTAATGTAAGTCTGAACCTTCTAAGTCAATTTCAATGTGTCGAACGTCTTTTGCAGAACGGTCGCCAGTGATTTTTTGACTTGTTAATAAACTGGCACTGAAAGGATTTTGTTTATTATATTTATTTTCGGTTACGATAGTGCCTGTTGCAACGGCTGCAGTGGTTGATGTTCCTGCTTTTTCTAGCGTAGCTTCAACGGCTGTTAATGCTTTATCAAACCAAGCTTGTGTGACTTCTTGATAATCAACGTCTGCATCTAAACGTTCAGTAATGATTTCGCCACCTAGTGCTTGTAAACGTTGTTCAAAATCTTTACCTGTTTGGCAGAAAAATTCATAGCTTGAATCACCTAAGCTTAAAACTGCAAATTTTAAACCTGCTAGTTTAGGCGCTTTTTTAGAGGCTAAAAATGCATGCAAGTCGATAGCATCATCAGGTGCTTCACCTTCACCATTAGTACTGGCAACAACAATGACATGGCTCTCATCTTTAATCGCTTTAACTTTGTAATCAGCCATTGAAATTAATTGGTTTGGGATACCTTTAGCTGTCGCTTGCTCAGCTAACTCTTGTGCAACGCCTTTTGCGTTACCCGTTTGTGAACCAACTAAAATCGTTAAGCTTTGTCCTGCGCTTTGCGTCGGAGCTGCTGCTGTTACTGGGCCTTGGCTTACGCCTGCTAGGTAACCGCTAACCCATGCAGTTTGTACTGCATCTAAGCCAGCTGTTGCTTGTTGCAACTGAGCCAATTGTGACTCTGATAAAGGCGATGTTAAAGCCGATAAATTGTTAAGTGCCATGAAGTAATTTCCACTATTACATTAAGATGATTGGAGTTTACGCGAGCTTAGAACTAACACAAAAGAATAAAAGTTACTCTTTTATAACTAAATGCTATTTAAAAAGTCTGGGTAATAATCATTCGTATTTAGGTGGTTTTTTAGAAGGAGAAGTTGAAGACTGGTTATGTTTAATTTTGGCCATATTCAAAATCTATTTTAAATGTGGCCAAGTCATTTTTTATTAATATAAAGGGGTAAAAGTTTGATGCTATCAACCCATTAATATTTTCAAAAAACTATATCGTTGTTTCTGCATCTAATTCGATTTTATTTGAGCGAGTAAAAGCAGGGTGGCTAGCTAGTTGTTGAATATAAGTACCTATATTCTTATATTTATCTAATTCGCCATTGTTTTGAACTAACTCTGCAATGAATGACATCATGATGTCTGCACCAGTTAATTGGTCTGAAACTAAATAGCGTTTACCTTGTAATGATCGATCGAAGAAGCTAATTACTTTTTCGGTTTCTATGTCTGCATATTGAGCTAAAAAGTTAGTTTCACAGCCATCTTTTGCAACAAACATTTTTAGTAGCAAAGGTAAAATAGCAGAGCTCTCTGCAAAGTGTAGCCATTGAGAGTATTCTACATATTCTTTTGTACCACGTGTTGGGGCTAATTGACCGTCTGCGTATTTATCAATAAGGTATTCAGTAATAGCCCCTGATTCTGCGATAACTAAACCATCATCTTCAATCACGGGTGATTTGCCTAACGGGTGGACTGACTTAAGCTCTGGTGGCGCAAGAAAACTGACGTTATCACGTTGGTATGGGACAATTTCATAATTAATATTAAGCTCCTCTAATAACCAAATAATACGTTTAGAGCGTGATTTATTTAAATGATGTAATTTAATCATGAGATTCCTAATTTTTATAATGGTTAATAATGTAAGAGTGAGTTGCTCAAAACTCTTTTATTCTACAATCCATTGCTGCCTATCACTGTAAACTCATCATAACGTTATGCAATACTTTTATATCTCTACAAACAGAGTCATTGACGAGAAGTGATTTTAACTATTTGGACGAGCTCAACTATCAAACCTGGCACTCACGCCTACATCGCATGTGGACTTTAAGCAAAAGGCCACAAACAGATAACTATTTGTGGCCTTTAAATTTAATGTGTTATTTTTTAGCAGTGCTTAGAAGTGAACTTCTACGCCTGCAAATAAACCATCGATTTCTTGTTTGTTAGGAGTATGGTCTAAATCTAATTCTTGTACTCGGTAACCTGCACGAACAGCGACATTTAATAAGCTTGAATCAGGGTTAAATGTATAAGCTAAACCAATTTCACCGCTTAATGCGTCATCACTTGTTACTGAACCACCAATCACTTCTGCAAAAGCATGCATGCTTACACCCGGTACGTGTACTTTAGCCGCACCATAAGCTTGTACAATTGAGGCACTTTCATTGTAACCTTGGGCATCTGTGTAAACGGCACCTAAATCGATTTCAACTAATCCGTTATCAAGAATTTCGTAATACAAGATACCATTTGTCGTTGAGCTATTATCTTCATCAAAATGGTGGTTTGTTAGGTCATTATATTTAATTTTAACATTTGGTACTAATGGAATGAAATGTTCAAAGGCGACATAACCTGAGATATTGTTTGATCTATCTGAATCATTACCTAATGTTGTTTCATTGGTACTGTAATCAAGACCTGCATATACACCTAAAAAATCCGCCATTGCTGGCATACTCATTGTAGCTGCGACAGCAGCGGCTAAAACTTGTTTTTTCATAATACGATATCCCTTTATGAGCTTAATTATTTAATGATGTTTTTTACCTGACATTTCATGAGAGGCATTAATTCTTTGTACTGGTGTATTCACTTTGATTTGTTCGCCATTATCAAAATAAAGAGTAAGCTTAATGCTTTGTCCTTCGATTAAATCATTCTTTAAACCTAAAAACATAACATGGTAACCACCAGGTTGTAATGATGTACTGCTATTTGCTTTAATCATTATAGTGTCTACTTGACGCATTTTCATCAAGCCGTCTTCATTAATATTGGTGTGTATCTGAATCTGTTCTGCAATATCACTTTGTACTGCAACTAAATTAACATTCTTATTAGTATTATTGGTGATAGTAAAAAATGCAGCGCTGTTTTTTGCATGAGGCGGTGTGGCACGTATATGCTGTTCGCTAATGTCCAACTCACTAGCAAAGCTGTTTATTGAAAGTAATAACGTGCAAATTAAAAGTATTAGTCGTTTCATGATTTGTCCTTGTTGTGCTGAAAGAAATAATAATAAATTAAATAAGCGGCTAATATCCAGATGCCAAATTTTAAGATGAAGGAGAGGGCGCCAATAAAGATAAAACAAGCAATCATGATGAAAGCGATAACACCGAGGCTAAGGATTGATATGCCAAACATAAAAAGTACAAATGCGGACATTAATAGCGCAAGCAATTCGAACATTTTATTCTCCTATAAATGAAAAATGCAAAGTACAGACACTGCACTTTGCATATAAAAGGTTAACAATTACATTGCAGTTTACGCACGCAATGCTTTATCACCACGAGCAATACCACAAACACCTGATCTTACTACTTCAACAATTTCACTTGCATCATCCATTGTTGCAACAAAAGAGTCTAATTTTGAACCGACGCCCGTCAATTGAATCGTGTATAGGTTTTGCGTGATATCGACAATTTGTCCACGGTAAATGTCACAAGTGCGTTTAACTTCTTCACGTGCTTCACTACCGACAGTACGTACTTTTATTAATAACAATTCACGTTCTACATTGGCACTTTGTGTCAATTCAGAAACGCGTAACACATCAACTAGCTTGTGTAGTTGTTTCATCATTTGTTCAAGTGTTGCATTGTCAACTACGTCAGTCGTAATGGTCATACGTGACAGTGTTAAGTCATTCGTTGGTGAAACGGTCAAAGACTCAATGTTATAACCACGTTGTGCAAATAAACCAACAACACGTGCAAGTGCACCAGATTCATTTTCTAATAATACAGAAATTATTCTACGCATCAGTTTGCTCCGTTTTGCTTAGGTACATGTCTTGCATACTGCCAAATTTAACTTGCATAGGGTAAACGTGCTCTTCAGGGTCAATCGCAACGTCAACAAATACAACACGATCTTTTAATTCAAACGCGCGTATTAATGCAGGCTCAAGTTCTTCAATTTTGTCTACCTTAATACCAATATGGTTATACGCTTCTGATAATTTAACAAAATCAGGCACACTATCCATATAAGAATGAGATTGACGACCACCGTAGAACATTTTTTGCCACTGTTTTACCATACCTAATGAACGGTTGTTTAATAACAAGATAACAACTGGAATGTTGTATTGCATACACGTTGATAACTCTTGAATATTCATTTGAATAGAGCCATCGCCTGTTACACAAACAACGGGACGATCTGGGAATGCTATTTTACAGCCCATTGCTGCTGGTAAACCAAACCCCATTGTTCCTGCACCACCAGAGTTAATCCATTGGCGAGGTTCTTTAAATGGATAATATTGAGCGGCAACCATTTGATGTTGACCAACGTCAGACGTCACAATGGCATCGCCTTTCGTTACTTTATATAAGCATTGGATAACTTGCTGTGGTTTGATATGTGTTTCTGATGTTTTGTAAGCAAGACAATCTTTAGCGCGCCATTCATTAATTTGGTCCCACCAAAGATTAATGCTTTCGCTATCATTAGCTGCTTGTGTTTCTTCAATCAGGTCTAACATTTGTTGTAATACCACTTCAACACTACCTACAATCGGTAAGTCAGCGTGGATATTTTTTGAGATAGACGTTGGGTCGATATCAATGTGCATGATTTTTGCGTTTGGACAGAATTTATCAACATTATTGGTTACGCGATCATCGAAACGTGCACCACAAGAAAAAATCAAATCAGCATTATGCATTGATTTGTTTGCTTCATAAGTACCGTGCATGCCTAACATGCCGATGAATTGCTTGTGCTCACCTGGGAATGCACCTAAACCCATTAGGGTATTGGTTACCGGTAAGTTTAACTTTTCAGCTAGCTCTAATACTTGTTTTGATGCGTTGGCAATAATGGCACCGCCACCTACATATAAAACAGGTTTTTTAGCACTTATTAAGGCAGCGACTGCGCGTTTTATTTGTCCTTTATGCCCACTTAGTGTTGGGTTGTATGAACGTAAGCTAACCGTTTCAGGATATTCATAAGGGAATTTATTCAGTGGATTTTGTACATCTTTTGGAAGATCGATAACCACTGGGCCTGGTCGGCCTGTTGATGCAATATAAAATGCTTTTTTAATTGCAATTGGAATTTCTTCGGCGGTACGACATGAAAAGCTATGCTTAACGACTGGGCGAGAAACACCAATCATATCAGTTTCTTGGAAAGCGTCGTCGCCAATCCAGAATGTAGGTACTTGACCTGATAAAACAACTAATGGAATTGAATCCATGTAAGCGGTTGCAATGCCTGTAATACAGTTTGTTGCACCTGGACCTGCTGTTACTAATACACAGCCAACTTTACCCGTTGAACGTGAATAAGCATCTGCCATGTGTACTGCAGCTTGCTCATGACGTACTAAATAATGTTCAATTTTATCAGATTGAAAAATCGCATCGTAAATATCTAAAACTGAACCGCCAGGGTAACCAAAGATATGTTCTATACCTTCATCCTGTAATGAGCGCACAACCATTTCTGCGCCTGAGAGCATTTCCATAATTTGTATCCTTATACAATCGGTTAATTGCGTCTTCTTCTATCTGTATCGGATAGAAGCGAACCTTGCTTAAATGAGCTTTTAACTTTACGTTAATGAAAATAAAATGCATCTAAAAACACTGAAAAGTTGTCTTTTTTTTAACTTATTTGCTGTATTTCTGATTTTTTTGTAAAGCTTGTTAACATTTTACCCTTTTCAATGTAATGAAATATTGTTAACGCTACTTTTATATTTATAAATACGGCTCAGTTTTCTAATAATAATCACTGAAAATGTTCTAAAACGGCGTTATTTAAATGCTTTTTAGGTATCGCTTTATTTGTGCTTTTGTTAAATCTAGCAATATAAAACCAATTTCCTGTGTTACACCGAGTACTGCGTTATTACTTTCGTTGATAAAAGCAGCGTTAAGCGGTTATTAATTTTAATTGTTCTCTATTTATTTCGATGATAATTGGTTAAAATTCGGCTCTTTTTACGAATATACTAATAGCGAGCATCAATGTTTGAAGTAAATCCTATTCTTAATCAACTTAAAGACCTAACTGAGCGTGCTGAAATGCTTAGGGGGTACCTTTGACTACGACGCCAAAGTAGAGCGACTTGAAGAAGTTAGCCGTGAACTTGAATCGTCTGAAGTTTGGAACGATCCTGAGCATGCACAAGCATTAGGAAAAGAGCGTAGTGGCCTTGAATTAATAGTGAAAACGATTAATGCATTAACAGAAGGTACTGACGAAATTGAAATGCTGGTGGAAATGGCGGTAGAAGAAAGTGATCAAGATAGTTTTGATGAAGCTATAAAAGAAGCCAATGATCTTGAAAAGCAACTTGAAGTACTAGAGTTTCGCCGTATGTTTTCAGGCAAGCAAGATGCGTGTTCTTGTTACCTTGATATTCAGTCAGGTTCAGGCGGTACAGAAGCACAAGACTGGGCGAATATGCTGTTACGTATGTATTTACGTTGGGGCGAAGCAAACGGATACAAAACAGAATTAATGGAAGCAACGCCTGGTGATGTCGCTGGCATTAAAGGTGCAACGATTCGTTTTAGCGGTGAATATGCTTACGGTTGGTTACGTACGGAAACAGGTGTACATCGTTTAGTGCGTAAGTCACCATTCGATTCATCGGGTAAACGCCATACCTCTTTTGCCTCTGCGTTTATTTACCCTGAAATTGATGACAATATTGATATTCAAATTAATCCTGCGGATTTACGTATTGACGTGTATCGTGCGTCGGGTGCGGGTGGTCAGCATGTTAATACAACCGAATCTGCGGTTCGTATTACTCATGTACCAACGAATATAGTAGTGCAGTGCCAGAATGACCGTTCGCAACATAAAAATAAAGATCAAGCGATGAAGCAACTTCGTGCAAAGCTTTACGAGCATGAAGTACAATTGCAAAATGTAGAAAAACAAATTAACGAAGATGGTAAGTCGGATATTGGCTGGGGTAGTCAAATTCGTTCATACGTATTAGATGATTCGCGTATTAAAGATTTACGTACGGGTGTTGAAAATCGCAATACTCAAGTCGTATTAGATGGCGATTTAAATAAATTTATTGAAGCCAGCCTGAAATCTGGATTGTAAATAAAGCAAATAGCATAAGCTTTACACTAAAGCATTTTGTGTAAAGCTGATTTAGAAACAAATTATGTAAGACACTAAACCGATAGGAACTATCATGTCAGAGCAAAACCAAGCAGAAGCACCACAAGAAGAGTTGAACGATATTTTAACCGCACGCCTAGAAAAATTAGATGCGATGCGCGAAAAGGGACAAGCATTCCCAAATGACTTCCGTCGTAAAAATATCTCAGATGAACTGCATAAGCTTTATGACGAAAAGAGCAAAGAAGAGCTAGAAGAATTAGCCGTTGAAGTGAGTGTTGCTGGTCGTATGATGACACGTCGTATTATGGGTAAAGCAAGCTTTGCAACTATCCAAGATATGGGCGGTCAGGTTCAAGTTTACGTTGCACGTGATAACTTAGCGGAAGGTTTTTACAATACTGAATTCAAAAAATGGGATTTAGGCGATATTGTGGGTGCTACAGGTGTTTTATTTAAAACAAAAACAGATGAACTAAGTATTAAAGTATCAGAAATCCGTATTCTGACTAAAGCACTACGTCCATTACCAGACAAGTTCCACGGTTTGTCTGATACTGAAGCTTGTTACCGTCAACGTTACCTTGACTTAATTGCTAATGAATCATCACGTAAAACATTTATTTTACGTAACAAAATCGTAACGGCTATTCGTACTTACTTAAATGAACGTAATTTCATGGAAGTAGAAACGCCAATGTTACAAGCAATCCCTGGTGGCGCAACAGCTCGTCCATTTGAAACGTTTCATAATGCATTAGATTTACCAATGTATTTACGTATTGCACCAGAATTAAACCTTAAGCGTTTAGTGGTTGGTGGTTTTGAGCGTGTATTCGAAATTAACCGTAGCTTCCGTAACGAAGGTGTTTCAACGCGTCATAACCCAGAATTCACTATGATTGAGTTCTATCAAGCTTACGCTGATTACATTGACCTAATGAACTTAACTGAAGATATGTTACGTACTATTACTGAAAACGTATTAGGTTCAAGCATTGTTAAATATGGCGAAGAAACGTTTGATTTTGGACAACCTTTTATACGTTTAACAATGAAAGAATCAATCCTTGAATACAATGAAGGCATTGAAGCATCTGAACTAGATAGCATGGAAGGATTAAAAGCCTTAGCAAAACGTTTAGATATCCACTTAAAAGACAGCTGGGGCGAAGGTAAAGTCTTAACTGAGATCTTTGAAGAAACGGCTGAACATAAACTAATGCAACCAACGTTCATTACCGCTTACCCAGCGGAAGTATCACCATTAGCACGTCGTAATGATGAGAACCCAGATGTAACGGATCGTTTTGAATTCTTCGTTGGTGGTCGTGAGTTAGCGAATGGTTTCTCTGAGTTAAATGACTCACAAGACCAAGCGCAACGTTTCATGGATCAAGTAGCACAGAAAGAATCGGGTGATGACGAAGCTATGTTCTACGATGCAGACTACATTACTGCGCTTGAACATGGTTTACCACCAACAGCAGGTGAAGGCATTGGTATCGACCGTTTAGTGATGTTGTTTACTGATAGCCATACTATCCGTGACGTATTACTATTCCCACACATGCGTCCGCAAGCTAAATAATAAACACACTTTATTATTTCAACGTTGTTATTTCACAACATTAAGCCTCGTTATTCGAGGCTTTTTTTTGCCCGTTTTTTATGACGAAAGTGTTTTTTATTGCATTTAGAGACCATTGCAATTGACGCTTAGTGTCTTTAATTAAAAGAATAACTTAATCAGTTAAAACCATTTAGTTCATTATAAAAATAACAAAATAAATAAGAACTCACTTATACAAAGCAGTTAATACTATTATTTATTTCTTTTATTTTTAATTAAGTTACCTAATCAAAATAATGAGTATTAAAGTAAAATATTCATGTCATGTTTTTATTCTCTTTAAATTGTTTTTTTAACCAATTGATTTTTAAGTGATTAATAAATAAACGTTAAGTTATTTGTTATGTTTTTTATATATTAAATACTTATTTTTTTATAAACAATATCAAAAGCACTTAACAAACTTATCTTTATTCTCATTTATTTTGAAATTTTCAGTAAATGGGTTGGGTCTTTTGAGGGGACAGTAACTTACACTCAATTAATGACGAGTTATTGTTTACAGCTTTTTTACTCATAACTTGTTTTAAAACATTACGTCTTAACCCATTACATTAAGGTCAATTATCATGAAAAAAATATTAAAAAACAAACCTGCTATCATCGCTGCTGGTATCTTTACTGCTGCTTTAACTTTTAACCCAGCATATGCAGGCTGTGGTGGTGCTGATTTCGATGATTATTGTTCGCCTTGTTCAGCTAAGGTGACTAAAGTGGTTAACCCGTGTGCTGTTAAAAACCCATGTGCTGCTAAAAACCCATGTGCAGCAAAGAATCCTTGCGCTGCTAAAAACCCATGTGCAGCAAAGAATCCTTGTGCCGCTAAAAATCCATGTGCAGCAAAGAACCCTTGTGCTGCTAAATAAGCACTTTATTAGTTAATTATCTGTAAACAACGTATTCTAATAAGTGTTTAATGGATGTTTATTAAATAAATAGGTAACTTAGTTTGTGCCAAAATTTAGAGACTTCTAAGCGAAATCAGCACATGTTTTTTGCTATAACATTTTACTAGAATACGTTGTTTTATCTTTTTCACCTTTAATATTAAGTTTTATATTATGCATAAAATTTCTTGGTCTGCTTGTGAAGCGAATATTCCTCTTGAAGCTCCTTCGTTAGAGTCAATTGATAATATTGATGCTCTATTAGTCGCTGCTAAAAAAGTGAAAGAGTGCCATCGCCTTTTAGAGAAAGGGGGGATCAATATTGTTAGTGAATTACTTAAAGGGGAGGGGACATTTTACCAATTAAACCATTACCCTGAAGAAGATGTTTATGACAATGAAACACACAGTCAATATTATTACCATAATCATCGTGGAATAGAGTCTGAGCATGGCCACTTTCATACTTTTTTACGTTCACCATCAATTCCTGAGTCGATTAAACCGATGGAAGGGTTTATGCATTCAGAGCCGTGGCCTTCAGGTGAGAAAGCTGTTGCACACTTTGTTTGTATTTCAATGGATGATGAAGGCTTCCCTATTGGCTTTTTTGCGGTAAACCGATGGGTCGCTGCACAAACATGGTATTCTGCTAAAGATACTATTGCCTTATTAGACCGTTTTTATATTGATCATGCTTATCCTAATTTAGTCGTGAATCAATGGTTATCAGCGATGTTTGTTTTGTTTAGGCCACATATCGTTGCTTTATTAGAGCATAGAGATAAAGTGATTGAGTTTATGCATAAAACAAATCTAGAAGTTGACGTATTAGAAGATCGCTCCTTAGATATGACAGGTTCATTGTCTATAACAGTAGATGAGTGGATATTGCAATTGACAGAGAAAGCTGAAACGCTTAATCATAACATCGACTAACAATGCCGAGTAATAACGATACCGAGTAAATTTTATTATCGAAAATAACTGTAATGGTATCAATGATATGAATTTTTTGGTTATCAAAGAATAGAGTTGAATAAGCTAGGCAATAAGCTCACCTAGCTCAGTTTTATTAGTAAGAAAAATTAAGCTTATCTTGTAATTGCTCAATAAAGTGATTTAAACCTGCCTCATCCACTTCGTTAAAGCGCTCTGTTATTGGGCTATCAATATCTAATACTGCTATCGTTTTCCCATTGTAATTAATAGGTACGACAATCTCTGACTGGCTTGCTGCATCGCAAGCAATATGTCCTGGAAACTCATGTACGTCGCCGATACGCTGCGTTTTATTTGTGCTAAACGCTTTACCACAAACTCCTTTATCTAAATCGATACGCACACAAGCAACATTACCTTGGAATGGGCCCAATACAAGTTGATCGTCTTTTAATAGGTAAAAACCTACCCAGTTTATGTTGGATAAATTCATATTAAGCAAAGCACTGATATTAGATAGATTGGCTATTAAGTCATTCTCATCTTCTATAATCGCAATGGCTTGTTTTGTGAGTAATTGGTAGTCGGCTAATGTTTTCATTTTTATCTGCTTATTGATTAATTATATGTAGAGAGAATAAATATTTTTATTATTAACGCAAGGAAGATTTAAACTCAGCTAAGCGTTATTTATAAAAATAAAACAAAATTTTTCATGAATATTAATATTTTTATAAAATATATTTTTTATGCACATTTTTTGCACATTACTTAGTTATTCTACCGTTATTGGTTTTAGTCTTATAGGGTTTTCTAAATGAAAAAATGTTCAAAATTTTTACTTGCTCTCACTCTTTCTTTTGGTTTTATGGCGCAAAGTTATGCCGCCAGCTCTGATCAAGGGAGCCGCCCTCAAGGTGGTCCTCCTGCATTTTCATCGATTGATAGTGATGGTGACGGTGAAATTAGCTTTGCTGAATTTTCTGCTAAAGAAATTCCACATGGCGATCATCAAACAGTATTTGATGACATAGATTCAAATGGCGATGGCATAATTACTGAAAGTGAATTTAGTAGTCACAAACCACCTCGTCCACAGAATTAATAATTTAGGCAACTATTGTGAGCAGTCATTTTGATTGAACTAAGTTGTCTACATATTATTAATACTTTTTACAGTACATTACGTCACTGTAAAAATAAAATAAGTACTTTCCATCTAGATCTTAAAGGAAAGACACATGACTAAATAAGTATGGAAGGAGGCGTAAGATCTCCTCCGTATTTATCTTCATCACATAATACAATGCAAACTAATAAGCTGGTGGTAATATATCTAGGCATGTTTTAGATACATTATTAATTAAGCGTTATTTTGTTGGTTTTGTACTTTATGATGGAAAAATTGGTATCGAGAGGGTGATTCGACTATCAATACTGCTACATAATGTTGTAATAGTATATTTAATAAAGTCCTTCGTTAGTTTTTAAGAAAGACTAACGGGGGACTTTTAATTATGTACTTGCAGATCCTACTAAGCATACTTCAATAGTTATTATCTTTATATCGCCTATATATTGTTTTAAAACCTACTTATTCAATATGTTGAATGATTAAATATCAATTAATATCTTGTTAAAGAACAAGGTGTGGCAATACTGTTTACTTATACCAATGGAATTAAATAAGTGATCAGAGATTGCGCAGGAAAAATTAACACTAATAAGGCGTGAGTTGTAGGAGATAGTTGTTCTCACTTCAAAACTCACAACGCAGTTAGGGGTGATTTTAACCAGCAAGAATGATCACCTTATTAATTCTTTTGGTATTAGTTTTAATTAAAGTAAAAATCGCAATACAAACATGAGATGACTTATATGAAAATTCACAATAAATTGTTTTTTGTTTTTTTTAGCTTCTCCCTTTTATTAGTCGGTGCTTTAGTCTTGTTAATACAATGGAGTATTAACAAAGGAGTGATTGATTATGTTAATAGTAAGGATATTGAAGCATTAAAACCCCTCGTTACTCAGCTTGAAAAAGAATATAAAAAAGAAGATAGCTGGCAAGGTTTAAGAGGCCACCATAAAAGATTTGGAGATATACTTTTTTTACATTTACAGGGTGAGTTTCGCGTATCTAAATTACCAAGTCGTCCGAATGGTCCTCCAAGAGAGCGCGCTTTACCACTTAATAATATGGAGAGAGGTGGACCTTTTATAGAAAGTGATCGCCCACCAAGAGGCCAAGCAAGTTTCGCTTTATTTGATCATAATAAAAATCTGATAACAGGTTATTATGATAAAAATGTTGAATATAATAAAACGCCTATTAATGTTAATGAAGTTAATGTTGGTTGGTTAATGCTCCCTAAACAGAAGAAAATTACTGATGGTTATGAGCTTGACCTTCTTGATCAACTACAAAATTACTTATGGATCATTGCAGTGTTTACCATGATTTTAGTGGCATTGATTACCTTCCCTATTGCACACCATATCGCTGAGCCAATTAAGAAAATAATTTTAGGCATGCATAAATTAACACAAGGCGATTATCAACAAAATATAGCGCTAAATAGAAAAGATGAGTTAGGGGAGCTTAGCCGAGACTTCAATGAATTAGCACTAACGTTACATGAAAATGAAGATGCTCGTAAGCGTTGGTTTGCCAATATATCCCATGAGCTGCGAACACCAGTCGCTATTTTGCGTGGTGAATTAGAAGCAATGCTAGATGGTGTTAGACCAATTAATGAGAAAAACATTGATTCAGCTAACGACGAAGTGAAGCACCTACAACATCTTATTGATGATTTAGATCAGCTAACGAGTGTCGACATAGGTGGTATGCACTATCGAAAACAAACAGTCAATATCAGTACATGGTTTGAGTCAGAAGTTGATAAATATACAGGTTATTTAGCGGCGGCTAATATCGCCTTAGTTATTGATAATAATAAATTAGATGCAAACATATTTGCTGATACTACAAGGTTATGTCAATTATTTGATAACTTAGTTAATAATAGTATTAAATACTCGGCAGCTAGCATTGCTAAAATTTCACTCGAAATAGACTCCGTCATTACGGGAAGCATTGTACGGATTAAAGTTGAAGATAATGGAGTGGGAGTTGAAGATCTGCACTTACCACGCCTCTTTGAATATCTATATCGTATTGAAAGCTCAAGAAATCGTAAAACAGGAGGTTCAGGACTTGGTTTGTCGATTTGTGCCCATATAGTTACAGCACATCAAGGTAGTATTAAAGCAGTCTCATCTGACTTAGGAGGCTTAGGAATCATTATAGAGCTACCATTAGAAGCATAGTCTTACTCTTGTAATAAGGGGCTTAGCATTTTTATTACAAGAGTTAAGTAGAATTATATATACCCGTTACCCTCAAGGTGCAAAATTCAGAAAGTGGTGAAGTGAACAGATGTTAGGTAGAAAGAGGATTATCTAACGGGTTAAATCGACACTGTCTAGCAACGAAGGTATTTACTTCAAAGTTTACCCTCAGGGTCGTTAGCTTGAAAACTAACTCTGCGTTACAACCTTCAATAAGGACTCGTCATTGTCATCATGTTGAATCTTGATTTGGAGCCCCAACTAACGGCTAAATAAAGCCCTTTGAACGGTAACGGGTATAATTGAAATGAATACCGAGCCTTTTTAACTTTAGACCTATTCAATGGTTAGAATATTTCATTTCAACCTTATAAAATGGGTAAGGGAATAACCATTAAAGCATTACATTTAATTCACTGATAAAGGATTAACATAATTAAACGCTCGAAAAGCGTCAATTTGATATCTGGAATTAAGTTATTTTATACACAATATTTACTGCGTAACCTTAATCAGGTTGCTATTAATATGATGAGGAATGGTAAGTGTCAAACTCAATATTGATTGTGGAAGATGAAATCAAACTAGCTAACTTATTAGCAGACTATTTTAAACTAACAGAATACACCCCTCATATTATAGATAACGGTGATGAGGTTATTACTTGGGTAAAAAACCACAGACCAAATGTGATTTTATTAGATATTATGTTGCCGGGTAAAGATGGTATTACTTTATGCCAAGAGATTCGTCAGTTTTCAAATGTCCCTATTTTAATGGTATCAGCCAAAGTCGATGAACTAGACCGGTTGTTAGGGTTAGATTTAGGTGCCGATGATTATATCTGTAAACCTTTCAGCCCTAGAGAAGTCGTTGCTAGAGTGAAAGCCGTTTTAAGGCGTACACAAGCATTGGATATGATTGGCCCTGACTTTTTACTTGATGAAGGCCATTTAATGGTGACCTTTAAACGACATGCCGTTGTATTAACTTCTGTAGAGTTTCAATTACTTAAACCACTTGCTAATAAGCCGGGGCGTATTTTTACGCGTGAGCAGCTAATGCAAAATATGTACTCAGATGATCGTATTGTTAACAACCGAACTATTGATAGCCATATTAAAAAATTAAGAAAGAAATTAATTATAATTAGTGAAGGCGAAGATTTGATTCAGTCAGTCTACGGTGCTGGTTACCGTTTAGTATTAACTTAAAAATAATCAGTTTTTATGATATTGATATTAGGTTGGTTAAAATAAGCCTCTTTTCTTAAATTTTAGGCAAAAAAATACCCGCTCGAAAGCAGGTATTTTTTAACATTAAGATATTGTCACTGATTACTCAGCTTCAACAACCTCAAGGTTTACAACTGAAGTTACATCAGAGTGTACTGTAACAGTAATCTCGTAAGAACCAGTTAAACGTAAAGCGCCTTCAGGAAGACGAACTTCACTTTTAGCTACAGCTACACCAGCAGCAGTGATTGCATCAGCAATATCACGCGTACCGATTGAACCGAATAGTTTACCAGCATCACCAGCTTTAGAAGTGATTGTAACCGCTTCTAATGCAGAGATAGCTTCACCACGTGCTTGAGCAGCAGCTAGGTTAGCAGCTTGCTTAGCTTCTAATTCAGCACGACGTGCTTCAAAAGCTTCTAAGTTTGCTTTGTTTGCTGGTACAGCTTTTTGCTGTGGGAAAAGAAAGTTACGTGCGTAACCTGCTTTAACATTAACTTTATCGCCAAGTTTACCAAGGTTAGCAACTGTATCTTGTAGAATAATTTCCATAATATATAGCTCCTATTTACTTGTGTAAATCTGTGTAAGGTAAAAGCGACAAGTAACGTGCACGTTTGATAGCGCGCGCTAGTTGGCGTTGGTATTTTGCACATGTGCCAGTAATACGGCTAGGTACAATTTTACCACTTTCAGTGATGTAGTTTTTTAATGTAACAACGTCTTTGTAATCAATTTCGCTAACACCTTCAGCAGTGAAGCGACAGAATTTACGACGGCGGAAGTAACGAGCCATGGTAGTTCCCTAAATTTGTTCTATGTACTGAGCATGTAACACCAATTTACCAAGATTACTCTTGCTTTGGTGGTAAGTGATAAAACCACTTACTTTAATTTGCATGCCTTTCGATAATTTATTTTTCAACTGACTTGCTAATGGTCCACTTGTTGCAATTGGCATATAACAATATGTATTGCGTGGCAATCCAGCTTCTTCTTGCACTGAACGATGTTCTATCGTCAGGTTACAGTGTTCAATGCCACTAGGGCTTGTTTTATGTATCGGCTTTTCAGTTACGATACCTGTAAGTTGCAAAAAGTTATCAGTCACTCAGTTTCTTATGCTTCAGCTTCTGTTGCAGCAGGCGCAGCTGGTGCAGCATCAAAATCTGGACGTGGAGCACGAGGAGCACGTTCAACACGTTCTTCTTTTGCTTTAGCCACTACAGATGCTTCAGTTACAGCAGATTTAGTACGCATGATCATGTTACGGATCACAGCATCGTTGAAACGGAAAGCAGTTTCCAAATCATCGATTACTTTTTGCTCAGCTTCAATATTCATAAGAACATAGTGTGCTTTGTGTAGTTTGTTGATTGGGTAAGCCAGTTGACGACGGCCCCAGTCTTCTAGACGATGAACAGTACCACCAGCTTCTGTGATAGAAGTAGTGTAACGCTCGATCATACCATTAACTTGTTCACTCTGATCTGGGTGAACCATAAATACGATTTCATAATGACGCATATAAAAATCGCTCCTTACGGGTTAGTAGCTTCTTAATTTGGCTCAGCCGTACCAAGTAGAAGCAAGGAACAAAAAGGGTGGCTGATTTAAGGCGGCAGATTGTACAATTTAGAGTCAACTTACGCAAGTAACAAAAGTAATATAAATGAGAAATAATATTATGAGTAAAAATATTGGGAACTTTTATTGATCGTTTGCATCTATAGCTTAACAACATAAAATACCCCTTTCTAAAATTACATAAATGAGCTGCTTTTATTGAATTCTCCATTCTTTTACATCTTAGTTATTAATCTTGCCGTTTTTGGTGCGAATGCTTGGTTTTTTGTGGACCCAGATGAACCTATAGCAATAGAAAAACCAATCGAGATAAACAATGAAGAAGTTGATGAAAACACAACTAATATTAAAAATAATGAAGATGCAAAGCCTATTACCATTGATGATATTTTATTAAATTTAACAGCAGCAGAAACTTTAGCTGTTATAAAATCTCAATCAGAAGCACAACAAAAGATAGAAACATTAAAAGCACAACTGCAATCGGAACTTAAAAAAGAAACTCAAAGACAGCTGGGCCAGCAATTACAAGAGGCTAAATTAGCTACTTTAATGAAAGAAAATTTGCGCCTTTCAGATAAAGTATCCACTTTAGATAATCAGGTTAATATTCAAGAGTCCTATTTAGCCGAGAGTCTTAAACGTGAAAAAAAGCTTAATCAAGCACTACAAAAAGAACTGCTAAAACATGCAAGCTTGTTGAGTTCTCCTATTGATAAAATTAAAACTTCTATCGACCAAAAATCTGATTTATTAAAAATAAAAAAAACACCACAAGGTAAAGATGCTATTTCTGATGCTGAATTTATCGATGTTGCAATTCAAACAAATAACATTCAAACAGATATAGTCGACGGAAATGAAGAAGCGATACTAGATGAAAAATATTTTAGTGGTGCAGTAGAGTTTGGGTTTAATTATGAACAAGAAAATGAGCTGACTAAAAGTGCAGAAGGGCGTTTGATTTTAGATTACAACGTAGTTGATCAATATAATATTAATAGCGACATTAAGTTCGAGTTTGAAGACGAAGAAGATGAAGAGACTGAAAACGAATGGCGCTGGCAGTTACAAGGCAATTATAACTTAGATCCTGTTAATTTGATCTTTTTACGTAGTGATATCCAGCGCAGTGAATCTGCCTCATACGGAAAAGAAGATACCTTTACAACTGGGTATGGTCATATTTTCTTTAATAAAAACAATCATAAGTTTAATACTGAATTTGGTCCTGGTTATAAACTGGCTGATCCGAATGATGGCGAGGATGAAGTTTCTTTTAATGAGTTTATTATAAGAACAAAATTGAATTATGAGCGCATTGTGACTGAAAGTTTACAAGTTACTTTAGGTAGCGTATTTGAGTTAGGGCATAAAAACAGTGTTTATGAAGTTGAATTCAAAGCTCAAAATAGAATCTATCAAGAGCTATATTTGATTTTTGATATCAATTATAAATATAACCAAAATGTTCCTGAAGGCACTGAGAATGACGAACTTTCTACAGGGTTTAATCTTCAATATGCTTTTTAAAAAAAGTATAGAGTACTATAAAGAACAACCTTGTATGAAGAAGTGAAGCAACTCTTCTTTTAAAAGTGATCAAATAAAAAGGCCAGAAGGTGATTACTCTACCTTCTGGCCTTTTTATTGATCTTTCAATGCAGTTTATTTCTTTAAATTGCAGTACTTAATTATCGTTGCTTAATGCCATTATTTATCGACGCTGACGTACCACTTCAAACAAACAAATACCCGTTGCAACAGATACATTCAAACTTGAAACTGCGCCTGCCATTGGTAGTTTAATTAGCTCATCACAATGCTCACGAGTTAAACGACGTAAGCCTTTGCCTTCAGCGCCCATTGCTAATGCCATGCCGCTTTCTAATTTACAATCATAAAGGCTTTGTTCTGCTTCACCGGCTGTACCGTAAATCCAAATACCTTTATCCTGCAAACTACGCATAGCACGCGCTAAGTTGGTGACATGGATCAATGGAATTGATTCTGCTGCACCACAAGCTACTTTACGTACAACAGGCGTTAAACTTGCCGAGTTATCCTTAGGAATGATTACAGCGTGTACACCAGCAGCTTCAGCACTTCGTAAACAAGCACCTAAGTTATGTGGGTCCGTGACACCATCTAAAATTAATAGAAATGGTGGAACATCTAATGCCGCTAAAATAGGCTCTAAATCATTGTCCGTTAATACTTTCAATGTTTTTACTCGCGCCATAATACCTTGATGCTGTTCACCATCAGACTTTTCATCTAATGCTTTACGTTGCATGAATTGTACTGATACACCCCATTCTTTCGCCTTATTAAGCACGTCATTTAAACGTTCATCATCGCGGCCTTTTAGGGCGTAAATTTCTATCACACGTTCTGGTTGCTTTTCTAATAGGGCATCAACGGCGTGCATGCCGTAAATAATTTCACTTTTACTCATGTTACTTATCTCTTTATAAAAAAGGTGAAGCAAAGAGCTTCACCTGTAATCACTGTTCTATTACTATTTAGGTCTATGCCTAAATATTGCACTTAGGTAATATAGTTAAATACCATATCACTCAGTACCATAGCTAAGCATTATGCTTTAGTGTTATTCGCTTTTGCTTTAGAGCGAGCAGCACGGCCTGGACGCGTTGTTTTAGATGTCGTTTTTTTCTTTTTAGAAGAAGCAGTATTCTTTTCACCTTGCGCTACTTTGCGTTGAGGCTTTTTCTTTTGCTTATTGGCCGCTTTTCTTTTTGCTAAAAGCTCTTCTTCTGTCAGTTTTACAACAGGCTTTGCATCACGCTTATCATTTGCTTTACCGTCTGCTTTGCTTTTTTCTTTATTACGTGAACGTTTGTCGATAGGGCGATCTGAACCTTTAACTTCAGATTTACGGCCTTCTGGCTTACGAGCACGTTTACGTTGCCCAGCTACCGCTTCATCAGCAAGTTCAAAATCAATCTTCTTATCGTCTAAGTTAACTGACAATACTTTCACTTCTAATACATCACCAATACGATAAATGCGGCCTGTACGCTCACCTTTTAGGGTTTGCTTACCAGCATCGAAGATATAGTAATCAGAAATTAAGCCAGTCACATGCACTAAACCATCGATATGAATGTCATTCAGGCGTACAAAGAAACCAAAGTTGGTCACAGCGGCAATCGTACCGACCATTGTATCGCCAATATGATCTTGCATATATTCACATTTAAGCGCATCAGCGACATCACGTGTTGCATCATCTGCACGACGTTCGGTCATTGAACAATGTTCGCCTAATTGGCTAACTTCTTCAGTTTGGTAGTTATAACCGCCAGTTTCAGTCCATTTCGCTTTTAATTGATTGTTCGCTTGATGTGCGACTAAGTACTTAATGGCACGATGTAAAATCAAATCAGGGTAACGGCGAATTGGCGACGTAAAGTGAGCGTATTCTTCTAACGCTAAACCAAAATGGCCTAGGTTTTCGTCTTGATAAACCGCTTGCTTCATTGAGCGCAGTAGCATGGTTTGTAACAGTTCTTTATCATCACGTTCTGCAAAGGTTTCAGCTAAATCAGCGTAATCACGCGGCGCAGGTTTTTCACCACCGTTAAGGCTTAAACCTAATTCGCCTAAGAAAGAGCGGAAGTTAGCGAGCTTTTCTTCACTTGGTGTTTCATGAACACGGAATAACGCAGATGCACCGGCTGACTCGATGAAACGTGCTGAAGCAACATTCGCTTGGATCATGCATTCTTCAATGATTTTATGCGCATCATTACGTACTAGCGGCACAATCGCATCAATTTTACGTGCTTCATTAAATAAGAAACGTACTTCTAAAGTTTCAAATTCCATTCCACCACGGATTTTACGTGCTTTTTTGAACGCTTTATAAAGGTTCTCTAACTCTTCCAAATGTGGCACTAATGGTGAGTATTGTTCACGTAATGCTTCATCACCTTTTAAAATAGAGGCTACTTTTGTATAAGTGAAACGAGCGTGAGAATTCATGACCGCTTCGTAGAATTTATAATCTTTTAAGTGACCATCTTGCCCAATTACCATTTCGCTAACCATACAGAGACGGTCAACTTGTGGGTTCAGTGAACATAAGCCGTTTGATAACACTTCAGGTAACATTGGGATAACTTGATCTGGGAAATAAACAGAGTTACCACGATTAACCGCTTCTTTGTCTAAAATAGTGCCAGTGCGAACGTAAGAGCTCACATCTGCAATCGCTACCCATAAGCGCCAGCCGCCACCCGGTTCTTTTTGACAGAAAACAGCATCATCAAAGTCACGTGCATCTTCACCATCAATCGTAACTAGTGGTAAATCACGTAGGTCAACACGACCTTTTTTAGCTTCTTCAGGTACGAACTCGCCAAAAGGTTCAAGTTCTTTATCTAAGCCTTCTGGCCATTCATGTGGAATATCATGTGTACGCAGTGCAATTTCAACTTCCATACCCGGTTCCATATCTTGGCCGAGTACTTCTGTGATTTTACCCGTTGCAGTAAAGCGGGCTTTAGGACGTTGGATTATTTCAACCACTACTATTTGTCCATGACGAGCGCCGCCATTGTTTTCTTTACTAATAGTAATTTCTTGATTAATGCGAGAATCGTCAGGTATCACTGATGAAACACCATCTTCTACAAAGTAACGACCTACAATCGTTTCTTTACGTGCTTCTACTAAACGCACAAAACGTGCTTCAGTACGGCCACGTGAATCAACCTTAACTGGTTGCGCTAATATAGTGTCTCCATGAAATAGGAAACGCATTTGGTGATTCGGTAAGAAAAGGTCTTTACTATCATCTTCTGTTTTTAAGAAACCAAAACCATCTTTATGGCCGATCACTTTACCTGTTGCAAGGTCAAGTTTATCGGGTATCTGATACGTTGCATTGCGGCACCAAATTAATTGGCCATCACGTTCCATCGCTTTTAAACGACGACGTAGGCCTTCAGCTTCTTCTTCGCTGCTCAATGAGAATGCTTTAAACATTGCGTCACGTGTGATTGGTTTACCGTGCTTCTCAATGAAAGCTAAAATAAATTCGCGATCAGGGACAGGGTGTTCATAAGTTTTGGGTTCTTGATCTACAGTAGGATCTAGGGTCATATTTGGAACTCTTTATAAGGCAATTAGTTAAAGTATATCTGAAAATCAGTCAAAGCTTTGGATTAATCAATAAAAGGCTGTTTTTTTTATTTATTAGGCAAATTGGTTATTGATTAAGCAAGCAGAACCATTTTAGCAAAAAAAATGCAGAAAAGACTAGACAGCTTTTGCAGTGTTCAGTATTATCCGCGCCACGCTAAAGACGTGAGCACCCGTAGCTCAGTTGGATAGAGCGTTGCCCTCCGGAGGCAAAGGCCACAGGTTCGACTCCTGTCGGGTGCGCCATAATTTCGGATTGCAATTGTTTTATAAAGCAAAAAATGGAAAGTAATATTTAGTCTTTAGTTGTTTAGTGGCGGATGTAGCTCAGTTGGTAGAGCCCCGGATTGTGATTCCGGTTGTCGCGGGTTCAAACCCCGTCATTCGCCCCATCTTTTCTAGATGTAAAATTGAAACAGAAACAAACTGTAAATACGTCTCGGTGATTAGCGCAGCTTGGTAGCGCATCTGGTTTGGGACCAGAGGGTCAGAGGTTCGAATCCTCTATCACCGACCACATTTGAATAATCCGTTTAGCTCTTAGAGTTAAGCGGATTTTTTCGTTTATGACCCTGAAGATTTTCTTTCAATGGTTTGACCTTACAGGACTGCTCAGACACCAAGCTGTCGCTTGTTCGCTCCATCTATCACCGACCACATATAGAAAAGCCGTAACATTGCAAAATGTTACGGCTTTTTGCATTCTAGTATTTTTTGAAAAATACTCTGTGATTAGTGCAGCTTGGTAGCGCATCTCCAGTGTTTTGGAAAAGAGTTGGACCAGAGGGTAGGTTTTTAGGTTCGGATCTTCTATCACCGACCACATTTGAAAAGCCCGTAACGTTTCGAAGCGTTACGGGCTTTTTGCATTCTAGGCTATTTGAAAATTAGTTTTTTGCAATGGTTGGATCTTAAAGGATTGCTCAGACACCAAGCTGTCGCTTGTTCGCTCCATCTACCACCGACCACATTTGAGTAATCCGCTTTAAGTAATAATTCGTCTGCGCTCATCCTGTCAGTTTGATATTTCATTGCTTGGTGTTTCGCCCTTGCGGCGAGTAGTGATTGAAGAACTAAAACGAAGTTTTATAGTTAGAAAGAGCAAGATTTTTTATATGAACAAAGAAAACGGAACCAAAAGAAAATCGCCCCGAATCGTTTTTTAATCTGAATCAATCACAGCCTTAGCTTGCTGAAGTCAGTAATTAATTCAGAAAAACTCAACGAGAGAGATTTCGTAGCCATAATAAGTGCCGAGTTTGTTATTAACTCTTTGATATTTTTTAACTTGTAAAATGGCTACCCAAAAATTAGTGCACAGTTATTAGGATTCCATTAATATCATTGATTACTTTCAAGGAGATAAAAATGAGTAACATAACCATACGTCCTGCTGTCATTAATGACTGTAAAACACTTTTACATTTCATTACTGAGCTGGCTATTTATGAAAATGCTGAGCATGAAGTGTTAGCAACTGAGAAAAGCCTTAAGGAAAGCATTTTCACTGATAATAGCCATGTTCATGCACTTATTTGCGAACACCAAGGCGAAGCGATTGGTATTGCTATTTATTTTTATAACTACTCAACTTGGTTGGCTCAATCGGGGCTTTATTTAGAGGATCTCTACGTTTCTCAAAAATTTCGTGGACAAGGTGCAGGTAAAAAATTATTACAGCATTTAGCCAATATCGCACTTGATAATCATTGTGGTCGTTTTGAATGGAGTTGTTTAGATTGGAATAAACCATCTCGTGATTTTTATGAAGCTGTTGGTGCAGTCGCTCAATCAGAATGGGTGGGCTATCGCTTGAGTGGGAAAGCACTTTCTGATTTTGCTAAATAACTTGTTGATGAATTATTGAAGAACAAATAAAACCGCCTAACTTTATCGTTACTTTTATCGGCGGCTTTAAAATAACCCACTTTTTTATTATTTCTGCTAACACTTTTTATTAGCCTCAATTATTACATCATTTTTAGAGAGACCGATGTCCTTTAAAGATCTTAGGGGCAGATTTTTCCTTTTGCCTCTCATCACTAACTAGCTAATAATTAAATCGAAACTTAATGTAGCTATCACTTCCATTGCACCGAACTTTTCCAAGAAGATCTCGGAGTCAGATATTGCCTTTTACCTCCAATCATCAATCAAACCAAAACTCAATGCGGCTAGTACATGGATGCAGCACGTCCGAAATGAGTTGATTAAAATAAATTCAATGAATGGCTATCCAATAGTTTTATTATTGATAGTTTACCTCTAATAAATGCGTCTTTATTTTCATTTTTAGACGTTTATCCGTGTAAGGTAGCATCTTAAGTTAGCTTGTTGTGCTCTATAACGCAGGGCAGATTCAAGTCTGAAGTGCATAACGACTAAACAGCTATAGCTGCCATATGTTCAGCCATTAATTTGGCTGGCGTATTGTAATCTAATTTCTTTCTTGGTCTTTCATTGAGTTTCACTATTACAT
>NZ_CBRF02000049.1 GCF_000470315.2 Psychromonas sp. SP041
TATTCAGATATGAATACAGCGAGGCTGTCGATTAGTGATTATATAAATGGCTATTACAATCGATATCGCCCACATCAGTTTAACGGCGGATTTTCACCATTAGCAGCAGAGAAAGAAAACGTAAAAATCTCTAACAAGATGGCCAGTTTTACTTGACCACTACAACAATCTTCGATTTTGTTAATTTAGAGGCGTATATGAACATTTATTTCATCGATAAATGTTCATCGTTCTATACTAATCATTTAATTCAGTGAATAAACAAACTTTATCCCCCCTTCATATCCGACCATTCTTTTGCCTACCTTATTTAGATAGCACTTTTAACAAATAACAGAGCAAAAATTAGAGCTATTAACACTTAATAATCATTTATCCTTTACATTTCACAAAATACTCGAAATCGAATCAAAAATACTACAAATGCTCGATTAAATACAAAACATGACCGAACGCTCAAAATAAAACCTTTTATGTAGCTAAATTGTTAATGATAAGTATCTTTGTGCACATCAAATCGAACTTAAATATTTATACAATGAAAGGGAATAGAGATGAATAAACAACATTCGTTACTCGGTAAATGCATCGCAGAATTTATAGGCACAGCCCTATTAATATTTTTTGGTGTTGGGTGTGTCGCTGCATTAGTATTAGCAGGTGCAAGTTTTGGACAATGGGAAATCAGTATCATGTGGGGTATGGGTGTAGCGATTGCTATTTACTGTACTGCAGGTGTTTCTGGGGCGCACATTAACCCAGCAGTAACGATTGCATTAGCTTTATTTCATGGGTTCGGAAAAGAAAAAGTACTGCCTTATATCATATCGCAACTGCTAGGTGCATTCTGCTCAGCAGCCTTAATTTACGCACTTTACAGTAACTTATTTACTGATTACGAAATTGCACATGGCTTTTTACGTAGTAGTGAAGCTGCTTTATCAACTGCGGGTATATTCTCAACTTACCCTCACCCATCAATATCAATGTTTGGTGCATTTTCAGTAGAGTTTGTTATTACAGCTGTATTGATGTTTGTTATTTTAGCACTCGGTGATGAAAATAATGGCGCGCCACGTGGTGCATTGAATCCTGTTTTAATTGGTGTATTAATCGCAGTGATCGGTGGTTCATTAGGTCCACTAACAGGTTTTGCAATGAATCCAGCACGTGACTTTGGTCCAAAATTATTTGCTTACCTAGCAGGATGGGACTTTGCTTTAACAGGTGCAAAAGAAATTCCTTACTTTATTGTTCCAATCTTAGCGCCTATCTTCGGTGCATGTTTTGGCGCATGGATATACCCGAAAGTGATTTCTCCATACCTACCTGAAACAGGCCATGGTTGTACTATTCCAAATGAATGTGATTAAGAATATTTAGATATCAATTAAACCAAACATTATAAAAGAGCAGAGTTATCTGCTCAACATTAAACAAAGAGGAAAATGTAATGACAGATAAAAAATATATTGTGGCACTAGACTCAGGCACAACAAGTTCTCGCGCAGTGATCCTTGATCATGATGCAAATATTGTCAGTGTTTCTCAACGTGAATTTACACAAATTTATCCACATTCAGGATGGGTAGAACATGACCCAATGGAAATTTATGCGACACAAAGTGGTGTACTAACTGAAGCATTAGCAAAAGCAAGTATTAGCAGTGATCAAGTCGAAGCTATTGGTATCACTAACCAACGTGAAACTGCCATTGTATGGAACAAAGAAACAGGCAAGCCAGTTTATAATGCGATTGTATGGCAGTGTCGTCGTACGGCAAGCATCTGTGAAGAACTAAAAGCACAGGGTTTAGAAGAATACATACGTGAAAATACAGGCTTAATGCTTGACCCATATTTCTCAGGCACCAAAATTAAATGGATATTAGATAATGTAGAAGGCGCGCGTGAAGATGCAGAAGCTGGAAAATTATTATTTGGTACCGTTGATACGTGGTTAATTTGGAAAATGACACAAGGAAAAGTGCACGTAACTGACTACACCAATGCATCACGTACTATGTTATTCAACATCAACACATTAGAGTGGGATGACAAACTATTAAAAGATTTCGGTATTCCAAAATCAATGATGGCCGAGGTGAAAAGCTCTTCAGAAGTTTACGGTAAAACGAACATTGGTGGTAAAGGTGGAACGCGTATCCCTATTGCCGGTATTGCTGGTGACCAACAGGCTGCATTGTACGGGCACATGTGTGTAGAAAAAGGTCAAGCAAAAAACACTTACGGTACAGGTTGTTTCTTGTTAATGAATACAGGTAAAGAAAAAATAACATCGACACATGGTCTATTAACCACCATAGCTTGTGGCCCTAGAGGTGAAGCAGCTTACGCTCTGGAAGGTGCAGTATTCATGGGTGGCGCTTCAATCCAATGGCTTCGTGATGAAATGAAATTGATCTCAGATGCTAAAGATTCAGAGTACTTTGCAACTAAAGTTGATTCATCAAATGGTGTTTATGTGGTACCTGCCTTTACTGGTTTAGGTGCACCTTATTGGGACCCGTATGCTCGTGGAACCATTGTAGGCCTAACACGAGGTACTAATTCTAATCATATTATTCGTGCGACATTGGAAAGTATTGCTTACCAAACACGTGATGTACTTGATGCAATGCAAGCAGATTCAAATATTCAATTAGCGTCATTACGTGTTGATGGTGGTGCGGTTGCAAATAATTTTTTAATGCAGTTCCAGTCTGATGTACTAAATACCGCTGTTCATCGACCAGCAGTGACTGAAATGACAGCATTAGGCGCTGCTTACCTTGCCGGTATTGCCGTTGGATACTGGGACGGTTTAGAAGAATTATCTGATAAGGCAACAATTGAACGCTCTTTTGAACCTAAAGCAGTGCAAGAAAAACGTCAACAGCGTTACAACGGTTGGAAGCGTGCCGTTAAGTGTGCGATGGTCTGGGCAGATCTTCATAATGAAAATAACGAAGATACGCCATAAATAGCGAATAATGACTTAACGCTTCTATACGGTTCAGTTATTAAGCAACCTAAACCAATATAAAAGAGCATTCATAGGATGCTCTTTTTCGATACTCCTTCCTTCCTAATGCTCAAAAAATATTAACAAAATGAAAATAAATAATACAACTTGTTGATAATCGAAACTAAAATACTACTTACCACTCAAAAAAATTGTAATTTCTTGCTATTCGCTTTAGTCGCAGTAAACTTGATTTATTACATTTCGGCAGAGATACAAGGAGTAATATTTAGTGAAGCAGACAACCAGGCACCAAGAAATTGTCAACCTAGTACAAAAAAATGGATATGTTAGTACAGATAGTCTTGTTGACCACTTTAAGGTTAGCCCCCAGACTATTCGCCGAGATCTTAATGAACTTGCAGGTGAAAATAAAATTCGCCGCCACCACGGTGGTGCAACAACACAACAAAGCTCTGTAAACACCTCTTATAGCGCTCGTAAAGTAATGCAACTTAACGAGAAAGACTCCATTGCAGAAGCCTTAGTAAAATATATTCCAAACGGTGCTACTTTGTTTATTGATATTGGTACCACTCCAGAATCAATTGCCAAAGAACTCGTTAAAAACCACAAAGGCCTTCGTGTTGTTACTAACAATATTAATGTTGCAGGTATTTTAATGGGTAATAAAGACTTTAAAGTTATCCTAGCCGGTGGTGAAGTACGTAATAGAGATGGTGGTATTGTTGGAGAAGCGACGTTAGACTTCATCAAACAATTTCGTTTAGATTTTGGCATTTTAGGGATTAGTGGTATTGATTACGACGGCTCTCTATTAGACTTTGATTACCATGAAGTACGCGTGAAACAAGCTATTATAGAAAATAGCCGTAGTATTTATCTTGCGGTAGACCATACAAAATTTGGTCGTAATGCGATGGTGAATTTAGGTAATATCAGCGAAATAGATATGTTGATAACCGATTTGCCACCACCAGATGAAATTGTAGCCATTCTAAAAGAACACGATATCCCGTATGAAGTAACATCAGCAAAAACAACGCTATAGAGTATTATAAGGCGCTATAGTTCATATAGTTCATATAGTTCATATAGTTCGGTGAAATGATTATACAAAGTAAAATCTGAATATAATCATTTCATTGTTTAACCTCCACTCTGGTTAATGAAAGCGGAATTACATTTAAAATCATAAGGTACTATTTTTTACTAGTCCGTGCCGTTAGTTTTGCGTAGTTCAAGGCTAATTATTTAAGTAATAACGGGTTATTGAAAAATAATTTAACACAGAAATCCGCGGAAATAGTGGTGTTGTATCGCTTTGCTTATCCAGAACTGAGGTGATTTATCTTACCGTTAACATCTCTTTTTTTATACCAATGGAATTAAATAAGTGATCAGAGATTGCGCAGGAAAAATTAACACTAATAAGGCGTGAGTTGTAGGGGATAGTTGTTCTCACTTCAAAACTCACAACGCAGTTAGGGGTAATTTTAACCAGCAAGAATGATCACCTTATTAATTCTTTTGGTATTAGTGCCGTATCAGGCCGAGTCGCGTTAACCAACCTAGTCACTATTTGTTCAAGCGCTACCTTTCTAACGTCTAATAATGATTGCTTAGATAAGAATCCAACATGCGGGGTAACGATGACATCGTCCATTCCTATTAATTGACTACCGCAACCATTGTCAGCAGTTAACTCGTTTTCACCGCCCTATCTACTTTTAATACATTAGAATAAACAATGCAGCTTCAGTTATTAATAATCAAAGGGGGGTAATTAGGTGAGTCGAAAAGAAGAACGAGAGGTATTCTACAGGCTAAAAACATACCGGAAGCTGAGTAATAAACTCAGTGAAAAGATAACAATCCCTTAATATATTAAACGATTGTTATCTTTAAAATACGTACGCTTTATATTACTGCTTATTTTCTTTTAAGAAGTTAACGGCGCGATCTGGAAAATCTGTAAATACACCATCAACACCCGCTTTGTTGTAGAAAATATCTAACAAATCTTCAAAGTTTTCTGCATATTGAGGGATTCGTCCCTCATCTAATCTAAACGTGTATGGGTGTACTTGCATCCCCGCTTTATGTGCATCTTTAACCAGAGAAGTGAAAACAAGGTGCCCTTTCGTTGATTCAGGTGCAACTACCATTGGTTTCCATGGACCCACACCATCAGCATAGGTTGCAATTTCTTTCATTGCTCCAGACTTGAACATCCAATCATAATTATAATCGACCGATTTTCCGTCTACATATTCCTTTGTTTCGCCCCAGCTCGTTTCAGCCATTAACTGTACTAACTTTATATCCATTGCTAATTTAGGCATTAATTCAGTTTTAATACGCTTCAATTCATTTGTATCAAATGACTGAAGATAGACGCGAGAAGACTTATTGGTGTAATCATATTTTTTAAGCACTTTTAATACGGCAGTACTAATATCTTTACCTTCATGACGATGGAACCAAGGCGCTTTTATTTCAAGATAAAGACCAATATCATTACCAGTACTAGCATTTAACCCTTGAATTAATTCGATTTCATTTTCTAAAGTATGTACTTGAAAGTGAGATTGACCAAGCGGAAAACGCGCTGGATAATCAGCTGATTTTTTACCCTCTTTAACATTAAATGCTTCAGTCATTTCCAACTTTTCGATTTCAGCGAACGTAAAATCAATCGCATAGTATCGACCATCTTCACGCTTACGATCAGGGTAAACATCAGCCACATTTGTTACGCGATCTAAATAGTGATCATGTAGTACCACTAACTTATCATCTTTTGTCATCACTACATCTTGCTCGATGTAATCAACACCCATTGCATAGGCCATTGATTTAGCTGCCATAGAATGTTCTGGTAAGTAACCGCTTGCACCACGATGCGCCACAACGATTTTATCTGCATAGGTATAGCTAACGATAGGTAATGAGATGACGATACCTAATAACAGTTTTTTTAGGCTTGGTAATTGTGTAAACATAGTTTAATTAACCCTTATAGTTTAATAACTTTTTTAATAAATGATTTAATAAATTTTATGATTCGTTTTCCTGATGTTAAACATATTGAGATAGCTAAAAATAAAGCCTGTATTAAGTATAAATATCTCAATACAGGCTTTGTTCAATCAAGATATTAATGCATCAGTTTACCCTTAGGCTTCTTTTGCATTCTCTTGATCTATTTTGCGTTGTTTATGTATCTTATTCTCGCCAAACATCGCTAAGATAAGAAACAGTATAGATAAAACACATGAAAGAATAATGACAAGGAAGCCACCATCCCATCCAAAGTGATCAACAGTGTAACCTAATAAGGCATTAGCTGCGACGGCACCACCAAGGTATCCGAATAGACCGGTTAATCCCGCTGCAGTACCAGCTGCTTTTTTAGGTGCAAGTTCAAGTGCGTATAAACCAATTAACATCACTGGACCATAAATTAAGAAGCCAATAGAGATTAAAGCCAGCATATCAACGGTAGGGTTACCTGCTGGATTTAACCAATAAACAAGTACAGCAACCGTCACTAAGACCATAAATAAGATACCGGCAGGTGCTCTACGTCCTTTGAATAACTTATCTGAGATTAAACCACATAATAATGTGCCTGGAATACCAGCCCATTCATATAGGAAGTATGCCCATGAAGATTTATCAACAGAGAATTCTTTCACTTCACTTAAATAAACAGGAGCCCAATCCAATACACCGTAACGGATTAAGTAAACAAACGCGTTTGCAATTGCAATAAACCATAGCAATTTATTGTTGAATACATACTTAAAGAAAATTTCTTTTGCAGACATTTCTTGTTCGAAAGACTTATCATAATTATCAGGATAATCATCTTTATATTCTTCAATCGCAGGTAAACCACAAGATTGCGGTGTGTCTTTCATTGTTAAGTAGGTAAAAGCAGCAACAAGTAATGCAAAGAAAGCAGGTACATAAAATGCCGCGCGCCAGTCATCGTTAAATGCCCACAAACCTAATAGGAATAATGGACCGATTAAACCACCACCTACGTTATGCGCAACATTCCAAATCGAAACGATACCACCACGTTCTTTATGTGACCACCAATGTACCATTGTACGCCCACAAGCAGGCCACCCCATTCCTTGAAACCAACCGTTAAGAAATAAAAGAATAAACATGGCAGTAATACTACCCGTTGCCCATGGCATAAAACCAAAACACAACATAACTAATGCTGACATCACCAAACCTGTCACCATAAAGTAACGTGGATTAGAGCGGTCAGATATATTGCCCATAATAAACTTAGATAAACCGTAAGCGATAGAGACAGAAGCCAATACAACACCCAGATCACCACGGCTATAACCGTATTCTTCGATGAGGAAAGGCATTGCTAAACTAAAGTTTTTACGTACTAAATAATAACCAGCATAACCGATGAAAATACTTAAGAATAATTGCCAGCGAAGACGTTTATAGAGAGGATCGATTTGATTTTCAGGCAGACGGTCAATATGCGCCACAGGCCTAAATAAATTTAACATAGGTGGTTCCTTGGGATAAATGTTACTTGTATTAGAATAATTTCTTTGATTTCCCCATGATATTAATAACGTTAATCTCATGGCTATTTTTTGCAGGCGCGATTATCACGCGAACGAACAAAAAATAATGATAAACAGATCACATTCGAGCATGAAATGATTTAAATCAATAAAAATATTCAACATTGTGATATACAAAGCAACTAAATTTGCTCTAAAAACAAACATATTGAATAAAATAAAAAAAGTTCGATAAGAAACAAAAAGGAAAATTTTGTTTTGGGGAGCAGCAAGGGTTATAACACTTGAAATTCGTTCAAGACTAAACACAACAGATCAAATGATGTACTAAAAAGCAAAGTACTATTAATCACAGGATATTTATGAGAATTCCTCATTAATTATGATTAATGAATAACTGAAGACTGACGATTAGCCATTCATGAAAAGGTTGAAATAAGTGCAAAGAAAGGAATTAGTGATATATGAATGAAATACGACTATCGATACTTGTTTGTTATTAAAATTACAAATAAGTATCGATAGTCACTATTGTTTAGACCCTGTAAATAAGGCTTTTTTTTACAGAATTTATATTGAGCAATAGCTATTTTAGCGTTATTACTTCATTAAACTTCCTTCGGTAATACGACTTTGGTAAATCACTTTGGAGGATCTGTTGGTGCTTCGTCGGCAGTCAGATAACCATCACCGTTTTGATCAAGAGATTGAAAACGTTTTGCTCTTCCTTTGAACTCTTCGATTGAAACTTTATTATCATGGTTTTTATCAAACCTCTCAATGAATCGCATATTACGATGGTTCGCATTGTTGCTAGGCTTATTATTGTTTATTGAATGATTGTTTATCGTCGCGTTTTTAGTTGAATCGTTATTAGCAGAACCGTTACGCTTAGAGTAAGTATGAACTGTTTTTTCAGATACTTGGGCAGAAGCATCGACTATACCTCCCCTTACACTGCGTACATAGTTATTCACTCTAATCATATCGCCTTGCGGCCCTCTAGACATCGCTTCGCCTGTTTTAGGATCACTTCGCTGAGCGCCTGCGCCATGAACATCCATAATACTGCCTCGCATTTTTCCTAACGACTTTCCAAAAGCAACATAGACGGCATTTTTTCTGGCACTGGCCCATCAAGGTGAGTCGTTGAGCTCCAATAATATGGATAATCTTTTTCTCCACCTTCATTTTTAATAGTAGACGTTTGAAATACTGAATCGATAGCAGCAGAGTTCGAGGTTGCTGGCGAGCGACTATAATCAACAATACTTTGTAGTTCTTTGGCATTAGGTAATCGCCAATCGTCATGCCCGCCTAATGTTAGGTTATTAGAATATGTTAAAGCATCTTGCCAATTCATGCCTTTATCGCTATCTGCGGTTTGCCACATTAAGCCCGTTGCAGTATCTGTAATGGTGCCATCATTGTTATCAACAAAGTGATTTTCACCGTAGCCTTCATTACCTCTCACAAACCTAAAGTACATTTTATTAGGCTCTTTGGTACGAGGGTTAAACTTTGGATAGCCTTTAATACGCCCATCAACAAAGTTAACACCAAACACTGTTTTATCACCTTTCATCGTTGTTGATACATATTCAGTGCTACTCCACACTTGAGCATCAATTTCTCGTTCCCCTTGGTTTACATCGCCTAGTGGTTGCGCAAAGTAATCAGTATCGATAAATGGTGTAATAGCTGACTCACCTTTAACTGAACCAGTAAATTGAATTAAAGAATAAAGCTCTTTAACATTAGCGATACGCCAATCACTATGACCCCCTAAGTTAAAGCTTTTAACTGCTTCTAATGCTTCTTGATAAGATAGTTTTTTAGTTAACCCTTGTTGCCACATTAATTGCGTTACGTTATCTGTAATCGTGCCGTCATTATTGTTCGTGTAAGAAGGACTATTAATGATAAAACTAGCATCTTGCCCGAAGAAACGTTCTCTTTCGCTAGGATCTGCAATCACACCATTATTGCTATAAAACGTAGTTTGCCCTGTATCAACCACCTGGTAGATATAAGTTTCTTTGCTAGAGTTTGATGCAACTGTACTATTTTGAATGCCACTATTTTGATGATGAAGTATCATCAAGTCTTCACCAAAAATGACATGACCAGAGTAATTTTTTCGAATCGCTTTCAAGCTCGCTTCTTCGTTTACATTACCAGTATTAAAATGGGTATAAACTACGTTTTTTACGTTTGCTTTGTTAGCCATTTTACTTGAATCAGCTAAGTCTAAATGTGCACGTTGACGTGTATTTTTACCTTTTTTACCGTCATTGTTACCTTGCCTTTTTTTCGCATTGTTTTGTTTACCATTAGCGTTTTGCATCACCATGCCGCCTGAATCTATTATCATAAAATCAGCGTTTTTAGCTAACCTTGGTAATTTATCTGAATAGGTAAGATCACCGGTGATCACAATAGACTGCCCTTTGTAATCAAAACGATAAGCAATAGTATGAATAGTATGTGGCACCTCTACTGTGCTCACTTTAATATCCCCCACCTTAAATGATTCACCACCTTGTATATCTTTAACATCGAATGCTTTTTTACGATCAGCAAGTGTTCGTTGGGTCTTGCCTAAGCGATATTCGATATCTTGTTGGTAAAGATCTAAGTTTGTCTCCGTTAATTTAACGGTATTAGGTGGACCAACAATGGTAAAGTTATTACGTCCCATTAAAGAATTAATTAAAATTGGTACAAATTCTTCATTATGATCAAGATGATGATGAGTAAAAAACAAGCTTGATAAATCACGAATTTCAATACCTAAACGATGTAAATTAGCCTGAGTACCATTCCCCATATCGACAAGAATCTTAGTTTCTCCTGCGCTAACTAATACACTCGCACTCGCCCTATTTTCGTTATATTTAGGCGAGCCAGACCCAACAATAGTCGCTGTCAGTAAATCTTCAGCATTTACGGTATTGACTAACATCGTGTTCAGTATAAAAAGCCCAACTATTATTTTTATTTTTCTCATCATCGCCTCTATTTGATTACATGTATTCGGATACATTCCATTTTCAGTTAAACAGACTATAAAACTAAAATGAGTAAGCATTATGGAGAAAAGAAGAAAATTTCCTCCATAATATGTATCAAGATCTCTATTTGTCCATATACATTAAAACCAATGTTTCTTTGTTCATGTTGAATAAAATATAATCAAACATGCAAAGTAATACGATTAAGTCTTATCTTTTTAGATTTAATAATAGTTACGACTAAAACTATTATTAAACAAGTTAATCGACTAAACATCAGCCTATAAAAACCATTACAACACCCCACCACAAGCGGATTAAAGCAACAAAACAATCAAAATGTAACCAGTTAGTTAAAGCAATGAATAAACTTATAACATCAACACTCTTTAAATTAACACTTGATAGTTAGTGCACTAATCATTAGGATCGTTATTAATTGAACGTTCAATTAATAACGTTTTATGAAGAATAAAAATAATAAGGAAGTTATTTATGGCGAGGCCAGCGGTCAAAGAAGTTAGACAACAACAACTGATCGATGCGACATTAATGTCGGTAGAGCGCCATGGTTTACAACACACTACTATCAACACAATCAGTGCAATGGCAGGTATGTCATCTGGTATCATTAGTCATTATTTTGGTGGTAAACAAGGTTTAATCGAAGCCGCTCTTAAGTATCTCCTCGACCAATTAAAACACGCATTATTGAGCAGAATTTCAGGTAAAAATCTGTCTCCAATAGATCGTTTATCAATGATTGTTGAAGCAAATTTCACTGAATTACAACGATCTAGTGCTGCCACTAAAACATGGTTAAGTTTTTGGTCTCAAGCCATGCATGAGCCTGGTCTAGCAAGATTACAAAATATCAATAGTAAACGTTTATATAGCAACCTGCTTTTTTGCTTTAAACAGCTATTATCTAATACTGCTGCGACGAATGCAGCCAAACAAACAGCAGCTGTGATTGACGGTTTCTGGTTAAGAAGCGCCTTAAGCTCGACACCAGAAGAAGAATTCAAACAAGCTCAAATTTTATCTAAAGCCTTTATTAATACTGTTCTTACACAGTATGGAGAAAATCAATGTCATCATTAATCGTTTATCAAAATTATGTCCATGGTCAATATATTGCGAATGGTACTGGCGAAACATTTGAAGTCATTAACCCAGCAACGGGTGAAGTTAGTTACTTAGTAGAAACAGCAACTGAAGCGGTACAACAAGCAGCAATTGCGAGTTCAAAAACAGGATTTGCAACGTGGTCAAAAATGACTGCAATGGAGCGTAGTCGCATCTTATTTAAAGCTGTTGCTTTATTACGCGAACACAATGACGAACTTGCTGCAGGTGAAGTATTAGACACAGGTAAGCCATTACAAGAAGCAATTGAAGTCGATATTGTTACGGGTGCTGACTCAATCGAATTTTTTGCAGGGCTAGCGCCAAGTATCGAGGGTAACCAACAAACGGTTGGTGATGACTTCTACTACACACGTCGTGAACCATTAGGTATTTGTGCAGGTATTGGTGCTTGGAACTATCCATTACAGATTGCTTGTTGGAAAGCAGCGCCGGCTTTAGCTTGCGGTAACGTAATGATTTTTAAACCTTCAGAAGAAACCCCACGCGGCGCAATGCGTTTAGCAGAAATTTTCACTGAAGCAGGTATTCCTGATGGCGTATTTAACGTTGTTCAAGGTGATGGACGTGTTGGCGCATGGTTAACCGGTAATGAAGATATTGCAAAAGTATCTTTCACTGGTGAAGTGGGTACTGGTAAAAAAGTAATGGCAGCAGCCGCAAGTTCATTAAAAGAAGTCACGATGGAATTAGGCGGTAAATCACCGTTAATCATCTTTAATGATGCTGATGTTGAGAATGCCGTTTCTGCAGCGATGCTAGGTAACTTCTACACACAAGGTGAAGTGTGTACTAACGGTACACGTGTCTTTGTTCAGAAAGAACTCTACCCTCAATTTATTAAGCGTTTAGTAGAGCGTACAGAGCAAAACATCATCTGTGGCGATCCAATGAATCCAGAAACAAACTTTGGTGCATTGATTTCAAAAGACCACCAGCAAAAAGTATTAGACTACATTGAAATCGGTAAAAAAGAAGGTGCAACCTTATTAACAGGCGGTAAAGCATTACAACCTGAAAGCGCACCAAACGGTTTCTTTGTTGCTCCTACTATTTTCACAGACTGTACGGATCAAATGACCCTGTCTAAAGAAGAAATCTTCGGGCCTGTGATGTCAGTACTCACCTTTACTGACGAAGAAGAAGTAGTTGAACGCGCAAACGATACTCGCCTTGGTTTAGCGGCAGCAGTATTTACGCAAGACATCACGCGCGCACACCGTGTAATACACCAAATTCAAGCGGGTATTTGTTGGATCAACGCTTATGGTGCATCACCTGCTGAAATGCCAGTAGGCGGTTACAAAATGTCAGGTATTGGCCGCGAAAATGGCAGTGAGACATTAAAAGCTTATACCCAAATTAAAGCGGTATATGTTGGTATGCAAAATCTTGAAAGCCCATTTTAAGGATGACTATGACTACAACAAACTATGATTATATTATTGTGGGTGCAGGCAGCGCAGGTTGTGTACTTGCAAACCGTTTATCAGAAAATGCTAATAATAAAGTACTACTACTAGAAACGGGTGGCAGTGATAAGAGCATTTTTATTCAAATGCCGACTGCATTATCCATTCCGATGAACACCAAGAAATATGCTTGGCAGTTTGAAACAGAAGCAGAACCGTTTTTGAATAACCGTCGTATGCATTGCCCTCGCGGTAAAGTATTAGGCGGTTCTTCATCAATCAACGGTATGGTTTATGTTCGTGGTCATGCTCGTGATTTTGACGAGTGGCAACAAGCTGGCGCTGAAAACTGGGATTATGCACATTGCTTACCTTATTTTAAGAAAGCAGAGACTTGGTCATTTGGCGGTAATGAATACCGTGGTGACTCAGGTCCACTAGCCGTTAATAACGGTAACAACATGAAAAACCCACTATACCAAGCATTTGTTGATGCAGGTGTAGATGCAGGATATTTAGCAACAGCTGACTACAATGCAGAACAGCAAGAAGGTTTCGGCCCAATGCACATGACCGTTAAAAATGGCGTACGTTGGTCCACGGCAAATGCTTATTTAAGACCTGCTATGAAACGAAGCAACTTAACAGTGGTAACACACGCTCTCGTACACAAAGTATTGCTTGAAGATAAAAAAGCAGTCGGTGTTCGTTACCAAGTTAAAGATAAAGTAATTGACGTACTGTGTAATAAAGAAGTCTTACTCAGTGCCGGTTCAATTGGTTCGCCACATATTCTTCAGTTATCGGGTATTGGTAAAGCAGAAACATTAAAAGAAGCCGGTATTGAACAGCACCATGAATTACCTGGTGTAGGCGAAAACTTACAAGACCACCTTGAGTTTTACTTTCAGTTTAAATGTTTAAAACCAATTTCATTGAACGGTAAAATCGACCCACTGAATAAACTATTAATTGGTATGCGTTGGATCTTAAATAAATCAGGTTTAGGTGCCACTAATCACTTTGAATCATGTGGCTTCATCCGCTCAAAAGCGAGCTTAGAATGGCCAGACCTTCAATACCACTTCTTACCTGCCGCAATGCGTTATGACGGTAAAGAAGCGTTTGCAGGCCATGGTTTCCAAGTACATATTGGTCACAATAAACCGAAAAGTCGTGGCGCAGTGAAAGTTGTTTCAAACGACCCACATGCAGCACCACAAATTCAATTTAATTACTTAGCACATCAAGATGATATTGAAGGCTTTAGAGCTTGTGTTCGTTTAACACGTGAGATTATTAATCAACCGGGTTTAGATGAATATCGTGGTGAAGAGATCCAGCCTGGATTAACAATACAAACAAATGAAGAAATTGATGAGTTTGTAAGAAGCTCTGTTGAAAGTGCTTACCACCCTTCTTGTTCATGCAAAATGGGTGAAGATGAGATGGCAGTGGTGAACTCAGAAACTAAGGTGCATGGCATCGAAGGTCTTCGTGTTGTTGACTCCTCTATTTTCCCAACAATTCCTAACGGTAACCTTAACTCGCCAACGATCATGGTCGCAGAGCGTGCAGCAGATATTATTTTAGGTAACAAAATGCTAGCACCAAGCAACGCTAAAGTGACAGTGGCGGAAGATTGGCAACAAAAGCAACGATTAACAGAACCAAAACGAAAAATGAGTTAATCGCAAACTAGTTTCACTCTTAGTCAGTCGTTGGTTGCAATATCAACGACTGACTAAGATGAGGTGTAAGGTCAACCTATGCAAGCATTGCAAATGGCCTATTAAACTGCGTTATTTTTCAGGGTTTAACTATCGTCATCTAACTATGCCATTTATTGGCATTATCACTACGATACTTAAGGTTTGAGGGCAAGATTGTCTTAAAAATAATGGCGTAGCGTTTTAAAACATAAAACAAGGAATTATCTATGTTTATCAACACTATCCACTGGGAGGCTAAATAATGACTCTTTGGCTCTCGTTTGGCATCTTATTCGTTTTTGCTGCCATCGCATTTATCTTATTCCGTTGGGGTAATATGCAATGTATTGGTGTAACACCAGTACGTAAATTTACCTTTATCGCGATTCTATTTACATCAGGTTTAGATGTAGGTTTAATCATGTTTCCATTGACTGAGTTTGCAGGTTATGCCGATTTAGCCACTAGCCCTGAATATGGTTTCACTAATCCGCTCTCTATTGAGTTTGGATTTTGGGCCTTCTTGATTTGGGCTTTCTACTTTGTTACTTGTTTCTATTTTTGTGTTATTGAACCAAGAGTTAAGTTTTTTGAAATACCACTGATCAAGTTTATTAATAATGTTGTTATTATCGGTACGTGTGCCTTTACTGCCTACTTGTTGCTAACCAACTTACCTTGGTATTTACCGGGTCTTGGCGATGGCGAAAGCATTGTTGGTAGTTTCTACTTAATCGTATTCTTGGCGATCGCAGCGGCTGTATATTCAAGCACAAGCATTCGTTACGTACGTATTTTAAGTTTAGGTAGTAGCTGGTTATTTTTCGCATTGATCGTCATTATGTGGTCTGGTGCTTTCTTATCTGATAACTCAAGTGTTGGTGAGTTCTTCACAACCTTTGGTTTAATCGGTGATTACTTTGCTAATATAAATCACTTTGTATTACCACTGAATGACTACCATGAGTTTTACCTTTACTGGTGGTTCGCTTGGAGCATCATGATTGGTCAATTTACCTCTCGTTTTGTAAGTGGTATGAAAACGTATCAAGTACTAGGTGCGATGATGATATTCCCATCTATTCCAATTGCGATTTGGTTTACCGTGCTTTATTACTACAGCGTCAATGCTATTTCAACAGCAGGGTTTTATAACTTAGCAATGGTTATCGTGGGTATTACCTTTGTAATCAACTCATTAGATTCACTGGTTCGTTTATATACTGATAACTTAAACATAACAGTACAACGCTTCGGTAAAATACCTTATATCATTGGTAACATTATTTTATTAAGTGGTTTGACATTATTGTTCAAACTAAACTTTTTACAAATCCAATGGGTTGGTGCTTTAGCAATCGGCTTAATTTTAGGGTGTTTTGGTTATATGTTATTAACTCATTACCGTAAAGTAGCTAATATTGAACGTTCTCCAAAAGAGAATACAATCGACTTTACTAAAATTGAGTTGATGGATTAATAAATGATTACGCCCTTATATTAGGCATGTTTAATATTTAATATAAGGGACAGTAATACATCAATAAAAAGCAGAATAGCGAGTTTCGTTATTCTGCTTTTTTTATGATTTTACACATGAGTCTTATGATAATTTTTGTTATGCTACACAAAAAATAGAGTGAGCATTATGGAAAAGCAAGAGCAGTTATTAATTTCATTACGCAGAGTGATCAGAGCAATTAGCATACACTCACGTCAATTGAATAAAGAGTCAGGATTAACTGGCCCACAGTTATTGGTAATGAGAAAAATTGATCAACTTGAAGCGCCACTTGCAAAGCAGATCGCTCAAGAAATAACATTAAGCGCAGCGACAGTAACGACGATTATAGATCGATTAGAAGCGCGCGACTTTGTTATCAGAACCCGCAGTAAAACAGATAAACGTAAAGTGCACTTATCATTAAGTGAAGCTGGACAAGCGGTTTTAAGCTCATCACCACAGCCATTACAAGAGCACTTTATTAAACGCTATCAGCGCCTTGAAGAGTGGGAACAAAGCCAGTTACTGTCTGCCGTAGAGCGTATTGCTTCAATGATGGACGCAACGGAACTTGATGCCGCTCCAGTATTATTGGTCGGTACTATCCAAGATGCAGAGTCTTAATAAGCAATAAACACATATATCCTTTGCCATTACTTAAACGCTTTCATCAGTTAAATTCTATCAAGTAGCGATTCGCTCAATCGCTACCATTAACAACACCTACCGTCATGCCTTCACAATAACGTTGATTATGGCTTAATATTTAGTCTAAACAATTTGTTGGATTTGCTCTATTTGATGATTAAATATGGAATCTAATGCTTTAATACTATCGGTCGCTAATGCAAAATACTCATCTTGATTAATACTGATTTGCTCTGCACTAATCAACTCTCTTTCAATGGTACTACTTAAAAACTCCATTTTTAATTTAGCGACTTTTAATAACGCCTTATGTTCTCCTGTAAAACGATCAAGTGAAGATAGTTTAGGCAATGTGCTATTAATGGTTTTCTGCATGTTTTGTTGTAAAAATGATAAACGTATTTTATGAACACTCGAACATGTTTTGCTCGTAGCAACACCCGTTCCTATTGCGCGCGATTGGCCTATTATTTCAGTCGTGACAGCCAACTCTCGCCATACAAATCCAATATTAGGCAACTTAGGAAAAGACCCTGCATTTAAATGCCCTCTCTCTGCTTCATCTTCTAGTAGATAGAGTAAATTAGCGATTAACTGCGTATGTTGTTTAAAACTATTATCTGCATCTCGACCTTTATCATGCTGCTTAAGTCGCCCCCAATGATCTGTAAACGATCCCCAACGACCATTTTTATCAAGGGTACGCTGTTCTTCAAGGTACTTAATTTCACTTTTAACTTGTTGCTCAATAGTGGCTAGCAATACTTGTTTACTTTGGTCACCATTTAATAATGCAGAACTTAACCCCCGATGAGTTTGTATAGCGCTGATCAGCAATTTAATATGCGTGATGTTATCTAGCCCTTGTACGCATAATGCTTTTTGTTGTTTCGTTTTATAATGATGTAACCACACTGAAAATAAGATAATCAGTAATAAAATAATGATATAGATTTCCATATCCGTTCCTTATTCAATAATTTTAGCCAGCGATTTGTGTCAGTGACTTAAGGTGAGTCGCAACGGTTTCAGCCTGCTTTGCCACTTCGGCATTGGCCCTAGCACCTTGTACCACCAACTCAACATGTTCAGCAATTTCATTAGTAGCGAGTGTTTGTTGTTCAACATTGTCGGCAACGGTTTTTATCTTCTCCCTCACATCGAAAGTCGCTTCTTCGATTTGTTGCAATGATTGATCAACGACATCAGCTCCTTGCTCGCATTGTGTAGATTGCTCAACAACATTAGACATACTGTGGCTAATTTTATTGCCTTGATTTATCACCGAGCTCACATTTTTTACAATGCTGTCCGCCGCTTTATGTGAACGATGTGATAACGCGCGAACCTCATCTGCAACAACAGCAAAACCTCGCCCAAACTCCCCAGCTCTTGCCGCTTCAATAGATGCATTTAATGCCAATAAATTAGTTTGATCTGCAATGCCTTGAATAGATTCAGAAATCTCTGCAACGGAGTGAGCAAGTGTCATCAATAACTCAATATCATTTGTTGTTGTGTCAGCTTCAAAAGCCACTTTTTCTAAAGATATTTTTAATTCAGCAATAGAGATTCGGCCTTGTTCAGCAGTATTAAATGCATGCTCCGATGAATGATGAACGCCACTGATACGTGTATTCACTTCATTCAATGACACACTCATTTCAGTAATGGCTGCAGCCGTGGCATTCGTCGCATCTGATTGTTTTTGTACATTTTCAGTTACTGAATGTGCAGTATTAATCACTTGTATCGCAGAGTAAGAAACTTCACTCAACTTATCTTTGTTTTTATCATTAACCCGCCCAAGCTCACGATAAGAAGACGTTAATTGTTCAAGTAAACTGGCAGGCAGTAAGTTGCTTATTTTAAGCTCACGATAATCAAATGTATCGGCATTTAATGAACAAATAATCTGTTTAAAAGACTGTAATTCAGTATTTATAATCATCACTAATGCGACTGATAAATAAAGTAAAATGGCTAATTCTATTGATAATGCATGAGTTGATATTTTTTCAGGGAAATTAACAATCGTCATCTGTGTAGCGATAATGGTTAATAACACACAGAGATAAAAGCTAAGCATGGCTTTAAAGCCAACAAAATGAATAATCTTTTGTATAGGTAACGAGAATAGTTGATGCATTTTTCACTCATAACAGACAATTTATTACTTATTAGGTACAAAAAACATACCAACTCATAAGCGATTGATAAATAATAAAAATGTTTATTAAATTTATATATAAACGTGATAATTTGGTGCAAATTAACTATAAAGTGTCAGATCAGTGCATGATGAGATGATAATTAGATAAGTTAATGAATACTTTAATAAATGAGTTAATGAATTTAATTAAATAAAAAAGCTTAAGTTAATAAATGGGCTTAGCCTAACGAGTGAGCTGGTTACTCTCTATCGGCAAGGTAAGCCCCTTTCAAAGTGATATTTACTCTCCAAGTAAATTCTTTTTAATAATATAAAGGCGATTAGCATCGACCGTATTTTTATCTAAATACTTTTGTTCTAATTTTCCATCCGTTGACCAAGTAGCAAAATCATCATCATTTAATACACCTAAATGTTGGTCATCAATAATCCATAAACCTTCCATTTTATCATGTGCATAAGCCACTTCTTTGACCATATCTATCACTCGTTTTTTAGACACAGGTTTAATGCCTTTTTCAGCTAACGCATCCCAACCATTTTTCTGAACATACTGCTCTAATGTTAAGCCATCAATCAATAAACCATGGCTTTCATCTTTAGTGAACGATGAGGATAAGGCAATAGTAGAGAGTGCAGTACCAGTACTCAAGTCGATACGATAGACTTGTTTTTGTGCATTGGGATTTGCTTTTTTAGGACCACCAAGCAAGAAACTACCATCTCGTTCAATCACTAAAAATTTATTTGCCGTTAATGCTGCAATCTCAGAGTTAGCATTTTCACGTTTCTCTTGGCGATATAAATATTGTTCAGTGTGTCCATTACTTAAATTGAGACTAACGATGCGCGTAAGATCGCCTTTCTGTGCGGCTTTATCAGGGTTCTTTAAGGTAGATTGCATGATACCCACCAGCACCTTTTCATCAGGTGTAATGGCGAGTCCTTCCATACCACGATTAGCACGACGATGCTGATAGACAGCAGGTAAATGTAATGAGGTACGACTGTCATCTTTAAATGCATTGATACGGTCTATTTCGATACCATTAGCATCAAAGTGAACAATATGTGGGCCGTATTCATCACTTACCCAAAATGAGCCATCTTTTAAAGCGACTAAGCCTTCACCATCTAACCCATAATCATCTAATTTAATAGGATTTGTTGTCGCGTTATACGGTAACTGACCATTGACTAATACTGGCTTTCCATCGGCATGATAAGGTGTTTCACCTGTCCCCCCCCAATGCAGAACTATTAGGTAAACCTGAAATTAGGTGACCATCGGGACGTTTTAATAGAATATCTTTTAGCTGAACAATCTTACCACCTGGCTTTACTTCAAATAAACCAATACGAGGAGTGTAATCAGCAACAGGAAAACTCTTACCTTTACCGTATTGTCCTTGATGACTAGCATTCGGACCACGGTCTGTTAGTGCATAAAATTGATGAGTCTGTGTGGGGTGAGCCGTCATTGCTGAACCATAACCACCATTACGAATATCAAAAGGCAATTGTGTTTTTGCATCTTTTAAATCAGCGCGTAATACTGAATAGGGTAATTCACTGCCCTGCTTAGGAAAGGTCTCTAAGATCGTATCCATCTCTGTTGCACTTACATTATTAATTGAACTAAACAGAGCAACCGCTGAAAGGGCACTGACTAAACCATTTTTATTCTTTAACATGTTAAACCTTAAGAAGAGTTATTTTATTATCTCAAAGTACAAAATGAATATGACGGTTTAATGAATATTGATGATTCTTGGGTTCAAATAATGACCATTAATTGGCAACTTAAGAACGAGAGGTATAAAAATGGATAGCTTCTTGTCCTGGTACTTTTGACTTATACATCGCATGATCTGCTTTTTCGATTAACTCTTTCGATGTGCTTCCATCATCAGGAAACATCGAGATTCCAATTGATGAACCTACCTGTAAATTATGTCCATTGATTTCAATAGGATCTTTAATAGAGCTTATAATACGTTTGGCAAGCTCTAAAACTTCCTCTTTTTGAGTTGTATTATCAACTACAAAAATAAACTCATCCCCTCCTAAACGTGCCACGATATCAGATTCCCTAACGAGCACTAATAACCGACTAGCGATCGTCCTTAATAATTCATCTCCAATATTGTGCCCAAAGGTATCATTCACTAATTTAAAGCCATCTAAATCTAAAAACATGACGGCAAGTTTATTCTGTCTGCGTTGATTACTAATAATTTTTTGCCCTAAACGCTCGATTAATAGAGTGCGATTAGGTAAATCAGTTAATGCATCATAAAAAGCTAAATGTTTTAAACTTTCATCTTTATGCCAAAGATCGGTTACATCAGAGAATACGGAGACATATCGAATTGCTTTCCCCTCTTCATCTTTCACCATATTAATATTCATTTGTGCTAAAAAGGCATCGCCGCTCTTACGACGATTCCATATTTTTCCTGACCATTTCCCCTGCTCTTTTAATTCAGCCCACAATGAAATATAAAATTTTTTGTTTTGACGATAAGACTTAAGAATATGCGGTGTTAAACCAACTGTTTCTTTCGCAGAATAACCAGTGATATGAGTGAAAGCAGGGTTAACCGATAAAATAACGCCATTAACATCAGTAATTAAAATCCCATTAACCGTACTATCAAAAACACACGTTGCTAACTTTAACTGTGCTTCCGTTTCTTTTAATTCGGTGACTTCACTGGACTGAATGGCAAAACCTTTCACAGAACCGTCACTATCAAAATCGGGGATATATTGCGCTAAAATAGTACCTGTACTGCCATCCGTTTTTTTCAGAATACGTTCGAATCGCTGTGCTTTTCCTATTAACACATTATTAATATAAGGTTCGTTTAAGCGATAAAGCTCTTCTCCTGCTAGCTCCTTAAAAGAGAGGCCAATAATATCTTTAGGGTGTTGAGTATGCCATTCACTGAATGCTTTATTAGCAAATTGACAATTTAATTCTTTATCCCAATAACCAATCATATTAGGCATAGAATGAATCAATTTAGTGAAAAACTGATGTTTCTGTTGATCTGCTTGATGTTCCAATTTGGATTGTTTTAACTGTGCTTTATTACGTTGCAATAAACCATGTTGGTAAGAAATATAACTGCAAATAATAATAAATAAAAACATATCCATGATGTCCCACATATTATTAATTAAGGAATAAGTAGAAATTAAAGGCCAGATAAAAAATAGTGTGAAGGGAGTTAATAACGTAGTTATAAAGCCTGCAGAGATTCCTCCATAGAGCGTTGCTAATATAACTGCAGGGTAAAAAACAAACCAAGTAATGTCTTTCTCAATCGACTGTAATGACCAAATAAGTAATAAAGAAGCAAATAAAATTAACGTCAGCGCAATGACAAGATGTTTAACATGCCTAGAGAAAATATATTGTGCATTACCGATATTAATATTTTTCATTCCATTCATAACCATTTATTTTTTATTAGTATAAATATAGCACCTTACTAATAGATGACATTCAACAAGGACCTGTTTATTGTAATTTAAAAACTAAAAGTTCTATTGAATACATTAAAATAATTTCTTATCCCAAAATCATTTAATTTGAAATAAGAATGAAGATAAAGGAATAATTTTATTATAAGAATTTGAATGTCATTAATTATGATTTTTATTGCTTAGTATTACTTAGATATTGCTTAGACATTACATAAAAATAATAAACGGCTAGAAGTCGTTAGGGGGTAATGATTCATTGTGTTAACTCATCATCACTATATTGATACAGAGGTTAACGAGTGCTGAAAATAAAGGATATTAAAATAAAGTGTGAAGCAAATACATTGATTTCGGGGCAGGGTTATAAATGCATTGAGCCTCCCTAAATACAGCAATATAGTCATGTTTATTTGGTCATATAGTCATGTTTCATTAGTTATAAAGTAATCATCTGACTGTCTAATCACAATCGTCGCTTCGTGCCAATTTTTAACCTCGAATTGCTTACCTTCGACCTTATTTAACATCAGTTTAGACATCCCCTCACCAACCGCATCAATATCATATTGAACGGTAGTAATAGAGGGATTGGTATAACGACTATGTTCATAATCCCCATAACCTGCAACAGCGATATCAATACCGACTTGATAGCCTAACGTTTCACAAGCTGCAATAGCACCTAACGCCATCGTATCGTCTGCACACAAAATACAAGTAGGACGGTGAATTAATAACATGATTTTCTGAGTCATTTTCATCGCATCATGCTCATTAAGCTCACCATTTAATAACCAATGTGGATCAATCGATATATGTGCTTCATGCATGGCTTGTAAATACCCTTGCTTTCTCGCTTGTGAAACCGTCAATTCATTTGGCGCATCTAAAAAAGCGATGCGTGAATGGCCATGCTTGATTTGGCGTTGTGTCAGGTCATAAAAAGCTTGTGCGTTATCCACATCAACAAAACAGTCATTCTTAAAATCAGTATCAAACCCAAAGCAAACATAGGGAAACTGATGCTTTTTCAACATGGAGATCCGTGGGTCAAGATGGCGAGTGCGCACAATAAAAACACCATCAACTAATCCACTGGTGATGAAATCAAAATAGACTTGTTGTTCATCTTGCCAATCAAAAATAGTCGTCACAATTAACTGATAATCATGTTTTGCTAAAAATTCAGCAGCTGCAGCTAATACCTTGGAGAAGGCAGATGAGACAAACATTCTTGAATGAGCAGGCAGAATTATACCAATATTACGAGACTTACCAGAAGCTAACCGTTTAGCCGTAGGATTCGCTTTATAGCCTATATCCTGAGCGGCCTTTAATACTTTTTCACGTGTTTGCTCATTCACATCTGTGTAACCATTCAACGCTCTGGATACGGTGGATTTTGATAAGCCTAAATGTGCTGCTAGTTTTTTAATCGACATAAATCACCTAATATTGAGATATTAAAAAATCAATCTGCAACTTATACCAATGGAATTAAATAAGTGATCAGATATTGCGTAGGAAAAATTAACACTAATAAGGCGTGAGTTGTAGGATATAGTTGTTCTCACTTCAAAACTCACAACGCAGTTAGGGGGGATTTTAACCAGCAAAAATGATCACCTTATTAATTCTTTTGGTATTATAGACGCTGCTCTGTTTTATGGTCGAAAATTAACACACGAGAAAGATCAACCAACAAATCAATTTTTGCGCCTAATGTAATATCAGAACGTAAATCTAATCGCGCTTTTACCGAGCTACCCGCTAGATTAAATAAAACCTCTTTATCAAAACCCATTGGCTCAATGAGGTCGATAGTCAGGCCAGTAAAGTTAAAGGTAATCTCTGTTTCAGAAAAAAAGGCTTTATCGTTAAAAAAGTCAGGGCGAATTCCTACTTTTACCTTTAACCCTGAATCGGTTATGGGCGCCTGGTAAGCAACATTTGATAACTGATTTCTTGGCAAGTGATAACCGTCAATATCCAAGTAATCATTGAACAACGTCCCCTCTATAATATTCATAGAAGGCGAACCGATAAACTGCGCAACAAATATATTGGTCGGATTAAGATAAATCTCCATTGGTGTGCCAGATTGAGCAATATAACCATCATGTAGCACCACAACCTTATCCGCTAAGGTCATAGCTTCGACTTGATCATGGGTTACGTACACGCTTGTACGACCAAATTTGTTATGGATTTTGCCTATTTCTGTCCGCATGTGGCTACGTAATTTAGAGTCTAAATTCGATAAAGGCTCATCAAACAAAAACACATCGGCTTCTCGTATAATGGCGCGTCCCATCGCAACACGTTGACGTTGACCACCGGATAAATCGGCAGGTTTTCTCTCTAATAATTCCTCAAGTTGTAACATCTCACTTATTTCACTCAAGCGACGTTCAATTTCCTCGTTATCAACCTTTAAACGACGCAACGCAAACACGATATTTTCCTTAACTGACTTATGAGGATAGAGCGCATAATTTTGAAAGACCATTGCAATATTACGATCCTGTGGTTCAATATCGTTCACCACACGATCGCCAATAATAATATCGCCAGAGGTCGGTTGCTCTAACCCTGCAATCATCCGTAGTGTTGTTGATTTACCACAACCAGAAGGGCCAACTAACACCACAAACTCCCCATCTTCAATCGCTAAATCAATGCCTTTTACAACCTGTGTTTTATCGTAACTTTTAACGATATTTTTTAATGTAATAGCCGCCATAATTATCCTTTAACCCCGCCGTCTGTTTTTCCGCCTTTCATAAAGCGAGATGCAAATAAGAAACAAATTACAATCGGTGCCAAGGTCAACATTGATGCTGCCATGATCCGATCCCAAATTGCATTTTTGGATACAAACAACTCCTGTAACGCTAATGGTAACGTATGAAATTCTGGGTATTGCTTAAGGAATACTGACGCAAATAAATACTCGTTCCAGCCAATAATAAAACAATAAATAAAGACGGTGGCTAACATAGGTAAAGAAAGTGGCAACACAACTTTGATGATCGCTTCCTTACGTGAACAGCCATCCATCATCGCCGCTTCTTCTAATGCGAAAGGAATGCCTCGAAAGTAGTTTCCTAACATATACATACCCACTGGCAAGGTTTGAACAATGTAAATGAGGAACAAACAGAAAGCACTTCCCCACAAGGAAGACGCTAACCCAATATTCATTGCCATTTGATACAAAGGCACCATCAATAACACGCCACCGACCATATAAACAAACAACACCGAGCGCTGTATTACCACTTGTCCTTTAAAACGTAATCGACTAATTGAATAGGCCCCCATGACAGAGAACACCAATGAGAATGTCGCAGCACCAACAGAAAATATAACGCTATTAAGCATGTATTTTCCAAAGGGAAATAAGTTGTCGTTAGACATATATTTTGCTGAGATTGCATCTTTCTTATCTTGAGGTAACTTCGGATTATTTAGTATCTTTTGAATGGCAGCGGGCATTTCGACTTTTTTAGCTTCTGTTAATCCTAATAGCTCTTTGTACGCGTCTAGATTAATAGTTTGTGGGATCAACGAAGGGTTTCCCCAGTCATACTGGTGTTTCAGTGACGTTGAAAGAATTTGGGCAAATGGCAATAAACTAAAGCTAACCAATAATAAAATAGCTAAAGCAAATCCAATACGTCCTGTTAAAGTTCGTTTTCCTAACATTTTAAATCACCACTTCATTATTTTTTTGATGTAAAACCAAATGAATACAGACAACACAGCTAATTGAATAACAGACGTTGCGGCAGCTAAGCCTTGATCGATAACACCTGTAAAGGCTTGATAATAAGTAAAAATAGGTAAGGTTTGCACATTAGGTGCAAGAAGGTATACATCTTCAAAACGATTAAGATTCCAAATAAGACGAAGTAAAACGACCGTCGCCAATACAAAGTACAACTCAGGTAACGTCACATGAAAGAAACGGCCAATCGGACCATAGCCATCTATCGCTGCGGCTTCATATTGGTCTCGTGATACTGACACTAACTTCGATAATATGAGTAAGTAAGCAATAGGTGCATGCTTCCAAATATCAAACAACACAACTACCCATAATGCTGAGTCAGGATTTCCAATTAAATTGGTGCGTTCACTCCATATCCCCAATGCATCGACAAACAAATAATTCACAACACCCGAGATCGGATCAAACAAAAACTGCCAACCAAACACAACTGAAATAACAGGGGCCACATAGGGCAGCATAATGGCGGCATTCACTAAGCCTCGGCCTTTAAAAGGGTCTTTCAACAACAGCGCCATCGCCAAACCTAATAGCGTTGTTCCTACAACGGTGCCTAATAAATACAAACTGGTTGTGCCGATTGCAGAATAGTAATCGGTGTTTGTCAGTAATTTGATGTAGTTTTCAAAACCAACAAATGTTTTATACCCGTTTAACTGAACATCAAAAAAACTCAGATAAACGTTATACATCAGAGGATAAAGAATCAGTAAGCCAAGAATGAGAATAGTCGGTGTGACCAACTTCCAACCAAACTTAGCTTCAGCTCGTTCTAGTGGCGTCATAGTGTTCCCTTATCCACATGAGGAAGCAGCCTCATATGGATCATTAATGTCTGCATAACGGAGCAACAAGTACGAATTAAAGTCAGTTATTCAGAAACAACCTGTTTCATCTGCTTTTCAGCCCAATCCAATGAGGCTTGTGACTCTTCACCTTCAATCGTCGCGCGGTAAATCATGCGAGGAATAATTTGTTTCGCAAAGATTTCACCAGACTTAGGAAAGGTTTTTCCTTCCACGACAGAGAAATTTTTAATATTGTCAAAGCCGGCAACGATTTCCTTAATAGACTCTTTGCCGTATTGCGCAAAAATACCTTTAGGATCATTTAAGAATTCATCAGTTTCAGCAATATCTCGTAACATTGGTAGATGCCCGCCAACCGCCATATGTGAATAAGCAACCACTTGGTCTTTTTCATTCATATATTCAATGAATGCTTTAGTTGCTTCAACCTCTTCTTTATTGTCGTTTTTCATCACACTCAGTCCAACCAAAGTACCGAATGACGAAGGAGACGTTTTAGTAATAGTCGTTGCTAAGCGTGTATTTTTCGCTAAATCAGGATCAAAAGCCGCACCTTTAAGGTCAGTAAAGTTTTCAGAACTCAATGAACTAGCAGCCGCTTCTGCAAGCGCAATATCATCTAAAATATAAGATGAGTAAAAGAACATCGCTAACTTACCTTGTAAGTAATAATCTCGTGCTCTCCAACTCTGTGGGCCAGGAGGATTGTATTGCGATAGATTTTTATAAAAGTCTAAGACTTCTTTTTGTGCTTTCGAGTTAAAGACAAGTTCACCGTTTTTATTAAACTGCCCAGCATCATTAGACAATGCAAATTGTGTATAACATTGCTCAGCATAATTATCCGCTTTAGTTCCAATCAAAATACCGTATTGATTTTCTGTGGGTTTATAAAAGTACTTTGCAGCAGCTTCAATCGTTTCCCAAGTAGTCGGTGGCGCTAACCCAGCTTCTTTAAACCAATCGGCACGATACCAAATACCTTGTACCCAGCCACTATAAGGAACAGAAACATATTCATTAAGTGTGGTACTTTCTACTAACTTAAGTGCACCAGAATAAAAACGTTGTTGACCAATTCGTTTAACCAGATCCGTATTAGAAGCAACGTCTATAATGCCCTCTTCAGCAAAAGCCAATGAAAGGTCAGACCCTACTTCAATCATATCCGGTAATGTATTCGATGCTGCCGCAGCTGCTATTTGTTTTGGCATATCGTTTTCGTCGACTGCAATTATTTTCACCTCAATACCTGAATTAAGCGCCTCAAAAACATCAGCCATCACCTCAATGGTTTGAAGTCTGTCCGATTGAGTTTGTGTCGTCCAATATTCAATAGTGGTAGCACTCACTAAACTAGAAAATGGCAAGCTAGCCGCTAACCCGAGAGTTAAGGTATTAATTTTCATCGTTATTTCCTTATTTTAAAATAGACTTAAAAGTAATCAGAGAATCAACTTAGAAAAAATTCAGTAGGATTAAATTCGACTTTTTCCATTATGAGTAAAAAATAAGCAAGTAATCTAACAAATAATTTAGTGAATTATTTATCAAACTATATGATTGGTTTTTAGTCTACCCTAAATAATATCGATTATTACTTGAACTAAGTCTCGTTATTAACGGATAACAAAACCGGTTTTGATCCATGCGATCATGGTCACTATTTATACTAATACCGATTACATTAAATAAGTGATCTAAATTTTGCGCAGGAAAAATGACTTGGTTTAAGGCGTAAATTGAGCTAAATAGATAATTGGACTCCCCTACACCATTACCAACGTGTAGGCTAATATCATTGTTACCACACAAAAATATTAAATGGAGTCCAATAAATGAATAATACTAGAAT
>NZ_CBRF02000050.1 GCF_000470315.2 Psychromonas sp. SP041
TCATACACCAATTCCATTTCTTGATTAAACAAAAAAAAATCCCCAACCTTAAATAAGAGTGGGGATTATGTTCTATCTGCAAGATCGTTCAAGTTTTCTTCTTAGATCCTTAACCGATCGGCATTAGTCTTTTAGACGGGCTTTTTTGTATCTGAAGGTTGTGGTCGGCTATATTTTTAAAATCAAAAGCTGATTAACCACGAAGGCACGAAGGGTAGAGAAGTTAAGGTTAAAATTACAGGCATTTACTTTTAAAGGTTTTCTTCGTGTCCTTCGTGTAGCGCAGCGCTTCGTGGTCGGCTTTTTTTAAAGTCAAAAGCGTATTAACCACGAAGTCACGAAGGATAAAGAAGCTAAAGCCAGAAGCAGACATTCATTGCTAAACATTTTTTCGTGTAGAACTGTGTTGGTTTCTTAAATTTTATCCAACAAAAAAGGCTAACCCGTTTTCACAGGTTAGCCTTTTTTATATTGCCGTTTCTATTAAAAGAAACGACAGGAATCAGTATTACTCTTCGTCGTAATCGAAGTCATCATCTTCATCACTTTCTGCTGCTTCTAACGCTAGTGCGCGAGATTCAGCTCTTTTAGCTAAGAATGCTGCATTTGAAGCTTCTTTTGTTGCTGCTGCTTTTTCAGCTAGCGCATTACGTTCAGTACGACGTTCTGATTTACGTGCGTTTGCTTGTTTTTGTTTCTCTAAAAAGCCTGCTAATTCAGCTGTAGCCCATTCAATGGCTAACGCTTCAGTGGCAAAACCATCTTGTTTTTTTGAAACACTGCTTCTACGAGCACTAACACGACGGGTGATTTCTGCACTCCAGGTATTAGCGTCCTGTTTGATTTGGTAATCGAACTTTTTTTGTTGAGTCATGAGCTATTCCTAGTTTAGACGTTGTTTATTTTAGGCGCGCGATAATAACACAGATTAACTGGTTTATTGATAGCTTTATTTGTTGTTCATTTTCGCCCATTGAAATCCATCATTACTTTTAATAACAGAGGTTTTTTTAGGCTTTTTTTCAATCGGTGCGTTTTGCGTATTATCCTGTGCTGCTAATATGCTACGTATTAGCTTTGTTGTTTCTGGATGTTTACTGCAAAAAGTCTTTAAATATAAAATCTCAACGCGGCTTCTCGCCCATGGTGTTTGACGTAAAAATTTCAAACATGATTTTTGAGTTGGATTGTTTAAAAAGCATTTAATACCTAACTTATCACCCATCTCTTTCCATGAATGTTTAGTTTGTAGGTCAGTCAGTATTTGTGCCAGTTTGATGCCGTATAAAGGGTCATTTGTTTGCATGTTTATGTGTCTTATTTAGATCGTGTTAGTTCGTGTCGTTATTAATGCGGTTACTAATACATTATTTACAGTGCAAGCTTACAGCAACTTAAAATTAATGCTTACTTAAATGAAAGTATGATGGCATTTTCATTGTTTTAATACGCTATTTTAAACTGAATGTGTTCACTTATGGTGATTGAAAACATATCATGTGCTTGAAACTGATACATAGAGGTAGTGATGGCTTATATTCCAAGTAATTATAAAAGTTTAGAACACGATTATCGTGATAAAGCATTAAAGTTATTTCCCTGGGTTTGTGGGAAATGTACTCGTGAGTTTGTTTATTCAAATCTTAAAGAGCTAACAGTACATCACATGGATCACGACCATAGTAATAATCCTTCTGACGGTAGCAATTGGGAATTATTATGTATTTATTGTCATGACCATGAACATGATAAATATACGCAAGCCGATTTGTACGGTAGCCATGTTGAAGCGGGAGATGAGAACGTAGCGACGGCGACTTATAATCCATTTGCTGATCTACTCTCTAAAATGAAAAAGTAGTTACACCGTTTTTATTAGCGCCTCAATTAAATGCTTAACTTAATCTGATTGATAATCTAATTTTTTTGATAAAAAATGCAATATTGATGTTTATTGATATTGCATGATCATTTTCTTTCAAGATGACTTCATTTCTTTATTTTCACTAAAATGATCTGAACACTAATTAGCCCTACAAGATAGTTCTCCACATAAGATAGTTTCATACCCTGCACTTTTATATACAGTACTTTTATACCCAGCACTTTTATATGCAGTATTTTCATAAACATTACGCTCATAAACCGTATCCCTCATAACGAATGAAAAGGCCGAGTAACTTTCGAATATTCAGTCAGCTTGTCTATTTTTTTTGCCTGAATTTTAAACAAATGTTGACTTTTTGATTAATTTAACGTCATTAATGAGTTAGTAACCCCTTCATTTTAAATTTAATCAGTCATTGAAGCGGTTAATTATTTACTTTTTTTGTCGCGGTGCTAGGTTAGTCAACTAGTCGGACTCTCTAGAATGAGAAGCTAATTGCTCATTAGGTTATTTAATTTAAGGAAAAGTTTTATGCAAGAAGTAGTTGATTTTTTGAACGGCATTATATGGAGCCCAGCATTGATTTATTTATGCTTGGCAGCCGGGTTATTTTATTCAATTCAAACTAAGTTCGTACAGGTACGTCTATTTAAAGAGATGTATACGTTATTATTATCGGGTAAAACCTCAAAGCAGGGTATCTCTTCATTTCAAGCTTTATCTGTTTCATTATCTGGCCGTGTAGGTACAGGTAATATTGCAGGTGTTGCTGCTGCCATTGGTTTTGGTGGTCCAGGTGCTGTATTTTGGATGTGGGTTGTTGCCTTTTTAGGTGCTGCAACGGCTTATATTGAATCAACATTAGCGCAAATTTATAAAGAAGTAGACCAAGGCCAATATCGTGGTGGTCCAGCTTACTATCTTGAGAAAGTCACGGGTCAACGTTGGTATGCTGTCATCTTTGCTATCGCAACTATTGCGGCTTGTGGTTTATTATTGCCGGGTATCCAATCTAACAGTATCGGGAACGGTATTGAATTAGCATTTGGCACTGGAACGTTAATTGAAACAGGCATGGGGGTAATCAGTGAAGCAAAAATAATGACCGCTTTATTGATAGTTGTGATGTTGGCTTTCATCATTTTTGGTGGTGTTAAACGTATCGCAAATTTCACACAAGTAGTTGTGCCATTCATGGCCTTTGCTTATGTATTAGTGGTATTTGTTATTATCGCTCTAAATATTTCAGAACTACCTTCAGTGTTTATGATGATTGTTGGTGATGCCTTTAGCCCTATGGCGGGTATTGGTGCTGCTATTGGCTGGGGTGTTAAACGCGGCGTTTACTCTAATGAAGCAGGTCAAGGTACTGGTCCACATGCTGCAGCCGCTGCCGAAGTTGAGCATCCTGCACAACAAGGTTTAGTACAAGCATTCTCTGTTTACATTGATACATTGTTAGTTTGTTCTGCAACGGCATTTGTGATTTTAATTACCGGTGCTTACAACGTACATGGATTAGGTGACTCTTTCTTAGTGCAAAATGTGGCAGCTGAAATGGCGGCAAATGGTCCTGCATTTACGCAGTTAGCTGTTGAAAAAGTATTGCCGGGTATTGGCAAACCATTTATTGCATTGGCTTTGTTCTTCTTCTCTTTCACGACTATTTTAGCGTACTACTATATTGCTGAAACCAATGTTGCTTACTTACGTCGTACTTTAAAATTACCTGATTTTACGTTCATTTTAAAAGTTGTGCTGATTTCAGCTGCTTTTTATGGCACGGTTAAAACCGCTAATTTAGCGTGGGGCTTAGGTGATGTTGGTGTTGGTTTAATGGCTTGGTTAAATATTGTTGGCTTACTGATCATCTTCTTCATGGGTAAACCTGCGATTAAAGCGTTAAAAGATTACGAACTACAACGTAAATCGACACCAGAAGAGTACCACTTTGATCCGGTTAAACTAGGTATTAAAGATGCGACATTCTGGGAAAAAAAATTAGAAAAGAATAAAACCAAATAACGCGTTTAACTGTACCTTTAATCTTTATAAGGGAAGTTTAAAGGTTTAATGGTGTTATTTAATAAAACCATCATTTAGTTTTACCACTAAATGGTGGTTTTTTATTTTGTAGGGATGAATAGGGTGTTTCTTAATGCGAATAGGCAAAAACAATAACTTACTAATTAGATGAATGACAATCATTGTATATTAAAACGTTGAACATTAAACTTGAGTAAAGTTACTTACATTATCAGAATAGGGTATAAAACATGATAGATAACGCACAACAAGTTGAATTAGAAGCTGCTGCATTTCGCCGTTTATTAAAGCATTTGGATAGCCGTAAAGATGTTCAAAATATTGAGCTAATGAATACCTCAGGATTTTGTCGTAATTGTTTGTCTAAATGGATGTTAGCTGAAGCGGAACAACGTGATATTGAAATGACGCACGATCAAGCGCGTGAGCACGTTTATGGTATGCCATACAGTGAATGGAAAGCGAATCATCAACTACCAGCAACACCTGAGCAGATGGCAAAGTTTGAACAATTAAACCCTAAAAAATAATTAATTACCAAAGATTGGTTGAGTGAACATTTTAAAATAAAAAGCTGATTAACCACGAAGATACGAAGGGTAGATAAGGTTAGGTTAAAAAAATCACTTTAATCATGTTGGTTTTTCTTCGTGTCCTTCGTGTAGCGCTTCGTGGTCGACTGTGTTTTTAAAGTCAAAAGCTGATTAACCACGAAGGCACGAAGAGTAGAGAAGGTTAAGTCAAAAGCATTATTTAAGGTTTTTATTGGTTTTCCTTCGTGCTCTTCGTGTAGCGCAGCGCTTCGTGGTTGATTGAGTTTTTAAAGTCAAATAAAAAACATGTTTTTGAGGGGGTGCCGATAGGCTAGTGTCACGAGCGGAAGATCTCTGCGATTCCTTTTTACAAGCTTAGTAAAATTAACACAATTAAACGATACATCTTCTAAGGGGCGCTGGCTTTAGCCTGCTTTTTTGATTGTGTTGTTAGTTATCAAATAATGGCTGTTCGTTCGCTTTGGTCATTGAGTCCAATCGTTGTATGCGATGCGCCGCATACTGGCCGGCTGAAGCTAGCGCCCCTTAAATTAGACTCTGTCTAATAACTACCACTTACTTATTTTGATTGTGTTGTTCGTTTTACTCATTGAGTCCAATCGTTGTATGCGATGGCTCGCATACTGGCAGGCTGAAGCCAGCGCCCCTTAAATTAGACTCTGTCTAATAACTACCACTTACTTATTTTGATTGTGTTGTTCGTTTACTCATTGAATCCAATCGTTGTATGCGATGGCTCGCATACTGGCAGGCTGAAGCCAGCGCCCCTTAAATTAGACTCTGTCTGATAGCTACAACGACTCGCTCTTTTGTGGGTTTAGTATTAATGAGTCGTTTGTTTATTCTTTATCTAATAACAACTGCCATAACGCTTCGTAATTCACCATATTAAGGTGTTTTCTAGTCGCTTGGTGCTTGAGCTTATCTTGCTCATTGTTATGAGGGCCAGTCGCGCATAATTGACAGTACTCTTCACCTTGATATAACGCCTGACTTAATTGTGCTTTGAGCTGATGCTCTTTGTTATCACTCCACACATAGGTGATGCCTTTAGTGTCTTTAACATGTTTATCTCGGTCAACATTTCGCACCTTATAACCTGGGAACGCGTTAATATCAAAATCATGCCAGCCTAAGTAGTCAATATCTGTATTTCTATGTAATGCATTTTCAATATTCCATTCTTTATAAGGCTTCACATCTTTAGAGGTGATATAGCATAAACGAGCGCCATTAGGGTCTAAAAAATGCTTAAAAGAATGAATCAAAAAATAACGTAATAATTGACGATTTAACGTATTAATATGCACTTCTTTACATTTTTCTTGGAACTCCGCTTGTGACTTAAAAGCAGGAATAAGTGGAAATTGAAAGATAACGACATCAAAGCTGTGCTTCTCTAGTTGCGACCAAGAGTTGGGATTAGTCACATCAAATTCACACAAAACAGGACAATCTTGTTGTAATAACGTTTGATAATCATTGTGTGCGTATTTGCCTAATAAAACCTCGCTAGTATCTAATACTGTCGCTGTTAAATTGGCAGGCTGGTGGTGAGTGAGTAGCGAAGCTGAAAAAGATAAATCGCCATCTCCTACAGTTAATACTCGCCATGTTTTATCAATGATCATCTTTTATCCTGTGTAAAAATCTATGCTAAAAATCGCGCGCAGTATAACAAATAGGGCATCGAATGTTTTCTTTAATTTTTTTTAACGGTTACTAAGTAAAAAGCCATGATTGATTGTCGAACTCCCTTAAATTCAAAATTTAAATAGATGAATGAAATATTTAAATCAATGCTTAAAAAAGGCTAAATCATGAAATTAGTTACAGGCAGTATTATTGCAGGCAGTGTTGCCTATTTGTTGAGTCTCACCACATTAATCGTATTGACCTTAAATCCGGTTAATGAAATAAACAATACATTCGACACTGAAGTCGTTAGTCAAAAGAAAATAGAGCAACAAGCAATAGGTGAAATGATTCAATAATTACAAGTAGCCATAAACTCACCGACTGATGACAATGCATTGCAAACTATCTATAAATTCGGGACAGACAGCCGCTATTATTTGATGGTAAGAGGGTGGTTAGTACAGAAATTAAGTGGTGTTCAAAGTCAGTTGGCAGTGCAAAACTCAGAGAGTAAACAAGAAGTATTAGTCGCAGAGGTTAATGCTCTAAAACAAGCCATTCGAGCAATTGATTTAGAGTAATTGAAGTGAGTGTCTTTATGTTTAAAAAAGCTTAGAGCCTAAACCGAACTAAGCGGTAAGAGGCTCTCTTTTATTGAATACGTTTTTAATGTTTAATTGACCATCAAAGCAATTAGCTATTGTACAAGTTAACTATCTGTACAGGTCAATAGAGCATCGAACGCATCATTACCACGTAAGTTTTCGAAGTCATCTTCATCTGCTGCTAATTCTCTCAATGACGAACGGCCTTCAATGGCTTTTTCTAAGTCACTGATTGCTTGATCTTCCACACCTAAACAGGCGTAAGCACAAGCACGTTGGTAAAATGCATCTTGGTTAGTGTCGTCCATGTCTAATACGCGGTTACAAATACTGAGTGCCCAGTGGAATTCTTTCAGTTCCATTGCTGCATCCGCTTTTGAGGTTAACGCTTCTAAGTCACCAGGGCGAATTTTCAAAATAGCATCATAAGCGGCCATTTTTTGCTCCGGTGTTTGGCTTTTTTGAGCACGTAACCAAAGGTTATGAATCTCATTAATTTTTTCAATTTCAATATGGTTATCGGCAATACGTAATGTTTTACGACGTAAGTCTTTTTCCAATGTTTGAAATTTTTCTTCGTAAGATTGCGCAATCATTTTAATTTGTGAGTTTGCTTTCTTAGTGGTGTTAACACGAATCTCATGCAGAGATTTCCAACCAAATAAAGCCACTAATGATGCAACACCTGCAATCACATAGAAGAAAAAGTTAACGGTTTGTTCTGCGTAACTTAGTGATTTTTCGGCTACATCTAATTCTCTATCAGTAATTTCAATGGTTAATCTACGTTCTAAATCTTGCAAATCATGACGAGTCGCTTTTAGTTCATCAAGAATATAGCGCTCAACTAATGGCTTTTCTGCAAAGCTTGCGGTTGCAACGTCGTTTGTCTTATTGCTGACTGCCGCCGCGGTTTGTTCTTGAACTGACGCTGCTACTGATTCATCAGTCGTTTCAACATCGGCCCAAGTGACAGATGAAAGAAGACTGAATAAGACGAAAATAATTGCTTTAACTAGCATGAAATTGTGTTCCTTGTGACGCTTAAGTAAATAGCCTCAGACCTATATAAATAAAGCGATACCGAGTTAGTCATGCCATTACAGTGATTGCTGTTAATGACACACCCAATACAGTGTGCGCTTTTATTATGACGATCTGAGTTTAAGTAGGAAAGTATGAACGATGCCAATATTATTACAACAGCAAAGCTAATATTTATACTTGATATTAAGATTAATTACGGGTTGAATGGTGAGCCTATTTTATAACTGAGAAATACCTATGCAAGAGCCTGAAAGTAATCAAGAAAAGTGGCTATCTGGTTTCATGAAAGAAACGTTTAGAGAGCAAAAAAGAACACGTCGATGGGGAATCGTCTTTAAACTATTAACTTTTACCTACTTATTCGTCGCTTTATTCTTATTCATGAATACGGGGTTACTTGATAAAGAGTCTGCAACTCAAGAAGATCATACTGCAATGGTTGTAGTGAATGGTGTCATTGCTGCCGATGAAGAAGCAAATGCTAACAGTATTGTCAGTTCATTAAGAGCCGCGTTTAAGAATGAACATTCAAAAGCAGTGATGATGGTTATCAATAGCCCTGGCGGTAGTCCAGTTCAAGCGGGTTACGTAAATGATGAAATTAAACGTTTACGTGGTATTTACCCAGAGAAAAAACTGTATGCCGTAATTGCAGAGTTAGGTGCTTCGGGTGGTTATTACATGGCCGTTGCCGCAGACGAAATCTATGCAGATAAATCAAGTTTAGTCGGTTCAATTGGTGTGACCGCTTCTGGGTTTGGTTTTGTAGGTTTAATGGAAAAGGTCGGCGTTGAGCGTCGTCATTATACATCAGGCGAACATAAAGCTTTCTTAGACCCGTTTTCACCGGCTAAAACAGAAGAAGCATTATTCTGGCAAGGTGTGTTGGACAGTACTCATAAACAGTTTATTAAAGTAGTAGAAGAAGGCCGTGGCGATCGCTTAGATAAAGGTAATAAAGATCTTTACTCAGGCTTAATCTGGAATGGCGAACAAGCTTTAGCACTTGGTTTGATTGATGGTCTAGGTAGCCCTGGCTACGTAGCAAGAGACGTTATTCAAGCTGAAGAAATTGTTGATTATTCAATTAAACCATCAAAACTAGAAAGCTTTACTAAAAGCTTAGGTTTATCAATTGGTGAAGGTGTAGCAACCTTATTGAATCGCTCAGATACAGCAATGCAACTGAGGTAATCAGCTCACTGTTTTTTAGATCTCTAGTTAAAATAATTGCGCCTCTATTATCAGAGGCGCTTTTGTTTGTGTAGGTTAGCAAAAGTGGATGAGATAAGTTTTTATGAAAATTGATCATATTAATCACTTACGAAAATTTTTTTAAGGGGGCGCTGGCTTTAGCCTGCTTGTTTTGGTTGTGATGTTTGATGTTGTGAATCGATTTTTATTCACTTCGCTCGTTATAGCTAATAGCAGTATGCGATGGATCGCATACTGGCAGGCTGAAGCCAGCGCCCCTAATATCAAGCTTTGCTTAATAGCTGTCGCGACTAACTTGTGTTGTGTCTCGAATCAATACACATTTTTTGAATTAGCTGGCAGGTTAGTGTCACGAGCGGAAGAGCTCTGCGATCTCTTTTATCAGTGTGATCACTTTAATTAAACGAAACATTCTTAAGGGGCGCTGGCTTTAGCCTGCTTGTTTTGACTTTGACTTTGACTTTGATTGTTGTTTTTGATGTTGTGAATCGATTTTTATTCACTTCGCTCATTATGGCTAATAGTAGTATGCAATGGCTCGTATACTGGCAGGCTGAAGCCAGCGCCCCTAATATCAAGCTTTGCTTAATAGCTGTCGCGACTAACTTGTGTTGTGCCTCCAATCACCTAACACATTTGAATTGTTGCGTTGATTGAATTGGCAGGGAGGTGAGTGTCACGAGCGGAAGAGCTTTGCGATCTCTTTTATCAGACTGTTTAGTGTGATCACTTTAATTAAACGAAACATTTTTAAGGGGCGCTGGCTTTAGCCTGCTTTTTTTGACTTTGATTGTTGTGTTTGATGTTGTGAATCGATTTTTATTCACTTCGCTCATTATAGCTAATAGCAGTATGCGATGGCTCGCATACTGGCAGGCTGAAGCCAGCGCCCCTAATATCAAGCTTTGCTTAATAGCTGTCGTGACTAACTTGCGTTGTGTCTCCAATCACCTAACACATTTGAATTGTTGCGTTGATTGAATTGGCAGGCAGGTTAATGTCACGAGCGGAAGAGCTCTGGGAACCTTGTTTCTAGTCTGTTTAGTGTGATCACTTTAATTAAACGAAACATTTTTAAGGGGCGCTGGCTTTAGCCTGCTTGTTTTGATTGTGGTGTTTGATGTTGTGAATCGATTTTTATTCACTTCGCTCATTATGGCTAATAGCAATATGCGATGGTTCGCATACTGGCAGGCTGAAGCCTGCGCCCCTAATATCAAACTTTGCTTAATAGCTGTCGTGACTAACTTGCGTTGTGTCTCCAATCACCTAACACATTTGAATTGTTGCGTTGATTGAATTGGCAGGCAGGTTAATGTCACGAGCGGAAGAGCTCTGGGAACCTTGTTTCTAGTCTGTTTAGTGTGATCACTTTAATTAAACGAAACATTTTTAAGGGGCGCTGGCTTTAGCCTGCTTGTTTTGATTGTGGTGTTTGATGTTGTGAATCGATTTTTATTCACTTCGCTCATTATGGCTAATAGCAATATGCGATGGTTCGCATACTGGCAGGCTGAAGCCTGCGCCCCTAATATCAAACTTTGCTTAATAGCTGTCGCGACTAACTTGCATTGTGTCTCCAATCAATACACATTTTTTGAATTGTTGCGTCGATTGAATTGGCAGGGAGGTTAGGTCAAAAGCGTCAAAACTAAACAACCTTATTTGTTTGGGCTTATTTTTCTTCGTGCTCTTCGTGTAGCGTAGCGCTTCGTGGTTTATTCAGATTTTTAAAATCAAAAACGGTTAACCACGAAGGTATTTACATGCTTATTCAACTGCTTTTAAAGTCGCTTTCAAAAGAGCCCAGTAATTATCAACGGAAGCAATGTGTACTTTCTCATCAGGGCTGTGTGGGAATTTGATAGTCGGGCCGAATGAAATCATGTCCCAGTGCGGATATTTATCACTGAATAAACCACATTCTAATCCCGCGTGGATCACCATCGCTTTAGGTTTATTAGCAAATAACGTTTCATATTGTGTTTCCATGATCTGGTATATTGCTGAATCTGTATTGGGCGTCCAGCCAGGGTAGTTACCTTCTTTAGCGACTCGTCCATTAAATTGTTTGAAGTGAGCTGCAATTAAATCTGCTTGAGCGTGTTTGTCAGTATCAACTTGTGAACGCACTAACACTTGAATAGCAAACTGATTAATTGAACCGCTTTGTTGAGTGATAACGCCTAAGTTACTTGATGTTTCAACTACATTAGGGAAGTTGTCATCCATTGCAAAGACACCATTTACACAATTATCTAAAGAGCTTAATAGGTTGTTATGGCTTGTGTGGGTTAATACTGAACCGGGTAACGAGCATGGTGTGATGCTGACAGTAAAGTTATTTTCACTGGCTCTGTATTTATCTTTAAGACTAACTTGTAATGTATTGATGACCGTTTTAATGCTGTTGTAATATTGCTCATCACATACAATGACCGCTTTTGCTTCACGTGGAATTGCATTACGTAAACTACCGCCAGAGAATGATGAGATTAAAAAGGGCGTGCCTTCTAAGTTAGTTAACACAGAGGCTAACTCTTTCACCGCATTCGCACGGCCTAAGTTAATATCAACGCCAGAGTGACCGCCTTTTAAACCTGAAATAGTAATTTCATAAGCATTTTCGGAAATGTCAGATTCCATATTTTCAAAAGGAAGTAGAACATTAACATTCACCCCGCCCGCACAACCAACGTAGAGTTCGCCTTCTTGCTCTGAGTCGGTGTTGATCAAAATCTTGCCTTGTAAAGCATTCGCTTCTAAACCAAATGCGCCTGTCATGCCCGTTTCTTCATCGGTGGTGATCAATACTTCTAATGGGCCATGTTCAATACTGTCATCATCTAAAATAGCTAAGCATGATGCCATGCCGATACCATTATCAGCGCCTAGGGTTGTATGATCAGCTCGTAACCATTCACCATCTATAATAGGAGTAATGGGATCGGTTAAAAAATCATGAACCTTATCATTGTTTTTTTGCGGCACCATATCAAGGTGACATTGCAATATAACGGGTGTTTTACCTTCAAAACCAACGGAAGCTGATTTTGTTAGTATTAAGTTACCTATTTTATCCTTAACGCAGGCTAACTTTTTTTCAGCTGCCCAATTAATAATCCAATGAGTAAGTTGCTCTTCATGCTTTGAAGGGTGAGGAATTGCGCATATTTTTTCAAAGAATGACCAAACAGGAGCTGCTTGAAGTGATTGTAATTGTTGCATAAACAGGCCTTTTGCCGCTAAAAAGAAGAATAACCCCAGTTTTACTTGGTTTGAATTCCAAGTCTTTTACGTTATTATGTAATTGATCTAGATCAATTTATAAAAATTAACGTTAAGGAAGTTACCGTGTCAGAAGAAAACTTTAAAGACCCATATAGCCTACGTCATTTTCTTGGTTTGTTGGTTGTGTTTCTCATTCCAACCTTGCCAGCTACTTTAACGTTAATTAAAGTACTGTCTTAAAAATCAATCGGTTACTAATTTCATTAATAATAATTAGTAACCGAATCTACTACCGCCACGCTACTCTTTTTTCCCTCTTATGTCATTAATTTCTAATTGATTTCACCGTAAAATAAACGAAATATGATCTCTGTATCTTATCCAGTAATCGCTAACATATTTCGAGATATAAATAAATTACCAAAATAGACATTTATTTTTATAAAATTAAAAATTTGATTGGTCAATTGCCCTTAAGATCTATAAAATACGCGGAATTTGCCAAATTTTACTATTTTCTGGTGAAAAAATGCTCTGCATGGCCTCACTCAGATTATATAAATTTTTATTTATTTGTTATTTCATGGAGGTTAACTTGAGTCATTCTGCCATACTGGTATTGGAAGATGGGACTGTATTTAGAGGCGTATCAATCGGCGCTCACGGAAGCTCTGTTGGTGAGGTTGTTTTTAACACTTCAATGACAGGCTACCAAGAAATTCTGACTGATCCATCATACGCAAGACAAATCATTACACTCACTTACCCTCACATTGGCAACACTGGAACAAACGATGAAGATGAAGAATCTCCGTCAATCCATGCTTGTGGCCTCGTTATCCGCGATTTACCTCTTCTAGCAAGCAACTTCCGTAGTCAAGCATCATTAAGCGAATACTTAACAGCACGTAATGTTGTTGGTATAGCTGATATTGATACACGTAAGTTAACACGTATTTTACGTGAGAAAGGTGCGCAATCTGGTTGTATCGTCGCCGGTGATAACATTGATGAAGCTGCTGCACTTGCACAAGCTAAAGCCTTCCCTGGTTTAAAAGGAATGGACTTAGCGAAAGAAGTAACAACAAAAGAATCATTTGAATGGTCTGAAGGCAGCTGGACATTAACTGGCGGTTTACCTACACCAAAAACAGATTGTAAATACCATGTTGTTGCTTATGACTACGGTGTTAAACGTAATATTTTACGTATGTTAGCTGACCGTGACTGTAAATTAACAGTGGTACCAGCGCAAACACCTGCATCTGAAGTGTTAGCAATGAATCCAGATGGTATCTTCCTATCTAATGGCCCTGGTGATCCAGAACCATGTACTTACGCGATTGAAGCTATCCAAGAAATCCTAAAAACTGATATTCCAGTATTCGGTATTTGTTTAGGTCACCAGTTACTTGCACTAGCAAGTGGCGCAAAAACAGTGAAGATGAAATTTGGTCATCACGGTGCAAACCATCCTGTTAAAGATTTAGATCGTGATGTTGTTATGATCACCAGTCAAAACCACGGTTTTGCAGCTGACGAATCTACATTACCGGCAAACTTACGTGCAACGCATGTGTCATTGTTTGATGGTTCACTACAAGGTATTCACCGTACTGATAAAGCCGCATTTAGTTTCCAAGGTCACCCAGAAGCTAGCCCGGGTCCACATGATGCAGCGCCTTTATTTGATCACTTCATTGAATTGATTGAACAGTACAAAAACGCCTAGTTAATTGGAACGATAGAACAGATATAAAAAGGTAATTTCAGATGCCAAAACGTAATGACTTAAAAACTATCCTAATCATTGGTGCAGGTCCGATTGTTATCGGTCAAGCTTGTGAATTCGATTACTCAGGCGCACAAGCTTGTAAAGCGTTAAGAGAAGAAGGGTACCGTGTTGTACTTGTTAACTCTAACCCAGCAACAATAATGACTGATCCAGAAATGGCCGATGCCACTTACATCGAACCAATTCACTGGCAAGTAGTAGAAAAAATTATCGCTAAAGAGCGCCCGTGTGCAGTATTACCAACAATGGGTGGTCAAACGGCACTTAACTGTGCACTAGAGCTTGAAGCAAAAGGTATTTTAGCGAAATACAATGTTGAAATGATTGGCGCAACAGCAGATGCAATTGACAAAGCTGAAGACCGTAGTCGTTTTGATACAGCAATGAAGAAAATTGGACTTGAATGTCCACGTGCAGGTATCGCACATACAATGGAAGAAGCTTACGGTGTATTAGACATGGTTGGCTTCCCTTGTATTATTCGTCCATCATTTACGATGGGTGGAACAGGCGGCGGTATCGCGTACAACAAAGAAGAGTTTGACGATATTTGTTCAAACGGTTTAGATCTTTCACCAACCAGTGAATTATTGATTGATGAATCATTAATTGGTTGGAAAGAATATGAAATGGAAGTAGTTCGCGACAAAAATGATAACTGTATCATTGTCTGTGCGATTGAAAACTTTGACCCAATGGGTATTCATACCGGTGATTCAATTACCGTTGCACCAGCGCAAACACTAACAGACAAAGAATACCAACTAATGCGTAATGCGTCTTTAGCAGTACTACGTGAAATTGGTGTTGAAACAGGCGGTTCAAACGTACAGTTTGGTATCAACCCTGCAGACGGCCGTATGGTCTTAATCGAGATGAACCCACGTGTATCACGTTCATCTGCATTAGCATCAAAAGCAACAGGTTTCCCAATTGCTAAAATCGCAGCAAAATTAGCAATCGGTTACACGCTTGACGAATTACAAAACGATATCACTGGCGGCAAAACTCCAGCATCGTTTGAACCAACGATCGATTACGTTGTAACTAAGATCCCGCGTTTTAACTTTGAAAAATTCGCTAACTCTAATTCTCGTTTAACAACACAAATGAAATCAGTTGGTGAAGTGATGGCGATTGGCCGTAACCAACAAGAATCATTACAAAAAGCACTTCGTGGTCTAGAAGTTGGCGCTGATGGTTTCAGCCCAATGGTTGACCTAAACGATGAAGGCGCAAAAGAAAAAGTATTATACGAACTACGTGAAGCGGGTGCTGAACGTATTTGGTACATCGGTGATGCATTCCGTCTAGGTATGACGATGGAAGAAATTCATGACATCACGATGATCGATAACTGGTTCCTCGTTCAAATCGAAGATTTAATCTTAGAAGAGAAAAAACTAGCAGAAGGCGGTTTACGTTCTCTAGATGAAGCGCGTTTACGTGGACTTAAGCGTAAAGGTTTTGCCGATAGCCGTATCGCATCTGTCGTCGGTATTACTGAAACTGAAGTACGTAAATTACGTGAGAAGTTTTCACTACACCCAGTTTACAAACGTGTAGATACCTGTGCTGCTGAGTTCTCATCTGATACTGCTTACATGTACTCAACTTACGACGAAGAGTGTGAAGCAAACCCAACAGATAACGAAAAAATCATGATTATCGGTGGTGGTCCTAACCGTATCGGTCAAGGTATTGAATTCGATTACTGTTGTGTACATGCAGCGCAAGCAATGCGTGCAGACGGTTACGAAACGATTATGGTTAACTGTAACCCTGAAACGGTTTCAACAGATTACGATACATCAGACCGTTTATACTTCGAATCAATTACATTAGAAGATGTGCTTGAAATCGTACGTGTTGAAAAGCCTAAAGGCGTTATCGTGCAATACGGTGGTCAAACACCACTAAAATTAGCACGTGCACTTGAAGCCGCTGGCGTACCCATCATCGGTACTTCACCAGAAGCCATTGACCGCGCAGAAGACCGTGAACGTTTCCAACAAGTGGTTGAGCGTCTAGGCCTTAAACAACCTGAAAACGATACTGTAACAACGCTTGAGCAAGCGGTTACGTCAGCAACACGTATTGGTTACCCATTAGTCGTACGTCCTTCGTATGTACTAGGTGGTCGTGCGATGGAAATTGTATATGACGAAATTGATTTACGTCGTTACTTTAAAGAAGCAGTGAGTGTTTCAAATGAATCACCAGTACTTCTTGACCGTTTCCTAGATGATGCAATCGAAGTTGATATCGATGCCATCTGTGACGGTACTGATGTGGTTATCGGTGGCATCATGGAGCACATTGAGCAAGCTGGCGTTCACTCTGGTGACTCTGCATGTTCATTACCTGCTTATACACTAAGTGCTGAAATTCAAGACGAAATGCGTGGCTACATCAAAGCATTAGCGTTAGAACTAGGTGTTGTTGGTTTAATGAATACACAGCTTGCTGTTAAAGATAACGAAGTTTACATGATTGAAGTAAACCCGCGTGCAGCACGTACCGTACCATTCGTTTCTAAAGCGACAAGTGTGCCAATTGCTAAAATTGGTGCAAGTGTCATGGCAGGCAAAACGCTGAAAGAACTAGGCATTACTGAAGAAGTTATTCCACCATACTACTCTGTTAAAGAAGTGGTATTACCGTTCAACAAATTCCCAGGCTCAGATCCAATCTTAGGCCCTGAAATGCGTTCAACGGGTGAAGTAATGGGTGCCGGTGCTACTTTTGCTGAAGCTTATGCTAAAGCTGAATTAGGTTCGACTAAAGAAGTCGCAACGGTTGGCCGCGCATTAATCTCTGTCCGTAACAGTGATAAAAAGCGTGTTGCTAAACTAGCACAGAAACTACTTGATTTAGGTTTCGAATTGGATGCGACACACGGTACTATGATCGTACTACAAGAGTCAGGCATCAATGCTCGTCTGGTTAATAAAGTACAAGAAGGTCGTCCTCATATTCTTGACCGCATTAAGAATAGTGAATACAACTACATTGTAAACACAACAGAAGGGCGCGTAGCGATTGAAGACTCTCGTCAGCTACGTCGTGCAGCACTACGTTACAAAGTAGACTACACAACAACACTAAACGGTGCATTTGCAACGTGTCAGGCACATACTGCTGACCCAACAGCACCAGAAGCGACAGTAACCTCAGTACAAGAGTTACACAAACGCATTAATGGTTAATTATTTATTTAATAAGTAATAATCTAGTGTAAATAGCGAATAAGAAGCCACTCAATTGAGTGGCTTTTTTTTTGTTGTATTTCGTTATTATTTAGCGGTGTCTTTACAAGAAATATAAAAGTCTTGTTATAAGTAATGCTCTTTTTGCATTTCTATCCCGATATATATCAATGTGCCTTTGTTTATAATACGTTGAAATTATACCTATAAGATTCTTACGCTAAAAGTCAGATTTCCTCTATAAATGCCTCTCTTAATCAATATCATTTTTAAAAGAAGATATTAAGTATTTTAAAAATTCTGCCGGTGCTGGTGCTAATTGTCTTCCTAAACGAGTAAATATAACGGTATCCATGCTATTTAAATTATTATTACTTAAAAAAATACTGTTCAGGGTCTCGGACCAATTGGGAGTGCTTTTCAGCATAAACTCTGGAATCATTGTTACCCCTCCGTTTGAAGCATAATAATATAAAGCCGTAAGACTATTACTGATCACATTAGGCGTAAGTGTAATACCAGTGTTTTTCTCAACGTTCTCTATTAGTTGTCTTACACCATGTGCTATTTCAGGCAATGCAATATTATACTTTCTAAGAGTGCTCATTTTGATTGGCGCTGGTTCATTATTGATAGGGTGATTTTTATTCGCTGCGACAACCATTGGGCTGAGCGCAACATAATGACTTCGAATCTTAGGGTGATGTGGAGGATTGAAAATGACTCCAATATGAACGTCATCATCAATCACTTTTCTGACAATATCGTTACTGTTATTCGTTGATAGAATAATTTTTATCTTAGGATATTCCTCATTAAATAAGCACATCGCTTTTGTCACTTTATTAATAAAGCCCTCACCAATGGCTAGTTCAATGGTACCTGATTCGAGCTTACGTAAGGATTTCAGACTATCTAATACCATCTCTTGCTGAATCAAATATTGTTTATAATAGATGATTAATTTATTACCAGCTTCCGTTGCAATGATCCCTCTTCGATGACGTTCAATAAGTACGGTATCAAGTTCTTGCTCTAATTGACTGATCTGTCTGCTGACGGCTGAAGGGGCTATATTTAAAAAGTCTGCAGCTGCTCTTACACTGCTATGTTGGATAGCCTCATATAAAAACTTGAGTCTATTTTCTTGTAAAAAGCTCATATTATTGACTTCTCTCTGTGTTGCCTAAAAGGTTACAAATTACAAAAAACGTTTCATTGTTCGAAACACATGCTCTGTTTATACTATAAAAAAGTCACAATAACTATTGTATAAACTATAATTTAAGGATGAAATATGAAAGTAGGCATTGTTGGTTTAGGTAATATGGGCGCTGGTATGGCAAGTACATTAGCAAAGAAAAAGCGGGATGTTTATGGCTTTGACTCGTCTAAATCTGCCCGAGAAGCAATATCACATAAAGGAGTGAAACCTGTTTCTACTCTGAAAGAACTCACTAGCATTTGTGACATCATTGTACTCTCTCTTCCCAAAGCTGAGCATGTAGAAGCTGTGTGTCTTGGTGAAAATGGTATCGGTAAATTAGCCTCGCCAGGTTTGATTGTTATTGATACAACAACTTCTGAAGCAGATGTTAGTCGTAAAGTTGCTAGTAGTCTTCGAACGTCTGGTATTAAATTCATTGATGCGCCTGTATCTGGTGGTCCTTTAGGGGCTGCTTCTGGCACTATGAGTATGGTCATCGGTGGCGAAAAAGATGTTGTAGAGTCTGTTTTATCTTTATTACAAGATATGAGTGTTACTCAAGTGCATATTGGTGATGTTGGTGCTGGTAATATTGCAAAGATTGCGAATAATTTACTTTGTGCTGCTCATCTTATTACGAATGCTGAAGTTGTTAGTTTAGCGGTTAAAGCAGGTGTTGATCCTGAAAAAGTATTAGAGGGCATTAACGCAGGATCTGGCCGAAGTGGTGTTAGCCAAGTTAATTTTCCTAAATGGATCCTTAATAATGGTTACGATTCTGGATTTAGTATGGGTCTTATGCGTAAAGACGTAGGGTTGGCAAAAAAATTAGCAGATGACCTAAATTTATCACTTCCATTGTCTCGTCAAATTATTCAAATGTGGCAACAAAGCCAAGATATCACTGACCAAGAAGATTTTAATGCAATAGTAAAGGCATCTGACCCTACTTTATTTTAATCAAGGAATGATATTATGACTAATCAAAGATTAAAAAACTCACTCATTAAGTATTTAGGTACTGAAAAGCTGGGCAGTTGGGTAAATGGCAGTATCGTACCCGGGACAGGAGATCAAGTTGAACTCATTGAAGCCCATAATGAAAAGATTTTATTATCGTATCAGGATGCCGGTAGTAACCTTGTTAATATAGTCGATAAAGCAGCTAAGTCTGCGCAAAAATACTGGTGGAAGTTGAGCGCAAAAGAGCGTGGTAGACTAATGTATGCTATCGGAGCTGAAATACGTAAAGAAGTCGACGAGCTTGCATGGATTGAATGTGTTACTGCGAATAAGCCTGTAGGTAATGCAAAAGGTGAAATTATTGCGGTTGCTGAAATGTTTGAATATTATTCAGGTTGGGCTGATAAATTACATGGAGAGGTCATTCCTGTTCCGAGTTCGCACTTAAACTATGTAAAATATGAAGCGATAGGCACTGTGTTACAAATTACGCCTTGGAATGCACCTTTGTTTACTGCCGGTTGGCAAATTGCACCTGCGATTGCGGCAGGTAATGCTGTTGTGTTGAAACCGTCAGAGTTAACACCTGTTAGCTCTTTGATCCTCGGTGTTTTGATTGAACGAGCGGGTTTACCTAAAGGGCTGGTTAGTATCATTTCTGGGTACGGGCATACCATTGGGCAAAGGTTTATTGAACAAGCTGAATTAGATAAAATTTGTTTTGTCGGTTCACCAATGACGGGATCTCATATTGCTGTTGCTGCGGCGAAACGTATTATTCCTTGTGTGCTTGAACTAGGTGGAAAATCTGCCAATATTATTTTTGATGATGCGGATTTAAATAACGCAGTGAATGGTGCTTTATCGGCTATTTTTGGAGGTTCAGGGCAGAGTTGTGTTTCTGGCTCTCGTCTTTTAGTGCAAGAAAGCATTTTTGATGATTTTGTTAATACTGTTGCAACAGCGGCTAACAAAATAACAGTAGGCGATCCGACAGATATATTGAATGAAATTGGACCGATTAATAATGCTAAACAATACCAACACGTTGTTAATATGTTAGATATTGCAATTAAAGAAGGTGCATCCGTTGTTGGTGATGTAATACCTAACCCAGAGCAGCAAGGTTTTTATATTAATCCTACTGTTTTAAAAGGGCATAACGATATGCAAGTTGCTCAACAAGAAGTTTTTGGTCCAGTGGTTATTGCTATCCCTTTTAAAGACGAGGCTGATGCTATCCGTATTGCAAATGAAAGTAGCTTTGGTTTAGCTGGTGCTGTTTGGACAAATAATGTAGGTCGTGCTCATCGTGTTGCAGATCAGGTAAAAGCAGGCACATTTTGGATAAATAGTTATAAAACAATTCATGTTAGTTCACCATTTGGTGGTTATAAGTTAAGTGGATATGGTCGCTCATCAGGGCTAGATGCATTAAGAGAATACAGTGAAGTTAAAAGTGTTTGGGTTGAAACATCAGATTCGCCTAGCTTTAATTTCAATTATGGAACAGTAGAGAGGTAAGTATGTCGGTTTCTAAATTATTATTAGAAAATGCAGTCGAGTGGCGTAAAGAGTTACATCGCTATCCAGAATTAGGTTTTCAAGAAGTTAAAACTTCTCGTCGAGTCGCAGAGTTACTTGAAAGTTTTGGTATAAGTGTTGATGTTGGCATGGCAGGTACTGGTGTTATTGGTACGTTAAAAAATGGAGAAGGGCCTTCGATAGGGTTACGAGCTGACATGGATGCGTTGCCAATGAATGAGCTAGGTGATGTTTGTCATAAATCATGTAACCATGGTGCAATGCATGCTTGTGGGCATGATGGTCATACTGCCATTTTACTCGCAACGGCTAAATACTTAAGTGAAAACAGACATTTTAAAGGGACTGTCTACTTTATCTTTCAGCCTGCTGAAGAGAATCTAGGTGGGGCTAGAGTGATGGTAGAAGAAGGACTTTTTGAGAAATACCCAATGTCTAGTGTTTTTGGTCTTCATAATTGGCCGGGGTTACCTGAAGGGCATGTCGCTGTTTCCGATGGTGCAATGATGGCATCACTTGATACTTTTAAAATAACCTTAACGGGCAAAAGTTGTCACGCGGCTATGCCGGAAAGAGGAATCGATCCGATTGTGTGTAGCTCAGAGTTAGTGCTTGCATTGCAATCGATTGTTTCTAGACGACTATCTCCATTAGATTCAGCCGTGGTGAGCGTAACTCAAATTAACGGAGGTGAGGCAATTAATATCGTGCCTGAAACGGTTGTATTAGAAGGTACGTATCGTTGTCTTGATACAAAGGTTCAAGAGAAAGTTAAGATGTTAATTGGCGAAATTTCCAGTGGTGTTTGTGCTACGCATGGCGTTGAGCTTAATATGGAGTTCTTCGATGGTTATATTGCAACAACAAATAATGAAGAGCAAGCAAAGCACGTTCTTGATGTGGCTGTAAATAGTTTTGGTGAAAGTAGAGTGCATTGGAATCTTCCGTCATCAATGGCCTCGGAAGACTTTTGTTTCATGTTAGAGAAATGCCCTGGTGCATATTTTTGGTTAGGCGCTGATAGTGAGTTCCCATCAAAACCACTGCATAATGCTTATTATGATTTCAATGATAATATTATCGAAGTTGGGATTGAAATGTGGTGTGGTTTGGTTGAAAAATTATTGAAGTAACTGTTGTTTTATAAATAAGTTATTATCTTTTAATTTTAAGTGATTTTTAAATGATGTTTATTTTTAAAGTAACTTAGTAACTCATCGCTTCACCGTTAACACATGTTAAGGTAAAGCGATGACATCTAGTGGTTCCTCCTCTAAAAATAAATTTAGTGTGAGTGGATAAAAATCCCTTTTATGTTATATTTTTATTGTTGCCTCTTGATCATAAATAAGTCTTTTGAGTACCTTTCTATCAATACTTTTCGCTATAAATACACCTTTATTATCATATTTCTAATAATGCTTTTTTACTATAAATAAAAAATTATAAGCTTGCAGTAAAGTTTTGAATATTGCATGTTGTTAATTCTACTGTCTTTATGTAACTCCCTTATTTCCTGAGATCTTGCATCTTATTTGTATTTTTTTAACTTACTTTTCTAATAAAATCATCGTTGCTTTTTAAGTAACGATAAAGTGATATTAAGAGAACACTAGATGTGCTTTAATTAAAATTCATTTAAAGATGTTGCAAAGTATGCAATGGATGCTAATAACTCAAGGAAACAGTAATGGAAAATACTTCTTTAAAAAAATTATTAAACTGGAGACTTCACGGTATTGTCATCATCATGACGATTATTGCTGAATTAATAGGTGTGCAAACACTCCCAATCGGTAGTGCAAAAGTACTTTTTCTTCCCCTCTTTTATGTTTTTGTTTTATGTCTATTTTTTAACCCCAATATTACAAAAATATCCAACAAACTAATTTCTAAAAAACAAGCTAAAGTTGCATCTCATATTATTGTTATTGGGATTCTGCCATTCATAGCTAAGTTTGGAACACTTATTGGACCTGCAATACCAAATATCCTTGATTCTGGTACTGCAATGATACTTCAAGAGTTTGGTAATTTAGCTACGATGTTAATTGCAATGCCTGTTGCTGTTTTACTTTTAAAAATGAATCGAGAAGCCATTGGTGCAACGTATTCTATTGCTCGAGAGCCTAATATCGCAGTTATTTCTGATAAATATGGTTTAAAAAGTAGCGAAGGTATCGGTGTTATGGGCGTTTATGTAATGGGGACAATGTTCGGTACTCTTTACTTTTCTTTACTGGCTGGGTTTTTGGCATCGACAGACTGGATTGATATTCGAGCTTTAGCGATGGCGTGTGGTGTTGGTAGTGGTAGTATGACTGCCGCTTGTTCTGGTACCTTAGCTGAAGTGCATCCCACAATGAAGGAAGATATATTAGCTTTTGCAGGAGCAAGTAATTTATTGACCAATGCAACGGGGTTATATGTTGCGATATTTATCGCTTTACCTTTTGCTGAGTGGTATTACAAAAAGCTAAATCAAATCCGTGGCACTTTTAACAACACTTCTAAAACAAACTAAGAAAGGGATAACTTATGAGTACTAATGAAATGAATTTAACAGCAGAAGATGAAACTAAATTATCCTTTAAACAAAATATAATTTTAATTATTCTTTTTTGTGGTATTGCGTTAATAAGTAACTGGGCTGGCACGGGTAATAATTTCCTTATTGCGTTGCCTGGAATGGTCATTATTTTTGCAATGATCCTTATTGGTCTAGGTCTTAAAGCTCTTATTGGGGGACCTTTACCGGCAGTGGCATGGGTATCACTTGTCAGTGTTGGGTTAACACTTCCATTTGTTCCTTACTCTGATGTCATGTTAGGTTACCTAAAAAGCATCAACTTTCTATCGTTAACAACACCTGTACTCGCTTATGCTGCTATGGCTGTTGCAGACTTAGAAATTAAACTTTTTAAAAAATCAGGTTTCAAGATTGTTTTAATCTCAATTCTTGTCTTTACCGGTACCTATGTTGGTTCCGCGTTAGTTGCAGAAGCTTTTCTTTAAAAGAAAATATTAAAGGGAGAGTAATTATATTCTCCTTTTACCCATACCATATTAAGCATACTTTTCTTTTTGCCTTTTATCTTTTTAAAATACTGAATTACTCTGGTAGTACTGATAATTTATTGTCTACGTACTGAAAACTTAGAAGCCTTTATTACCCTCCCTTATCCTTCTGTATCTTTGATATTTGACTGTGCTAATGACTTTTTCGTATCTCATTATGTGAAAATTTAAGTGTTTTTAAAAAAGTATCGAAATTAGAAATTCAATATATAATAAGTTATCTAAAAAGTATGATAGATAAAGTACTAATCGCGTCAGTTTTTGACTATATTATTTAATTTAATAAATACATTAAATGTCTTTCTCGGGTCATCTATGCTAGTACTTATCTCTTTTATTACTGGTAAAACTAAGGAAAAAAAATGAAATTGCAACAACTTGAATATATTTGTGAAATTGAGCGCAGTGGATACAATATATCTGCAACTTCAGATAAATTGTTTACATCTCAACCTGGTATAAGCAAACAACTTAGTTTGTTGGAGAATGAGTTAGGCGTTAAAATTTTTGAAAGGAAAGGTAAGCATTTGTTTGGTGCAACTGAGATTGGCGCTAAAGTGATACAAGAGGCAAACTTGCTTCTCGAAATTAAAAATAGAATCAAAGATATGTGCGATGCTGAAACCTCACCAGATCAAGGTTCAATGAACATTCATACAACGAATGCCATTGCTAATTTTTTATTACCAGAAGCGATTCAATATTTTATTAACAAGTATCCTAAGGTCTCTCTTAATATGATAGGTGTTGAGCCTAATACCCCGTTGCCCAAGGGAAGTAATTATTTTTGTATTGTTGCACAAGATATTAGCGACTCACCGGGATTTGTTGTATTACCTGCATATAAATGGTCTTTAAGCCTTATTGTTCCTTCTGATCATTATTTAGCCAAAGTAGAAAAAATAACATTAGAGCAATTGGCTAATGAGAAGTTAATTAGTTATGAGTCTAAATCTACAGGCAGAGAAGCAATTGATGAGGCGTTTAATCAGCAAGGCCTAACGCCAAATTATATTATTACTACCATGGATGCCGGCACTATCAAAGAATACGTCAAGCTGGGAGTGGGTATTGGTATTCTGGCATCAGTTTCAACCAATTTAGTTGATGATTCGATAGTCGTGCGTTCATTACAAGAGTTGATTCCTGAATGTGATGCTTGGATTTGTTATAGTAAAGAAATTTATTTACAAAAATATATGTATGATTTTATTGAAAAAATCTGTCCTCATTTAACCCGTACTGTAATAGAAAGTGTTGCCCCTTTAACTGTATTAGAGAGAAATAAATGGTTTGAAAATGTACAATTTAAAACATATCGTTAATATGTTACATGCCGCTTTTACTCATTTTATCGACGTATAATATGATAGAAGCGGTTTTTATCCTAAACGTATCTTAAATAAAGGTTTTGTTTTCCCGTCTTCATGAAGAGACATAAGCTTAATAGATATTTGAACTAATTATCATAAATATGATATTCCTGCAGTGTTGTTGTTCTATAAATAGAATATTCTTCAAACTAAAGTTCATTTTAATATCATATATTTCCATTCACCTTTTCCATTTATTTAAGATTGTAAATTTGGCACTTTTAATGTTCTGTTTTTGGCAACAATTTATAATTTTTGTTGTCTTGTTTAGATTTTAGTTGTCAGGCTATATTGACCTATTATTTAAGGCATATGATTAAAATGTAGATTCAAATAATAAAAAAGCCTTAAAGCCGTATTATAAATAATAGAGTGGTTAAAAAATGGAATTAAGTGTATTTGATTTATTTAAAGTAGGTATAGGCCCTTCTAGTTCTCATACAGTTGGACCAATGCAGGCTGCCAGCGTATTTATAAACAAATTAAATGAACTGTCATTGTTAAACGACGTTCAGCAATTAACAATTACTTTATATGGTTCTCTTTCTGCTACGGGTATTGGGCATAATACGGATAGTGCGATCCAATTAGGGTTGATGGGTTATGATCCTGAAACCGTCGATACTCAACTCACGAAGAGTATTATTGAAAATATACAAAAAGATGAAACAATACGATTATCTGGAACCCACCTGATCGGATTTGTTTATGCACGGGATATTATTTTTTCAGACGAAATCCTACCATTACATGCGAATGCCATGTCACTTAGTGCTTCTAAAGGCGATGAAATATTGTGGTCTGATACATTCTATTCGGTAGGCGGTGGATTTGTGCTTAATGAAGCAGAAATGACCAAGGGAACAACAGAAGATAAAAGTATCCTTCCTTACTCTTTTAACAGTGCAGCACAGCTTCTCATGTTATGTAAAACTCATAATTTATCAGTCAGTCAATTGATGATGGAGAATGAAAAAACATGGCGTACGGAAGAAGAGATAAAAAAAGGCATTCTACACATTTGGTCCGTGATGCAACAATGTATTGCAAATGGGATGAATAATAGAGGTATCTTGCCGGGTGGATTAAATGTACGTCGCCGTGCTTGGGAGTTACATCAAAAATTATTATCTGTAGAGAAACCTAATAGTATTAATTCAACATTGAGCGCAATGGAGTGGGTGAACCTATATGCGCTTGCTGTAAATGAAGAAAATGCTGCTGGTGGCCGAGTGGTAACCGCCCCTACAAATGGTGCCTCTGGCATTATTCCTGCTGTGCTTAATTATTATATGATCACTTCAGAAGATAAAAATGACGATGATATTGTTCGTTTCTTTTTAAGCGCCACTGCAGTAGGGCTCCTTTGTAAAAAAAATGCGTCAATTTCTGGTGCTGAAGTCGGATGTCAAGGTGAGGTTGGCTCTGCATGTGCGATGGCGAGTGCTGGGTTAGCTGAAATTCTAGGTGCAACGCCAGAGCAATTAGAAAATGCTGCTGAAATCGGACTTGAGCATAACCTAGGTTTAACCTGTGACCCCGTTGGCGGTTTAGTACAAGTCCCTTGTATCGAGCGTAATGCTATTGGTGCGATTAAAGCAATTAATGCAGTGCAAATGGCAATGCGCGGTGATGGAAATCATATTATCTCTTTAGATAAAGTAATAAATACAATGAAAATAACTGGGCGAGATATGTCTTCAAAATATAAAGAGACATCTAAAGGTGGATTGGCTATTAATACGATTGAATGTTGATATTACAATCAATTATTTGAGGTTTGTATTTTAAAGGTGCTCATAAGAAAAAGATTATGGACATATATGGACGCTCTCTCGTAGTCAAGACGAGTTAATACAGAACACGAAAATAGTTTCATATTCGTCAGACTTTATAACCTTAAATACTTCTCATTAACTCGCTTGCGATGACTGACTCAATGGGTTTATTGAATAAACCGTTCTGACATATATTCGAACTGAAGATCTGGACGAACTGAAGATCTGGACACCCATCTATTTGAATAATTGCGATAGTTAAACTATCTTTTATAAATGCGTATTTTTGCATTTAGGAGGTAGTTTATTATGACTCAATCTCGCCAATCACAAGTATCATTATCTGATACACCTTATTATCACTGTATTTCGCGTTGTGTTCGTAGAGCTTACTTATGTGGTGAAGATAAATACACCGAAAAATCCTTTGAACATCGCGGCCAGTGGGTTGTTGAGCGAATGCATTACCTCGCTTCTCTTTTTAATATTGATATCTGCGCTTACGCTATCATGTCCAACCATTATCACCTCGTACTGCACATAGACGAGCAACATAATGAAAGCTTAACGCATGAAGAAGTTTGTGATCGTTGGTGTCAGCTCTATTCAAAACCTGTATTAGTTGAGCGTTGGCAATCCGAGCAAACCACCTCAGAAGCAGA
>NZ_CBRF02000051.1 GCF_000470315.2 Psychromonas sp. SP041
GCGTAAATATCAGAGAGCCTGAGTTAGCTACTCAATGAGAGCTCGTACATAAGTGAGCGCTTTATTCTTAGTTATTAATTTTGTTGTTGACACAGGGGAGTCCACATAGGTTGTTCCCTTTACGAAACTTATAACGAAGAAATAAGTTATTTTAACCAGTAAAATAGATCAATTAATTAGTGTGATTGGTATTAAGTGTAATTTAGAGCTTTATGTAGGTTTATACAGGGGGAATATGAATACAAGTCATTATTACCATATAAGCATTCAACTCATTTAATAATAAGTACGATCAATCATTTAGCGAGTTAGAATAAAAATAAGAACGAGGTAAATAACGATAACTTTTTAAACAGTATAAAAATACTGATAGATAGATAGTTAGAGGTATATATTAATGAATAAATGCTACGTTTTGCATCTTAATAACAATGAAGGAAATTATATTAGAGTAGATAGAATAAATAAAGTTTAGATTAAAGATGGTGGGCGATACTGGGTTCGAACCAGTGACCCTCGCCTTGTAAGGGCGATGCTCTCCCAACTGAGCTAATCGCCCATCTTTAAATCTATTTATAAATATCATGGTGGGCGATACTGGGTTCGAACCAGTGACCCTCGCCTTGTAAGGGCGATGCTCTCCCAACTGAGCTAATCGCCCATGATAAATATATTTTTATAATAATAAGTTAAAGATGGTGGGCGATACTGGGTTCGAACCAGTGACCCTCGCCTTGTAAGGGCGATGCTCTCCCAACTGAGCTAATCGCCCATCTTTAAACTATATTCTTATAACATTTGAAAGTGGTGGGCGATACTGGGTTCGAACCAGTGACCCTCGCCTTGTAAGGGCGATGCTCTCCCAACTGAGCTAATCGCCCACTTTCAAATTTCAAAGTTTTAATTCTTTTGAAAAGAATCAGTAATATGGTGGGCGATACTGGGTTCGAACCAGTGACCCTCGCCTTGTAAGGGCGATGCTCTCCCAACTGAGCTAATCGCCCATATTACTCTTTACTAACAAAAACATTAAATCGAATGCCGTTGTTTGTGGGGCGTATTATAGGGATCGACTTTTTTCAGTCAAGCCATTTTTGAATAAAATTGTTGTTTTTTGTTTAACTGCTCAAAGGGTAAACAATAAATGCTTAATATTTAATATTTGATACCTTTTCTGAAGCAAATATGGCTTCTCGATAAATAGTTAATGTAATTAGATAGGGTTTCGTTAAAATACGCACACTATTCTTCACGCCGTATTATAAGGAAGCTTTTTAATGACTGTTAAAACACGTTTTGCCCCTAGCCCAACTGGCTATTTACACGTTGGTGGTGCACGTACTGCACTATATTCATGGTTACATGCTAAAAGTAAAGGTGGTCAATTCGTTTTACGTATTGAAGATACCGATATCGAACGCTCTACTCAAGAAGCGGTTGATGCAATATTAGAAGGTATGAAATGGTTAGGATTAGATTGGGATGAAGGTCCATACTACCAAACTAAACGTTTTGATCGTTACAATGAAATGGTTGATAAACTATTAGCAGAAGATAAAGCTTACAAATGTTACGCACCAAAAACATTACTTGATGAAATCCGCGCTGAACAAGAAACGAATAAAGAGATGGCGCGTTACGATGCAAACCATCCTAAAATTATTGCCGTTAATGAAGCAGCAACAGAAGATCAAGATTGCGTAATTCGTTTCCGTAACCCAAAACAAGGCAGCGTTGTTTTTGTTGATGAGATCCGCGGTAAAATCGAAATAGCTAACGAACAATTAGATGACCTGATCATTCGTCGTAGTGACGGCTCCCCTACTTATAACTTCTGTGTTGTTGTAGATGACTGGGATATGGGCATTACGAATGTTGTGCGTGGTGAAGATCACATCAACAATACACCACGCCAAATCAATATCTATGAAGCATTAGGCGCACCAATTCCCTCTTTTGCACATTGTTCAATGATTTTGGGTGATGATGGTGCAAAACTATCTAAACGTCACGGCGCTGTTTCGGTAATGCAATATCGTGATGAAGGTTACTTACCAAACGCATTAAATAACTACTTAGTACGTTTAGGTTGGTCACATGGCGACCAAGAAGTATTTTCAGAACAAGAAATGATTGACCTATTCAAATTAGAGAATGTTAGCAAATCAGCTTCTGCATTTAATACTGAAAAACTATTATGGTTAAATAACCATTACATCAAAACATCAGATCCAGAATACGTTGCAGGCTATTTACAATGGCACATGGATCAACAAAACATCGATATCACTAATGGTCCAGCGTTAACAGAAGTTGTAACTGCATTAGCTGAACGCGCTAAAACATTAGTTGAGTTAGCCACTTCTAGTCGTTACTTCTATGAAGAATACGAAGAATTTGATGCAACAGCAGCGAAAAAACATTTACGTCCAGTAGCGAAAGAAGCATTAGTATTAGTACAAAGTAAACTGCAAGCAACTGATGATTGGTCAATTGAAAACTTACATCAAGTAATTGAAGATACAGCAACTGAATTAGAAGTAGGCATGGGTAAAGTAGGTATGCCATTACGTGTCGCTATTACAGGCGCAGGGCAGTCTCCTTCACTTGACGTAACACTTGCATTAATTGGTAAAGAACGTAGCGTACAGCGCATCACACGTGCAATTGAATTTATCGAAGCACGTGAAAATGCAGCATAGGTAACATTATTTAGTGGCCCTACTATTATTGAGTGATCCTATCAAATGATACTAGCTAAAAAGCCCAGTATGAACCGAATCTAGATTCTTTTCATACTGGGCTTTTTTGTATTTACATTCTTGATGCACAGGCTTATTAAACCTAAGTTATAGATTGTACCTCTAATCTATTCGATATTACCTTGATACAGACTGAAGTATTTCAGTAATTTTAGAATAGGTTTTTTGCCAATCTAAATACTCTAAAGCTAATGGGATGTTTTTCCCATCAATTGACAACACTAATGAAGGAAAGCCTTGAATAGGTAATTGTCGACTTGTATTAATTTCTTCGAACAACTGTTTATTAACCGCATCATCATCTAATTGCTGTTTAAACCTGGCTTTATTAAACCCAATGCCCTCAGCTAACTCAGCTAACACATCCGTTAAAGAAGGATTTTTTGCCTGTAAATAATACCCTTGCTGAATAGCAAACAACATTTCCTTTTCTTTATCTTCCGTTCTTGCAATCAAACAAGCACGACAAGCTGGATACGTTGAGCGCTGTGGTTTACATTCAGTCCAAAAATCAAAGTTAAATTGAGTCCCTAATTGCACATGAATATTGCGCCAAATATTTTGTAATGTTTGTTGTAAATCAGTTGGCATCACAACATCAGAATCGGGTGCTAACCCGCCTAATTGATAACGAATTTCTAATGGATGTTCTGGTGATAGCTCAGTTAACTTAGCCGATAACTTCAGCCAGCTATCTCGGTATCCCCAACACCAGCTGCACATAGGGTCATATACGTAATATAATATAGGTTTACTCATCATTCATTCCTTAAGTATTAATCTCATGCTTAAAACAAGACCTTCCCGTTAAATTAAATTGATATAAAAACTATCTATGGGCAAGGATTAACATAAAATGCTATTTGGTAATGCTATCATAAGCTATACGCCCTACTATCCATAAAAATTGTTTTTCAATGAATACATAGGGTTATTAATGATATTGATTATAGGATCACATTTTGGCACAACTCTATTTTTATTACTCAGCAATGAATGCAGGTAAATCGACCTCTCTTTTACAATCATCTTATAATTATCGTGAACGCGGCATGAATACATTTGTGCTCACTGCAGCAATAGATAACCGTTCAGGTGTAGGTAAAGTGTCATCACGGATTGGTATTGAAAGTGATGCTCATATTTTCTCAGACACAGACGATTTAGCAGAAATGATTGGCAATATTCATCAACAACAAAAACAACACTGTATCCTAATTGATGAATCGCAATTCTTAAGCAAGCAGCAAGTTAGACAATTAACTTACGTGGTGGATATACTCGGTATTCCAGTATTATGTTACGGCATTAAAACCGATTTCCAAGGTGAACTTTTCCCTGGTAGCCAATATTTACTTGCTTGGGCTGATAAATTAGTAGAGTTAAAAACGATTTGTCACTGTGGGCGTAAAGCAAATATGATATTGCGTATGGATGAAAATGGCCAAGCGATACAGGAAGGCGCACAAGTGGAGATTGGTGGCAATGAAACCTATGTATCTGTCTGTCGTAAACACTTCCGTAAAGTCTTCTGGGATGTTGAATAATAAACAATGTTGAATAACAAACAAAGTTGAACACAATTCAGCTGCTTTTTTTAGACACTTTATTCGACAACTTAAATCTGCTTAGGCTAAAATCACATTTAAAAATCACAAAAAATAAGCATAAAAAAAGCGACTCCATGAGCCGCTTAATAAATCTACATTGCTTACCGTCTTAACTAATTACCAACAGTATATTCAATGTCAGCATTTTCTAATAAGTTAGTAACCAATGCTTGATAAATTGCTTCAGAAGTACTGCGCTCTAACATCGTTGTTAATTGCGTTTTAGTTTGCTCACTCGCTGTACTCGTATCCAGTTCAATAACCTTAGACAACTCAATCAGTGCAAAATCACCTTGTGCAGTCCCAACATAATCACGCGCTACTTTGTCGGTGTCTGGTTTTGCTAATTGGAATAAACGTTGAATGACTTGTGTATCATAATCACGGCTATAACGCGCAAGTGTCAGCGGAGAAGTGAACGAAATACCTTTATCAGTTAATTCACTATCAATTGACTCGCCTGCATCTAATTTAGCCATTAAAGATTCAACAAACAGTTTTGCAGCTGCCGCTGATTTTTGCTCTTCAAGTTGCAATGTAATTTGCTCAGAAACATCTGCTAATGGTTTAGTCGCAGCTTCTTTATGATCTTTAATATGAACAACAATCGCTTGCGTATCATCTAATTCAATGATTTCTGAGTTCAAACCTTCACTACGGAAATTCTCATCAAATACTTGGTTAAGTATTTTACTGTCATTTAAAACATCTGGTGCATCGTTAACTGAAAATAAACCACTCGTTTTAATGTCTACAGCAACTTCAGCAGAAGCCTCTTCTAAGCTATCAGGAGACTCAAACGCAACTTCACTTAGACGTTGGTACAAGTTGTCATAAAGTTCTTTAGTTTTTTCAGCTTTTAACGCAACTTCAATTTGCGACTTAACTTCGCTTAAAGGCAATGTTTCAGTTTCTTGCGCTTCAATTAATTTGATGATGTGAAAACCAAATTCTGATTTAACAATATCAGAAACAGGATCTGCAGAAGTTAATGTGAACGCACTTTTATCAAATGCAGGATCCATTACTCCACGTTCAAACCAATCTAGCTCACCGTCATTTTTAGCAGAGTAAACATCTTCTGATTTAGTTTTTGCTAGTTCAGCAAAATCAGCACCTGCTTTAACTTCAGCTAAAATAGCTTCTGCTTTTTCTTTTGATGCAGATGAATCACCTTCGATGAAGATATGAGCAACTTTACGACGCTCTTGACGTTGGTAATCACCTTCATGTTGTTCGTAATAAGCTTGGATATCAGCATCGCTTACCGTGACTTCTGATGTTAATGATGCCGCATCAAGTAAAACATACTCAATATTAACTTGTTCTTCATCTTGGTATAAATCACTGTTATCAGCATAGAAAGTTTCAACTTCTTCAGGCGTTACAGCTTCACTAGTAAGAAAGTTATCGCTTTTTATGTTCAAGATACGTGCAACACGTTTTTGGCCTTGCAGTTGGCTTGCTTGATCGACTTCAGATGGTAAAACAAACTCACTGCCAACTAATGTTTCTAATAGTTGAATACGAACTAAGTCAGTTTTGAAGTTTTCGCTAAATTGTGATGGAGATAAATTATTATTACGTAATAACGATAAGTATAAATTGTTATCAAATTTACCATCAACTTGGAATTCAGGCATATTACGAATTGCCTCTTTCACTTGCTCGTCACCAACACGTAAACCCATTTCTGCAACAGCTTGTGCAATTAAACGCTCAGTAACTAATGTTTGTGTTGCTTGAGATCGAACTTGTTGTGCAAAATTAGGGCTTGATGCAATTAAATCGAATTGCTCGCCATATTGCTGTTGTAAACGTGCTCTTTCATTTTGATAAGCTTGTTCAACACTTTGTTGTGAAATAGCTTCACCATTAACAGTAACCGCAGCATTTTCAGATGTAGTCCCTAAATAACCACTCACTCCTGCCAAAGCAAAAGAAAGTATGATCACAATCAAAATACTTTTAGCAACGACTCCTTGAGAGCCTTCGCGCATTCTTTCTAACATAATATTTACTCTTTAAGACTAAAAACAAAAAAGCGCATCATAGGACGCGCTTAATGCATAACGGTGCTACAAAAACGCTTAAACGTTAATAGCATCTTTTAATGATTTACCAGCTTTAAATGCAGGTACTTTAGCAGCTGCGATTTGAATTGGTTCATTAGTTTGTGGGTTACGACCTGTACGAGCAGCACGTTCTTTAACTGAGAAAGCACCAAAACCGATTAGAGATACGCTGTCGCCTTCAACTAAAGCAGTAGTTACACTATCGATGAATGCATCTAATGCACGACCAGCAGCAGCTTTAGAGATATCTGCGCTTTCTGCGATGTTATCGATTAATTGTCCTTTATTCATTTGTAAATCCCCTGTCTATAAAAAATTGGTGCTATTTAAATTTTGAATGGCACATAGTAAAAAACTTGAGCTAGGCTACTGCGGTATTCAAATTCAAGCAAGTAAATTTCAATAAAATTAGGTAGCTAGCCCATATTGTATGCGATTAATCACCTATTTGTCGGTTTTTCCAACAGAAAAACCTTTAATACTATCTTGCAAAGCGATTTCTAATACTTCGTCTATCCAACGTACTGGTTTAATTTCGAGTTGGTCCTTAATGTTATCAGGGATTTCCTCTAAGTCACGCGTATTTTCAAATGGTATTAATACCGTTTTAATACCACCACGACGCGCAGCGAGTAATTTCTCTTTCAAACCACCAATAGGTAACACTTCACCACGTAACGTGATTTCACCTGTCATGGCTACATCAGCACGCACAGGAATGCCCGTTAAGCTCGATATTAGCACGGTGCACATTGCTGCGCCGGCACTCGGACCATCTTTCGGTGTAGCGCCCTCAGGAACGTGTACATGGATATCACGCTTCTCATGAAAGTCGCTATTAATGCGCCATTCTTCTGCTTTTGCACGTACTACCGTCATTGCAGCTTGAATAGACTCTTTCATCACATCGCCCAATGAACCCGTGTAAGTTAACTTGCCTTTACCGGGTACAGACGTCGCTTCGATAGTTAATAAGTCACCACCAACTGATGTCCATGCAAGACCCGTCACTTGACCTACTTGGTTAGCAGAATCTGCTTTACCAAAGTCATAACGACGAACGCCAAGATAATCTTTTAAGTTATCAATAGTCACATCTATTTTTTTCAATTTTTTGTCTAATAAAATGTCTTTAACCACTTTACGACAAATTTTAGAAATCTCACGTTCTAAACCACGTACACCTGCTTCACGCGTGTAGTAACGAACGATACCGATAATAGCGCTGTCATCAATTGATATTTCAGATTCTTTTAAACCATTACGCTTCACTTGTTTACTCAACAAATGTTGATTAGCGATGTTTAATTTTTCATCTTCTGTATAACCCGATAAATGAATCACTTCCATACGGTCTAAAAGCGGCCCAGGAATATTCATTGAGTTAGACGTTGCAACAAACATAACATCTGATAAGTCGTAATCAACTTCAAGATAATGGTCGTTAAACGTATTATTTTGTTCTGGATCTAATACTTCCAATAAAGCAGAAGCCGGATCGCCACGCATATCAGATGCCATTTTATCAATTTCATCTAATAAGAATAATGGGTTTTTAACGCCGACTTTAGTCATCTTCTGAATGAGTTTACCTGGTAATGAACCAATGTAAGTACGACGATGCCCACGGATCTCAGCTTCATCACGTACGCCACCTAATGCCATACGAACATATTTACGACCAGTAGAACGCGCAATAGATTGCCCTAAAGATGTTTTACCAACACCAGGAGGACCTACTAAACATAAGATAGGACCTTTCAATTTATTAATACGTGTTTGAACGGCTAAATATTCTAGAATACGTTCTTTCACTTTTTCAAGACCGTAATGATCTTCGTCTAATATTTCTTGTGCTCTTGCTAAGTTCTTTTTAACAGGGCTACGTTTCTTCCAAGGCACATTCACTAAACTTTCGATATAAGTGCGAATAACACTTGCTTCTGATGACATTGGCGACATCATTTTTAATTTTTTAAGCTCAGATAATGCTTTTTCTTTCGCTTCTTCAGACATGCCTGCCGCTTCGATCTTATCAGCCAATTGCTCAAGATCGCTTTGCCCTTCTTCGCTATCACCTAACTCTTTTTGAATCGCTTTCATTTGCTCGTTAAGGTAATACTCACGTTGGCTGCGTTCCATCTGTTTTTTAACGCGGCTACGAATACGCTTTTCAACTTTTAGAATATCTTCTTCATTTTCCATCATACCCATTAGGTATTCGAAACGTTCAGTGACATTCGTCAGTTCCAATGCGGTTTGTTTATCTTCTAAACTTAATGGCATGTGTGCTGCGATAGTATCTGCAAGACGCTCTGGCTCATCAATTCCATTCACTGAAGCAAGTACTTCAGGTGGAATTTTCTTGTTTAGTTTAATATAAGATTCAAACTGCCCTAGTACACTTCGAATAAGTGCTTCTTCTTCTTTTTCATCAACGGCTTCACTGTCTAACAGTTCAATCTCTGAAAAGAAGTACTCTTCGTTTTCGATATTACGAATAATGTTCGCACGTTGTACACCTTCAACTAATACTTTTACAGTACCGTCAGGTAGTTTTAATAGTTGTAAAATATTAGCAACTGTACCAACCGTGTATAAATCTTCTATTTTAGGATCGTCTAAAGAAGCTTCAGTTTGTGCAACTAATAATACTTTTTTACCCTGCTCCATCGCAGCTTCTAGGCAGCTAATAGATTTTTTTCTGCCAACAAATAATGGAATAACCATATGCGGATAAACGACAACATCACGAAGTGGTAAGACAGGTAACGTCAACAGTTGATCTGTTTCTAATTTCATATTGTCTCCGGAAAAGAATTGAAAATTAATTCATTAATAGTCATCAGTCTTTAAACTTCATTAATTAACTGATGATATAAATATTTTAAGTTAGTTTAATACTGGGGATGCTTTGTTTTTTTTCAAGTATTTAAACAAAAAAAGAGAGCATAAAGCTCTCTTTTTTATTATATAACGATTAATTGCTTATTTATCAGACGATACGAGCTTACTTTCTTCTTCTGAGTAAATTAACAATGGCGATGCGTCACCTAAAATAACATTCTCATCAACCACTACTTTGCTTACATTTTCAACGGAAGGTAAGTCATACATCGTATCTAGCAAGACAGCTTCAACAATAGAACGTAAACCACGCGCACCGGTTTTACGGCTCATTGCTTTCTTAGCCATCGCTGTTAATGCTTCTGGGCGGAACTCAAGTTCTACATCTTCTAAGCCAAATAAAGCAGCATATTGTTTAGTAATTGCATTTTTAGGTGCAGTTAAAATTTCAACTAATGCTTCTTCATCTAATTCAGTTAATGTTGCAACAACAGGTAAACGACCAATAAACTCAGGAATCAAACCGTATTTTGCTAAATCTTGAGGTTCAACTTTCTTGAACGTATCGCTCAACGAATCTTTGTTGTCTTTATCTTTAACCGTTGCGCCAAAACCAATACCAGCACCCGTATCAATACGTTGTTCAATAATGCTATCTAAACCAGAGAAAGCACCACCACAGATAAATAATATCTTAGACGTATCAACTTGAATAAACTCTTGATTTGGATGCTTACGCCCACCTTGCGGTGGAATAGAAGCAACAGTACCTTCAATGAGTTTTAGTAAAGCTTGTTGAACACCTTCACCAGATACATCACGTGTAATTGATGGATTCTCAGATTTACGCGTAATTTTATCGATTTCATCAATATAGATGATACCGCGTTGCGCTTTCTCAGGATCGTAATCACATTTCTGTAATAGCTTCTGAATGATATTTTCAACATCTTCACCAACATAACCTGCTTCAGTTAATGTAGTCGCATCAGCCATAGTGAAAGGTACATCTAATAATCTTGCCATGGTTTCAGCGAGTAATGTTTTACCACTACCGGTTGGGCCAATTAACAAAATATTAGATTTACTTAGCTCAACACCGTCAGCCATATCACCGTACTTCAAGCGTTTATAATGATTATAAACAGCGACAGATAGCACTTTTTTCGCTAAATCTTGGCCAATAACATAATCATCTAACGAAGCACGAATTTCATGTGGTGTAGGTAATTTTTTCTTGCTGTTATTCGTTTCAACAGTACTTGTAAGTTCTGCGATTTCTTCTTTAATGATGTCATCACAAAGATCAACACACTCGTTACAAATATAGACAGAAGGTCCTGCAATGAGTTTTTTAACTTCATGCTGACTTTTACCACAGAACGAACAGTACAATAGGCTGTTATCAGCATCATTGTTGTTTTTATCCGACATAATTATCGATATCCTTAATTATATTCTACGAGTCAATACTGAGTCGACAATACCGTAGTCAACTGCTTCTTGAGCACGCATAAAGTTATCACGGTCAGTATCACGAGCAATAACTTCAATATCTTTACCCGTATGGAATGCTAACAATTCATTCATACGCTGTTTTGTTGCAATAATTTCTTTAGCATGGATTTCAAAATCAGATGCCTGACCTTGGAAACCACCTAATGGTTGGTGAATCATAACCTTAGCATTAGGTAAAACGTGACGCTTACCTTCCGCACCACTTGCTAATAAGAATGCGCCCATACTCGCAGCCATTCCCATACAAATAGTACTTACATCAGGCTTAATAAATTGCATAGTATCGTAAATTGCCATACCAGCACTAATTGAACCACCTGGAGAATTAATATAAATATAAATATCTTTTTCTGTGCTTTCTGATTCTAAGAAAAGTAATTGCGCAGTAATCAGGTTAGCCATGTGATCTTCAACAGGGCCTGTTAAAAAGATAACACGCTCTTTTAATAGTCGAGAATAGATATCATATGAACGCTCACCTTTTGCTGTTTGTTCAACAACCATAGGGATAAGCGCGTTACTGATTTGTTCCGTATTTCCAGCAAATGGGTTGGTCATATTCCATCCTAATTATTTGTTTTTATTATATGTACTAAAAATGAAAATGGCCCGAGTGAAATCACTCGAGCCATCAAAATGCATAACCAATTGAATTAATAGTTTAATACACTATTAAGCAGCAGGTTTATTCATCACTTCGTCGAAAGATTTCTTCACTTCAGTTACTTTAGCTTTTTCAATGATAAAATCAACTGCTTGCTCTTCTAATGCAACATTTTCCATGTTTTGCATTAGCTCTTTGTTGTTTTTGTAGTATTCAACAACTTCAGCAGGATTTTCGTAAGCAGAAGCAGCATTTTCAATTAGAGAAGCGACTTTATCTTGGTCAACTTTTAATTCGTTAACTTTGATTACTTCACCTAGTAGAAGACCTACTTTAACGCGCTTTTCAGCTTGTTCAGTAAATAATTCAGCAGGTAGTTCTGGTAAGTTGTTTGGATCCATTTGCTTACCGTAACGTTCCATAGCTTGTTTACGTAAAACGTTAACTTCACCATCTACTAATGCTTTAGGTACGTCGATTTCGTTATTTTCAACTAATGCAGTTAATACGTTGTCTTTAGCAGTATTTTTCAATACTTGATCAAGTTCACGTTGCATGTTTTTCTTAACGTCTTCTTTAAGTGCTTCTAAATCACCGCTTTCAACGCCGAATTTTTTAACAAATTCTTCAGTTAACTCAGGTAATGTTTGCTCTTCAACTTTCGTTAAGTTGATTTTAAACTGTGCAACTTTACCTTTCAATTCTTCTGCGTGGTAATCTTCAGGGAAAGTTACGTCGATGTTAAATTCTTCGCCCGCTTTTTTACCTACGATACCTGTTTCAAAACCGGGAATCATACGCTCACTACCTAGTACGATTTGGAAACCTTCAGCTTTACCGCCTTCGAAAACTTCACCGTCAATAGAACCTTCAAAATCAACCGTTACTTGGTCATCATTTTGAGAGTTACGCTCAACATCGTTCCACTCAGCGTGTTGCTTTTGAAGTGTTACTAACATGTTATCTAAATCAGCATCTTCAATTGTTGTTGCAACAGTATCTACAGCTAAAGAGTCTAATGCTGTTAATGCTACTTCTGGGTAAACTTCAAATGTTGCAGTGAAAACGAAATCTTCGCCTTTCTTGCGAGCAAGTGGAGCAACAGCAGGCGCACCAGCTGGGTTTAATTTTTCAGCTACGATTGCTTCGTAAAAGTTGCGTTGCATGATTTCGCCACCAACTTCTTGCTCAACAGCAGCACCAAAACGCTTAGCTATAACTGATGCAGGTACTTTACCAGGACGAAAGCCATCAACACGTTGTGTTTTAGATAGATGACGTAGACGAGCATCAAATTCTTTATCGAATGCTTCAGCGGCAACAGTAATTGTTAATACGCGCTCTAGACCTTGTGTAGATTCAACAGAAACTTGCATTTTATTTCCTTTATCTTTTACGTTAAAAATTGTTTTTACTGATAAAAGTGATGTTTTTTGTTCATTCACTTTCATCACTAAGGTGTATTTGCTTGGACAACCGCATTATAAAAATGACACCTTAATTAAAAATTATTTTGTAATTTCTATGGTGAAATTTAAGACGCGCCATTATAGACACTGTTATAGCGTTAGTCGATAGGCAGTCCATAGGAAAAACGACATGCAAGCTCTATTTTTGTAGATCCGTCTCTATTTCGTACAATTTATGCTTTATTTTTAGTAAAAACGAACTAAATAATTTTATGGACCATGATCATTCTGCTTGATAATTAAACGATTTTTATTTAAGAATGACATGACAAAGTAAAAGGAAGTAATGGGTTATTGAATAATAAACAGTAAAAAAGCATATAAAATCAAATAAAGACAATGTAGTTTTAAATGTGCTAATAAATGTAACTTATAAAAATGAAGAGTTCACAAAACAAGCAATCACTAGCATTATTTGATAACGCTAATGATTGCTTTGTTAGTCACTCTAGTGATGGTTTTAATGATGAGTCGAATATTAAGTCTAATCACGACTCATTTAATCTATTAATCTATTAATGAAGTAACAACGACTCAACAAAAAAGCCTTGGATACCTGAAAATACAATTTGAGCACCAATCGCCGATACAAATAAACCCGTTATTTTTGGTAACACTTCTAAACCTTGCTGACCAAGTAGACGTTGTATTTTACTTGAAAACAGTAAAACAATAGCTAATGAGGCAACAGCAGCAAACAATGATAAACAAACAATCACAGTATCCATAACGCCGTTTAATTCTGCTCCCATGACCATCAATATACCAATCAGACCTGGACCAACAGTAACAGGAATCGCCAACGGCACTATCGCAAAGTCAGCACTACGTTTAATGGTATTTTCAGGCCCTTCAGGGACTTCAGTTCCACCTTTAATCATCTCTAATGCACTTAAAAATAGTACGGTACCCGCACCGATTTTAAAAGCGTCTAAAGTAATGCCAAATAAGCTGAAAATGTATTGTCCAAAAATGAGGAAAACTAAGCTGATAATCACTACTGTCACACTTAATTTTAAAATGACCTTCTTCTTTTCAGATGAGCTTAATTTTTTGCCTAAAATCAAGAAAACAGACAACACAAAAAAGGGTGTCATCATAAAGAATAGTTTTAAATATAGGGTAAAAAAGTGTTCCATTTACAATCTCATTAACAGTTTAAAGGTTGCTTAAATTTACTACTAGGAATTTTCAGCGCGATGCTAACACAGAGTGATTTATAATATCTTATCTATTTAATAGAAAGTTATTCTTAGTATGATAAAAATCAAAAACGTAAAAATCACATACCTTACATTCAAGTAAAGAAACGTTTAATGATTGTGTTAATGGCTACGTTAATAGTTACGTTAATGGCTACGTTAATGGCACAAAAGTAGCCGACAATATTGAGGCAAGGTCTTGCGCTTTTAATTGTATTTCCAAGCCCCTTTTACCCGCACTGACATAAATATCTGGATGGTCCGTTGCCGTACTATCAATCAAGGTTGTTAAGCGCTTCTTTTGCCCTAACGGACTCACGCCACCTAAAACATAACCTGAAGAGCGTAACACATCGTTTTTATCAGCCATTTGTGCTTTTTTACCTTTCAAAGCCGATGCGACAGCTTTCAAATTTAACTGCTCCGTAACAGGTAAAACCGCCACGACTAACTGCTTATCAACTTCAACCACTAAAGTTTTAAACACTTGTTGTGCATCGACATTCATTTTCTCAGCGGCTTCTAAACCATAAGACGCATGCTTTTTATCATGTTTATATTGATGAACCTTAAATGTGATTTTATGTTTTTCAGCTACTTTAATCGCAGGTGTCATAATCTGTATTTACCTTTATTTTAAATCTACTTTCACTTACCTAATGAACGACTGTTTAATGCTTATCAAAAAACAGTTTCATTTGAGCCACTTACTGCAAAGTTAAACGCTCTGTTAAACGACTGTTTCGACTTGCTCTATTCCTGACCGAGCTTGCAACCAATGATAAGTCAGCGATTAGTGTTAACTGCTTTTTAGCACGCGTAATACCAGTATAAATTAGCTCTCTATTCATCACTGGTAATGCATAATCAGGTAATGCTAATAACGTATGTTTAAACTCAGATCCTTGGCTTTTATGCACGGTCATCGCGAATACGGTTTGATTCGCCGGTAATCGGCTAGGTTGAAAATCAGCGACTGAGCCATCAGGCATAACAAAGTACACTCTTAATTGGCCAGTTAGATCTTGTAAGCACAAGCCAATATCACCATTAAACAATCCAAGGTGATAACTATTTTCAGTCACCATCACCGGGCGTCCAACATACCAAGTTTGTGTTTGGTCGAATCGTCGCGCTAGCAAGCCTGCTTTTTGTAATATCTTTTCACAACGATGATTTAAATTATCAACGCCCCACTCTTGCTCTCGAGTTGCACATAATATTTTAAAATCATTAAATTGTTGTAGCAATTGTTTTGCACGTTCTCGGTTATCCTCATTAATCACAGGTAAATCTGATAAATAAGGTCCATAACCATCAATGACTAATTGCTCAAAGGTAGCTTCACTTTCTGCATCATTCAAGTAATGGTTTAAATCATCATACTTAGCACACAAAGTAGCTAATTTAGCCGCGGTTACGCCGCCTTTATTAATCGCTGAAGCTAAATAACCAATACCTGAAAACTGATCAAAACGATAACTTTTTTGTAATAAACATAAATTATCAGACATACTCACTTGCGTGTGCTTTGCTTGATCTAGTAAACAATCAAACCCTGTTAAGTCGACTAATTGCTGCGCTTTTTGCTGACTATAACCAGATTCAATAAACGAACAGATATCGCCCAATACCGCACCCGCTTCAACAGAGGCTAATTGATCTTTATCGCCTAGCAATATTAAACGGGCATGATCGGGCAACGCACTTAATAGTTTGGCCATTAGCGGTAAATCAACCATTGACGCTTCATCCACCAGCAGGAGATCTAACACTAACTTGTTATGTTCATTGTAACGGAAATGCGCACTGTTATTTCGAACACCTAATAATCGATGAATGGTGCTCGCATCGGTGGGAATATGTTGTGCAACGACCTTATCTAAAGACAAATCAGATAACGCATTAGTAATCGATTCCGTTAAACGTGCCGCTGCTTTACCCGTCGGGGCAACCATTTTAATAATTAAGTCAGGCTGTGAATGTAATAAGAGCGCTAATAACTTCACAACGGTTGTGGTTTTACCAGTACCAGGACCACCAGAAATAACACAACGAGCAGAAGTTAATGCTAAAGCTGCACTTATTTTTTGCCAATCACACCGAACATTATTAGTAATCAAAGATGCTAATGGCGCTAAGTCATCAGCTGATGTTGCATTATTGAACACTGCTTGTACCGATGGCCAATCCACCGCCGCATTATTAATAACGTCTAAATACTTTTCACATAGAACTTGTACTGATTGAGTCGACTCGCTTTGCCATGCTTGCCATAAATACTGATATTGAGGTTTGAATAGTAACTCTAAGTATTCTTTACTTTCATCACTTACTTGCACTGCGATAGGTTGTAATAATTTATCTGAGATGAGTTGTTCAAACTCAGCATAACGCGCCATAAATAAAGCATCATATTGCAAGCGTAAAGGTGCATCGTCACCGCAACAGAGGCTTTCATTTAATAAAGCATGTGTTTGTTGAGGCTCATGAAAAATACAGGAGATTTGCAAACGTTCGCTTTCAGCTTGTGAATCTAACCCTAACTGCAAACAATGTTGATGGAATAGATTACCTATTTTATCGATGGGTAAACAAATATGCCCACCACCAAGCTGTTGACTGACCAATGCCGATGCTAATTGCATTAAGTTATCCGCGCCTAATTGCGCCATAAACTTCGCAAAATGAAAATCTATAGGACGAATTTGTTGATTTAACTGCCATTGTTTTAACAGAGCTAACATATCCACTGTATTAACCGCGTTGCTTACAACGTCACTTTTAACATTGCTTACAACAGCACTTTCAATGTCACTTATACCTTCATTTAGAACGTTATTTTTATTATCACTCATGACAAATCCTCTAACAATTGTTGCGCACTTAATTCGCCACTTAATAACTTATCTAATTGTTCAATTAACTCAAAAGCAGGTTTAATAAAATAAGATCCCGCATTTTCTTCACCTTGCATACCACGTAAAAAGGTATAGAACACGCCACCGAGATGTGTTTCATAATCGTAATCCTCTAAGCGTGATTTTAATAAACGGTGTAATGCCAGTGTGTAAAGTTGATATTGAAAATCATACCGATGCTCAATGATCGCCTCTGCCATCGCATCATCATTGTAATCTTGCAAGCTATCGCCTAAGTAGTTTGATTTATAATCCAATACAAAATATTGCCCTTTATACTCAAAAGTTAAATCGATAAAACCTTTTAACATTCCCTGCACTTGATTGAACTGCAATAAGCCTGCACGAGCAGATAATGGGTCATAATGCATGATTAGCTTATTAATGGAGGACGCTTCAATCGGTTGCATTGGAATAAAGAACTGCATTTCTACTTTCTTTTGCTGCTCCGTTAATGACGATAACGTTAATTCAGGGTATTCACTCGCCACTAAACGATGATCTAAAATATGCGTTATCCATTGGCTAACAATCGGCGCCCACTCTTCTGCAGGTTCATAATTATTAATGGTTAAACGCTCTGTTAACCATGGTATTAATTTATCTGACGGGCTATCTTGAAAGTCGATTTCTTCAAATAGTTCATGTAAGAATGTCCCGTGTTTAGCGCCTCTCGGAAAGTTAAACACATTATAAGCTGAGACTTCTGTTTGTGGATCTTGAAGCAAGCCCGATGGCGAAGCAGCTAAAGGTAATGAGCTTGCTAAAGATGGCTGAGATAAAATATCACCCGTTGCTTTGACACTCTCCTGTGGAATTTTCTTAGTGTTTTTATCTTCAATAGTAGGCGCGCTGTGGAATCGAGATAAAGCAGAGTAACTTGTTACCCACCAGTTTTTCTCAATCGCCCCTGTAAACTGCCTAGGAGCAATTAATTGTTCAGGAGACTGACTCAAAGCTTGATAGGTTTCAGCCATTAACGTTGGCGCATTACGTAACCCGATATTTTCTGACATATCGCATACGCTTTGTAATAAACGTTTTAAATTTTGGTCATCACCTGCCTGTAGTTCTTCACCCGCTTTAATAGATAAATAACCCAATGCACTTTTAGTGAGTGGTGTCGCTTTAGAGCGCCCTTTCTTATACGACCCAATCCCTAAGTAACAACGATACACACTGCGCGTTAAACCAACGTATAACAGACGAATATCTTCCGCTAAAAGTTCTTTAGCCGTCAGCTCTTTATTCGCATCGTCCGCTTCTAAATCAAATACCAAACGTTGTTGGCTATCATGGAATAAACATTCTTTAGGTTCACGATATAAACCACTAAATGGAATAAACACAATATCGTATTCTAACCCTTTGGATTTATGTAACGTACTCACCTGTACTAATTCTTTTTCACTTTCTAAACGTTGTTTCTGTTCGCCTTGCTCGTTTTTAGCATTACTAATTTGTTCACTGAACCAACGTAATAAAGCAAATGAACCTTCATAGACCATGCTATTTTTTTGTAATAACTCAGCAAGGTGTAATAAATCTGTTAAAGCACGCTCACCTTGGTTTTGTGCGAGTAATTTAGCGCTAATACCTTGCTCATGAAAACACTGCTGTAACATCACTAATATACCGCTATCTTCCCACACGGTTTTATAACGAGCAAAATCAGCAATTTTCGCTTCCCAACTGGCGGTATCAGAAAAAGTACGATGAATTTGATAAGGCGTAAGCGAGAACAACTTACAAGCAATCGCTGAACGCAAATAACGTTCGTTGCTTGGATGCAAACAAGCGCTTAATAAGCGTAATAAATCTTGGGCTAAAGTACTGGCAAACACACTTTCTTTTAGTGACAAATACACACTGTTAATGTTTTCTTCTAACAAGGCTTTACGAATAATATTCGCTTCATTACCGGTACGCACTAACACCGAAATATTGTTCGCTAAAATAGGCGATTTATTACCGTCACTATCTTCTAAATAAGCTTGGTTTTGCTGTGCTAACAACAATAACGCTTTGATCTCATTAACTGCAGCTTGTGCACTCGCATATCTAAATGCATCACTGCTTAAACCGCCATTAATATGCAAAAACTGTAGCGCAGTTTGTTGATCATCATCGGGATTATTAACCACCAGCTTTTTACGTCTTATCGGTGGCGCTTTGACAGGGAAAAAAGGAATGTCTTGGTCATAAATAAAAGGTGCGGTTTTATGATTAAAGAAACCATTCACCGCATCAATCATTTCAGCACTAGAGCGATAGTTATTATCTAAACTGTAATGCGCAGTCACAGCATTACGCGCTTTCATATAAGTGAAGATATCTGCACCACGGAAACTATAAATCGCCTGCTTAGGATCGCCAATCATGAACAAACCGGATTGATTAAACAACGGTAGTTCGCCGTTAGCATGCTCATTTGAACTAGCATCTTCATCAAGGCTTGTATCACTATTTTCAACATAGCTGCCTTCAACATAACTGGCATCAGCATAAATCGTATCAAAAATACGGTATTGTACTGGGTCGGTATCTTGAAATTCGTCTATCAAGGCAATGGGATATTGTTGTTTTATTTGTTTGCCAAGATGCCCTTCTGCAGACACTTGTAAGGCATGATCTAAACGTGTTAATAAATCATCAAACCCTAATAGCATGTGCTGCTGTTTAGTGGTTTGTAAGTTATCTTTTATCCAATGCGTTGCTTTAATCAATAAGGTATTTTTGATTGAGATATCTTGCTTAAGTAGAGCTTCAATTAACACAAAGGTCGCATGTGTGGGTGCTTCACCTTTTTTGGTTTTAGTGTGTAACTCTTCCTGTGAAAATTTAACTAAGTTTTTAGGCAAGGTTAACTCTAAACTATCTGACGAAGCCCAAGCACTCACTTGATCAAACCAATTAGGTAAATTCTTTTTACTGTAACTGCGTTTGTCAACACCAGAATGCGTAATGATATCTTGGTAATCATCTTTATCAGCATTCCAAGCTTGTTTAACCTCGGTAATTACATTTAAGCTTTTTTCATATTTACTTTTAAAATCAAAATCAGTAATCGCAGGAATAAAGGTTAAATCATTACGTGACAACCATTGCTGTAACTCAGATTTAAGCGCTTCAGGATGCGCCCAATAACTATAAATAACTTCAGTTAACGGCGTAGAGAGTTGGTAAAAATGTGCTCGCCAAAAATCATTACATGCTTGGCTTAAAATATCAGAGTCATCTTCTAATAACGTTTGTTGAAATAAGCTGCCCGATTCAAAAGCGTTTTGTTGCAACATACGCTGACAAAAACCATGAATCGTAAAAATAGACGCTTCGTCCATTTGCAACTCTGCAAAACGTAACAAACGAATATCATGCTCAATACTGATGCTGTCTTCAATTAACTGCTGGCAGTAATCATCTTTACTTGAACCAGCAATAAAAGCTAAACGGGTTTCACGAATACGTTCACGTATACGACTTCTTAATTCTGCTGTTGCCGCTTCAGTGAAGGTCACCACTAATATTTTATCAACAGTTAATGGACAATGATGCGCTGTTTGCTTTGTTTTGTTTTGGTCAGGTTGCTCATGCCCTAACTCTTGATTACCGTGTCCTAACTCTTGTTGACCATGTCCTAATAAGAGACGAATAAACAAGCTGGCAATAGTATAGGTTTTCCCTGTGCCTGCAGACGCTTCAATTAAGCGACGTCCAAACAAGGGGAAGGTCAACGCTTCTAAAGGCGTAACCGAAATATGGCTGTTGCTCTCAGTTAAGTTACCGCTAATATCAATATCAGTGCTTCCATTTCCACTATTAGCTTCAAGGCTAAGATCGAGGTTTAGATTATATTCACTCATGATTATTCTCCGCCCCATTGGTCATAAATTAAATCATTCAAATTGCATAATAATGGCATAAATACCTGTAGCGCTATCGACTCAAATTGTTGCCAATGATCTTCAATATTTTCAAAAACACGATTAATGTAAGGGTCGTTTGCTTCCGCATAACCACGGCTATTATTAAAGACTTTTAACGCCGCTTGTTGGCCAGCAGCGCGCGTATCAAAACTTAACTCATCCAGCACAAAGACATTTGCTTGTAATTTACAAACGGCTTCACACCACTGGTAAGCACTTTCCACAAAGAAAGGTAACGCTTGCTGTAACCCCTGTTGATATAAAGCTAACAATTCAGCTAAACGTTGGTGAGCATAATCAGCGGGAATTTCCTCAAAATAATGCCCTTTCGTTTGACCAAACAAAGTCGCGTTAAGGTGTTGACCATGCACAATGCAATAACTTAAATGCTCAACCCATAACTTAAGCAGATCTTTACCTTTAATATTACCCGGTTTAATACGCACTAAGCCATTTTCACAATGGTCATCAAGCGCGCCCACTAAACGTTTTTGATCAAACGGAATATCAACATTTATCTGCTCAATATCACCAATAAAGTAACCACTGTAAACGCCTGCTAAATCGACCATGACTTGTAAGTCTTTATTAAAAATTAACGTTGCAAACTCACCTACAGGTAACTTACCTTGTGCCTGTAAACCCACGTATAAATCCGTTAAAGCTTGGTCATCGAGTCCATTTTCAAATTGTTGTTTTTTGAGCATGTATTGCTGCAAGTTATCCAAAGCAAACGGTTCATCATTTTCTTGATCAATGTCATCAATCTCAAAATACACATTTAAACCTTGATTAAAAAACGCCTTACAAGGATTTTGTAAAAATCGAATCAGCGACGTTAACTCTATCAACTCACTTTGTAATAAAGGCAAAGGTTGATTAATCTCAGCTTGATCCGCGGATAATTGAGTAGCGGCATTCCACCAAGATTGTTGATAGGTAATTTGCTTACCTTGAAAATACTGTTCGCTAAAACTTTGCATTGGGTAGTGATGTATTAACGAAGCCAATAATTGTTTTTCTAATTGACCATTATCCAATGATTCGCTCTCAAGCAAACTTTCATGCTGGCTGGTTAATATAAAGCTCTGTTGAATATAGTTAAGCAGCTCGCTGACTAACACACTCGGCATTTTTTCACTGTTATCACTGATATCTTTACCGATGTAACTAACGTAAAAATTTGATTGTGCCGATAACAACGCCTCTAAAAATAGATAACGATCTTCATCTCTGCGTGAACGGTCACCACGTTTTCTATGGCCGACCATCAAATCGAATCCCATTGGTAATAACGAACGAGGATACAAACCATCATTCATGCCTAACAAACAGACCACTTTAAAAGGAATCGAACGCATTGGCATTAACGTACAGAAGTTCACCTGCCCTGCTAAGAAACGCTGGCTATTCGATTGGCTAGACAAATGCTCTTGCAAATATTCAACCAACACCATTAACGATAAGGGTTGATCGAACTTAGCCTGTGCCGTTTGTTCAGACAGCATTTGCATTTGCTGTCGTATTTGGCTGAACAACACACTGTTATCTTCATCTTCAAGGTAGAAATCGTCGATTAAGTGATTAATAAACAGTTGCCACTCAGCACAGCTTACTTCTTTATTTAAGTTCGCTTCTAAATCAATCAAGGTATCAATAAATTCAATAAACCGACCGAGCAAATCGCCTTGTAACCCTTGCACTTCATCGTAAGGTGCAATGCCTTCAAAGAGATTGTCACTCATGGCATAACCCAGCAACATACGTTTTAGACCAAACAACCAGTTATTTTGTGTTAACGCTGGGAGTTCCCACTGTTTCGCAGATTGATCATTAAGCCCCCATCGAATACCGCTTTCGGTGATCCAATGTTGTAATAAATCAAATTCAGATTGCTTGATAGAGAATCGATTTAAAATCGCAGGCACTTCTAATAACGCTAAAATATCTTCTCGCGTATAACGGCTTTGTTGTAAATTCAATAATTGTAAAAAGCTCGCTAAAATCGGATTTTCCTGTTGCGCACTGACATCGGAAATAGAGAATGGAATCGTGATGCCTGTGCCAGAACGGCTAAATACCGCTTCTACATAAGGCGCATAAGCATCGATATTAGGCACCATCACAATAATATCTTTAGGCGTCAGCTTAGGGTCTAGCTCAAACATGGTTAATAAGTTGTCGTGTAATACTTCGACTTCTCGCATCACACTATGGCAAGCATGTAAGCTCAGCGAATTATCATTGTCATCAATTTCAATACGTAGTGAAGGATCTTTTAATGTCTGTGTTGAGCTATCGGTTAAATCTAAAATATCAGCCTGTAAATTATGTAATAAACTGTCGCGGTCAATATCAACAAAGGCATCAATCTCTTGTTGCTCAAGGCTATACAGTTGATATAAAAAATCTCGTCCCATTTTACCCATTGAAGCTAATAATGGATTACCCACTTCACTTTCAATATCGCCACTGCTCGCCCAGGCTAAATGTGCTTCATCTTTTTGCCAGCTACTTGCTTTTAACTGTTCAACTTCGCCCGCTTTCACACTCACTTTAGGACGAGATTGTGCAAAACGTTTCGCTAGTAGTTTAGGGTCAACAATGTCTCCCCAATAATAACGACAAGGATTCGTTAATAGAAAATGCACATCACAATGTTCAGCTAACCCTAATAACGCTTGCAGGTAAGATTCAGGTAAAGAAGAAATACCAAAAACAAAAATACGTTTTGGTAAATGCGTTAACTGCTCGGTAGTTTTAGTCGCCAGCGTACTTAAAAAATCTTGGTACAAACCAGCACGATGGTAAGCTTTCCCCTGAGATTGGAAACCTTCTTTAATGCTGTTCACTAATAAACGCCATAACTTAGCCTGCCAAAGGTGTGTGTCTAACCACTCTGGTTGTAGATGCTCTAAGCTGACTTGGCTGTCTTGCAATGTTTCCCAGTTATCAATCCACTCAGGGCGGTACACTAAATATTGGTCAAATATATCGGCGACTTTCCCACTTAACTGGAAACGTTTGCGAAGGTGTTCATCGTCTTCTAAATACTCTTTTAACGCACTAAAGTCTTCGTCTTCTAAACAATCAGGCAATAACTTCATTATTTGCCACGTCATGGATTGTTTATTGAATGGGCTGTTATCAGGCACATCGTCTAAAACATGTTTAAACTGCTGCCAAATAAAACTCGCCGGTAACGGGAAATCAATATTCGCTGCAATACCAGTAGATTGTGCAATCTCTAATTGCAGCCATTGCGCCATACCCGGGCTTTGCACTAATACGGTTTCATTTTCAAAAGGATGGCTCAACGGAGATTGTTTCATGAGCGCTAGCAACAGGTCTTTAAGCAAGCTTATTTGATTGGAATGATAGACTTTAAACACACGTGCCACCTTTTGAGAAAGTTGTTTTTTAGCTGTTTATTATAGTAGCTCTAAAATACCATAACTATCATAAGAGTAATCAACAGAGTGATGAAAAAAGTAAATTTAATCATTGGGTTGTGGAGTTAAAAATAACTAGCTGCTTTACCTCTGCTTTCTGTAACAATAAATAAAGCCGACTCCTTTTTAAAAATTGAATCTTGTTTTATAAACCAATAAAAAATAGCGCACGAAACAAATCAAAAAATAGAACGTAAAAACAAACTAGAAACATTCCGTATTTCCGTTGTTAATACGAAACTTTTCTATCTATCCACATGATATTTTATTTAGTTTCGATGTTAATATTTTGATTAGTCTGTTAAATTTAACCTTCAATATCAAATTCAAATAATTAATAGCATTCTACATATCCACTGGAAATACGAAATAATTTTGGTTAGTTATGCTATTACAAGTCAATGGAGTTTCAATGAAATTACGTACTTTTGTAAAAGAAACACTAAAAGATGTTCTTGGCGGTATCCATGATGCTCAAACTGAAATTGAACACGGAGAAGTTGTTCCTTTAATAAATGAAACCGATTGGAAAGGCTTAGAAACAGGATTAACTAGTTTCCAAGCAATTGAATTCGAAGTATCTGTTAATGCTGTCGAAAAAGAAGGTAGTGAAGCTAAATTAAATGTTGTAGCAGCCGTTATTGGAGGACATGTAAAAGGTGATAGCTCAAATGTGGCAGAGCATACTGCAAAATTAAGCTTCAAAGTACCTGTGAAATTACCATTATCAAGTAAATAAACTTATTAAATCTAATATAGAATATTGTTCTATTTTGTTCTTAAAATAAAAAATTACGCAAAAAAGCTTCTAACATGTTCTGTAGTTTACGAGGGCGTTAAGCTCCTAGAATAACTAGTTTTTCTTAACATAAAGAAATCCTACAGCTTTGTTAAATACCAAGGAGATACCCAGATAAATGTCTATTTCATTAAATAATTTTAAACTTGCAATATCAGATGCAAAAGAGCTAGCTGAGTGTTACGACTTATTGAATACTAAAGATAATATATCGCCACCTGAAGCATTAAAACGTGCCGCATTAATAATGACGATGACCGCTTGGGAAACCTATGTAGAAGATATTGCAACTGAGCTATTTACTAATAAATTTGGTGTCCTACAAGGTTGTCATATCGGTAATTATCTTGATCGTCAATTCACATCAAAATTGAAAACATTTCACAATCCAGGCTCACAGAAGACCAAAGAGATCTTTGAAGAGTTTTTTGGAGTTAATGTTACTGAAAGCTGGGTTTGGAATAGCTACCAAACACCAAAACAAGTTAAGCAAACTCTTGATGCTTGGTTAAGGCGTAGAGGCGAGGCAGTTCATCGTTCTCAAGTCGATATTACTAAACCTGATTTGATTAAAAGAAATGAATTAGACAAATGTGTAAGATTTATATCGGATCTGGTCGAAAGAACAGATAAAGCTTTAGAGTCGGTGTAGGTGTTTCAAAGAAATTATCATGCAATTTAAATTTTTAGCAATCATATTATTAAGTTTAATGAGTAGCTGTCAATTTACTCCCCAAAAGGTCGAGTCAGAAAAAGGTTTATTAATTGGAGAGGATTCTTCAAATGTAAAAGTCCTAATTCGACAAATAGATAAAGGCGAAATATTATGGACTAAGAATTATCAATTAGGTACTACAGCGTCTATCGAAATAGGCACTCATACAGTTTCAATAATATGTGAATTCTTAAAAGTGCTGGACAGCCATTCATTGAAATAAGCAATATCAGATAGTTACAATAAAAACCTTGCTCAATATGGCTACGTCCCCTCTCCCCGTTGGGTTTTTCTTAATTAATGATTACCTTCAAGCAAGGTAAGGCATGGAGCGATTTATGCGTCAGCATAATTATATGAGCGGGCTAAGCTCTGCGTGCCCTTTGCCGTTGCTAGCTCAGTTCGCCACATGGACGTGGCGTATGAGCGGTGCGTTAAGAAAGTAATTATTACTTTATTTCTAAAAGAGGTGATTAAAAAACAGTCGGAGCTAGTCTCTTTGAATTATTTGTAGGTATAGCTTCTCTGCTGGCAGAGAGAAAGTAAAGTCGCCAACAGGGTGAAACCACTGTCAATAAACATCAAGAAGACTCAACGAGCGCAGACGAGCTAGAATAAAAGATGGCTGCAACTCGCCCCACATTTGAACTTTCCCTGCAGTGGTCAAGTAAAACTGGCCATCTTGTTAGAGGTTTTTACGTTTTCTTTCTCTGCTGCTAACGGTGAAAATCCGCCGTTAAACTGATGTGGGCGATATCGATTGTAATAGCCATTTATATAAT
>NZ_CBRF02000052.1 GCF_000470315.2 Psychromonas sp. SP041
GATTCATACACCAATTCCATTTCTTGATTAAACAAAAAAATCCCCAACCTTAAATAAGAGTGGGGATTATGTTCTATCTGCAAGATCGTTCAAGTTTTCTTCTTAGATCCTTAACCGATCGGCATTAGCTCATTGAGCTGCCTTTTTTATATTCTATTTTTAATTAAATTATTCCCTCTATAAGTTTAGATGTAAGCAAGAATAATATATCTTCTCTCCACGTTTTTACGTTCAATAAACAACAAAAAACAATAAAATAAAGCGATTTAATACCGCTATCATTAATTATTATTGTTTTTATGTTTAATTTAAATTGACTCATTCTTCGTTTTTAAGTCTTTTGTCAAATAATCATAAGAAGAAATAGTAAATTAGAATTTGGGATGTCTAAATGTCATTATTTTTTTTATAAAAAACATTAAATTGCTAATCGGTTTTTTTAATCACTCATATTGAATAACTATTTAATCGGGTATGTATTAAAGAGAGGCTGAGTATAGGGGAAGAATATAGTCGATATGAATGATTTTTCTTCTGAACACTTTCGATATAAAGTAACTACGATGTTTTGTACTGTGTTTTTATAATACCATCCCATTAGCCTTAATAAGGCTTGAGGGTAAATAAATTAATCATTACTTATCATAATAAATATTAACTTCTATGTGTCAATTTGAAATTCATGTATGAAAATCAGGACAACTATTTAAAAATAATTACGTATTATGTTTAATTGTAAAGTGCATATTTATTTAACGAAATAAAAAGTAAAAATAAAAAATGGGTATTATTAAATGCATTTAATATTCATTTTTTATTGGCATGATAAAAAAACTACTCTATAGTAATGATTCGTGATGTTAATTTTACAAATTAATGACTGGATAGGAATACATTTGTGTTTTTATGTTAATTTGATAATATGATTGCGATTATATATAAGAGATTGCTTAAGCAGTCCAAAAATTAAAATAAAAAATTGCCTATCCACTGGAACTGGCACTTACATTAAAACAAAAATGGGTACTATTATGTTAGAAAAAAGTTTAGTTGTGGGCGAATTCCACATTGATACGAGCCAAAACAGTTTAATTCATGGCAGTCGTAAAGTTTATTTAGGTCCTTTACGTACTTCTCTTTTGCATTTCCTATGTAAAAACGTTAATACGGTTGTTACGCGTGAAGATCTTGCTCAACATGTTTGGGGACGTTTAGTAACAGACCATACAATCAACCAACATATCTCTCAGTTACGTAAAAGTGTAGGCACATTGAGTCTTCACGGTTTAAATATTTCTACTATTCCTAAACGTGGCTACATTGCACGTATGGAAGGTTTAACTGTCTCAGAAAACACTGTTTCACCAATGGCACAAGGTGAGATCATCACTAATGCAATTACTAACATGAAAGTGTTAATTGTTGAAGGTTCTGCAGAAGGTCGTATACAGTTAATTGACCAATTAGAAGCGTTAAATGTTTCTTATGTTGAAGGTGTTGCTACAACACTTGAAGCAGAGCGTTCAATCGCCCTACAAGATTTTGACTTAATTATTGTTGATGCTTTATTACCAGAGTGTTCTGGTATTGAGTTAATTAAATCAATCCGTACAGGCCAAACATCAGCATCAGCTGACATTAGCATCTTAAACTCTCATAACGACGTACAACGTGAGTTATTGGGTTTAAATAGTTTATTAGACGTTCAAGGTTTATTATTAAAACCTTTTGAGTCAAACCGTCTTAAACAAATGCTAATGGTTGCAAGTAAATCAAATGTAGTATTAAAACCACAAGCAGCTTACGAGCTAGTACCGACGAATGTTGTTGCTACTGCTGAACTAAAAATAGCTGTTAATTCTTAATTAACACTAACCATTAATAAAAAAGCCTTTACATTTTGTAAGGGCTTTTTTGTTCCTATCTGCTTTTACTTATCTACTCCTGCCTGCTCGCTACTTTAAATTACTTGCCATTTTGGTTTGCTAATTTCTGCTATTTAAATCTTCTCTATACTAAATTGGTATAATATTAAAACCTGTTTATACTGCTGACATTAATTAAATAATAGAGATTAGCACAATGGAATTTGACTTCAAAAAAGACTATTTCAGCGATAAAGCAACGGTAAAACTATCGATGGGGCATGAAGCTTTTGGTACTTGGTTAGAACAAGAAGGTCAAAAAAAAGACTGGGTTGAAGCGTTACTATCTGTGATCGTACAGTTACAAAACAAAGAGATTACTGAATATAAATTAATCGGTGATGAGTTTGCTTTAGATTTAAATACCGAAGAAGCGATTATTATTAATCATAGCTTACATCAGTCAGATTCTGATTTAGAAGATGCGAATGATTTAAATTTTTATGACCAAGAGATTCAAGCTGAATGTGGGTTAGAAGATTTTCTTAATTTAATCGAATCATGGTTAGAGTTTATTTAATCATAACGACTCCCCTCTAACTTCAATGAAATAGAGGGGGGTATGATTATAATATTAAAGCGTTAATGACGTAAGACTAGTGTTGCCATTCCTAAGAATGAGAATAAGCCAATAACATCAGTAACCGTTGTTAATGCCATACCACCCGCCAATGCAGGATCTATCTTATACTTATGCATTAATAATGGAATACAAACTCCTGCGATACCTGCAATCGAAAGGTTAATAAACATCGCACCTGCAATGATATAACCGACTTGCATATCTCCTTTCCATAATACGACGGCGGTAGCGACTAACACAGCCCAAATCATACCGTTTAACACACCAATGGCTGCTTCTTTACCAATTAACCAACGTGTATTACTGCTGCTGATATGGCCAACTGCAATACCTCGAATAACTAAGGCTAATGTTTGGTTACCGGCAATACCGCCCATACTCGGCACGATGGTCATTAATACGGCTAATGTTGCTACTTGCTCTAGAGTAGCTTCAAACATATTGGAAACAGAAGCAGCAATAAAAGCGGCAATTAAGTTAACTGATAACCATACTGTACGACGCTTGGCGCTGGGTAAAATTGGTGCGAAGGTATCTTCATCATCATCCATACCAGCCATACCCATCATTGAATGCTCAGCATTCTCTCGAATGATATCAACGACATCATCGATGGTAATACGACCTAATAATTGTTTGTTATCGTCAATAACAGGAGCAGAAATCCAATCATGTCGTTCAAATAGCTTTGCTATTTCATTTTCTTCCATCAATACTTGTAGTGGTTCAGTGCCATGATTCATCACATCACTGATAATAGAGGTAGGCTCTACAGTTAATAAAGTAGATAAAGAAACATCTCCGAGTAGTTTGTTATCAGTGTCAACAACGTATAAAGCATCGGTAGTATCGGGCAACGAACCTTTTAACCGTAAATAGCGCAAAACAACTTCGATGGTAACATCTGGACGGACGGTTACCGTATCGGTATTCATCATTGAACCAGCAGTGTCTTCAGGGAATGCTAAGGCTAGCTCAACTCTTTGCCTATCCTGCGTGTCCATTTGCTCTAATACCGCTCGATAGACGCTGTCAGGGATGCCACGTAACACGTACGCTAAGCCATCGGTTTCCATGCCTTCTGTCGCTGCGACTAGGTTGTCTGTTCCCATTAAATTAATGATGCCATCTTTCGCATCTTCATTTAATTCTTCTAGGATTTCACCGTGTTGATCATGGTCTGTTAAATTCCATAATACTTTACGATCGGCAGGAGGGGATGATTCTAATAAAAAGGCGACATCACAAGCAGGCATTTTATCCAAAATGCTGCGTGCTAATACAAACATACCGTGTTCAAGCGCTTTTTTTACTTCTTGAAGTCGCAGCTGGGTATTATCAACTTTAGTGTTTTCCAGCATACTTACCCCTAGAGTTATTCTTCTTCTAAAAATTTATTTTCGATGAGCTCAGTGACAGCGCGCATTGCTTCGTGTGCTTGTGTGCCTTGTGCTTCTATTTCAATCTCTTGACTAAAACAGGTTTCCAGTACTAATAAACCAAGTACGCTACCAGCATCTGCTTTTTTTTCATTATGAGTGATAGTAATTTGCGCATCAAAAGCATTGACTAATTCAACTAACTTTATGGTTGCACGTGTATGCAAGCCAAGTTTGTTTTGTATTGTAATTGTTTGCTTAATTTTATCCAACAGGAATTACTCCTTTAAACATTTGTGTTCAATTTGTATTTGGTATTTATGTTTAAAACGTGCCGCTATTTGTTCCGTTATATAAACAGAACGATGTCTACCGCCAGTACAACCAATAGCAATGGTCACATAGTTACGGTTGTTTTGTTCTAAATGAGGAAGCCAGGTTAAGAATAGATTTTCGATATTAGTGATGGTTTCTTTCACTAAGGGAAAGGCACTTAAATAGTCTTGAATAAGTTTATCTTTACCTGAATATTCTTTTAAGTTTTTTTCCCAATATGGATTCGGTAAAAAACGCACATCAAAAATATAATCAGCATCCTGTGGGTGTATATGTTTAAAACCAAAAGATTGAAAAATAACTAATAAGTTACTCTTAGTCGAACCTTGTAAATATATTTTTAAATGTTCATTTAAATTATGAACAGACAGGGCGGTCGTATCAATTGAAAAAGCAGAGAGAGCTTGTAATGGCGCTAGCATTTCTTTTTCTAATTCTAAAGCTTGAGATAGTGAAAGTTTTTGTTTTGAAAGAGGGTGTAAACGACGTGTTTCACTATAACGACGAATTAATTCACTGGTCAGTGCATCTATATAGATGATTTCTAATTCGACTTTTTTCTGTAATGACTCAACCAGTTGTTTAATTTCATCAACTTTAGTTGGCATATTGCGTATATCTAAGGTGACGGCTACTTTATTATCTTTTGGGTCAACCGTATCAATTAATTGTTCTAATAATTGATACGGGACACCATCAATACAGTTGTAACCTAAATCTTCAAGTACATGGAGGGCAATTGTTTTTCCTGATCCTGAACGACCGCTAATAACAATTAACTTCATATTTACTCCTGTGATTTATAACGTCAGTAATTCAAATAACTCTTGGTTGTTTTGTGCACTACGTAATTGACGTAAGAATTGCTTATCTAATAACTTTTGGCTTATCTCTGATAAAGCAGAAAGGTATTGTTTGCAAAGATCTTCTGGTACAAAGATAGCAAATAATATATCTACTTTATTACCATCATATGAATCATAATCAATCCCTGTTTCACATTGTAAAAATACAGCGGTTGCAGGTAATTCACTAGAGATTTTAACATGTGGGATAGCAATGCCTGATCCAACGCCAGTCGACCCTATTTTCTCTCGTGCAATTAAGCTTTCGAATAACTCTTGCGCATCTAAATTTAATTCTTTAGCCGCAATAAGGCTGATTTTTTCTAACGCCCCTTTTTTACTCGTGCAGGCTGTTTGGCAGAATACTGAATCTTGATTTAATAAAGTAGATATTTTCATAATATTTAGTTTAACTGTACTTAATGGACGCGCGAGTTTAGCAGGTTAGCATTAAATAACTATAGTTAATCCCAATTTTATTTGCGTTGCTCACTAATTAAAGTAATTGCTTTCGCTGGTTAGAAGGTGGAATACCTAATGATTCTCGGTACTTAGCAATAGTACGTCTTGCTACTTGAATACCTTTTTCTTCCAATAACTGCGTTATTTTGTTATCACTTAAAGGTTTAGTTGTTAGCTCTGCAGCAACCAGCTTTTTAATTAAAGCTCGAATAGCGGTTGATGAGCATTCGCCACCACCATCAGTTGCAACATGGCTTGAAAAGAAAAACTTCAATTCATATATGCCACGAGGCGTGTGCATAAACTTCTGCGTCGTCACTCGGGAAATAGTTGATTCATGCATTTCTACTTCAAAGGCTACATCATTTAAAACCATTGGCTTCATTGACTCATCGCCATATTCGAAGAAAGCTTGTTGTTGTTGCACAATACAATTAGATACTTTTAGTAATGTATCATTACGATTCTCTAAGCTTTTGATAAACCATTTAGCTTCTTGTAGATGGCCTTTAATGAATTGAGAGTCGGTTTTACTTATATTACCTGAACACATATTCGCGTATTGCTGGTTGATTGATAAGTTAGGATCACAATCTTGATTCAACGACACTCGCCATTGGCCTTGAATTTTTTTAACGTAAACATCTGGAATAATATATTGTGTTTCACTTGTTTCAATACCATTACCAGGACGAGGTTCTAAGCTTTGAATTAAACGCATTATTTCTGCAAGTTGTGCTTCTTTAAACTTACTTTTACGTGCAAGTGTTCTGTAATCTCTATTACCAAGAAGGTCCATGTATTGTTCAAGGATTTGGATTGCTTCATCTCGCCATGGTGTTGTACGTGGTAATTGGCGAAGTTGAATTTGTAAACATTCTTGAGTGGTGCGAGCAGCAACACCTAGCGGATCAAAGTGCTGAATACGTTTTAATACCACTTCTACTTCATCTAACTCTAATTCTTCTAAATCTGTTTGTAAGCTCTCTAGAATACTTTCACAATTAGTGGTTAGATAACCAGATTCATCAATAGAGTCGATGATAGCCATTGCAATGACTTGATCTGTTTCAGTAAAAGGCGTTAATTGCATTTGCCATAATAAATGGTCTTGTAGAGAAGTCGAAGACTCTCCTTGATAGACAGTGCTTTCTCCATCGTATGCAACGGCACTCGAAGTAGTACCTGTAATCGGTGTCGAATTATAAGACTCTTCCCACTCTTTTTCTGCGGGTAAGTCATCTGAAAACTCTTGTTGAGAAATGGCTTCTGAAGTATCTACTTCACTGCTATCAGCTTCTTTGATTAACTCCTCAGTCCCCGTTTGATCATCTTGCTCTAAAAGAGGGTTGGAGTCTAATGCGTTTTGAATCTCCTGTTGGAGATCGAGCGTTGATAGCTGCAATAGTTTTATTGCTTGCTGTAATTGAGGGGTCATTGCTAATTGCTGACCCATTTTCAACTGTAAACCCTGTTTCATCAAAACATATCTTCCTGAACGTATGGCTAAGACTTAAAGTTTAAATTCTTCACCTAGATAAACGCGTTTCACATGATCGTTTGCTAATATTTCATCTTGGGTGCCCACGGCTATAATCTCACCGTGGCTCACTATATATGAATGCTCACAAACATCTAATGTTTCACGTACATTGTGGTCTGTAATCAATACACCTAGACCACGATCACGTAATTGTTGAATTATGTTTTTGATATCAATCACCGATATAGGATCGACACCAGCAAAAGGCTCGTCTAATAAAATAAATTTTGGCTCAGTAGCTAAAGCACGGGCAATTTCTACACGACGTCGTTCACCCCCTGATAAACTCATTCCTTTACTATTACGAATATGTGTAATATGAAACTCTTCTAATAAAGTATTAAGTTTTTCATCTCGTTGTGATTGTGTTAGTTCTTTACGGGTTTGTAAAATGCCCATAATATTTTCAGTCACAGTTAAACGACGAAAGATAGACGCTTCTTGTGGTAAATAACCAATGCCTTTTTGTGCTCGAATATGCATCGGGTCGCTAGAAATATCTTCATCATCAATAACGATGCTGCCATGGTCTTGTTTAACTAGGCCGACAACCATATAAAAAGACGTTGTTTTCCCAGCACCATTGGGGCCTAATAAACCAACTATTTCACCCGTTTTTACAGTTAGACCAACACCATTTACAACGGTACGTCCTTTATAACTTTTAACTAACCCTGTTGCCCGTAACTCAGCCATCTCTATTTTTCTCCTGTTGTTTTTGGAGTAGACAATTTAGACGAATCAGTTTTTTTATCTTTTTCAAATTGAGCTGGTAAAAAGATCGTTTGTACACGTTCTTTTTGTTTTTTATCGGTAGTTACATTCAGCTCTTGGCTTTCTAAGAAATAAACTATTTCCCCGCCATTAACTTGGCTATCTAATTGTTTTACTTGTGCATTTTTAGATAACGTTACTTTGCCTTTTGCTACGTCATAGCGGATTGTTTTTGCTTCCGCATCAAATGGTTTTCCATCGTCTTGCACTTGATGGAATGTCGCGACATTACCTTCTGCGATCATTGTTTCATTATTTGGCTTCGTACCACGAATAACGGTTAGTTTATCCGCAGTAATTTTGATAGAACCTTGGGTTAATAAAACATCATTAGTAAAAACGACCGTATTGGTTTTCAAGCTTGCATGTTGTTTTACAGAGGAAACATGAATAGGTTGATTGAAGTCAGACTCTAATGCAGAAGCATTTACATTAAACAGCGAAATAGTAAGTAAAACTGTTAATTTATTTAGGTTCATTAAGGTATACCGCTTTTATATTAGAATTAAGTTTCATTTCTTCTGTGACCATTGATGCCCATAAGCCGACACCTTCTTGTTTAACTTGTGGTCCTGTCCATGTGACTTTTTTACTGCTGGTAATTTCTTTACTATCTAATTGCACCGTTGCTTGTGCGGTAGACATAGTTTGTACTAACTGATCTTTACTGAGGTTTTCAACTAAAACGTCACCTGATAATAGTAAGTTATATTTTTCTGTCAATGTGCCTTCAACACTCGTTAACTGCCATGTTGTTACAGAGTCTGAGTTTTTATCTTTGGTATAAAAAATTATTTTTGGGTTTTCAAAAAAAGTCGTATCAGTTTCAGGATAATTTGTCATTTTCTCTGCAAAAACACGATAATCATTAAAGCCAAACTCATCGTAATGATGACTTTTTACATCGTCGGCAATATAACTAGGGTGATGATCTGGAAGAGATGGAAATTCTACATCTGGCTTTACATATATCCATGCTATAAATGCAATTAATAGGGCTATAAAAGGAATGCTTTGGCGTTTGTTCATTTATTCGCTTTTACCTTGGGTGGTTGAGAGTTGTCCATGACATTGTAGAAATAAGTCGCAAATTTCACGTACTGCTCCAAATCCACCTTTTACGGTTGTCACCAGATCTGCTTGTTGTAAAACTAATGGATGTGCATCATTAACGGCTATCCCTAATCCTGATTGTATCATGACTGGTAGGTCAACAACATCATCACCTATATATGCAGTTTGGTCAGGCATTAAGTTCAATTTTTCTAATAGTGATTTATAAACGCTTAATTTATCATCTTTACCTTGGTAAATATGTTTAATGCCTAATGCAGACATTCTATTTTCAACTATATTAGATTGTCGACCAGTAATGATAGCGACGTCTATCCCTTGTTGCATTATCGCTTTTAGACCAAATCCATCTTTTGTGTGGAATGCTTTAAGCTCTTCGCCATCATTGCCTAAATAAATTCGACCATCAGAAAATACACCATCAACATCGCAAATAAAGAGTTTTATTTTTTGTGCTTGCTCAAAAATATTACTGCTGACTTTTCCATAAGGTGTATCAATCATTTATCGACTCTTTTTTAAGATGTTAGTGATTTATTATGAAAATATCAAAGTACACACATTAAGGCGAGCATTGTTTATTTCAAAAATCAAAATATGTGCCAATCATAACAATACTACTTAGCATTAAATAGATTAAACAGTCATTATGTCATTATTAATGCCATAATTACCGAAACTAACATAAAGATAATTTGTCAGAAAGTGGTCACTATTAGGTTTATCACTTTCTAAATTTAGCTTATTTACCTTTTTATAGGTAAAATCTAATTTAAATTATTACTTTACTACGATTTAGTCCGATTATTAATTGCCTTTCATGGTGGAATTATTAGACTGAGCGTTCTTTTTCTTAGAGAAAAATGTATTTATGCCAACACAACACATTGTAATTAACCAACTTAGCTTTACGCGCCAACAAAAGAAAATTTTTGATAAGCTCGATATGCAATTTGAACAAGGTAAAATAACTGCTGTGCTTGGACCAAGTGGCATTGGTAAAACGACCTTATTGAAATTGATTGGTGGTCAAATTCCTGTTGATAGTGGAGAAGTTATCTTCAATGGTACTTCAATCCATGAATGTTCTGAAAAAGCGCTTTATCAAGCACGTAAAAAAATGGGTATGCTATTTCAAAGTGGTGCGCTATTTAATGACTTAAGCGTATTTGAAAATGTAGCTTTCCCACTACGTGAGCATACTCATCTAGACGAAAAATTGTTATCGACATTAGTGTTGATGAAGCTTAATGCAGTGGGTTTACGTGGAGCAAAAGATTTATATCCTTCTCAGTTATCGGGAGGAATGGCCAGACGTGTTGCTTTAGCGCGTGCTATTGCACTAGATCCTGAAGTCATTATGTATGATGAACCTTTTACAGGGCAAGATCCTATATCGATGAATGTATTGTTAAAGTTAGTTAAACAACTCAACGATACATTAGGCTTAACGTCTATTATCGTGTCACATGATGTTAATGAAGTATTATCGATTGCAGATAACGTTTATGTTTTTGCTGATAAAAAAATTATTGCAGAAGGCACTGTTGATGAAGTACTAGCGCAAAAAGATAATGCATTATTACAGCAATTTCTAGCGGGAGCTATTCAAGGGCCTGTACCATTTCATTTACCTGCCAATGATTATCAAGCAGATTTAGAAGAGGTAAACCGATAATGAGTGAATACCTTACACAAGTCTTACAAAATACTGGCGCTTATACTTTGCAATCTATACAAGGTATTGGGCAGTCAGCAATGATGTTTTACCGTACTTTATTTGCAAAACCACATCCCAAACTATTTCAGTTATGTATTGCACAAGTTTATCAGTTAGGGATTTTATCATTACCTATTATTATCACTGCTGGTCTTTTTATCGGCATGGTACTGAGCTTACAAGGCTATTATGTTTTGGTAGACTATGCCGCAGAAGAAAGCTTAGGCAGTATGGTGGCTTTATCTCTATTGCGTGAACTTGGGCCAGTTGTTGCCGCCTTACTCTTCGCAGGACGGGCAGGGTCTGCATTAACAGCTGAAATAGGGTTAATGCAAAGTACAGAGCAAATTGCCAGCATGGAAATGATGGCGGTTTCTCCTTTAAAACGAGTTATTGCGCCTCGTTTGATTGCAGGCATTCTTACTTTACCGTTATTAACCTTAATATTTAATCTAGTGGCTATCTGGGGAGGATTTTTGGTTGGTGTGAGTTGGATGGGAATCGATGGTGGTTCTTTTTGGTCTGTGATGGAAGGTAGTGTTCATTTCGTTCCAGATGTTGTCAATGGTATGATCAAAAGTCTTATCTTTGCTTTTATTGTTACTTGGGTTGCTCTATACAATGGTTTTCATGTGATTCCTAATGCACAAGGGATCAGCAGAGCAACTACTAAAACCGTGGTACTAGCTTCGTTACTTGTTTTAGCGATGGACTTTTTACTAACTGTTATTATGTTTGGAGGCTAACATGTCACAAAAAAAATTAGAAATTTGGGTTGGGTTATTTGTTGTTGCAGCAATCGCCTCTTTTATTGTTTTAGCGTTTAGCGTTGCTGGTTTATCTTTTAAAGGAGAAGGCAATAGTTATACGTTACAAGCGAACTTTACTAATATTGGTGGTCTAAAACCACGAGCACCAGTTAAATTAGGTGGTGTAGTTGTTGGTCGCGTTGAGTCTATCTCTTTAGATACTAAAACTTATACACCTTTAGTAACGCTTTCGATGTTCGAAAAACAAGGTTTTTACCCTGAAACATCATCTCTCGCAATTTTAACCTCAGGGTTATTAGGAGAGCAATATGTTGGTATTAAACCTGGGTTTATTACCGATGATATTGACATGTTAGGTAATGGTGATTTGATTGAAGATACTAAGTCTGCATTAGTGCTTGAAGATCTAATTGGACAGTTTATTTATTCTATTAATAAGGACGACTAATGCGTTTATTTATTTATGTTTTTGCTTTTTTATATTCTCTTTCATTCTCACTAATGGCGAGTGAGCATGATTTAACTGATCCTAATAAAACGCTCCATACTTTATCGACTAATACATTTGAACGTTTAACGAGTGAAAAAGACAGACTAGCGAAAGAGCCTGAATACATTAAAGTGATCATTAATGAAGAACTTATTCCTTATTTTGATTACAAATATGCAGCCTATAGTGTAGTTGGTCCCCATTTAAGAGAAACAACCGCTGAACAACGAGATAATTTTGTTGATGCATTCCGTACGTATTTAATTAATGCTTATGGTCATATCTTAATTAAATATGATCAACAAACGCTGACGATACTCGATAATAATAATTTTAAGGGTAAGAAAATCGTTAGTGTTCCTGTTAGAATGCGCGACAATAATGGGCAAGTAACCCAACTAGATTTTAAATTGCGTAAAAATAAAAAAACAGGTGAGTGGAAAGTGTTTGATGTGATCGCAGAAGGTGTCAGTATGTTAGATACTAAACGTTCAGAATTTGGCTCATTAATTCAGAAAAAAGGAATTGATGAAGTTATTAAACTACTACTACAAAAAAATGATGAGTTTACATCATGAGTAACAACCAGTTACTTGAACGAGATTTATTGCTCGCTAATTTAAGCGAGCAAGCTTATCCAGCCGTAAATACTTACCAAGCAATTGAAAACTTAGATTTATCGCAATTAAATAACGTTGACTCTGCGGGAGTTGCATATTTAGTACAAATTAAAACACAATATCCAACGTTGAAATTGGTTAATGCTTCAGCAAAACTACGTGTATTAGCTGAGCTTTATGGTGTTGAAACATTTTTTGAAAAATAGTGGTTTATTATGAATACTGAAATAATTAAAGAAAAATTAGAACAAGCCCTAACATTGGACGTTTGTATTGTTAAAGGTGAAGGTGGTACTTTCCAAGTGATTGCTGTGAGTGACATGTTTATTGATATGAGCCGCGTTAAAAAACAACAAAGTATCTATGCTCATTTGTCTGAAGAGATAGCAACTAATGCTATTCATGCGTTAACTATTAAAGCGTTAACGCCAGATGAGTGGCAAAAACAAAAACATTTTATTTAGTAAGTTTATAGGGATTTTCATGGGTCAATTTATTATTCAAGGTGGCTGCCAATTAAATGGTGAGGTTACTATTTCTGGTGCAAAGAATGCAGCATTACCAATCTTATTTGCTACTTTGTTATCAGAGGGCGATATTAACTTAAGTAATGTACCGCTTTTAAAAGACATATCTACAACACTTGAGCTTCTGAAAGAGCTAGGTGCAACAGCTAGTCAAGATCAACACACTGTCCATATTAATGCAAAAGATGTTAAAAACTACACTGCTTCTTATGAATTAGTGAGAAGTATGCGTGCTTCAATTTTAGCGTTAGGTCCTTTAGTTGCTCGTTTTGGTGAAGCTGATATCTCATTACCTGGTGGTTGTGCGATCGGTGCTCGCCCAGTGAATTTACATATTCACGGTTTAGAGCAAATGGGGGCAACGATTAAAGTAGAAGACGGCTTTATTAAAGCACGTGTTGACGGTCGTTTAAAAGGTTGTCATCTATACATGGACCTTGTGAGTGTTACTGGTACAGGTAACTTAATGATGGCTGCATCACTTGCTGAAGGCATCACTACGATTGAGAATGCTGCTAAAGAGCCTGAAATCGTAGATCTTGCTAACTTTATTAACGGTATGGGCGGAAAAATCACTGGTGCAGGTACTGATACTATCGTTATCGAAGGTGTTGAAAAGCTAGGTGACTGTGCTTACCAAGTACAACCTGACCGTATTGAAACAGGTACTTTCTTAGTCGCTGGTGTTGTGAGTGGCGGTAAAGTACGTTGTATTAAAACTGATCCGTTACTATTGACTGCTGTATTATCTAAATTAGAAGAAGCTGGCGCATTAGTGACTACTGGTGATGATTGGATCGAAGTTGATATGACTGGACGTACTTTAAAATCAGTTAATATTACAACAGCGCCACATCCTGCTTTCCCTACCGATATGCAAGCACAATTTACGCTGCTTAATACTGTTGCACCTGGTACGGGGCGTATTAAAGAGAATATCTTTGAAAATCGCTTTATGCATGTTCCTGAATTAATCCGTATGGGCGCTAACATAGAGCTAGATGGTAATTTAGCTATTTGTGGTGATAACGATAAGCTAAGTGGTGCAACTGTAATGGCGACTGATTTACGTGCTTCTGCGAGTCTAGTTATTGCTGGTTTAATCGCACAGGGTGAAACAACAGTTGATGAGATTTATCATATCGACCGTGGTTATGAAGCGATTGAAGATAAACTTATTCCACTAGGTGCTAAAATGCGTCGTGTAGAACCTTAGTTTAAAAATTTGTACTGAATAGATGATCTCTATTCTATAAATAAAGAAAGCTTCGGCTTTCTTTTTTATATCTAAAATTCAGAAGATCGTATTTATAGAAGAGGTCATAGAAAGAGGAATAGGTGAATAAAAAAAGAATTATAAACAGGAAAACGATTAACAAATTTAGGTTAAATTACCATGTTCATTTTCTAGAAAAAATATGATTACTTTTACTCTACCTCATTTTTATACTGAACTTTTTACTATTGATAGCAGAGTATAATTCACTTGTTATTGTTGTAACTCACCAATTTCTACATCAAGTATTTGTTCTTTACCTTGTCTTAATATAGTGATTTTTGTATTCGTTCCAGGTTTTATTTTGGCTATTTTATCCATTGTTACAATAAGGTTAATGGCATCTCTGTCGTCAATTTTTAAAATAATATCATTTTTCTGCATACCTGATCTTTGTGCGGGACCGCCATCGGTTATCTTTTTCACAATAATACTATTTTTAGCTTCTAGACCCCATAAACGAGCAACTAAAGGATCTAGGTTTTCTGCTTCAATACCTAATGAACCACGAATAACACGACCATTTTTTATGATGCTTTTCATTACATGAGTGACTAAACGATAAGGAATAGCAAAACTAATACCGTAAGTAACGTTACTTGTGCCAGTGTAAAACTCTGAGGTGTTAATACCCACTAATTCACCCCGACTGTTAATTAAAGCACCGCCTGAGTTACCTTCATTAATAGCGGCATCTGTTTGAATAAAATCTTGGCGACCAGTACTACTCATGCCACTACGACCTAATGCGCTAATTACTCCCTGTGTAATCGTTTGACCAAGGTTGTAAGGGTTACCTATCGCTAATACCAAGTCACCTATTTCAGGATCGTAATCAGGATTTTGTGGCATCACGGGGAGGTCTTCACCATCAATTTGTAATACCGCTAAGTCAGTAATAATATCACTACCGATAATAGTGGCTGTAAATAAACGCCCATCTTGTAAAGCAATCAAAATCTGATCTGCTTTAGAAATAACATGATAGTTAGTTAAAATATAACCTTTAGAGTCAAGGATAATACCTGAACCTAAACCGGTTGGTTGTAATTGCTGCTTACTGCCTACACTGGAATCAATGTATTGTTGAGAGTATATATTAACAACCGAAGGAGCTGATTTTTTGACTGCATCAGAGTAGCTGATAACCTCTGGTTGATAACTACTGTTATTGCTTAAACTTTTAAATATTATTGGACTATAAATAATGATTCCAGCGAGGAGTAATCCACACAGAATAGGTTTAATTAAATAATTTGAACAGAGTTTCAGTTTCATATATTTTTATTTATACGCAATAGATGCAAAAAATTGAAGTTCAGTATATAGAAAACTGACGGCTGGCGGAAAATTACTTTTTATTTAATTAACATAGCGCAAAAAAAAACATCGCCCTAAGACGATGTTTTATAATGTAAAAAACAATAAATTATATAATTATTGTCATTTAAGTGGAAGATCTAGTGTTAAGAAATAACGTGTACAGAAGAAGTGTTAGTTGTACCTGAATCTACTAATGCACCTGTTACCATTACTACTTTGTCGCCCGCTACTACTAAGCCTTGCTCTTTTGCTATATCCATACCTAACTTGTAGAAGTCTTCCATTGAAGTTTGTTGTTCTACAACTTTAGCTGAAACACCTTTAGTTAACGCTAATTGTTGGCGTGTTTTAGGGTTACTTGTTAATGCTAGGATAGGCATTGATGGGAAGTACTTACGAAGTGAGCGAGCTGATTTACCAGCTCCTGTTGCAACGATAAGTAGTTTAGCACCTAATTGCTCAGCATTTTTTACTGCTCCGCTACATACTGCTTCTGTAATACGAAGATCTGTTTCTTTCTCATCCGTTACTGAGTGTAAAACACTATCAGTACGCGCACAGATAGAAGCCATGATTTCAACAGCTTCTGCAGGGTATTTACCTTTAGCTGATTCACCTGAAAGCATTACTGCATCAGTACCATCGATGATAGCATTTGCAACATCACCCGCTTCAGCACGAGTTGGACGAGGGTTTTTGATCATCGAGTCAAGCATTTGCGTTGCTGTAATAACAGGCTTACGTGCTTTGTTTGCTTTTTCAATCATCATTTTCTGTGCAAAGATTACTTCTTCAACAGGGATTTCAACACCTAAGTCACCACGAGCAACCATAATCGCGTCAGAAACCGCTAGGATTTCATCAAAGTTATCAACACCTTCTTGGTTTTCAATTTTAGAGATGATTTGAATCTTTTCGCCGCCGTTTGCTTTTAATAGCTCACGAATTTCTAATACGTCTTCTTTCTTACGAATAAATGACGCTGCAATGAAATCTACATCTTGCTCACAACCAAAGATTAAATCGCCTTTATCTTTTTTAGACAAAGCAGGTAGTTGAACTTTAACACCTGGTAGATTAACACCTTTGTTTTCGCCTAACTCACCCGTATTCATTACAGTACAAATAACGTTTGTATCTGTGATGCTTTTAACTGTCATTTCGATTAGACCATCGTCTAATAATACCGTGTTACCAACCATTAGGTCTTTTGTTAGGTTTTCGTAAGTTACTGCAACGATAGTGTTATCACCAACGATTGTTTGGTCTGTAGAAAGAGTGAACTCTTGACCTGCAGTTAATAATACATCGTTACCGTTTTCTAATTTAACAGTACGGATTTCTGGGCCTTTAGTATCTAGTAGTACCGCAACATTTTTGCCTGTTTCTTCACATACTTCGCGGATACGCGTGATACGAGTTCCATGTTCAACGAAGTCACCATGTGAAAAGTTAAGACGCATTACATTCATGCCGTTCTCAACTAGTTTTGTTAACATTTCTTTAGATTCTGATTTTGGGCCTATCGTACATACTATTTTAGTTTTTCTCACCGTCTTTTCTCCAAGAGTGATTGTGCTTTTTTACTTACTTTTATTTACAAGTTTTATTGAAACTGTCATTTTTATAATTTATGGCGCGTATTTTACAAGAAATTATCGAATAAAAAATTATTTATAATCAATAAAGGCTTATTAAACGTATATTTGTGTAAATTTATTACATTTTTTTGTGATCTCAGTCTAATATTATGTAGATTGGTCGGTTATTACGCATGATATTCAAGGCTCTCATGTTTTTAGCTTTCTTAAGTTCAGTGATAAGTTGCTGTTGATTTGTTACTTTAGTACGGTTTACTGCAATAATGACGTCCCCTTTAACGATGCCAGAACGATCAGCCTCTGAATTTTTTTCAACTTGATCTACATTAATACCAGGGATAAGTTGTCCTTTTTCTGCGTCTTTTAATATTGCACCTTTAAATATAATAGTAGGGGGCTTAGCCGTTGCTGTTAAAGACGTTGAACCTTTACCTCCTAAAATAACGATGATTGTTTTTTCTTGATCGTCTTGCATGACATTTAAAGCTACTTTTTTCCCTGCACTTAACGTGCCTATTTTTGCTCGTAATGCCGCAAACGATCTTATATTTATTCCGTTAACTGAAGTGATTACATCGCCCGCTTTTAATCCTGCTTTGTCTGCTGCTGAGTTTGGTGTCACTTGATAAATAAATGCACCATGATTGATGTCTAATTCAAAGCTTTTTGCTAACTCAGGTGTTACTTCTCCGCCTTTAATACCGAGTATGCCACGACGAATTTCACCAAACTCTGAAAGTTGTTGAGCTAAGTTTTTTACCATGTTAGCTGGAATCGCAAACGCGATACCAATGTTGCCTCCGTTAGGTCCTAAAATAGCGGTATTGATACCAATCAATTCCCCTTTTAAGTTTAATAATGCACCACCAGAGTTGCCGCTATTAATAGCAGCATCGGTTTGGATATAGTTTTCTAGGTTTTGTAAGTTAAGTCCGCTACGACCAAGAGCACTGACAATACCTGATGTTACAGTTTGTCCTAAACCAAATGGATTACCTATGGCAATAGTAAAGTCGCCTACTTGCAACTTATCGGAGTCAGCAAATGTAATTGCAACCAAAGGGTGCTTACTTTTTATTTGTAATAATGCAACATCACTTTGTGGATCTTGTCCAACTACTGTCGCTTCATATTGACGTCCAGAGATAAGACTGATAATTATCTTATCTGCATGTTCAATCACATGATAATTAGTAATGATGTAACCTTTATCAGCATCAATTATCACACCTGAACCTAATCCTGAAAAAGGTTGAGACTTAGTTTGTACTGAGGAGTTAGGGGTTAAGAAATCTAATAAATTCTTTGAGTTTTGAGATGATATTTTACTACCTCCTGAAACTGAAATATCTACAACTGCTGGACTGACCTTTTTTATAAGGGGTGCAAGACTGGGTAAATTATTACCATCGATTGCAGTCGGTAAGGCAGCGCTAACATTAACGTTAATTAATAGTAAAATTGAAAACAGCAAGGCTTGTATAAAACCACTCATTTTGATTCCTTATTCATTATTACTGAATTTTTTTTATGATTGATTCGTTATTATCCATAAAATAACCTGCTATATAATAATAGTTAAATTTGTTTAAGGGGGTTATTTCTAGTCTTTTTCGCGAGATATGCCTCAAAACTTATTTAACATTTCAAATGTCTCTGTATAAAGTACTTCAAAATATGTTATACAAAGGTTAATTTACTGATTTATTAAGACATTACTGTGACACCACTTTCTTTATATCAAGCAGATCTATTAAAACCCAACTTTTTTGCTGACGACGCCCAGTTGCAAGCAATTACTATGCTACAACGATTATATGACGAACTGTTAATCAGTCAGACTGAATCCGTCCCAAAAAGTTCTCTATTTCAACGTTTGTTTAATTCAGCCCCTAAAGCTAAAAATAATATTAAAGGCCTTTATTTTTATGGTGGTGTTGGACGTGGGAAAACTTACCTCGTGGACCTATTCTTTCATAGTATTCAGGGAAAACGTAAACAGCGTCTGCATTTTCATCATTTCATGTTGCAAGTACACAAAAAATTAACCTTACTACAAGGACAAGTTGATCCATTAAAAGAAATCGCTAAGCAATTTGCCAGTGAAACGGACATTATTTGTTTTGATGAATTTTTTGTTGAAGACATAACTGACGCAATGATTTTAGCTGGTATGTTTGAAGCATTATTTGCAGAAGGTGTTGTACTAGTGGCAACCTCTAATATTCACCCAGACCATCTTTATCGTAATGGGTTGCAAAGAGCGCGTTTTTTACCTGCCATTGATCTTATTAATCAACATTGTGAAATATTCAACTTAGATGGTGGAAAAGATTACCGTTTAGGACGTTTGATTGAAGCTGAAATTTATCATTATCCTCTTGATAAAGAAGCTGAATTGCAAATAAAAAGTAGTTTTGAAACATTTGCCTCTGGCGATAAAGAATATAAGCAAACGATTGTTATCAACGATCGACCCCTCAATATTATTGCCAACAGTACTGATGCTCTCAGCATTGAGTTTAGTGAATTATGTGATGGCCCTCGTAGTGTTCATGATTATATTGAATTGGCTATTTTATATCGCACAGTACTTGTTTCTAACATTCCGCAAATGACTGAACAGCATAATGACCTCAGTAGACGTTTTATTGCAATGGTTGATGAGTTTTATGACCGTAATGTAGTGCTCATTATGTCTGCTGAAGTCACTGTATTAGAACTGTATAAAGGCACTCGTCTTGCCTTTGAGTTTCAACGTTGTGTTTCTCGTTTGCTAGAAATGCAAAGTAAAGCTTACTTAAGTAAAGCCCATCACCTGGATATATAACGGTCTCTTCATCGCTTATTATTTTATTAATGAAGTCAGTGACTAGATAAGTAATGAAGTAGACAAATAAGTAAATCTCGCTGATTGTTAACAACTATTAACGGGCTGTGAGAAACTTGTTCATAAAGTTGTAATAAACAGGTGATCTCTGGCTCAATTTTCTATATAATCTCGCCGCCCACGTTATCCACCTCCCCAATTGTTATGGTGGATCTGTTTACGCTAGACGTATTCGAAGGGATACGGAAAGGCGAAAAATACATTTTTGGCTGCAATTTATGTAGTCATATTTTTTTTAAATCATTAATTTGGGTATAACTTAATGAAAACTTTTGTTGCAAAACCAGCTGAAGTAAAACGCGACTGGTTCGTAGTTGACGCTGAAGGTAAAACACTAGGTCGTTTAGCTACTGAAATCGCTTTACGTTTACGCGGTAAACATAAAGCTGAATACACTCCTCATGTTGATACTGGCGATTACATCATCGTTATCAATGCTGAGAAAGTTACTGTAACTGGTAACAAAGCTAAAGGTAAAATTTACTACCACCACACAGGTTTCATCGGTGGCATTAAAGCAATTAGCTTTGAAGACTTGATCGTACGTGCTCCTGAGCGTGTTATTGAAAAAGCTGTAAATGGTATGCTGCCACGTGGTCCTCTAGGCCGCGCAATGTACCGTAAATTGAAAGTTTATGCTGGTACTGAGCATCAACATTCTGCACAGCAACCACAAGTTTTAGACATCTAATAGGAATATAAAACAATGGCAAATCAATACTACGGCACAGGTCGTCGCAAAAGCTCTACAGCTCGTGTGTTTATGAAAGCAGGTAGTGGTCAAATCACTATCAACAAACGTAACCTAGATGAATACTTCGGTCGTGAAACTGCATGTATGGTTGTTCGTCAACCATTAGTGTTAGTAGACTCTGCTGAAAAATTCGACCTAAACATCACTGTTAAAGGTGGTGGTACAACTGGTCAATCTGGCGCAATCCGTTTAGGTATCACTCGTGCATTAATGCAGTTTGATGAAACACTACGTTCTGAATTACGTGGTGCAGGCTTCGTAACACGTGATGCTCGTAAAGTTGAGCGTAAGAAAGTCGGTTTACATAAAGCACGTAAACGTCCACAGTTCTCTAAACGTTAATTTCGTTTTTACGAATTGCAAAAAAGCCCAGTTTATACTGGGCTTTTTTTTACTTGTTTTTTAGTGGACTGCGCTTTAAAGTTAATCAATTAATAATAATAGGAGAAGGTCATGCTAAATAAGACCATGGTTGAAAAGTTAAACGAACAAATTAATTTAGAGTTTTACTCTTCAAACTTGTATTTACAAATGAGTGCTTGGTGCGAAGATAAAGGTTATGAAGGGGCTGCGACTATGTTACGTAAGCATGCTACAGAAGAAATGGAGCATATGAATCGCTTATTTACTTATGTTAGTGAAACCGGCGCCTTACCTATTTTAGGTTCAATTGAAGCTCCACCAGTTGATTTTGAATCATTAAAAGATGTATTTGAAGCAACTTACGAACATGAATGTTTAATTACTAAAGAAATTAATGAACTCACGCATGTGGCATTCACAACGCATGATTATTCTACATTTAACTTTTTACAGTGGTATGTAGCAGAACAGCATGAAGAAGAGAAACTATTTAAAGGTATTTTAGATAAAATTTCTTTAGTTGGTGAAGATGGTAAAGCGCTGTATTGGATTGATAAAGATCTTGCTGAAATTGCAAAATCTGGGTCAACATCTATTATGGATACTACCGTTTAAGCCTTTAATGTTGGGCAGTCTTTTTGATGCAAAGCAATTCTAATGAGAGCATGGTCAATTAAGCCATGCTTTTTTCGTATTTCCCCGTCAAAAGTAATGGTAATGGCTTGTAAATGAGGGGCGATTTCTTTAAAATTCAGCCAGTTTTTATGTACATTCGTAATTCATGTTTCAACGGATTGATGTAAACCCCCCAGTTTTATATTTTTTTGAACTGCTTTTTTAGTAGCTCACAATGGAGATGGTTAAATGAGCAATGTGCCTGTTAATTCTGGTCGTCGCAAGTTTCTAACACTAACAACTGGAGTTGTTGGTGCTGTAGGGGCTGCCGCAGTAGCAGTACCTTTCGTGAAATCTTGGAGTCCAAGTGAAAAAGCTAAAGCTGCTGGTGCGCCAGTTAGCGTGAATATTAGCAAAATTCAACCAGGTCAATTAATTCGTGTTGAATGGCGAGGCAAACCGGTATGGGTTGTTTCCCGAACACAAAAAGTAATTGAAGAACTAGCGACATTAGATAGTAAATTACGTGATCCTGAATCTAAAGAACCCCAACAACCTGAATATGCGACTAATGCAGGCCGTTCTTTAAAACCTGATTTATTCCTTGCTGTTGGAATCTGTACTCATTTAGGTTGTTCACCAACTTATTTACCAGATTCATTTAATGAGCAAGTTGAAGGCGTGGAATCTGGATTTTTCTGTCCATGTCACGGTTCTAAGTTTGATATGGCTGGACGTGTATTTCAAAATGTACCGGCACCATTAAATTTAGTGATACCTCCACATTATTATGTGGATGAGACAAATATCCTCATTGGCGTAGACAAAGGAGATGCCTAATGCTTAAAAAATTAGTGATGGGCGGCATCGATTGGATCGATACTCGTATCCCAATGACGGAAACGTGGAATAAACATCTTGCACAATACCCGACTCCCGTAAACTTTAACTTTTGGTACTTTTTTGGTTCTTTAGCAATGTTAGTGCTAGTTAATCAATTATTAACAGGTATCTGGTTAACCATGCATTACAACCCATCTGCAGCAGGCGCATTTGCTTCTGTTGAGTACATCATGCGTGATGTTCCTTACGGTTGGTTATTGCGTTACATGCATTCTACTGGTGCTTCAGCATTCTTTGTTGTTGTTTACTTGCATATGTTCCGCGGCTTAATTTACGGTTCATACCAAAAGCCACGTGAGCTTATTTGGATCTTCGGTATGTTGATCTTCTTAGTGCTAATGGCTGAAGCATTCATGGGTTACTTATTACCTTGGGGACAAATGTCTTTCTGGGGAGCGCAAGTAATTATCTCATTATTTGGCGCGATTCCAATTATCGGTGATGATCTAACACTATGGATACGTGGTGATTATGTTATCTCTGGTGCAACACTTAACCGTTTCTTTGCATTACATGTTGTGGCGTTGCCATTAGCATTGGTGGCATTGGTCTTTTTACATATTGTTGCTTTACACGAAGTGGGTTCTAATAACCCCGATGGTGTTGAGATTAAACGTAAAAAAGGCTCAGCGACAGAAGAAGAAAAAGGTAAATTTACTTTTCATAAGCAATACAGTGGTAAGAAAGATATCGTCGATGCTATTCCTTTCCATCCGTACTTTACGGTGAAAGATATCATGGGTGTTTCATTCTTCTTGATTTGTTTTTGTGCTGTTCTTTTCTTTATTCCAGAAGGTGGCGGTTACTTGCTTGAAGCGCCTAACTTTGAAGCGGCCAATGGCTTGAAAACACCCGATCACATTGCGCCAGTTTGGTATTACACGCCTTACTATGCGATTTTACGTGCGATCCCTGACAAATTAATCGGTGTTGTTTTCTTTGGTGGTTCTATTGCAATTCTGTTCTTATTGCCGTGGTTAGATCGTTGTAAAGTGAAATCAATACGTTACCGTAGTTGGAAACATAAGCTGAATATTACACAATTCATTATCTGTTTCATTGTGTTGGGTGTGTTAGGTACTTTAGTTGCAACACCTTTATATACATTGATTGCTCAAATTGCATCTGTAGGATACTTCGGCTTCTTTATTGCACTGTTTATTTACAGTAAAAATGAAAAAACTAAGCCACTACCAACGAGGTTGACACACTAATGAAAAAATTATTGATAGCCTTAGTGGCGCTTGTTCCTAGCTTAGTTTTTGCAGCGGGTGCATCGGTTGCTTTAGATAAAGCAAATTATGATCTGTCGGATAAAGCATCATTACAAAATGGTGCAAAGATATTCATGAACTACTGTTCAGCTTGTCATTCTACAGCGCATCAGCGTTACCAGCGTGTTGCAACAGATTTGGGTATTCCTGATCAATTAATGAAAGACAATTTGATTTTTACAGATAGTAAAATCGGTGAGTTAATGATCAACAGCATGGATAAAAAAGATGCTGCTAAATGGTTTGGTAACCCACCATTAGATTTGACATTAGAAGCGCGTCTACGTGGTCCTGATTGGATATATACATACTTACGCTCTTTCTACAAAGACCCTAGCCGCCCATTTGGTGTGAATAATGTTGTCTTTAAAGATGTGGGTATGCCACATGTATTAGAAGAGTTACAAGGCATCCCAACTGCTATTACAGAAATTCATGTTGATGACCAAGGTGTTGAACATCTTACGGTTATCGGACTTGAAAGTAGTGGCACCGGTGAGATGTCATCCGATGAGTATGACGAAGCGGTACTAGATCTGGTAAACTTCCTAGTCTATTCAGGAGAGCCGAACAAACTTGAACGTCAAAGCTTAGGTTTTTGGGTAATCGGTTTCTTAATAATCTTATTTATACTGAGTTACTTATTGAAGAAAGAGTACTGGCGCGATATTCACTAAGCACTAATATTATTTCTATCATTTTTTCGGCAATGGCGTCACTGTGACATCATTGCCGTTTGTGTTTTTTAAGCACACATTTTTAACTACTAGGGGTATTCCATGGCTGTAGCTGCAAATAAACGTTCTGTAATGACGTTGTTCTCAGGACCATCTGATTTATATAGTCACCAAACACGTATCGTGTTGGCTGAAAAAGGCGTTAATGTCGACATCACGACTGTTGATGAAGAGAACCCATCTGAGGAGTTAGCTGAATTAACACCAAATAGTGATGTTCCTACATTAGTTGATCGCGAATTAGTGTTATATAACTCACGCATTATTATGGAATATTTAGATGAGCGTTTTCCTCATCCGCCACTAATGCCTGTATACCCAGTTGAACGTGCTAAAAGCCGTTTATTAATGCAACGTATTGAAAGTGAATGGTACCCATTGGTTGCTATTGTTATGTCTAATGATGTTGCTAAAGCTGAAGCTGCTCGTATTAAATTACGTGCTAAAATTCTTGAAGTTGCACCAGTATTTGATCACTTCTCTTACTTTATGTCTGAAGAGTTTACGATTGTTGATTGCTACATGGCTCCGTTATTATGGCGTCTACCAGAATTAAAAATCGACTTAGGTTACGATAACGTAACAGGTCTAAAAAGCTACATGGTTAAAGTATTTGAACGTGAATCATTTCAAGCTTCAATGACTGAAACTGAGCGTGAAATCCGTATCGGCGGTTAATTCTTTAAATTGATAGGTATTTAAAATGTCGGAAATGTTAGTACAACGTCCTTATCTAATGCGTGCTTTCTACAACTGGATAGTTGATAGTGAATGCACGCCTCATGTAATTGTTGATGCAACAAAACCACATGTTGATGTACCACAACAATTTGTTGAAAATGGCAAGATAGTATTAAATATTGCGCCTAGTTCAGTGATTGCTTTTTCTTTAGATGACGAAGCATTATCTTTTAATGCTCGATTCTCTGGTCAACCAATGCAAGTGTACGTTCCTTTATATGCTATTGAAGGAATTTATGCGCGTGAAAATGGTGCTGGTACTATTTTCCCTGAAGAACCTGCTTATGAAAAGTTTGATATGCCTTTACAGTCTGTCGAAGACAATAAAGAAGCAAAACCAAGCAATAAAGGTTCAGGTAAGAAGCCGACATTAACGGTAGTAAAATAACTGATTAGATTAATAACATGTTTAACTGTTATTAATCTTTAATTAAAAACCGAGTTTTACTCGGTTTTTTTATTTTTATACCTTATACCATATATGGACCCTCTCCGATTGCAAGACAATTTAGATCGTTGAAATAGAGTACATTGCAGCCATATATTCGGCTTTTTATGAGGTATCATCGATGCCTCTAGCCCTGATGGATTTCCGCC
>NZ_CBRF02000053.1 GCF_000470315.2 Psychromonas sp. SP041
TCACAGACATGACTGAATTCGATGATAACAGGAGCAACGTAAACACGAGACTGTTTAGATATATCAATTGGAATAGACAGATATGTAATGTATTTTTTTTTTTTCAAGCAAAAGACGGCATACGAAATTCGCCTTAGTCTCGTGGGCTCGGAGATGTTTATAAGAAACAGAAGTAATAGAGGTGAAAAACCTCATAAAAGAAAATAGAATTACTTTTATGAGGCAGAAAATAACGAAACTATTAATCCCAATCCCATTCGTAATAAGCATCAACTGCTTGGTATAATCCGCTTGATGCTTCTATGTAGAATTGTTTAAACAATTCATAACGAATAGCAAAAATGGTAAATGAATCAAACACCCCAACGCCATAACTTACTTCAACGCCAGGCGCTATTTTTCCTTTAATACCTACAGATTGTTCACTACCTTGGCCACTTGATGTTAAAGACAAATCTTTAATTCCTACTTTGTCTCCAATATTATTTATGACACCATCTGTCTGCCCTGCTCCTAAATCTATTAAAATTGCAGCCAGTTGGCTAGAGTTACCATCACCAGTACCATTTTCAATTGAATATCCACGGGTAATATACGAAAGTGCATTCTGCTGTGACATTGCAGGATCTGAGAATATAGTGAGCTGTATTTGATCTGGTGTGCCTGTTACACGTACACCAGCCGTTACATTATCTTCAATATCCGTTGGATCTCGTATTGCTTCAATATTCAAATATGGGGCATCGGCTTGGCCTTGGAAGATAATTCGGCTATTTTGTAAAACTAATTCTTGAGATAAAGCACGATAGCTACCTTCAGAAAAAGATAATTCCCCATTAACGGTTAGTTCTTTAGTTAATTCTTTTCTTACTAATAAATCTCCATTGATATAAGAATCTAACCCTATTGCTTTAATATGTAACTTATCACCTAAAGATACTTTTACATTCATCTTCATTGGTAAATCAGCACTATCGGTTTGCTTCTCCGCATCGACTACAATGACATCTTTTGAAACATTAACCGCACCTGCCGGTAACTCTTTAACAGTAATATTACCTTTATCAACTTTTATAACACCTTCAATACTAATGTGTTTATCGTAAATTAAGTCTATATTGGGGCTAAGATAAAGCTCTATTTTACCGTAATCCTCAATGCGCATTTGATCTGCTTGAAGGTGTATTTTAGCTTTAAGTTCATCTACCCAATCGATCAAACCACTAATATCAACTCGTCCTTCAGTTTCTACTAGTTCTTTATTTTCATTCGCTAAATTGGCGATACGTTGTGGAATACTCACCGTACTAATCGCAGTATTTTTAAGTGAGATTAATTTATCTATAAATGATTTTCGTTTTTTCTTTGTCTCTTTTTTACTGTTAGTAAAGAAAAAACCATTAACGGTTGCTGTGTTATTAACGATACTAATTTCAGTATTCAAATCAGAAATTTGGACTGGTGAACTTGGTGCTTTCATTGAAACATCTGTAATCACTACTTGTCCTTTAACAGATGGTTTATCAAGTTGCCCACTAATACCCAAATCTGCTTTAAGGTAACCTGCTAACTTATCTACTTGAGGAATAAGGGCTGAAAAAGCATCAAAATTTGGTAATGATAAATCTAGATTTGCCTCAATTTCTGGTGTCGCTTCATAGGGTTTTATCTGCCCTTTTAAATTGGCATTTAATAAACCATCTGATACGGCTTTTAAAATGAAATTAGCTTTTTCTTGATCTGTTTGCATTTCAATATGGAATGCTTCAACTGGATAATTTATCGGTTTTTGGGCATTCTCATCTGCCATTATATTAAGAGCAATGTTTTTGCCATCTACCGTGAGATCAATACTTGGTTTTTTATTTTTCGTCCATGCCATTTTAATATCAGCATCTAAAGCGCCTTCTAGTGAAAGTGTTTTAGGAATAAATGGCGATAGTGTGGCAATTAAAAAATCGTTAACGTTAATGTTAATATTGCCATTATCACCAGCATTGAATTTATTAATACAAAGTTGACCATTCTTGGCATTATTATCGTTAGTCACTGACCAACAATGTTCCGTTAAATTGATTGCTTCTTTTTCCATTGTCACCGTGAAAGGCTTTTCTAAAACGAGTAATCCCTGCGTTGTTTTTATTAAGCCTTCATTGAGTTTTGCTTGCCAGCTTTTTAATTCTTGAGTAAATAATATGTCTAAATCACTATTGGCTACATCACTTTTCAATGCAATATTAACGTTATGTTCTACTTTTTTAGTTGATACATTTTCTGGATTGATAGAGACGGATAAAGATTCAATTTTTTGTTTATTAGCGACTATGTTTTTAGCATCAACATTTAAATCTGCAAAAGGAATATCAGCAATAGTTGCTTTTCCATTTAAATTTAAACGCTCAATACTGTTTTCTAAGTAACTAATATTAGAAGCCTCTAAACTAGTATTAACTTGCATCTTTTCTAAACTGCCAGCTAGCGTTACTTTACCGATAATTTTGCCCCTCGTTTCTACGACAATTCTACTTAAATCTTGAATATTTAAATCTAAAACCAGATCATTTTTTTCAGCTACTTTTCCGTTAACTTTAACAATATTTTCACCATTAATGATGTTGAGATTGTTTACGTTAAACCCTACTTTTTCATCTCCATTAACGACTCCGTTAACCGTTAATGGCTTATTTAAAAATGAGCCTTTTAAATCAATGACAGGGAAACTAAATGTCCATGCAGGTTTACTACTATCATTTAATGGGACAGTAACTGATTGTTTAATGTGTCCATTAAGTGTTGCAGGGTAAGTATCACTAAGTTCTTTGAAGTTGATATTATTAATATTTAAATCACCTAACCAAGTAATGTTTTTTACCCAATTAAGTTTTCCTGCTAATAATATTTTACCTTGCAGTGTGTTAATTAATAGTTGTTTTAATGCCATAGACTGAAGATCACCCTGCCCTTGAAGACTTATATCTCCTGCAGGTAATTCAGGTAATGCATAATGAGTTTGAATATCTAACGTATAATTATTAAGATCTCCACTACTCGATACGTTACCTTTACTTGTTGTTACTTGTTCAGGACCGGTTAAAGGCCAAGTAAATTTGTCCCATTGAATAGTTAATTGATGTGGTAAATTCTCACTATAGAGATCAATTTTATTATTAATCTTGGCATTAATTAAATGACTTAATGTAATTTCAGAATGTAAGTCAGCTAAATCACCTTTACTTATTAATTTTATTTTTTGACCTTTTAATAAAGTGCTAGGTGCTAACTCTTTAACTTCTTTTACATTAACAACGACTTCCATATCCATTGGATAACGTTTGCTTAAATCAATATTACCTTTTATGTCTACATTGGCTTCGGGCATATCTAATTCAAAGTTATTAATTTTCACTTCTGAACCAATAAAGGTAAACTTACTTTTTAAGTCGTTAATAACACTAACATTTTCTTTGTTTTGAATTAGTTTAAAATCATTGATATTTAATTTATTTGCAATTAAATTAAATGGTAATACGACTTCAGGTAAGGTTTGATCCGTTAAAATTGCAGGAAAAGATGTGATCGCGCTGTTAAGTTTAGGCGTTGTTTTTTGTACCGTCGTAGGTTGATCTTTAATATCTGCTAATACAACCGTCAATCCACTTATGCTCGTATTTAACGTTAAATCGTTACCTTCTCCATCAGCAGAGAGTAATAGTTTTTTTAAATCAATATCAATACCCGCAACATTGACATGTGTGTTATTAATATCAAGGTGTCTAATATGTACCGGCAGTGGAAACTCTAATATAAAAGGTTCACCTTCCACCTCCTCTGCTGGTTCATCACTTTGAGGAATATGAATATTCGCATTGTTAACGGTTAGAGAATCAAGGCAGAATTCTTCTACTATACAGCCCCAGTCAAATTCATAACTAACATTGTTAAGCTCAACTAATGTATCTCCATCTTGCCAACGAATATTTTCATATACCGGAGAATAAAATAGACTACCTTCCGTTAAAGTAATGCTTAAGCGGGGTTCAATTTTATCTAATGCACTAATAATAAGTGAATTGCCCGTATGGGTATTCGTTAACCAAAGAATTAATACGACGATAACAAAAATAACAAACAATAAACGCTTTGTAAATTTAGCGAATGATACAAAAAACCTCATAATTCAGGCCCAATCATTAAATGAATTTTATAGGAATCACCGGTATCTGTTAATGGTTTTGCAACATAAAAACGGATGGGACCCACAGGAGAAGCCCATACAATACCTGCTCCAGTACTCATTGATAAATCTTCTGAAAAATCATCAGTGGCTGTACCTACATCAGAAAAAACAGCAAACTTCCAATTTTGTGTAATAGGATAACGATATTCTAAACTTGTTGTAGCAAGATACTTACCGCCGATCAAATCATCGATAGAATCTCTGGGAGCAACCTCTTCAAAATCATAACCACGAATACTTTGATCACCACCAGTAAAAAATCGCATAGAAGACGGGACATTAGTGATAGAGTCAGCAAAGATAGCCCCTGCTTCTGCTGATGCAACAAATTGATGTTCATTATAAGTTCGAATTATCTTACCTTGGGCGTAAATTTTGACGACATCATCTGTTGAAAACAAACCTTCATTAGCAAACTCGGCATAAACTAGCTGTTTATCACCCCAATCAACATTGATGCCACCTCGACTTCGAGTTCTGCTAAAACTGATGCCCGGCAATATTAAAGCAGTCGAGAATACTTGTTGTCCTTGAACACCTGACTCTTTATCGTAACGAATATAAATAGTACGTAACCAGTTACTATCTAATAACCAATGACGATTAAAACTTAAAACATATTGATCTGTATCGGTGTCGTTTTGGTCAAGCATTTTATAACCACCTTGAATCGAAAAGTAGTTATTAATAGGATCTTCAATGGGGATTTTATAAGTAATTGAAGCTTCTTGTTTTGGAACCGAGGCTATGATATTAGCATCTATGGAATGACCATATTGATTTACCCATGGTCTAAACCAACGAAATTTGCCTCGAATACCTTCATCAGTACTAAATCCTAAGCCGGTATTAAATGAGTCTTCAGGACGCATGTAAGTGATAACATGTAATGGAATTAATCGACCTTGTTGTTTCTCCATATTCGGTAAAATAGTAATACTTTTAAAATAACCGGTTTGATTTAAACTTTGGTTAAATGCATTTAATGTTGCCGTATCAAATGGATCGTTAATTTTAAAATTAAGCAATGAGCGAATATATTTTTCAGCAGGCGTATCTATATCAAATATGAGTTCACCAAACTGATAACGGATCCCACTATCAAACCATAGATGGATAACCGCAGTATTATCTTTTTGTGTCACTTCCACAGATGATTTTGTATAAGCTGAATCGAAGTAACCATAACGTTGCGCTAAGCTTTTAAAACGATTTTTTGCAGACTCATATTCGCCATGATCTAAATGTTGCCCTTCTTTAAGAGGGAAATCTAATAATAATTGCTGAAAATCACGATTATTTAACGCTTCGCCTGTTAATTTTAAATCAACTTCTGTGATGGTTGTTCTTAATCCCAAATCAACATCTAACGTCACTGTTTGATTATTTTCTTCACCACTAACTGAGCTAGTTATTTGAGATTGATAAAATCCTAAAGCGACTAAGCTTTCTTTACCTGTTATGACCACTTCATTTAAATAGCTTTCATTATCTGCGTTATCAGGTGCTGATAGTCCACTTAAATAAACATTTATGTTGCCAATAACTTTTTCATTATCTGTCCCTTTCACTTTATAACTAACGGCAGCCGCAATATTAAAGGAGGTACAGGTAAGCGCACAGTAAATACAAAATTGATAAAGTTTATTCATTAACTCTCTAACTTTTCTGGTTTAAAGGTTTTCGTTTATAATAGTATGTCTAAAATCACTAGCCGAAGCTGGTGTTCCAATAAAGTTTCCTTGAAATTGGTTACACCCTTTATAAATCAATAGATTAAGTTCATCTGCATTTTCAATACCTTCAGCAACAATATCTAAATTAAGTGATTTACCCATATTAATAATCGCACTTACAATAACTTGTTGATTCTCTTGTTGTAATAAATTTACAATAAAAGACTGATCGATTTTTAATGTAGAAATAGGTAATACGCTGAGGTATGAAAATGAAGAATATCCAGTACCAAAATCATCAATAGCAAATCTAAACCCAAGTTTACGCATTTCATTTAATTTGTTAATAACTAACTCAGTGTGTGAAACTAATACTGTTTCACTGATCTCTAATTCTATTAAGTTTGCATCAATACCTGTTTCTAATAAATACTTATTTAATGAAGCAAGGAAGTCTTGTTGTAATAATTGCTTTGGACTAACATTCATCGATAAAGTTTTAAAATGTTTTGGCAATCCTTTTTTAATCCAGCCTTGAAGCTCTAAAAAGGTATTACGGATAACCCAATCTCCAAGTGGAATAATTAAGCCTGACTCTTCAGCGACAGGCATAAAGTCAGTTGGATTGACCCACCCTTGTTCAGAATCATACCAACGAACAAATGCCTCTACACCAACTAAGTTACCAAACACATCTACGCGTTGTTGATAAAACAATGAAAATGCTTGTTGATCGAGTGCCTTTCTTATTTGCGTTCGTAAACTGTGTTTAAGGTGTATTTTATCTTCGATTGCCTTTGAGAAAAAACTAATATTACCAAACTGACTGTCTTCTGCTTTGTCCATTGCAATAGCAGACTCTTTTAATAACTTATCAGCTTTACTTTCATTATCAGGAAATAAACTGATGCCATAAACAAAGTTTAATATTAATTCTTCATCCTCTATTTTAATAGGCAAGGCCAATACTAAATCTAATTTTTTAGTAAATATTAATGCTAATTCAGCTGCTTGTTCAGGTGATGAATGAAGATCAGGTAAAACAATGGCAAATTCAGCTTCTTTAATATGACAAATAAAATCAGGACTGAGCTTATTTTTTTCTAATCTATGAACAATGGTATGAAGGACCTCTTTGCTATAACTCGCCCCTTTAGATTCATTAAAGGTTTGGTACTGTTTACATTTAAAGGTTATAAAAGCACCTTGCAAGCTTTTACTTTGTAGACGAATTATTTCTTGTGCTATATGTGATTGTAATTGCAATTGGTTAGGTAATGTTGTCTCGTTATCAAGTTGCACTTCATTTTTAGTTTGCTCATGTGAACTTTTATAAGCAGAAACATCTGTCATTGTGCCTATAACCCGTAATGGATTACCTTCTGTATCCCAAGAAACCGCTTGGCCTCGCGTTAGGACCCAAAGGTATTCATCATTACTGCACTTTAATCTATGTGTGCTTTCAAAAAAAGAATTTCTGCCAGAGAAGTGAGCACCTAAATCATCGGTAACTTGAAATACATCATCAGGATGAATTCGATTTTCCCATTCGAGTATGTCCTTGCTAATATTTTCTTGTTCGAAACCAAGTATTTCTTTCCAGCGATTGGAATAATAAACTTTACCAATATTAACATCCCAATCCCATACACCATCTCTTGCTGCATTAATGGCATATAACCAACGTTCTTCACTTGCTGCTAATTGATTAATATTATTTGAAACATCGACAATTAAATTACTAAATGCTCGCTGTAATAAACCAACCTCACCTAAACCTGTATCCTGTATTGTAGGTTGATTAGTGATATCGGTAATATTGACAGACTGAGCGAGACGTTTTAATGGTAAAACTAATAAACGATTAATAAAGTAAACAAATAAAGCAATTGTAAATAATAAAATCAATGAAAAATTAATTAACATAAATAAGCTGTCATGTATTAATTCACTGTAGGCGCTCGTTAAAGAGTAACGAATGAAAATAACACCGTTGAACTTACGGTTGAGACTGTTTCCTTTTGAAATCATTTGCAAAGGTGCATAAACAACAAGCTCTTTACTGTTTTCAAAGTATTTGACAACGATTTCGTTCTGATTGATCACTCTATCTAATATTTGTCCTTCATATCTCTCTAATTGCAATTTAGCGAACATATATTTTTCACGGAAGTTATTACTTAAAACGACTTGCTGATTATTATCAACTACCGCAACGGTTTTAACATTCTCATTTAATGCGGCAGTAGAGACAAAGTCTTGAGCTCTGGCTTTTTCTAAACGCATTAAAGAATTTGATAATGACGTTTGAAGTTGCCCTGCTAACCCTTTTATATCTTGTTCAGACTCATTATAAAGCTCGCGTTGTTTATTGTGATAATCAAGCCAAAAAACACTGCCCTGCAATATAATAAATACAATACATAGTATAGAAGGTAAAAGGATGATTAATGACGTTCGACGAAGTTTATTCATAAATAGCTCGTTCTAAAATACGCGTTGAAATAAGGCTTGATAGATCGGTTTGAATTTGTCCAAGCATCCGTTTTTCACTCATCAATATACTTAATTGCTCTGCCTGTAATTCGATATTTGAAGGTGCGCCTGATAAACGCATTAATGCTTGTTTAGGATTTATAAATTGAGAATTCAATATGGCTTTTTCAAGAAAGTAAGGATAAAGCTGTAAACGAACGGACATACTAGTTAAAGCTTCTGCTGGGTTTTTTTCATAAAAAAGATGAGCACGGTAATACGATCTTAAAAAATGAGCGATTTGTTGTTCTTTTTCTTGGTATAAATCACCTCGAACGACTAATACATTAATAATGGGTAAACCTAGCGCGGATGAATTAATTAATTCTCGAGCACCTAATGCTAACAGTTGCTGTTTCACTGGCTCTCTTACAATTAACGCATCAATATTTCCTTTTAAGTAAGCGTCTTTAACTTCGTTTTGTTTTACTTCATGTAATTGAACAGTTTGATTATTTAAATCAGTTAAGGTGAAAACTTCATCGAGTAACAACGCACCTGATGCTTTATTTTCATAGCCTATAGAGTGCCACTTTAGATCTTCTAATGTTTTAATTTCAGGCTTTGCCATTAACGCATCCCCGCCTTTTGAGCGATCAATGACTGAAATTATTTTTAAATCGATACCTAATGCAACTAATGTTAAGACTTCATCTAATGAAAGAAAGGCAACATCTAATTTAGCGGTTTGAAATGCTTGAATAACACTGGTTGATGAAGTGAGTTCTAGTAGTGAATACTTCTCTTTATCTAGGTAGCCGAGTTCATTTGCTAAAAAAGCAAACTCAAAATTTGGCCAAGGTGCTGCTCCGATAGTTAAAGGTTTTTGATACGGAGTACAACTCATGACAGCTAAAAATAGAGATATTGTCGTAATCGATTTAAGGATTTTATTTATACACAGATTCATAACTTGCTAACATTACAGATATTAATAAGAAGATAATTGATTTTACAGAGTTAGGAAGATAAAAAAATAGCATGTAGGAATATACATGCTATTTTTTAAATTAATGAGAGTTAAAGGTCTTAAATTTATAGCATTTGGCTATTTTGTAAGGCTTTAATACGATCCTCTAATGGCGGATGTGACATAAACAAACTACTTTTCTTTTTACCTGAAATGCCAAATGCCATCAAGCTCCCTTCAAGCTGTGGTTCCGATGTCATTTGTAAACGTCTTAATGCAGCAATCATCTTGTTTTTTCCCACTAACGATGCTGAACCAGAGTCGGCAATAAATTCGCGTTTACGTGAGTAATACATAACGATTGTGCTGGCCAAAATACCAAATACCATTTCTAAAATAAAAACGATAATAAAATAAGAAAAGCCACGTCCAGAGTTATTATTGTTATTACCTCGCATTGCATTATCAATAAATCCGCCAATAACACGCGCTAAGAAAATAACAAACGTATTTACAACACCTTGTATAAGTGCAAGCGTTACCATATCACCATTCGCAATATGGCTCACTTCGTGCGCTAAAACAGCTTCTGCTTCATCTTGTGTCATTTGTTCAAGTAGACCGGTACTGACTGCAACTAATGCACTGTTCTTTTTCATACCCGTTGCAAAGGCATTCATATCTTGAGCCGGGTAGATAGCAACTTCAGGCATTTTGATACCCGCTTTATTTGCCTGTTTTTTTACTGTTTCTAATAACCATCGTTCAGTTGTATTACTTGGAGTGGTTATCACAACTGCACCTGTACTTCTTTTAGCCATCCATTTAGACATTGCTAAAGAGATAAATGAACCACCGAATCCGAAAACAGTCGCAAGTAGTAGTAATCCACCTATGCTATTGGAGTTCATACCAGTGACAGAAAAAACAATACTTAATACAATGCCCAGCACTAAAATAATAGCTAGGTTAGTTAATAGAAATAATGCAATACGTTTCATGTAAACCTCTACTGATAAATAACAATATATCGACATAATATGACATCAAAGCAAAGATGCAAGTAAATAATGAATAAAATTAACGCGTTCAATCACTCTAATTTGCACCCATGATAATCTACCGTTACAATCCATTAAACTTTTTACTATTTAAGGAATTACCAATGGCTTTAGCTCAAGCACGTCATATTTTAGTTAGCTCAGAAGAACAATGTCTTACATTAAAAAACGATATTGAAGCTGGAACTGATTTTGCTTCAGTTGCTAAACAACATTCATCATGTCCGTCTGGCGCACAAGGTGGAGATTTAGGTGAGTTTGGACCTGGAATGATGGTTCCCGAGTTCGACAAAGTGGTTTTTTCTGCACCAATTGGTGAAGTACAAGGCCCTGTAAAAACTCAATTTGGTTACCATTTATTAGAAGTAACTAAACGTAACGATTAATTTTTGTTGCCATAAATAAAAAAACCGCTCAATGAGCGGTTTTTTTATACGTTAAAGATATCAATTTAAATAAATTGTCTTACTTTGAATACTATTTGAAGTGAGTAAAAAATTACCCAGCATTTTGGAAAGAAACCCATTCTTGTGGTTGTACTTGTAAGCACGGTGTTAATTTATCCACTGTCACTTTTATGATTTGGAATTGCTTAAACGTTTTACCATTTGGAAACAAATGGCTTTCGTCAAATAACATACACAAACAAAAATTATCTTGTTGTTCCAGTACCATATATTTTGCAGACTCATGATCACCTGTTGTAATTAATATCCCTAACTCACCATTATCAAATTGCATTTTAGGTTTTTCAGAGGCTTCAAATAACCAACTTTTAGGCATAATTGGCTTATGAAAAATATCAATGGCTAATAAATGTAATATTATTTTACAACGTAATGATTCTTCAAAGTGACTTAGCGGTTCACTTTCAAACAGTTCAATGTAACGAGTCACATCCTCAACGGTAAATGACAGAGTTTGGCTTTCACGTAAACGCAACATATTAGATTCATAGACGATAGGAATAGCCCAATCGAGCCCAGCAACAGATAATTTCCCCTGTTGGTGATCAAAGACCCATTGCCATTCTGCTTTTGGAATAAAATCCATTATTCTTCCTCGTTTAAATCGTTTTATTATTAACGTTTACTTTTAGATTGTTAATTGAACAGTTGTATTTTAAATCTAGGTATTACCATACTTACTACATTAATATCTGTATCCAATACCTTAAAAACTACTAAATATGATTTACGATATCTTTAACTAATGGTGGGCCTTGGTAGATAAAACCAGAGTAAATTTGCACTAAGCTAGCTCCTGCTTCTATTTTCTCTTTCGCTGCAATCACACTGTCGATACCACCGACACCAATGATTGGAATCTCACCTTTTAGATGTTGTGAGAACTTAGCAATAACCGCTGTACTTTTACTTTGTACTGGACGACCACTTAAACCACCTGCCTCAGAAGCATGCGACATACCTTTAATCATTTCACGATCAAGCGTTGTGTTAGTAGCAATTAATCCGTCTATTTTATATTTCAATAAAGATTGAGCAATTGACTCTATCTCTTCATCACTTAAATCCGGAGCCACTTTTAATGCTATTGGTACATACTTTTCATGTTTTTTAGCAAGTGCTTCTTGACGAGCTTTTAATGAAGATAATAAGTCATCTAATGCTTCACCGTACTGTAAAGAACGCAGTCCCGGCGTATTTGGAGATGAAATGTTAACGGCAATATAACCTGCATGTGGGTAAACTTTTTCCATACAAATAATGTAATCTTCTTTACCTTGTTCAACAGGTGTATTGATATTTTTACCAATATTAATGCCGATCACACCTTTAAAATGACTATTTTTTACATTTTCAATTAAATTATCCACACCATCATTATTAAAGCCCATGCGATTAATAATGCCTTCACCTTCTAACACTCGAAATAAACGTGGAGAAGGATTGCCAGGCTGGCCAACAGGCGTAACAGTACCAACTTCAATATGACCAAAGCCCATTGCACCAAAAGCATCTATACATTCAGCATTCTTATCTAAACCTGCAGCCAACCCTAAAGAGTTAGGAAAAGTTAACCCCATCACTTGTACCGGGCGTTGTTGTACTTTTTGGCGGTAAAAAAGGTCTAACACAGTACCGTGAGTTAACTTAAGTTGCTTGATTGAAAGATCGTGCGCTTTTTCTGGATTCATTTTGAATAAAAAACTACGCATAACTCGATATAACATAATAAGGCCTTATTTAAATAGATATTGCAGAATGAAATTTAGACTATTGTATAGAAAAACCGTAAAAATCAATACTGTAATGATAACAAAAGCGACAAAAATCAAGTATATCATTGTCTAACGCTATCGTAATAATACACATCAATAAATAAATGCGTGATGCTACAGGTGTTATCAATTAACAAGTGAAATATAGTGAGGAGAAGTTAACGATTGAGGTAAGACAGGCGCTTTAAATTAAAAGCATAAGGTTATGTTGCTATGGCTAGTCATATACTTTCTTAGATAAGAAGATGAAGGTTGAAAAGTAAATCAACGGTAGTAAAAACGTTAACTTAAAGCTCTGTTAACAGGACCAACTACCTTACGCCTTTCTAATATAAATTGTTTAACACTGATAACCATTATTTTTATTTTACGACGCTATATTATTAAACAATGCTTATTAAATAATATTTATTAAACAATACTTATTAACCTACGCTTATTAATGAATATTCAGTGAAGGGTATTTATGAATACGAACTCGCCATCCTTTTAACCACTGCATTTCATCTCGAGGGGCATTTTTTACTCGCCTAGTGAGCATTTCATCAGCTGCTAAAGCGAAGCTCAATAATATATTGTTTGATTGTTCAGGCATTGCCAATAATACTTGCTTTAAACCCCAGCCATAACCTTGATATTGTTCATTGATCGCAATCCCCTCGCCTTTGAAGTTTACATAGTCTAGTAAGACAAAAATGCCTTCAGGTGTGGACGTTAATGCACTTAAGTTCTTATTGATTTTTATTTTTTGAATTTCATCGCTACTGTCTAAAATGGCAGGTATACCACGCTCTAAGCGTTTAATAATAAATCTAGCTTGTAATCCAATAGTCGAATGAAGCAGTGCTCTTAATTGCTTTAATTGAGTACTTTCAAACGCGTCATAAAACATTTCTCTACTTTTCCATGGCGCAATCTTTGTTTCTATTAACCATTGTGGAACGTCAATATTATTCTCTATCAGATAGCTTAATAACTGAGGAAACTGTTCAATATATGGGCCTTTACTTGATGTTGGATACCAAATGAAATGTCCTATGCCTAAGGATGGAAAATTTTCCTTTTTATTCCATACCGTTAGAAATTCAGTTTTGCCTGCCCCTTCGTTTTGCCAAATAAGGGTCGCGAGTGTATTAGTTTGTTTCTCTGATAGGTTAATGGGATAATTCTGCGCAGAAACATAATTAAAAAGAAGGGAAAATAATAGCGTTGTTATTGAAAGTGTTGAAAAAATAATACGTGACATAGAGAAACCTGAATCATTCAAATGAAGTGAATAGACGTCTAGGAGATTGAAAGGTTCACTTTAAACGACGAAATGAAAACTCATGCTTTCAATTAATTGATCGCGTCTTTCCTGAGTTGCAACTTGTTGATAAGCGTCTAGTGCTCCGCGTCCTTTTGCAGAAGGCTGATCATAACCCAACGTATCATTGATAGACTCTTCTTGCTGCGATGAAAGCACTAAAGAAAATTCAGTGCTATCCGCTTTTTTTGTGACAGGAGAAACTTCGCTAACGTGTGGCGTATTATCATTTTTTTTAACCTGTGACACATTACCCGTATTAATGGGGATATTTGTCATCGATATATTATTATAAATGGCCATTTGTGAGTTGTTTTTTCCTCATCACATATTAATTATGTCTGTATTATAGACAATTATTCTCTACCTGGAAGCTTTTTCCATGTCACTGTGTCACGTAAATAAACAGGTATTGCTAATTCAGGCTCTACTGCTTTATCATTTTCAATTAATAATGATGCTGATTTAAGCATAAATTCGGCACTTGGATAAAGAATATCAGATACAGAACATGTTTGATAAAAAGCTAGTAATTCAGGGTACGCAGCCCAACCAGTACCAACTAGCTGACTATTTTTTTGCATAACGATGCCGTTCTTTTGTTGTTGATCTATTAATTCTTCAGGCTTTATGACAACTTCTTTATCCTGTAAGACCATAACACCATTTTCATTAATATAATGTGCAAAGTAAACTTCTCCCATTCGCGCATCGATAGCAGCATAAACACTATTACATTGCTTATCATGGTGTAATGCTTGTTGTGCCATCGCTTGTAAAGTAGAGATACCTACCATCTTTTTTTCTAAACCAAAGGCTAACCCTTGCGCAATACTGATTCCGATACGAACACCGGTAAAACTTCCAGGACCTTGTCCATAAGCAATCACATCAATATCAGCTAATGATAATTTTGCTTCTTTAACAACGTCATCAACTGTTGGTAGTATTTTCTGTGTATGTTCTCTAGGAGCAAACATAAAACGTTGATAAGTAGTTGCATCTTTTGTTAATAATGCAACTGAACAAGCTTCTGTTGAAGAATCAATGCACAGAATATTTAATGAAGATGACATAAATCGCCTATTTAATGAAAGTGATAAATTTATTAATGATATTGGCTATATTGCAGCTTTTATCAATACTTACTTGAATATTTTATTGGATCTTTTTAATCAATTAAAGTCAGAAAGTCGATAGCTTTATTGAGGTCTCGAGTACGAGGCATGCAAGGTAAACTATTCAGAAACAGATTGCCATATTTACGACTGACTAATCTTGTATCACAGACGATCAAGACACCTTTATCTTGTTCTGCTCGTATTAAACGACCAACACCTTGTTTAAGTGTAATAACCGCTTGAGGTAATTGAACATCAAAAAAGGGATCGCCTCCTTTTAGTTCAGCATCTTCCATTCGTGCTTTTAATAGAGGCTCTTCAGGAGATGCAAAAGGAATTTTATCAATAATCACACAAGATAAGGTTTGACCTCGCACATCGACGCCTTCCCAGAAACTACCTGTTGCCACTAAAAGTGCATTACCATGAGTAATAAATTCGTCTAATAAAGCTTGTTTACTTTTCTCTCCTTGTAAAAGAACAGGTAACGTCAATGATTCCCTAAAAGCTTGTGCGAGTTGATTCATCATCGAATGGCTAGTGCAAAGAAAGAAACACCGGCCTTTGCTCGCTTTTATCACGGGAGATAATGCTTCTACTAATTTAATAGCTAATCCAGGAGTGCCCGGTTCAGGTAATAACCTTGGAACAACAAATAAGCTTTGTTTAGCATAATCAAATGGGCTATTGAGTTGTAAACAATCTGAATTAGTTAAGCCTAATAGCTGTGTAAAATGTTTAAACTCCCCTTTCACTGATAAAGTAGCCGAGGTAAAAATCCAACTTGCTTGTTTTTTCTGACATTCAACTTGGAAACGAGTCGCTACACTGAGTGGTGTGATATTCAATGAAAAATGTTGTTTAGTGCATTCGTACCAATAACTAAAACCACTTTCGTGGACGTTATTTAATCTTTCAAATAATAAGCTGTATTGGCTAATTTTTTCAAAAGCATGATCTAATACTTCACTCTTACCTAATCGCTCTGTTACTACTTGTTTTAGAAATGTCAGTACTTGTCTTAGGCGGGTTACATGCATTTGCATCGCGCGATCTTTGCTTTTATCTCGCCAGCTTCCCGATCCTTTTTCCATCGCAAATGCTAATCTGAAATCTAATGATGCCGCTCTAAGTTGTTCTGCTGCTTTTGCCATTTGTTTAGCTTCTTTTAATTCCGTGCGATACACAAAATCGATTTCTTTGGCTAATTCAGTTAATTGTTTACTTGAAAGCACTTCCCCAAAATATTGGCTCGCGATATCGGGTAATTGATGTGCTTCATCAAATATATAAGTATCGGCTTCTGGAATTAGTTTACCAAAACCAGTTTCTTTAACAGCAAGATCGGCAAAAAATAAATGATGGTTAATGACAATAACATCAGCATCCATGGCTTTATTTCTCGCTTTCACGACAAAACAATCTTCATAACTAGGGCATTCGCGACCTAAGCAATTATCGTTAGTACTAGTAATAGAAGGAATAATCAAAGCATTTTCAGGTAAATTGTCAACTTCTGCGATGTCGCCTGTTGCAGTACTCACTGACCAGTCTTTAATGGTGACTAATTCAGTATGTAAATTAGGTTGTTTAAAGCGGGTTTCTAACATGTAACGATTTAAACGTTCGGTACATAGGTAATTGCTACGCCCCTTCAATAAGGTAGACACCCCTGTAAAGTGAGTGGCTTTAAGTAACAAAGGTAAATCTTTTAAATAGAGTTGTTCTTGAAGTGCTTTACTTCCTGTCGATATAATTAACTTTTGGCCCAAGCTTTTATCTAAATTTAACAACGCAGGTGCTAAATAAGCGAATGTTTTACCCGTGCCCGTCTCTGCTTCAACCACTAATGATGATTTTTTTTTAATGGCTAAGTCAACAGCCTCTGCCATTTTAACCTGTGCTTCTCGTCCTCTAAAATGAGGGATAAGATCTGCAAGTGCGCCTGTCGATGAAAAAAATGAAGCAATCAAGTTAGTGAGCTCTTAAGTTAGATATAAGTTAGGTCATGAGCTTTCAATAAAGCAGTTTGATTTTATAGTGCGTTAAATTTATGCCTAACCCAATCTTTATGACGAATAAATTATGGTTTTCTTTGCGCTACATCAGAAACAATGAAAAATTGAAATGCTATAAATAATCAATATTCTACGTTATTTAACAGAAACAGGACATGGGTTACTTCTATATAAGTGCAGAATTATAAGTGCAGAGTTATTTTAAACAAAGGTATCATTATGGATAACAAACAACCATTATCGCAAAATGAACCCGATTTATTAACGGGTAAATTGGCAGAGGAGTTCAAAACAATAACGTTAATGACAACCTTATACTGTAAAGCGCACCACCAGAAAGGAAATTGCGAAGGTTGCCAAAATTTACTTTCCCATGCTCAACAAAAATTAGACCGTTGTGTTTACGGGCAAGAAAAACCTGCTTGCAAGCTATGCCCCATTCATTGCTATAAACCTCATTATAGAGAACTAACTAAAGTAATTATGCAATATGCGGGTCCAAAGATGCTATTTAAGCACCCTATTTTGACAATTAATCATGTCATTAAAGGGTCAAAAAAGTTTCCTGAAAAGATCCCTGTTGGGTTATCTAATTATCATCAACGTAAAAAAATCAAATAGTGATATCAACATATTTTATTTTAGCTTCACTTTTGGATTCAGTTTTTGTTTTATCTTCTTGCGGTTTATCGCTTTTTACTAAAACAATTGATTTTAAATTATGTACACTTTCTTCAATATCTTCAGGTGAGCTATGGTTATGATCATTAGACTTTTGATACTTAACTAATTTTTGAGTGGTTAATTTATTATTGTTAAATGGCTTGAATAGATACGTTCGATGAATAAAGTCATTGATTAGATGTTGACTCATAATGGGATCCTCTTATATCAAAGTATTCGAACCAAATACCTTATTAATAATTCGCCTTTCATTAACATAGCTTCATTATAGCGGCTTATTACCATCAAACATGTTTATAAAAGCTTATTAATGTACCTTTATTTAACCCTACCTGAAAATCAACTTTGAATTTGAGGCTTTAATCTTTACAATACCCGACATATAAATAAGGGTTTCATATGAATCGTAAAAAGAAAATAAATAGTATCCTGCAAAAACGCCTCAAAAAAATAAATGCCAAGGTTGCACCAGGGTCAAAAGAGAAATATATCTCTAAAGCAGAAAGAGCTAAAATAGCTGAGCAAGAACAACAAGCATTACCAAACGAATCAGCGATAACAGAATAAAAAGCAATATAAAAACGAAACCTTAAAAGAGCCTCTTTTAAGGTTTTTTCTTTTTAGAAAGTTTCAAATAAAAAAATAATTTCAAAAGTGTATTGATTAGTATGACATCACTAATGAATAACTAACTTATATTAAGTAAAACAAAGCATACCTTTGGCTTAATATATTTATACTAAAAACATCTTAGATATATACAAAAAACAGTTCACATTTAAAGTTTAGATTGATACTCTAAACATAATTAAATTATAGAGTATTATTTACCATGAAGAAGATAAGCCTGAAAGCACATTACCATCATCATATTACTTAATCTTTCAGGATGTTTCTTGGAAGAGTTTTTATGTGCTTCCAGTGGTTACCCAAATATAAACCCTCGGAAGTAAATCTCCCGAGGGTTTTTTAGTTTTAAATGCAAGGAAAAGAAGAATGCCAGAACAACGATTAAGAATCGCAATCCAGAAAAAAGGTCGTCTAAGTGATGACACTGTTAAATTATTAAAAGCATGTGGTATTAAAGTAAACTTAAATACACAACGTTTAATTGCACACAGTGACAATATGCCTATTGATATTCTTCGTGTACGCGATGACGATATCCCAGGTTTAGTAATGGATGGCGTTGTAGATTTAGGCTTTATTGGTCAAAACGTGCTTGAAGAAGAAAGCATGATGCGTAAAGTTGCTAATGAACCAACAGCACATAAAGTAGTAAAAGAATTAGCGTTCGGTGAATGTCGTTTCTCACTAGCAGTTGACAATGATTTTGATTACCAAGGTGTGCAATCTTTAGCAAACCTACGCATTGCGACAACTTATGTACATATCCTAAAACGTTTTATGGCTGAAGCTAACGTACCTTATACATCTTGTATGTTAACGGGTTCTGTTGAAGTAGCGCCACGCGCTGGTTTAGCCGATGCAATTTGTGACTTAGTTTCTACAGGTGCAACATTAGAAGCAAACGGTTTGAAAGAAGTTGAAGTTATTTACCGTTCTACTGCTGTATTAATGCAACGTGACAAGCCTTTAACGGGTGATAAACAAGATTTAGTCGACCGTATTCTTACTCGTATTGACGGCGTACAAACAGCGAAAGAATCAAAATACATCATGTTAAACGCACCAAAAGCAAACCTAGCTGCAATCACAGACCTATTACCAGGGTCAGATTTACCAACAGTAATGGATTTGGCGGGTAGTGAAGATCATGTTGCACTCCATGTTGTGAGTAAAGAAAACCTGTTCTGGGAAACAATGGAGCAATTAAAAGCATTAGGTGCAAGTTCAATCCTAGTTTTACCAATTGAAAAAATGATGGAGTAGTCCAGATCATGGGAATGAAAACAGTCAACTGGGAACAATTAACACCTGAACAGCAAACTGAATTGTTGAGTCGCCCTGCAATGGCCGATTCATCAGGTCTTACTGCGACAGTTTCAGAGATTATTACTAATATTCGTGAAAACGGTGATCAAGCATTACTTGAATACACAAAACGTTTTGACAAATTAGACGGTAATAATTTCACGTTAACAAACACAGATATCGAAGCAGCAACAAAACGCCTTGGTTCTGATATAAAAGATGCAATTAAAGTGGCATACGAACAGGTTGTGAAGTTTCATAAAGCACAGCAACAAGATGTTATACGTGTAGAAACAATGCCAGGTGTTGTATGTGAAATGCATACACAAGCAATTGAATCAGTTGGTTTATACATTCCTGGTGGCAGCGCGCCACTACCATCAACGGTGATCATGACGGGTGCACCTGCTCAAATAGCAGGTTGTTCACGTTTAGTGTTATGTTCACCGCCACCACTTGCAGATGAAATTCTATATGCGGCATCACTATGTGGTGTTGATGAGATTTATTCTGTAGGTGGTGCGCAAGCTATTGCAGCTTTAGCTTATGGCACAGAAACAATTAAACCGGTAGATAAAATATTCGGCCCTGGCAATTCATTTGTAACTGAAGCGAAACGCCAAGTTAGTAATGATTTCTCTGGTGCAGCGATTGACATGCCAGCAGGTCCATCAGAAGTATTAGTGATTGCCGACAAAGATGCCGATCCTGCTTTTATTGCTTCAGATTTATTATCCCAAGCTGAACATGGTCATGATTCACAAACAATACTAGTGACACCTTCAGCAGAAGTTGCTGAACAAACAGCCATTGAAATCGCAAGCCAACTTGCTGTGTTAGAACGTCGTGAAATTGCCGAAAAAGCAATCGCAAATAGCGTTAGCATCGTATGTAAAGATATTGATCAAGCAATCATGATCTCAAATCGTTATGCACCAGAGCATTTAATTGTACAAACTGAGCAACCGCGATTGTTACAACCTTTGCTTAAAAATGCAGGCTCTATCTTTTTAGGTGCCTGGACACCTGAATCAGTAGGCGATTACGCAAGTGGAACAAACCACGTGTTACCGACTTACGGTTACACTAAAACCTATTCAAGTTTGGGCTTAGCTGATTTCGTTAAGCGTTACACGGTACAAGAGTTAACGCAGGAAGGATTAAGAAATTTAGCACCTGCAGTGACTTGTCTTGCTGCTGCTGAAGGGTTAACTGCACATAAACGCGCAGTGACTATTCGAATGGAAAAGCTTGAAAGCCTAAATAAAAACAGATAACAAATAGCATTAAACATACGTTCAATAATTGACCTGAGCAAACAATTGCTCAGGCATTCGTTAGGGATGAAACATCGATGAGTAACATCAAAAAGCTTGCTAGGAAAACAGTCCAAGCGTTAACACCTTACCTTTCCGCGCGCCGTATTGGCGGTAACGGAGATGTTTGGTTAAACGCCAATGAAGCCCCCGATTGCAGTATCTATCAACTTGATTCATCAAAACTACACCGTTACCCAGAATTCCAGCCACCTCAAATACTCAATGCCTACGCAACTTATGCTAAATTAAATGCTGATCAAATATTAACCACTCGTGGCGCTGATGAAAGCATCGAAATTTTAATTAGAACATTTTGTGAACCTAGCCTTGATAGTATTTTAATTTGTCCCCCTACTTATGGCATGTATGCAATCAGTGCGGAAACCTGTGGTGTAGCGATTGAAGAAGTCCAGTTACAAGCTAACTTTGATGTAGACTACGAAGCAGTTAAAAAAGCAGTATTAGAGTCTGACGGTAAAATAAAAATCGTCTTCTTATGTGCACCAAATAACCCAACGGGCAACATGCTAGATAAAAACAAGCTTGCTGATCTATTAACAGCAACGGCAGGCAAAGCATTAATTGTTGCCGATGAAGCTTATATCGAATTTTGTCCTGAATTCACGCAAACCGACTTAATTGTTGATCACGAGAACTTAGTGATCACAAGAACCCTTTCAAAAGCCTTTGCATTGGCGTCTATCCGCTGTGGTTTTACGTTAGCGCAATCGTCAGTGATTGAAATGATGAGCAAAGTGATTGCACCTTATCCAGTACCTGCACCTGTTGCACAGATTGCAGAACAAGCATTATCCGCTGATGGATTAGAAGTCATGCGCGACCGTGTTGTTGTGTTAAACAATAACCGACTTGTATTGGCTAATGCGTTGACTAAAATAGACTGTGTTGTCGATATTTTCCCAACAACGGGTAACTTTTTGTTAGTTCGTTTTAAAGATTCAGCTGAAGTGTTTAAAGCCTTTGCTGACGACGGCATTATTATGCGAGATTTTGCAAACAAACCTCGTTTAGAAAATTGCGTTCGTATCACCATTGGTAACAGTGATGAAATGAACAGAACATTAAATACCTTAAACTCACTGTAGGAACCTAAAATGAGCACACAAAAATTTCTATTCATCGATCGAGATGGCACATTAATCGATGAACCTATTAGTGATAAGCAGGTAGATAGCCTTGAGAAGTTGGTTTTTGAACCTTATGTGATCCCAAGTTTATTAGCATTACAAGATGCAGGCTTCACATTAGTGATAGTGTCTAACCAAGATGGTTTAGGCACAGATAGCTACCCACAAAGTGATTTTGATATTCCACAAAACAAAATGATGGAAATCTTTGCGTCACAAGGTGTTAAATTCGAAGAAACTTTATTATGCCCACATTTTACTGAAGACAACTGCAGCTGTCGTAAACCAAACTTAGGTATGGTGAAAGAGTATTTACAGTCTGGTCGAATTGATCACGCAAACTCTTACGTGATTGGTGATCGCCATACCGATATCGGTTTAGCTGAAAACATGGGTATTACAGGCATTCTTTACAATAAAGAAACATTAGGGTGGAAAAAGATTGTTCACCAATTAACAAGCCTAGGCCGTACTGCTTCTGTTACGCGTACTACAAAAGAAACGGACATCAATGTATTTGTTGATTTAGATACGACGGGCGAAAATAAAATTGATACAGGCATGGGATTCTTTGATCACATGTTAGACCAAATCGCTACTCACGGTGGTTTTCAGATGAACGTGAGCGTGAAAGGCGATTTACATATCGATGATCACCACAGCGTTGAAGATACCGCACTAGCACTAGGCGAAGCATTAGATAAAGCCTTAGGTGACAAACGTGGTATTGGCCGTTTTGGTTTTGTATTGCCAATGGACGAAACGAAAGCAAGCTGTACATTAGATTTATCGGGCCGCCCTTTCTTAAAATTCAAAGCAGATTTTCCGCGTGAATTAGTTGGTACTATGTCAACTGAAATGGTTGAACACTTCTTCTACTCATTAGCACAATCAATGCGTGCAACATTACACTTAGAAGTTGAAAACGGTAATGCACACCACATGGTTGAAGGTTTATTTAAAACATTTGGTCGTACATTACGTCAAAGTGTACAAATTATCGGAACGGATCTTCCTTCAAGTAAAGGTGTTTTATGATCGTTATTATTGATACAGGTTGCGCTAACCTATCGTCAGTACGTTTTGCTATTGAACGTTTAGGCTATGAAGTGGTTGTCAGTAAAGATCCTGTCATTCTTCAACAAGCTACTAAATTATTTTTACCAGGTGTTGGCACGGCAAAAGAAGCGATGGCGAACTTGATTGAACGACACTTAGTCGAAGAAATCAAAAAACTAACTCAACCTGTTTTAGGTATTTGCTTAGGTATGCAAATGTTAGCCGAAGGCAGTGAAGAAGTGTTTGCAGAAGAAGCAGCTTCAGACGACGCTGAAAATGAAGTGATTAAAACATTAGGTTTGGTCGATGGGTTTGTTGAGAAAATGGACGTTGCGCCATTACGCTCTCCTCACATGGGATGGAATCAAATTACGCCTAAGTTAGATGAACCTTTATTTAAAGATATTCCTGCAGGCACTTACTTCTATTTTGTACATAGTTACGCATTACCGGTTAACGACAATACAATTGCAAGTTGTGAATACGGTACACCGTTTACGGCTGCCGTCAATAAAGACAACTTTTATGGGGTTCAATTTCACCCTGAGCGCTCAGGTAAAGCTGGCGCGCAATTAATCAAAAATTTTTTGGAGCTTTAATACTATGATTATCCCAGCACTTGATCTAATTGACGGTAAAGTTGTTCGTTTATACCAAGGCGATTACGATCAAAAAACAGTTTACAGCGATGATCCACAAAGCTTATACACCATTTACAATGAACAAGGCGCTAACTGGTTACACCTTGTTGATTTAGATGGTGCAAAAGATATTACTAAACGTCAACTTGGCGTGATTGAAAGTTTAATCAAAAACACCCCTGCTAAAGTACAAGTTGGCGGCGGCGTGCGTACAGAAGCTGACGTAAAAGGTTTATTAGACGCAGGTGCTCACCGTGTTGTTATCGGTTCAACCGCGGTTAAAGAACCTGAAATGGTTGCGGGTTGGATGGAAAAATACGGCCCAGAGCATATCGTGTTAGCGTTAGATATCAATATTGATGCAGATGGTAACAAGATCGTTGCAGTATCTGGTTGGCAAGAAGACAGCGGCCAAACCATTGAGTCGCTATTAGAAATCTATATGAAAGTCGGTTTAAAGCATGTGTTATGTACTGATATTTCTAAAGACGGCACGTTAACGGGTTCTAATGTCGACTTATATAAAGAAATGGTCGTCGCATTTCCAAGCGTTTCTTGGCAAGCATCTGGTGGTATCGGTTCATTAGATGATATTGCTGATGTTGCTCGCTCTGGTGCTCAAGGGATGATTGTAGGACGTGCATTGCTTGAAGGTAAGTTCACAGTGGAAGAAGCGATTAACTGCTGGCAGAATGCTTAATAAGCCTCTTTTAATCTAAAAAGCTTATAACTAAATAATAATTAAATAATAGCGACTGAAGATTTATACGTTCGGTCGCTATTGTTTTAATCAATCGTAGAAAATATTAACTGCTTGACGGTAAAACCCAATCTTTACGTGCAAAATGACAAGTGTAGCCATTAGGTAATCGTTGTAAATAATCTTGATGTTCTGTCTCAGCTTCCCAGAAATCACCAGCCGGCTCTAATTCTGTCACAACTACGCCTGGCCAAATGCCTGATGCATTAACATCTGAAATGGTTCTTATCGACTCTTGTAACTGACTTTCCGAAGTGTAATAAATAGCGGAACGATAAGACGTACCTAGATCATTACCTTGTCTTAACTTGGTAGAAGGATCGTGTATTTGAAAAAAGAACTCAAGTAACTTTCTAAAACTAATCTCTTGATTCTCAAATGTAATTTCAATACCTTCAGCATGTGTTCCGTGGTTTCTATAAGTTGCATTAGCAACATCACCACCGGTATAACCAACTCTAGTGCTTTCTACCCCAGGTAATTTACGGATTAAATCCTGCATTCCCCAAAAACAACCACCTGCTAATACTGCAATTTCTTTACTCATTATAATTCCTCAGTTGTGCTGAATATTATTAAGTTTATGAATATACATAAACTTTAAATTGGATGATACCCGTTACCATCCAAGGTACAAAATTAAGAAAGCGGTGAAGTGAACAGATGCGAGGAAGAAAAAGGAAAATCTAACGGATTAAATCGATACTTTTTTCTAACAACAAAGGTGTTTACTTGATCGTTTTCCCTCACGGTCGTTAGGTTGAAAACCAACGCTGCACTTTTGTGCAACCTTCGATAAGTGCATACCATTGTCATCATGTTGGACCTTGATTTGGAGCTCAAGTTAATGACTGAACAAAGCACTTTGAACGGTAACGGGTATATATCAATAACTAAAATGTGAAGCATAAAAATTAAGTCGTTAGGTATTGCTTTAAATTAAAAATCCGAATCAATATTCCAATGCCGTTCGGTTAAGAGATTTTAGGCTTATATCTTAACGGATATCTAGATGGAATATAGAGCACTGAACGTGAAAACGTTCGGTGTTTTCTTTTTTTGGGTAAAATAAAATGTTTAACATCTTC
>NZ_CBRF02000054.1 GCF_000470315.2 Psychromonas sp. SP041
AATGTGAATAGAATTAAAAATATTAACTGTATTTTTAGCATTTTCTTTCATAGCTATATGAATATGTTTTGGTTTGTTTATATGATTAATTATTTTTTTAGTTGCATCTAAATAATTAGTAACTAAATAACCATTTTCATTTTCTTTAATATAATCAATTTGCCCCCCTTTTTTTGACGAAACGACTAAAATACCACGAGCTAAGGACTCAACAAGAGCATAGCAAAAGGTTTCGCTACCAGTCATTCCTGAAATAGCCAGATCCATATTATCTATTATATTAAAAAGTTTTTTCTTACCTAACATCCCATGTAAAACGATCCCTTCCTTACATAAACCATTACCATCAAATAAAAGGTGCTGACACTCCCCATAGCCAACACTATGCGATGAATATAACTCTACCCCACCAAAAATATTAAGTTCAACATTAATATTTTGTTTTTGAAGCTCATGAAATATGTTTATAACTTCTGGTAACCCCTTATTAATAGAAGGAAAGCTTAAAAACGCAATTCGTAGTTTTTTTTGTAGAACAGGGTAATTATCAATAGTTAAAAAATTATTATAATCTTGCTTTATGCTGTTATGAATCCAATTAAAATAATTTAATGCTAACGGAGTGAATTTGATAGTTTTCCAACTTTTCAAGAAGTGATATTTACTGACAAAAATGACTTTATCAATATAACCTTCCCGACAAATTCTATATAATTTTTTAACATCAATCCAATTATGACACCAATAAACGACTTGTTTTCCTAACCTAATCTTATTATTAAATATACTAAACCCATGTCCAACTATTATTACAAAGTCGGAAGTATTAGTTTTGCACATAAGTAAAAAATCACATTCAGATTCAATATGGGTATATTTTACTTGGTCGCTTTTTAACTTGTCTTTAAGAACAAACTTACAGTTACCGCAAATTTCAATGCAAAAACCAATTGTTGCTAATTCATAGGCTAAATTAAGCAAAGAAAGTAATGTTCCTGAACCACCTTCTAGATTTAATTGCTCCTCTGTTTTCAATTCAGGATCTGGACAATAAAAAACTATTTTAGTCAATATATGACTCCTTCATCGCCATACTTTTTAAATAGAATAACTTGAAAAATATGATAATTAACGTTTGAATTAAAAAGGAAATTCCAATCGCCCATAACCCTATAGTTTCAATACTAAAAAATATAATTGTAACGTAGAGAACATTAACAAAAAATAACATACATATATCTTGTTTTATTTTGCCTACAGCCATAAATAATACATGTATAAAAACAAACGCGGTGCCAATTGAATGAGCAATCAAATATAAAACAGTTTCATTTACAAATAACTTAAGTTCACTCAAATAAAGAATATCTAGTAAGGGAGTCATTGAAAATAAAATCCAAAGTAGAATTATTCCAAGCAGAAATAAAAACAACATTCTTTTAGAGCTTTCAATCGCAAATAGCAATGCTATATTTATATTTTTATCTTTAGCAAGAATTGTTAATTCAGGGAGTAATATTTGGCTAATAGGCCTAACAATAAACCCTAAAATACTTCCAATCTTTTTAATTAAATCAAAGATACCTGCCGAACTTGCTCCTAAAAAAAAGACAACTAATAAGCGGTCTAAATGGGAAATAGGAAGATCTAAAATTGACTTAATATTAACCAAGAAGCTATATTTTACAAATCCATCAATATGATTTTTTTTAATTCTTAATTTTATCCCCATATTTTTAGTAATCCAAATCCCACATAAATACCTTGCAAGATTAATTAATATATTTAATTTTATTAATGCGATTATATAAACAGCTAAAGACAACTCGAAATAAAACGCTGCAATTGTTAATCCCAACTTTAATAGAGCTTCTATTAACTCAAAAAAAGCTTGCTTATAAAACATAGATAAACACCGAAATAAACCAAGCGGCATACTAATTTGATTAAAGAAAATATAAAAAACAAAATATGGAGCTGTAGTTGTTAAAGGGCCTTCGGTTACCCCTATATATTTAAAAAAATACTCATAAGATATAAAATAAACTATCGCACCAAATATAGAAGTATATAAATCTATTTCTATCGTTTTTAAAATTATGTTCCCTTGCTTTTGTTGACATTCTGGTCGATACCAGTATTGAATAAATGATTGCCATGGTTGCATATTAAAAATAACATTTATCATATTAGCAAATATAAATATTGAGACAAAATATCCGTAGTTTTGAATTCCATATGTTGTAATTAAGACAGGAGCAATAATAACTCCTACACCCAAGGCTATTACATTACTTATAAATAATGGAGTTGATTTAACAAAAACAGTCTTAATTTTCACTTTTTTTCAATCCAAAATACACATTCAATTCTTTTTTACACCCATGTTGAAAGTAAAAAAACTTATCTTTAAAGTCTATGGGCCTTGTCCGACCATAACCGATTGGGAGCTTATCAAAACGACTAGTTAGCATTAAGAACAGCTTTATAATTATCATATAAGAACGCTTAGAGTTAAGTTTAGACAATAAAAATATGGGGAGTAAGTTTATATATTTTGAAGATGCTAATGCAAATTTCATTTCAGGTGATATTTCATTATCTGTTAATTTGATATCTGTTAATTTTTTAATAAATTGAGGTATTTCTTCTGTTTTCATAATCATAAATGATTGCTGCATTGGCTGTGGAGTTCCCTTTCCATCACCAAACATTATTCCATTTTTCATATGTTCAATACAATATTCTACAATTCCATCGCCATATATTAAGGCATCCTGTTCAATATAAACCCAATAATCTACCTCACAAGTTAAAGCATACATCATCCCCATCATATGAGCTCTTGTTACTCCTGCATATTTTCCAAGGTGATTTGTTGAGTGTCCTGCATTGCAATCTAAAGAAACTATTTCTAAGATCTTATCGTTACAAGATAAATCAGGTTTGATAGGGGAGGCTGAATCTACAATTAATATTTTTTTAGGATAAGTAAATTTATTCACAGCTGCTAACCATGATAAAAAAAAATCTTTACTTCTTATTTCATCATCACCGAGTAAAACATCTCTCATATCTTTTTGCTCAAGATTTTTACACCACCAACCAGTCGTAATTACATATTTATACTCTTTCATTATTTACCTATAAAAGTCTCGATATTTCTTTGAAGAACACTTAAAGTAAATTTCACTACTTTAAATAATATCGAATTAAAAACTAATCGGCTTGCGTGGTTTTTTCGTTTTAGGTGCAGCCGTTGTATTGCTTAAATTAGGCTGAGCCGATGCTTCATATTCTGTCTTCAGTTGTGTTTCCTCTACAACTTCATAACCTTCCGTTTCACCTGCAATGGCAATATGTAAATATTGTTCATTAAAATAAATCAAATCACCTGCATAAATCTTTTTACGTTTTTGCGTTTCTACTTCGCCATTAAGTGACACATATCCTTCTGAAATAGCTTGCTTGGCTTCTCCACCACCTGAGACTAGATTAGCGATTTTTAATATTTTATACAGCGCAGTTGGTTCTTCACGTATTTCAACTAATGTTGCAAAGACCTCTTCTTGATCGGACATGTTTTATTCTCATTTATAATTTATTGGTAGTTACTTACCCGTTAAGCTGTGATCCCAGTCTTTCCAAACCACTTCATAACCTTGGGCTTTAACTAGTTCAGCCATTACTGCCGGAGAGCGCTCGTCACTTATTTCAAATTGCTCAAGGGCTTTGTCTGCTTGTTCTGCATATCCGCCTGGTTGTGTACTTGACCCAGCACTGAGTGATGTAATGCCTAAAGGTAACACATGATCCCTAAAATGTTCAGATTCACGTGTCGATAGTGATAATTCAACTTCAGGGTTAAATAAACGATATGCGCAAATCAATTGTACTAGTTCTTTATCATCCATCACTGATTTTATTTCCATACCCCCTTCACAGGGACGCAAACGAGGAAATGAAATAGTATAACGGCTTTGCCAGTATTTTTTCTCAAGATACGTTAAATGTGCTGCTACATAAAAACAATCTGTGCGCCATTCTTCCAAACCGATTAAACTACCTAAGCCCATTTTATGAATACCCGCTTCACCTAGTCGATCATGCGTATCTAATCTGTAGATAAAATCAGATTTTTTACCTTTTAAATGGTGCTCAGCGTAGGTCACTGGGTTATAGGTTTCTTGATAGACTAATACTGCATTGACTCCATATTCAATTAATTCACTGTATTCGTCTTGATCAAGTGGTTGTACTTCGATGGTAATGTTTGCAAAGTGCTTTTTGATAACAGGTAAAGCTTGTTTGAAATAATCCATGCCTACTTTACGTTCAGACTCTCCCGTTACAATTAATATATGTTCAAAGCCCATTTTTTTAATCGCTAAACATTCATTTTCAATTTCTTGCATGTCTAAGGTTTTACGACGTAATGCGTTGTGCATTGAAAAACCACAATAAGTGCAAATATTACTGCACATATTCGAGAGATAGAGTGGAATATAAAACTGTTGCGTTTTACCAAATCGTTGCAAAGTTAACTGTTGTGATTTTTGCGCCATTTGCTCTAAATAAGGTTCAGCAGCTGGACTTATTAACGCTTTAAAATCTTCCAAGTCTAAACGCGACTTTGATAACGCACGTTGCACATCCGATGCGGTTTTAGCATAGATAGACATGCGGATATCATCCCATTGATACTCTTTTATTTTTTCACTAAAAGTCACAGGCTTGCCTCGAGAAATGCAGTTAATGGACTTGAGGCAACGGCTTGTGTGCTTTGCCCACCTAAACCCGCTAAATAAGCTTGGCGACCTGCTTGTACCGCTTTTGCGAAGGCTTCACTCATGGCAACAGGATTACCTGAGACTGCAATGGCAGTATTGACTAACACCGCATCGGCGCCCATCTCCATTGCAAGTGCTGCGTGAGATGGGCTACCTAATCCTGCATCCACAATCACTGGAATATTAGCTTGTTCGATAATTATTTCTAAAAAGTCAGCCGTTTTAATGCCTTTATTTGAACCAATAGGAGCGCCTAACGGCATTACAGCAGCACAACCGGCAGCCTCTAAATGTTTACACAACACAGGATCTGCATGCACATAAGGTAAAACAATAAACCCTTTATTAGCTAACATTTCAGCCGCTTTTAAGGTTTCAATCGGATCAGGTAATAAGTATTTAGGATCTGGATGAATTTCTAATTTAACCCAGTTAGTTTGTAATGCTTCACGTGCGAGTTCAGCAGCAAATACCGCTTCTTTCGCATTACGAGCACCCGATGTATTAGGTAATAACTTCATGCCATTTTTAATTAATGGTGCAAGGATATCATCATCACGGTGTTGCATATCCACACGCTTTAAGGCCATTGTGACTAACTCTGACTGTGATGCTTTTAAGGCAGCGACCATGGTTTGTTGATCGTTAAATTTTCCTGTGCCAGTAAACAAACGAGAAGAGAAAGATTTATCTCCAATAACTAACTGATCGTTTTTATTCATTTCATCAAATAACATGATTTATCCACCTGCAATAGCTTGAAATAGAGAGATTTTGTCACCCTCATTAATAATAGTGTTCGCCCAATGAGAGCGACTGATAATATCTTGATTGACCGCAACAGCACTGCCGATAAAGGGTTTATCTAAATGTGTTAATAGTTGCTCTATATTTGTATTTTCAGCGAGCTCTATCGTTTGTTCATTAACGTGTATTTTCATCTAACTTTCACCCTCAATTCGGCCTAATTAATGCTGTCCACATACTGTGCATTTTGGATCTTTGTTAATCGTAAAGGTTTGCCAATCAAGAGACTTACCATCGAACAACTTTAATTTGTTTTTAATGCCTGATGGTAAACCCACAAAGTACTTAATTGCTTCCAACGCTTGCAGTGTACCGATAGTGCCAACCACAGGACCGATAATGCCAGCGTTACTGCAATTGAGAGTTTGCTCTTCTGAACTTGGAAATAGGCAGTGGTAACAAGGGGAATCAGTTTCGCTATGGTCAAAGAACATTAACTGCCCTTCAAAGCGTATTGCAGCCCCCACAATTAACGGTACTTTTGCATCGACACAGGCTTTATTGATCAACTGTCGACTCGCCATATTGTCAGTGCAATCCAACACTAAATCAGCCATGATCAATTCCATGGTCAATTGCATTTCTGGCATGGCTTTATTGATACTGCGGACTTTAATTTCTGGATTAATTTGCTGCAATTTACGTTTAGCGACTTCTACTTTTGCTTCACCAATATCATCACTTTGATAAGAAATTTGGCGCTGTAGGTTACTCACTTCAATATGGTCAAAATCATTCAACACAATATGACCGACACCTGCAGCAGCAAGATATAATGAAGCCGGTGAACCTAAGCCTCCCATCCCAATAATAAGTACCTTGGCATTTTTGAGGGCCTGTTGACCCGTTTCTCCAACATCTTCTAATAATAGATGGCGGCTATAACGTAATAATTCATCGTCATTCAACATGCTTTTATCCTCTGCTCACTACTAACACATGATTTCATTAAACTGATTAATCACCTGTTTAGGGTCATCTGCTAATGTAATTGCAGTCACTACCGCAATACTACCAATCCCCGTTTGCCATACTGCTGGAGCGCGCTCTAAATTAATGCCTCCAATAGCAACGGTTGCCATATCTGACATTAAGTTCGCATACTTAGATAAACGCGTTAACCCTTGAGGGTCGGAAGGCATATCTTTCGTTTGCGTTGGGAAAATATGCCCTAGTGCGATATAACTTGGTTTAAGCTGCCTTGCTCGTAACATTTCATAATAACCATGTGTACTTAACCCTAAACGCAACCCCGCATCTGCAATTAACGGTAAATCAGCTACATCCATGTCTTCTTGACCTAGATGCACACCGTAAGCATTATGTTTGATGGCTAACTGCCAATAATCATTTATAAATAATCGTGCGTCATACTGTTTACCTAACGCAATCGCATCAATAATTTGTTGCTCTACTTGTTCTGGTTGTTTATCTTTAATACGCAACTGCAATGTTTTTACACCCAGTTTCAATACGCGCTCTACCCATTCAACAGAATCGACAACGGGATATAAACCTAATTTAATGGTGTCACAAGGTTCGAAACCAGGACCCGCTTCTAAGTTACCAGGTAGGTCTAGCTCATAGCCAATACTTGATTCGGGTAAAACGACTTCAGGAAAATCATCACGCTGCGTTGGCCAACCACAATGCGCCACAGAACCTTCACCAGCACCGAGTGCTTTAGAGGCTTTTAAGCCTTGGTATAAATAAGCTTTTGCAATGACTAGCGCATCTTCAATAAAGTAATCTAAGGCCATTGTTGCAGCAATGGCACTGGCTAAGGTACAACCTGTGCCGTGCGTATGTACATTGTCTAAACGAGGGCTTGTTAATGCGATTTCTCTTTTACCATCACTCCAATAATCAAGCGCGATGTCATCTACCAGCTCAAAATGGCCGCCTTTAATTAAGACACTACCACAGCCCATGCTAACTAATTTATCCACAGCAGGTTTAAATGACTCGCCAGAAATTAAGGCATGGCCAGATAAGGTTAATACTTCATTCGCATTAGGTGTTAATAGATCTATCTGAGGCAGTAATTGCGTTTTAATAATCTCATTAATGCCCTCTTCAGCCATTTCATCACCGGTTGATGCAACCGAAACAGGGTCATAAATAACAAATGGCTTACGTGACCAAGTTTGTTTGTAGAGTGCCAATTGCTGTGCAAGAATTCTGACATGCTCAACACTCGCTAGTAGACCGATTTTAATTACTTTAGCAGGCATATCTTCGGCTAAACTGGCTAATTGTTGTGTGAACATTTTTTCAGACACACTCTCAACTAACTGAACAGCTTGTGAGTTTTGTGCCGTTACCGCGGTGATCACTGAGCAACCGTCTGCCCCTAAATCATGAAACGTATAAAGGTCCGCTTGAATACCCGCGCCTGCACTAGAGTCTGATCCTGCAATTGTCCACACTATATTGTTCATATTTAACCTTAAGTTTGTCTTAGTTATTCGTGATTAATCACCAGTGATTACTGACAATTAACCATTTATATTTATTGAATATTGTACGGAAATTAGCACCAAGAGGTTTACTTTAATTCACTTAGAAAGTGTTCATCAATAAAAATGAACGAGCACTTTCTATGGTGAGTTAGATAAAACCTAACAACGATTAAGCTTTATCGAGTACTGGTGGTTGATATATTTCAGCACCACTGTCAGTAAACTCTTTGGCTTTAAGCGCCATCCCTTCTTCCGCAGTCATACCTGTGGTCATAACAATGGTTTCATCAAGAATCTTAATATTGATTTCACCTGAATCTAACTTCGCCGTAAAATCACGTACGTCCTGTGTAATTTTCATGGAGCAGAATTTTGGGCCACACATTGAACAAAAATGCGCAACTTTACCTGACTCCTGCGGTAACGTTTCATCATGGTATTCACGCGATGTGACAGGGTCTAACCCTAGATTGAATTGGTCTTCCCAACGGAATTCAAAACGAGACTTAGATAAAGCATTGTCTCGTATTTGCGCACCAGGATGGCCTTTCGCTAAATCAGCCGCATGCGCTGCAATTTTGTAAGTAATTAAACCCACTTTTACATCATCTTTATTAGGTAACCCTAAATGTTCTTTTGGTGTGACATAACACAGCATTGCGCAACCATACCAACCGATTTGGGCGGCGCCGATACCAGACGTAATATGATCGTAACCCGGAGCAATATCAGTAGTTAGTGGACCTAATGTGTAGAAAGGCGCTTCAAAACATTCGGTTAATTGCTTATCCATATTTTCTTTGATCATTTGCATTGGGATATGACCTGGACCTTCGATGATTACTTGTACATCGTATTCCCACGCCACTTTAGTTAACTCACCTAATACTTCTAATTCAGAGAATTGTGCTTGATCATTGGCATCAGCAACAGACCCCGGACGTAAACCATCACCCAGTGATAACGACACATCGTACTGCTGACAAATTTCACAGATTTCACGGAAGTATTCATAAGCAAAGTTTTCTTTATGGTAAGTCAAACACCATTTCGCCATGATTGAACCACCACGTGAAACGATACCCGTGACACGCTTTGCCGTCATCGGTACAAAACGTAACAATACGCCAGCATGAATGGTAAAATAATCCACGCCTTGCTCTGCTTGTTCAATTAACGTATCGCGAAACACTTCCCATGTTAAATCTTCCACCACGCCATTTACTTTTTCTAATGCTTGATAAATCGGTACGGTACCGATTGGCACTGGCGAGTTACGTAGGATCCATTCACGCGTTTCATGAATATTACGCCCTGTTGATAAATCCATTACCGTGTCACCACCCCAAAGCGTTGACCAAACCAACTTCTCCACTTCTTCTTCGATTGAAGATGACACAGAAGAGTTACCAATATTAGAGTTCACTTTCACTAAGAAATTACGACCAATGATCATTGGCTCTAATTCAGGATGGTTAATGTTTGATGGAATGATCGCTCGGCCTCTAGCCACTTCTGAACGTACAAACTCTGGCGTAATCGATTCCTGTAAATTCGCGCCGTAGCTTTGCCCTGCATGTTGTGAGTGTAATGCCTCACACTTTATACGGTCACGACCTTGGTTTTCACGAATGGCAATGTATTCCATTTCTGGTGTGATAATACCCTGACGCGCGTAATGCAATTGCGTCACACATTGACCTTTTTGTGCACGTAATGGCTTAGGTAAGTTGGCGAATCGTAATTCATCTAATGAATCATCGGCTAAACGTGTTTGTGCAAACTCTGAGGTAACACCATCAAGGGCTTCAACATCATCACGCGCTTCTATCCAACTTTGGCGTAGTTTCGGTAGTCCCGCATGAACATCAATTTTGGTGTTCGGATCAGTATAAGGGCCAGACGTATCGTAAACTGGAATCGGTTCATTTTTTTCATAGACCGGATTTTCTTCACTGCCACCAACAAATGTATCGGTTTGGTGAATCTGACGCATCGCGACTTTGATCGGATGAATATCACCATCAATAAATATTTTTTCAGAATTCGGATAAGACTCATTATTCAAATTTTGAATATAATCTTGTGCCGCTTGGCGTGATTCACGACGAGATAGACCTTTACGATCAGTGGTTTTTAACGTTGAATTAATTTCTTTAGACATAGCATTCTTTACCTAGTTTAATATAAACGGCTTATAAAAGATTGCTTGTCGAATAGGTGTGGAAGTTAAAAAATACCCAAGATTGGAAATAAACAGATATTTTCTACTTGTTCCCTACGTAGGTATTAGCCTATTCAGGTTCCACGGATCCCACGTAACTGCTTTTTAAACACAATTACTTATGTGGTCTCAGCCTTTGGGAAATTCCCATTAGCACTCCGACAAGATGCGGGCATTATAGAAGAAAAAATGCGCAAGTAAACTACAATGACAAAATGCTAACAATTCAATCACTTTTAAACACTACGTTTACAACGACTAGACAGAGCTAGATTAATAATACGCCTATTTTTTCAGCTTTAACTTTCTCGACTTATTTTGGGTATTAGAGCATCAGATACTGAACTAGGGTAAGGCATGGTGTTTTGAACTCCATAGAGAACTGAACACGAATGGAAGTCGCAGAGCTTCTCCGCCCATAACGCTAGACTGCCATCTAATTCGCCCTGCAGCATTGTGCATAATGAACTGAAGTAAATATCTAAACATATTTAGACAAATTAGCAGGCATAAAAAACCTAATAACTTACGTCATTAGGTTTTATCAACTTTAAAATATTTTCTTTTTTATCCTAACTAATTAGGAAAGAAATTATTTTTTAGCTGCAGCTTTTTCAGCTTTAACTTTCTCGACTTATTTTGGGTATTAGAGCATCAGATACTGAACCAGGACAAGGCATAGTGTTTTGAACTCCATAGAGAACTAAACACGAATAGAAGTCGCAGAGCTTATCCGCCCATAACGCTAGACTGCCGTCTAATTCGCCCTGCAGCATTCTACGTAGTGAACTGAAGTAAATATCTAAACATATTTAGACAAATTAGCAGATATAAAAAAAACCTAACAACTTACGTTATTAGGGTTTATCAACTTTAAAATATTTTCTTTTTTATCCTAACTAATTAGGAAAGAAATTACTTCTTAGCTGCAGCTTTTTCAGCTTTAACTTTCTCGACTTATTTTGGGTATTAGAGCATCAGATACTGAACCAGGACAAGGCATAGTGTTTTGACCGCCATAGAGAATTGAACACGGCCTGAAGTCATTGTACGTAGTGAACTGAAGTAGATATCCAAGTATTTATGAAGTTCTAGTTACAAAAAAGCCCCAATAATTTTCATTATTGGGGCTTAAGAAAAATTTTAACTAGTTAAGAATTACTTCTTAGCTGCAGCTTTTTCAGCTTTAACTTTCTCGATCACAGCATCAGATACTGAACCAGGACAAGGCATGTAGTTTTTGAACTCCATAGAGAACTGACCACGGCCTGAAGTCATTGTACGTAGTGAACCGATGTAACCAAACATTTCTGAAAGAGGTACGTCAGCTTTAATACGAACACCAGAAGCACTAGGCTCTTGACCAGCGATCATACCACGACGACGACTAAGGTCACCGATTACATCACCAACATGATCATCAGGAGTGAACACGTCTACAGCCATCATAGGCTCAAGAAGTTGTGCGCCTGCTTTAGGGATAGACTGACGGAATGCACCACGTGCTGCTAATTCAAATGCTACTGCAGATGAATCCACGGCGTGGAAACCACCATCGTAAAGTTCAACTTCAACATCAAGTACAGGGAAACCAGCAAGAACACCAGTATCCATCATGCTTTTAAAGCCTTTCTCGATAGCTGGGAAGAATTCTTTAGGTACGTTACCACCAACAACAATTGATTTAAACGCAAAACCAGAACCAGGTTCGCCAGGCTTGATACGGTAATCAATTTTACCGAATTGACCAGAACCACCAGATTGTTTCTTATGTGTGTAAGAATCTTCGATTGCTTGTGTGATTGTTTCACGGTAAGCAACTTGAGGTTCACCAACAACTAAATCAACGCCGTATGTACGCTTAAGGATATCAACTTTGATATCTAAGTGAAGCTCACCCATACCAGACAGGATTGTTTCACCTGAATCGATATCAGTTTCAACTTTAAATGTAGGATCTTCTGCAACCATTTTACCAATCGCAATACCCATTTTCTCAGTAGAACCTTTATCTTTTGGTGTAACAGAGATAGAGATTACTGGGTTAGGGAAAACCATTGCTTCTAGAATGATTGGGTCTTTTGGATCACATAATGTATGACCAGTTTGAACGTTACCTTTCATACCAACGATAGCGATGATATCGCCCGCTTGTGCAGAAGTAAGTTCGTTACGATCATCAGCTTGCATTTCACACATACGACCAACACGCTCAGTTTTACCTGTAGCAGCGTTCATGATGGTATCGCCTTTCTTCAATGTACCTGAGTAGATACGTACGAAAGTTAATGAACCAAAACGGTCATCTGTGATTTTAAATGCTAGTGCTTTAAAGCTTTCTTCAGCAGAAACTAGTGCGAATTTACCATTTGGCTCGCCTTCTTCATCTGTAAGAGGTTGAGGATCAACTTCTGTAGGTGAAGGTAGGTAATCAACAACAGCGTCAAGAATGTTTTGAACACCTTTGTTTTTAAATGCAGAACCACAGTAAGTAGGGAAGAACTCCATTGTACGAGTACCTTTACGGATACAGCGTTTAATGTCTTCTAAAGACGGCTCTTCGCCTTCAAGGTATGCTTCAAGTAGATCATCATCTTGACCTAGTGCTTCTTCAAGCAACATTTCACGGTATTCTTCTACTTTATCAACCATGTCCGCAGGAACATCAGTGATTTCGTAGTTTTCAGGAAGACCAGAGTCATCCCAAATGTATGCTTTACGTGTTAATAGATCAACAACACCACAGAAGTCATCTTCTATACCGATTGGTAGAACCATAACAAGTGGGTTAGCACCTAATACGTCTTGCGTTTGTTTAACTACGCGGTAAAAATCAGCACCCATACGGTCTAATTTGTTTACGAAGATAATACGTGCAACTTTTGAGTCATTCGCGTAACGCCAGTTAGTTTCTGATTGTGGTTCAACACCACCAGAACCACAGAATACACCGATGCCGCCATCCAATACTTTAAGTGAACGGTAAACTTCAACTGTGAAGTCAACGTGTCCAGGAGTATCGATAACGTTAAAACGATGATCTTTCCAGAAACAAGTAACAGCAGCAGACTGGATAGTAATACCGCGCTCAGCTTCCTGTTCCATGAAGTCAGTTGTAGATTCGCCATCATGTACTTCACCAGTTTTGTGGATCTGTCCAGTAAGTTTCAAGATACGCTCTGTAGTAGTAGTTTTACCCGCATCAACGTGCGCGAAAATACCAATGTTTCTGTATTTACTTAAATCTGTCATTTTTTATACTCTGTATGTAAAAAATTGGAGGCTATATTCCCGCGGCATTATACAATCTTTGTAGTTAAACAGAACACAGTATTTAGAAAAAAGCGGAAATATGTTGTTTTTTTCGGCTTTATTTTGTCATGTTTTATGAAAATAGTAAAAAAAACCGAAATCACTGGTTTTAAAACCAGTCATTAGAGGGATAATTAAACAATATCAAGTGATCAAGGCAATTGTAAATAATACCGAAAATACAAACGTACTGACCGCTGTATTTTTAAGCTGTTCATTAAAAACAGCCCCACCGTGCTCATCTTTATTAATCGCTTCGGAAATTTCAATACAGCTTTTAATTAATGGGCTAGCAATTAACAAAAATAGATACTGCCAAAATTGACTATCTGGTAAGTGGTAAATGTATATTGCACTGCATAACATAGCAGTAACGATAAGTAATAAGTGATAAATAAATGCTTTTTTGCGCCCTAACAAAACAACTAAAGTAATTTTATTCGCCTCTGTATCACTATAAAAGTCACGTATATTATTAACATTTAAGACTGCAGCACTTAATAAACCAACACTGAACGCGGGTAATAAAATAGAGGCTGGTAATGATAGCGCCTGTAAATAAAAGCTCCCTAACACACCTAATAATCCAAAAAACATAAAGACCGCTATATCGCCCATTGCTCGATATCCATAAGGTAATTTACCCATGGTATAAGTAATAGCAGCGATAATAGCTGCCGCACCTAACCCTAGAAAAATTAACCAGTGGTGGAGGTCGTTAGCAAAAGAGAGTTTAAGCAATGATATGCCTGATATTAAACATGCTGCTGTCACAATAAGAATTGCTTTTTTCATCGCACTTGCAGTAATAAGCCCGGTTTGCATCGCTCTTGCTGGCCCCACTCGTTGCTCATCCGCTCCGGTTAGTGCATCACCATAATCATTTGCTAAATTAGATAATATTTGTAATAACAAAGCGGTTAACAAGGACAACAAAAATATCCCAGGGTTAAATATTTGATGTTGTTGTGCTAACCCACCAGCCACAATAATAGACGCAGCAGCTAAAGGTAAAGTACGTAATCGACATGCTTGGATCCAGACTTGAAGTCGCTTCACTAAAAAATCCTATAAAATGAGGGTTATAATTTTGGTTAATAATACGATTTATTAACAGCACTCTTTTATTAACAATGCTATGAATGAGGTTAATATCGCGCTACATTAACAAACATAAATGGATAAATATACCGCTGACTTATGAACCAAGACACGTACCAATTTCAACTAATCCAAGATGAATTAATACAGCAATTACAATCATTTAGTATTGCTCATGGTCAATATCCTGACAAAAATTTAAATGTGGTAATTAATGCTATTCCTTTGCTTCCTTTATTAAAAGGACAAAACATAGCCATTAAACAAGATCCTAACTTATTGCCTCGTATTTACTGGCAAAATAAAGAGCAAAATAAAACACTCGCCAGCTTCGGGGCCATTGAGAAGCTAGATCATATACCTAAAGCAACTAACGATGAATTTTATTTAGGCGGATTAGCGTTTCAACAACAAGGAGAACAATGGCAAGATTTTCCCGCCACTCTATTTATTCGCCCCTTAATTGTATTTCAAGTACTACAGCAAACATCACAACAAGAACAACAACAAGAATACAAAGTAATATTTCACTTTAATGGTCGTAATTCAGTTCAAGCCTCAATTAACACACTTAAATCATTAAATATTCCACACCCTTTAGCCCCATTCACACCACAATTATTAACACGTCAAGATACACCAAACAAAGATCAATGGGCTGATTTAGTCGAACTAGCAATAGAATATAAAGCCTTGTTACCTAAAGTGGTGTTATCACGACAAACCGAAGTATGCTTCGATGCGCCTATCGACACGTGGGATATGATGGCTCTATGGCAACAGGCTAACCCAAATAGCTTTCACTACTTGTTACAATTTTCTAGTCAACGCAGTTTTATGAGCTGCTCACCTGAACGTTTATTTTTACGTCAGCAACAACAAATTACAACAGAGGCGCTGGCCGGCACGATTAATAGAGGGCGCGATCAACGCGAGGACGAACTGTTATTACAAAGTTTGTTAAATGACAAAAAAATAGATCGAGAAAACCACATCGTTCAAGAATTTATTGTTGCTAATTTAAAACAACTCAAAGCGCAAGTCACTTGCTCACCCGCCCATGTAATGCAATTACAAAATGTGCAGCATTTATGTGTTCCGATCAAAGCACAATTAACAAAAGACACGCAAGATAGTCATCTATTACATAAGTTACATCCGACACCAGCAGTCGGTGGAATCCCTAAATTGCCTGCATTACAATTTATTAATGATAACGAACCTTATAATAGAGGTTGGTATGCGGGTGCGGTTGGTTGTATAAGTGAACATGAAAGTGATTTCAGTGTCGCAATACGAAGTGCTTTAGTGAGTGAAAACTGCATTAAATTATTCGCAGGTGCAGGTATTGTCACAGGTTCTATTGCAGAGCAAGAATGGCAAGAACTCGATAATAAAATACAAACTATTTTAACAATATTAGGTACACAGTAGAGGACTCTCGATGGCGCAGGTAGAGAAACACAATACCTTCACTCATAAGCATCATAATATTAATTTGTTATGGGCCAGTTTATTTATTGAAGAATTAGTACGCCATGGTATTAGTGATTTTTGTATTGCGCCAGGTTCACGTTCAACACCGCTAACCTTAGCGGCAGCTAAACATCCTAATGCTAAAACACATGTACACTTTGACGAGCGAGGTCTAGGGTTTCTTGCTTTAGGGTTAAGCCAAGCATCAGCTAAACCTGTAGTAATTATCGTCACATCAGGAACCGCCGTTGCCAATTTATATCCAGCAGTCATAGAAGCTAAGCAAAGCCATATCCCACTTATTATTATTTCTGCAGATAGACCACCAGAACTCATCGACTGCACTGCGAATCAAGCAATTGAACAACACAAAATTTTTGCCGATTACCCAGTGTTTTTTTGCCAAATACCAAGTCCAACAACGTCTATTAAAAGCAATTTTTTATTAACAACCATTGACCAAGGTTTATTTCAACAAGGTATGACGTTAGGTCCAATTCATTTTAATATGGCGTTTACCGAACCCTTTTATCCTCAAAATGAAACAATAGATTTCAACACTTATTTAAGTAGCTTAAAAGGATGGGAAACTCACCAATCTCCTTTTACTGTGTATCATCATGCTAATAGCGCTGCGCAACATAACGCTCTTTCAAGCCATGTATTTCCAGAAAGCCAAAAAATCGACTTAAATGCTCAAAGGATACTGGTTGTTGTAGGCCGTATTAAAGATAAAAAGCAAGCATTGGCGATTGAACGGTTTTGTATCCAGTCGAATTTAGTATTGTTTTCAGATGTTCAATCGCAACTACAGGCCTCACCTCACAATATAAATGGCTATGACTTATTATTAGAGAATGAAAACTTTAAGCAACTAGTGCAACAAACCGATCTTATCTTACAATTTTCTGATCACTTAATAAGTAAACGTTTAAGCCAATTAATCAGTTCATCTACCGCCACTATTTGGGAAATATCAGAGCATAAACAACGCCTTGATCCTAGCCATTGTGTAGGGCAACGTTTTGTTACCTATCCAAGTTGTTTTATTCAACAAGTGTCTAATAGTAAAAGTATAGATAACACTTGGTTTAATAAAGTAAACCGTTATAAAACCACGTTAACGACCATCACTAATGAATATGTAACAGACGATAAAATCAGTGAAATTAACTGTGCAACTTATGTGCTCAATCGAAGTACTAACAATATAGTATTAGCTAACAGTATGGCCATTCGCTTAGCCGATATGTTCGCACAAACAGAGGCGCATATTTATAGTAATCGAGGAGCAAGCGGTATTGATGGATTAATTGCAACGGCTGTCGGTATTGCTAAAAATAATCATATCGCTACCAGCCTATTGATTGGCGATACTTCTTTTTTATATGATTTGAACTCGTTAACTTTACTAAAACAATTACAACAACCTTTTGTGATTGTGCTATTGAACAATGACGGTGGCGGTATTTTTAATTTATTACCCGTCCCTGAGTCTGAGAAACAGGTATTTTATCAATTACCACATGGTTTAACCTTCAAAAATACCTGTGATCAATTTTCAATTAACTATCAACAACCAACGACTTTCTCTGAATTTAAAACCGATTACCAAGATGCACTTATTACTAAAGACAATAAAACAACGTTAATTGAAGTGTGTGTCAACAATCAATTAACAGCAACTCAGTTACAAGCTATCAAGGAGCAGTTACAACATGCCATTATATAGTGAACAACAAGGTTCAAATCAAAACCCTACTTTAGTTTTTTTACACGGATTTTTAGGTAACAGGGAGGATTGGCAAAGCACTATCGAAGAACTTAAAAATGATTTTCATTGTGTCACCATTGATTTACCTGGTCACGGTCGTTCGGTTAGTAGCGCTGTGGCATTAGAAGATGGTTTTGGCAGTTGTCATCGACTGATTAAATTTGCCTTAGATGCACTAGAGATTAAGTCTTTCACTTTAATTGGTTACTCACTAGGTGGCCGCATTGCATTAGATTATGCACGTACTCAGAACGACCCTCGATTGAAGCACTTAATATTAGAGTCTTGTCATGTAGGACTAGATAACGACCAAGATAAAAAAAAGCGTTATCAATTTGATCATCATTGGGCAGAACGATTTTCTACACAATCAATCGAAGAAAGTTTATATCAATGGTATGAACAGCCTATTTTTGATGATTTAAGCGATCAGCAAAAAGATGCCACAATTGAAAAAAGAAATCATAATTATGGTGTCTTTTTAGCTAATATGTTGCTTTCAACTAGCCTTGCCAATCAACAATGTTCACTGCCATTTTTAAATAAAACAACACTACCTATTTCTTATTTTTATGGACAAAAAGATACCAAATTTACAGGTATAGCAGCACTCATTCCACAAACAAAAAATATAAAAATCCAATGTTTTAATGGTCTAGGTCATAACACACATCAACAAGACCCAATAAACTACGCGAACAACATTAAACATATACTTTTAGATGATTAATAATTTTACCTAATTTAATGATGGGAGCCGCGATGAACGAATCAGACTTATATGTAAAGATACAATGGCAAGCTAGCTCTTTAGCATTTGACGATATTTATTATCATAAAGCAGATGGTATCGCTAAAATTACTATCAATCGTCCACAAGTTCGCAACGCTTTTCGCCCGCATACGGTCAATGAAATGATGCAAGCTTTGAATGATGCGCGTTACGACCAAGATATAGGTGTCATTATTCTAACAGGAGAAGGTGATCTCGCATTCTGCTCAGGCGGCGATCAAAGTGTACGTGGTGATTCAGGTTATAAAGATGAGCAAGGTGGTCACCATCTCAATGTCCTCGATTTTCAACGCCAGATTCGTACTTGCCCTAAACCTGTTATTGCGATGGTAGCAGGTTATGCTGTGGGAGGGGGTCATGTGTTGCACATGATGTGTGATTTAACCATTGCCGCTGACAACGCCCAATTCGGTCAAACAGGTCCTAAAGTTGGTTCTTTTGACGGTGGTTGGGGGGCGAGTTATATGGCACGTATTGTAGGTCAAAAGAAAGCACGTGAGATCTGGTTTCTTTGTCGCATGTACGATGCTCAAGAAGCGGTCGATATGGGGTTAGTAAATACCGTTGTCCCGTTAAATGAGCTTGAGCGAGAAACTGTAAAATGGTGCCGTGAAATATTACAAAATAGCCCAATGGCATTACGTTGCCTAAAAGCTGCACTCAATGCAGACTGTGATGGCCAAGCAGGATTACAAGAGTTAGCCGGTAATGCAACGATGCTTTTCTATATGAGTGAAGAAGGTCAAGAAGGACGAAATGCTTTTAATGAAAAGCGTAAGCCAGACTTTAGTAAATATTCAAGAAATCCATAATTGATTTTCTTTAATAAATATTTAACACTACTCATCTAAGATAAATCCGTACACTAATTGTACGGATAGCCCTTAATATGTTTTTAAACACATCGAATTTAAAACATATTAATAGCTAATCTCTATCAAGTTAATTGATAAAACAATTCCATAAACCATTAATTTAACGCATCATAGGCGGTTATGGCTAATCAACACTGCCATTACAACATTTTTAATTAATATATAGGAAAATCCCATGGTATTAGTAGGCAAGAAAGCTCCGGACTTTACAGCAGCAGCAGTACTAGGTAACGGCGAAATTGTAGACAGTTTCAACTTAAAAGAATTCTCAAACGGTAAAGAAACAGTAATCTTCTTTTATCCATTAGATTTCACTTTCGTATGCCCTTCTGAACTAATTGCTTTTGACAAGCGCTTTGGTGATTTTCAGGCTCGTGGTGTTGAAGTTATTGGTGTATCAATCGATTCACAATTTTCTCATAATGCATGGCGTAACACTGCTATCAATGATGGCGGTATCGGTGCAGTTCAATACCCACTAGTTGCGGATGTTAAGCATGAAATCTGTAAAGCATACGATGTTGAATTAGAAGAAGCAGGCGTTGCATTACGTGGTTCATTCTTAATCGACAAAAACGGTGTTGTTCGTCACCAAGTAGTTAATGATCTACCTTTAGGTCGTAACATCGATGAAATGTTACGTATGGTTGACGCATTACAATTCCATGAAGAGCACGGTGAAGTTTGTCCTGCACAATGGGCAAAAGACAAAGCTGGTATGGAAGCTTCTCCAGAAGGCGTAGCAAAATACCTATCTGGTCACTCTGACGACCTATAATCAATTCTGTATTTGATTATTAATAAAATGGCCTCTTTGAGGCCATTTTTGATCGTGCAGTTTATTCTCTATGACTTAAAGTTTTAATTAAAACATTAAGTCATGTTTATAAGTAACCTCAGTTCTAGATAAGCAAAGCGATACAACACCGCTATTTCTGCGGATTTCTTCATTAAATTATCTATCAATAACCCATTATTACTTCAATAATTCGCCTTGAACTACGCAAAACTAACGACACTGACTAGTAAAGAATATAACCTTATGATTTTAAATACAATTCCGCTTTCATTAACCAGAATTGAGGTTAAGTACTTATAAAAAATAGTATGTTGATTATTTTAATGATGAATAATAGGCCGCAAGATTAGCGATATCATCGTCACTTAATAAAGCGGCTTGCCCAGTCATAACCGCAGCCATTCCACCTTGACGCTGACTTTCTTTATACGCTTTTAATGCAGAAACAAGGTAAGCTTCTTTTTGACCTTTAAGGTTAGGATAAATCGGTATAGCAGAGATGCCTTCTGCACCATGACATGCAGCACAAACCGCAGATTTAGCTTTACCTGCATCAATATCAGCGGCATGAGTAAATAAAGGAAGACCTACGAATAATAATCCAAGTAACTTTTTGTTCATTTTAATTCCTCTTAAAACCATTGTTTTATGCACTTCCAATGTAATCATTTATAAATAAATTGATATGATATAAATCATTAATAGCATCAATATTAACTTATATATTTTTAGATATGCCATTTAACTATATATAGTAAATCATATACCGTAAAATTTTGTTCTGTTTACACGTGCTTTAAAACCTATGCTATACATGTATTTTAGTTCATTTTGTGGCATTAAGTTTTGATGGATAATTTTTTTTAATGAACTATAAAGTAAGCTATTACTTATTGTTTTTTTAGTCATTCTTTTAACAAACTCTTACTTCACTAGTAAATTAATGTATTGTTAAATAAAAGACTAAATGAGCCCCTATGAAAATACCTTATCAACAACTTGATGAAACGACACTAAATAATTTAATTGAACAATATATTTTACGGGAAGGCACAGATTACGGTGAAGTTGAGTTTTCATTACAAGAAAAAACTGAGCAAATTACACAGCAAATAAAAAATGAAGATATTTATATTCTGTATTCAGAGCTAAATGAAAGCGTAACATTAGTTAGTAAACAAGAGTTTCAACAAACACAAATAAAATGAGTTTATTGCGTTTCTTGCTAAAATCAGTGTGCTCTAGTACATAATTTAAAAGCAAGCTTATAATTAAGCCTTATTTATGACAAAGATCTAATTTATTGCACAACTAATACTCATAAATATTACAGAGTTTGAAAAAAAAACGATACAATTCATACATAACTATTTTTAGTGCAACAAATTAAAAGAAATAGCGATTAGCTATTCACTACAGACAAAGGGAAGTTTATGATCATCACCAAACCTCAAACCGATCCAACGTTAGAATGGTTTTTATCACACTGTCATACACATAAATACCCAGCAAAAAGCATGCTAATCCACGCAGGTGAAAAAGCTGATACTTTATACTTTATTGTTAAAGGATCTGTTGCTGTTGTGATTAAAGATGAAGATGGAAAAGAAATGATTCTGTCTTACCTTAACCAAGGTGATTTCATTGGTGAATTAGGTTTATTCGATAAAGAAGAAAACCCAATTCGTAGCGCATCTGTAAAAGCTAAATCTGCCTGTGAAGTCGCAGAAATATCTTACAAGAAATTTACTCAGTTAATCACAGTGAACCCAGAAATTTTAATGCGTCTTTCTCGTCAAATGGCGAATAGACTACAAGTTACAAGCCAAAAAGTAGGTAACTTAGCATTCTTAGACGTAACTGGACGTATCGCGAACACGTTACTAGATTTAGCTAAACAACCAGATGCGATGACTCATCCAGACGGTATGCAAATCAAAATTACTCGTCAAGAAATTGGTCAAATCGTAGGTTGTTCACGTGAGACTGTTGGACGTATTTTGAAGATGTTAGAAGAGCAAGGTCTTATATCAGCTCATGGTAAAACAATCGTTGTATTTGGTACGCGATAGTTAGCCGATTAAATAAAATAAAAAAACCGCTTCATTGCGGTTTTTTTATTTTATAGAAATGTAATATAAAGAGTAAGCTAGTGCTTACGATAGCCATTGCGCACTAAATCCTGGCCTGTTTGAAAAACTTCTTCTGTTACCCAACGTGTCAATAGTAATTGATGCTTATCATCCAACACAGCGACAAATCTACGCCCATCTTTATTATTGGTAGCGAGTGCTAAACCAGACACATTGGATAATCCTAACCCACCACTTTCCACTAAGATTAAAAAACTTTCTAAGGCTTCCAAGTTAGTGATAATCTCTGTTTCATTACCCATATTTAAACTCTCTTATTTAACTCAATAATTTAAAAGATATTATAGTAATCCCACTGAATTACGAATCAATATTCTTTATCAAAAAAAATACAAGCTCCGTTCAGAGCCCACAAGTTAATGTATTAGAAAAGTTAATCATAATACAAACTTGTCCTCTATCTCCCTCAGAACACCGATAGCACTACAATTAATTGCTTAAGTAACATTCGCTGAATAAAGATAAATATTAATCCGTTAGCTTTACCTTTAATTTTTGGATTAATACCAATTTAATTAAATAAGTGTTCTAAATTTTACCTAGAAAAACGGCTTAGTTTAAAGCACAAGGTAAGATCTGTCGGAGAATCACTAAAAGAGGTTAATTCTTTAATGATTGTTCCCTTTAGGAAACTTATAATACCAATTCCGATAATTAAGTTTCCAGATTAGCCCAGTCTCTATAACATTGTGAGATGACTCCTACGGCTTACCTTTTAAAAAGTCGCAATATCAGTTCTACTTTTCCCTTGTAAGAAATGCGAGACAGCAAGTAATTCTAATCGTTGTCTCGCATTGGTTGTCGCATTAATTAATTTAACAAAATTGTGACTCACATTAGCTCCTTTGTAAGAAGCTTAATTATACCAATTCCGATAATTAAGTTTCCAGATTAGCCCAGTCTCTATAACATTGTGAGATGACTCCTACGGCTTACCTTTAAAAAAGTCGCAATATCAGTTCTACTTTTCCCTTCTAAGAAGTGCGAGACAGCGAGTAATTTTAATCGTTGTCTCGCATTGGTTGTCGCATTAATTAATTCAGCAAAATTGT
>NZ_CBRF02000055.1 GCF_000470315.2 Psychromonas sp. SP041
TTCATACACCAATTCCATTTCTTGATTAAACAAAAAAAAATCCCCAACCTTAAATAAGAGTGGGGATTATGTTCTATCTGCAAGATCGTTCAAGTTTTCTTCTTAGATCCTTAACCGATCGGCATTAAAGCATTTAACTTGGATTTTTTGTATCTACGATTTACGAATGAAATGAGATCGACACTTAAAACACGAAAGATATAAAAACAATCATTACCTCTTTTGACTTTGGGGCGCTGGCTTTAGCCTGCAGAATTTGTGTGTTGAATTAAAAAAGATAAACGTTATTAAGCTAAGCATTTAGCTTGGATTTTTTGTATCTACGATTTACGAATGAAACGAGATCGACGCTTAAAACACGAAAGATATAAAAACAATCCTTACCTCTTTTGACTTTGGGGCGCTGGCTTTAGCCTGCAGAATTTGTGTGTTGAATTAAAAAAAGTAGAATGAATAAGATAAGTTTCAGAGCAAAAAGAAAACACATACAAACAAAAAACCTGCAAACTGAAAACAGGACTCGCAGAACACCTCTGATGATGCTCTAAAGCTTGCCTAATATTCCATCACCAAAATAGAAATTCAAACAACAATAACCACATGAGTTAGCTAATCTAGTATTAAGCCAAGGTCGGTAATAACGAACGAATACCATCGATAAACATTTGTACAGACATAATCAGTAATAACATCCCCATTAACCTTTCTAATGCAGTTAAGCCTTTTTCTTTTAAGAGTTTATATAAATAAGGTGAGCAAAGCAGAACAACAGCAGACATGCTCCACGCAAGTAAAAGGGAAAGAAACAACGCACCAGAATGTTCAGTATTGGTTTTTGCTAATACTAACAATGTTGCTAAAGCCGCAGGTCCTGCAATCATAGGGACAGCGATAGGAACAATTAACGGTTCATCCCCTTTTTTCATGACAAACAGATCTCCTCCATCAGCACTAGGGAAAATCATTTTTAAAGAGATAACAAAAAAGATAATCCCACCGGCAATGGTGATAGCTTGAGTTTGTAAATGGAATAGACTTAAAAATTGCTCTCCAAAAAACAAGAAAACGATCAAAATTAATAACCCAATTAACATCTCACGAATAATTATTTTCGAGTGCTTTTTTTTATCTATATTTTTTAAAATACTTAATAATAAAGGCACATTGCCCAATGGGTCTAAAATAAAAAAGAGCAAAAAAGCAGTTGAGAATATCGGAAATGTTGCATCCATGGAAACAAGCCTTAACAGTTAATGTACTGGGTTCAAAAGTGCTTTACATTGTAGGCAGTAAAATAAAGAGAGCAATGGGTTTCTACTTTATCCTTTCAATATAGGCGAGGAGCGCAAAGATAAGCTTATCTTTAGTGTTATGAGGTACTAGAAGAATAGACAAGTAAGTTGATTTAAAGAGGCTCAAATAGAACAATAAGAAGGAAGTCGCCAGATAAATAGAAAATAAAAAAGCAGTCAGACAGTAAGTATTTTATAAATTGATATAAGCACTTACTATCTGACTGTAAAAACGAACAAATCGTAATAAATATATGATGAGTAAACTCTAGACCAATTAAATTAAGATTAGCTAATCCTAATTTAGCTAACCTTAGTTAAGTAGAAATTAAAAGACGTTCCCTTACCAATTTGACTCTCAACGCTAATATCTGATTGTAATAAGCGCAGTAATTTTTGGGTAATCGCTAGCCCTAAACCACCATGCTCTTTACTATCAAAAATAGCGTTGCTAGCACGGTAACGCGCATCAAAAATATACGCCAATTCATTTTCGTGAATCCCAGTACCGTTATCGCTAACAGAAATATTTAATCTATTATTTTCTTTTTCATCAACTTGTATCGTGATGTTACCACCAACATCAGTATGTCGAATCGCATTATCAATCAGGTTACTCAATACTCGCTCTAACTTACCAATATCGGTATAAACCATAAACTCACATTGCTCAGGTAAGATATTTAAAACCAATTTCTTTTCTTGTAGCCTATGCTGAAATTTAGCCACAATATCATGCAATAATTCTGCAAGTGGAAATGTTTCAAGATCCAATGTCACTTGTCCACCATCAAGATGCGCTAACTCGAATATTTGATCGACTAGCTTTTTAAGTTGATTCGCATTTTTAAAAGCAATATCTATAAAGCGTTGATGCTGCTCATCACTTAACGTATTGCCTTTAAGTTGAATGGTCTCAAGATAACCTTGTAGCGCAGCAAGTGGTGTTCGCAAGTCATGAGACAAATCAGTTAACATTTCACGTCTGGTTTTATCTATTGATTGAAGTTGTACCAATTGATAATTAATTTGTTCAGCCATTTCATTAAATGCCTGACCTAGCTCATGAATTTCATTGTTTTTAGCCGCAGGCCAATCATGCAGTTGTACTTTGTTTTTTTCAAATCCTGCTTTTTTAAAAGCACGAATATTTTGCGTTAATTGTTTTAAAGGCTGTGTAAAAATACGTAACAGCGCAATCAGCACTAAGAAAAAAGCAACCACTACACCCAATAAAAACACTAATGACTGCGAAAGATGTTGATCAGACTGAACCGCTTCAAAAATTGAATCATAGGTTTCACCACCAATAATCACATAAAGGTAGCCTTGAAGGTTTTCATCATTATAGATAGGTGAAGCTGAGAATATTTTTTGTTCATTAATATCACGCGGATCATCGCCGTAAATAGGTAATGCTTTTTTTAGATTAATAAAATCAACAAGCGGTGCAATATTTACTTTTTCACGTTTCACTTTACCTGGCTCAGCAGAATAACTAAGAATATTGCCATTGGGTGCAACAAAATAGAATTCAAAACTAGGGCCTAATATCATTAAACTATGAAAAAGATTTTTGAGTGCACTTTGGTCATAAACGCCCTCTTTTAATAAAGGGTTATCTCTGCCTAAATGTTCGGCTAAATTAAGATGTAAACGTTGTTCAGCTTCGTGTCGAGATTCAACCTCTAACTTTGCAGACCACCATGAAAAGGTACAAGCGATAGCAATAAAAAGTAACACCAATGCGATTGTCATTCGCTGATATAAAGACACTCTCATTAAACAACACCTTCAGGGCTAAATTTATAACCCACACCAAACACGGTTTGAATAATATTCGGGAAGACTTTATGCGTCGAGTCAGGTTGCCCTGCTACTAATTTGTTACGTAGACGGTTGATATGAGAGTTCACAGTATGTTCATAACCACTGTGTTGATAGCCCCATACTTTATCTAATAATTGTGTGCGAGAGAAAACTTGGCTAGGATGTTGAGCCATAAAGCACAATAGGTCGAATTCTGTTGAGGTAAGATCTAAACTTTGGTCACGTAACACAACTTCATGCGTGCGTTTATTTATCATCAATTGACCATGACAAACAATGCCTGTATCTGTTTCTGTTGTTTCTTGTTTATTATTTTTTAATAAATGAACACGACGAAGCAATGCATGTATGCGCGCTTGTAATTCTCTCACGCTAAACGGCTTAGCCATATAATCATCAGCGCCTAATTCAAGACCAACGACACGATCAATTTCTGATGTTCTCGCTGTTAGCATTAAAATAGCTTGCTCTGGTTTCACTTCTCTTACTTTGCGGCAAACTTCCAAACCGCTACATCCTGGTAAATTAATATCCAGCATTAATAGAGAAAAATCGTTTTCTAAACCTTGTTTAATCGCATCTTCACCATTATCACAATGGGTGACTTCAAGCCCAAGATCTTGCATGTTCACTTTTATTAACTCTGCAATATCCTGATCATCTTCAACAATTAAAATACTATCTGTCATCTTTCAGCTTCCTAAAAGGTGACCTATTAATGATTGTGAATTAAGGGGGTATCACAAAAAATAACAGGCCATAATGGTTTATCTGGTACGAGTAATAGTAACAGACATAACTGGGTTATCGAATTTTTGTTGGTAAGTTAACGCTGACGTAGTTAAGCCGTCGTCAGCACTGACAATACCAGGGTGCATAGTCACTATATTGATGTCATCACGAATTGGATTGCTTGCTTCACCACCAGCTGCTGGACCTGGTACAGTATCAGCGCTTTCTGTATTAGCTTCAGTACCTGCATCATAAGCAACCGTACTAAATGTTAATGAATCATTAACTGCTAGCTCACTTAAATCAACTTTGTTAAGACCTGTAAAGGCATCGTTAGAATTACCTAACATACTGGTAAATGACAAGTAATTAACTTGAGCTGTATGACTAACCGTTACCGTAGCAGTTTCGCCATAAACAATACCGCCAGTAGCGCTTGCAGAACTTAATAGAAAGCTAGTTTCATCAAGTATACGGCTAGCATCGCCAGATTCTGCTAATAACTCTAATGCTTCTGAAGCAGGCTCTCCTACTTCAAACAATTCACCAGTATCATGTAATATTAATAAGGGAGCTGAAATAGGCTGCCCATTCGTTAAGTTTTTTAGTAATACTTCATATTCAACGGGTGTTTCAATTATAGTCACCGTATCGGAGTCATTGTCTCCACATGCAACTAATGTTAGCGCTGCAGCTGTAGCAATAGCGACTTTAGAAAATTTAATCATAAAGCCTCCTTATTCAACAACAATAGTCAATTTTGCAACAGGGTTTAACCAACGATGAGCACTACTATCTAAATCACTGATACCGCTTTCATCGTCATCATCACCTAATACACCAGGGTGAATGTGCACATTCGTATTACTAATTTCTTCTGTAACACCAGAGGCACCAGTTGCTGTGATACCAATTGGGTTTGGTATATTAGCAATGATTTCATCATTCGCTTCTGTACCTGCATCATATGCATTTAGGTAAACAGTATAAGTACCCGCTTCAGTTGGGATTTTCCAACTATCTAAACCAACAAAACCATCATTAGTCGGTAACATCATTGCTGCAACAGATAGGTAATCATTACCGCTGTTACTGCTTAGAGAAAAATTTGCTGATGTTGCAGGTGCTAACAAACCACTAGCAGGATTTTCATTAACATTAGCATTAGCAACAGATAACAACCCACTTACGCCAGAAATATCACCACCTTCAGCTAAGGCTTCTAATTCAGCACTTGCCGCTTCAGTTGTTGTAAATATAGCAGTATCGGCATCATGAGCAGCCGTAATAACAGGGGTGAAGTAAATACCATGGGTTAAATTCGTTACTGTTACTGTTAAGTCTTGCGCTTGGCTAGTGGCAGAAAATAAACCGAATAGGCCTACAGCAATAAGATGTTTTTTTAACATGAAGAAACTCCCTTTAATTCGAATAATAAATAGTTGTTAATAAATTTGTTGTAATTGTTTTACAAAAAACAGTATGAACGGGAGTTATCACGAACTTATCACGTAATATTCACTATTTGGTTGTGATGCCTTCGTTTTTTCATTTTTGACCTTAAATAGAAACGTTATTGCCTTAAATAAACAAGCTAATGATCTAATATGTGAAAAATCATGAATAAAACAAATGATAAAAAATTAAACAAGTAAGAAAGATTGTTTTTATATTTCCTAGATTCACATAATAACAGCAAGTATAATCGCGCCTTTCAAAATGAATAAGAGTAAAACCATGAACGAACAATACGAAAACCGCTTTGGTGGTATCAAACGCTTATATGGCACTACAGCATTACAAAAATTTAAAGATAGCCATGTTTGTGTTGTAGGTATTGGTGGTGTTGGCTCTTGGGTTGTTGAATCATTAGCACGTTCAGGTATTGGTCAAATCACCTTAATTGATATGGATGATCTTTGTGTTACCAACACAAATCGTCAAGTTCATGCGCTAGCAGATACCGTAGGCCAGCAAAAAATAGAAGTGATGGCGGCTCGTTGTAAGCAAATAAATCCTGATATTATTGTTAACTGTGTTGATGACTTCATCGATAAAGCAAACTGTTTTGAATATCTTTCAAGTGACATGGATTACATCTTTGATGCCATTGATAGCATTCATGCAAAAGTAGCGTTAGTGGCACATTGTAAGCGTAATAAATACCCGTTATTAACGTGTGGTGGCGCAGGTGGACAACTTGACCCAACACAAATACAAGTTACTGACTTAGCAAAAACCATTCAAGATCCACTAGCCGCAAAAGTGCGATCAGAACTCCGTCGTCATTTTAATTTCAGTAAAAACCCTAAACGAAGATTTCATGTTTATTGTGTTTTTTCAACAGAGCAATTAAGTTATCCTGATTTAAACGGCGAAGTGTGTAGAGAAAAAGCGGAATCAGACGGCAATATGAAGATGGATTGTGCCAGCGGCTTTGGCGCCTCAACCATGGTAACCGCAAGCTTCGCTTTTATCGGCAGCGCGTTTATTCTTAATAAAATAGCCGAAAAAGCCAAAGCAGCGAGTGGTAAAGCATAAAGCCTATAAATTGATGTTTGATGTTTGATGTTTGATGTTTGATGTTTGATGTTTGATCAGCGAATTAAAAACATAAAACCTATACGCTTCGAGGTTAATTTTTTAGCGGCGCTGGCTTTAGCCTGCAGGGGGTTGTGTGTTGAATTTGAAGAAACGTAATTAATAGAACCAAGCTTAGTATTTTATAAAATCACACACAAAAAATCTGCAAGCAGAAGCATGTGCCGCGAATTCAAAACACAAACCATAACAAACTAAAAACAGGATTCACAGAGCTACTCCGCTCATAACTCTAGGCTTTGCCTAATTCGCCATGCGCCGCCAATCCAAAATATAAAACCTATACGCTTCGAGGTTAGTTCTTTAGGGGCGCTGGCTTTAGCCTGCAGGGGTTTATGTGTTGAATTTGAAGAAATGTAATTAATAGAATCAAGCTTAGTATTTTATAAAAAGCACACACAAAAACCTGCAAGCTAAAGCATGCGCCCCGAGGTCAAAACATACGAACTATATACAAGCTAAAAACAGAACTCGCAGAACTACTCTGCATAAAAACAACACAAAAATCTGCAAGCTAAAGCATGCGCCCCGAGGTCAAAACATAAACCATAACAAACTAAAAACAGGGTTCGCAAAGCTACTCCGCTCATAACTCTAGGCTTTGCCTAATTCGCCATGCGCCGCGAGGTCAAAATATAAAAGTGCTAAAAAACCAAAAAAAATAGCGATGTTGATATCAACATCGCTATTTAAAATCGAGCGTTTACGTGAGGTTTATTTAGCTTTTAGACAGATCCAATAACTCCCTTAACGCTACCTGACACATACTAAACTCAGGTAAGCTTACGGCAGATAATGCTTCTGTCATCTTGTGCCAGCGATCTGCTAGGCTCTGATGCTGCACTTGCCAATCTAAATACGCTTTTTCTACGTCTTTGTCATGCAAGGTCAATAACACAGCTCGAGTGATACGTTTTTGTTGCCACTCTAAATCATCACGCATTGCTTCACGCGCTAATGATTGCCAATGACTATCAACTGGTAATAAGTTTAACTGCGCTGCAATATCAGCTAATTTCAGTTTTTCTTCAGAATAGAAATACACATGTGCAGCTAATTGAGGATCGACCTTCAATTTACTTGCTACATCAATAATATTTAATAAAGCATAAGACTGCTCAGTATTACTGAGTTTCTCAACAAGCGCGATGGGTACGCCCTGTTCTTTTGCATTATCTAACTCTAATTGACGTTCTTGCAAACTGCGTTCACTCAGCAACTTAGGTAGATTCGCTTTCACTGCATGTAACGAGGTTTTGTATTTCTTAATTAACGTCGCACAATCTAACTGCTCTCTATGACTTCTAATAAACCAACGAGTGGCATGACGCACCATACGCATTAGCTTATTCATTAGCTCAGTTTGAACTGCACTATCAATCTGATTATCTAATGATTCAATCTCAGCCAATAACTCAGGTAAGTTGAAGATATCACGCGCAGCAACCCATGCTTTAGCTAAGTCTAAGAACGAACAACCTGTGCTAGACATAATGCGATAAGCAAACGTAGCGCCCATTACATTGAATAAGTCATTACTCACCTGTGTCGCAACAATTTCAGATAACAACGGATGCTCATGAATTTCAGCTTTGTAAGATTTAACTAACTCACCCGGGAATATTTTCTCAGCCTCTTTTGCTAAGTAACCATCTTCGGCAATTCGCGCTTTAGCTAACTCTTCTTTCATTTCATTTTTAGCATAAGAGATCATCACCGAAATAACAGGTCGTGTAACCCCTAACTCTGCATTTTTACGTTCAGTGATCTCTTCATCACTTGGAATAAATTCTAAGCTTCTGTTTAACTTACCTTTCTCTTCTTGGCTATTGATTAAGCCTCGGAACTCTTCAATGCCTTTATGACCTTGTAAGTAAGATAAGCTAATACTCTGTGCTTGGCGGTAGTTATTATGTAATACCAACTCAGAGACTTGTCCGGTCATATTTTGTAGCCAAACATTACGCTGTTTAACCGTTAAATCACCTTTCGAGACGAGTTTGTCTAATAATATTTTAATGTTAACTTCTAAATCTGAACAGTTCACGCCCGCTGCATTATCTATCGCATCAGTAAAACATTGTCCGCCATGCACAGAGAACTCAATACGAGCACTTTGTGTCATGCCTAAGTTACCGCCTTCACCAATCACTTTACAACGTAATTCAGAACCATTAACGCGTAAGCTGTCATTGGCTTTATCGCCCACATCAGCATGGCTCTCTTTTTCGCTTTTAACGTAAGTACCGATGCCGCCATTCCATAACAAATCAACAGACGATTTCAGTAATAATGAAATCAGGTCAGTAGGCGTGACTTTCGCTTGTTTAATGCCAAACGCTTTAGCCATTTGAGGCGTCACCGCAATTGATTTTGCAGAACGTTCGAAAATACCGCCACCAGCAGAGATCAACTTAGCATCATAATCAGCCCAACTTGTTCTTGGTGTATCAAATAAACGCTGACGTTCATCAAAACAAGCCTCTAAGTTTTCAGGGTTAGCATCGATGAAGATATGGAGATGATTAAACGCAGCTAACAGCTTAATTTTCTTAGAACATAACATGCCATTACCAAATACATCGCCCGCCATGTCACCAATACCAATCACTGAAATCGGTTGCTCTTGGACATCAACGCCTAGCTCTCTAAAGTGACGCTGTACACTAATCCACGCCCCTTTCGCTGTGATCCCCATTTTCTTATGGTCGTAACCATTACTGCCGCCTGATGCAAATGCATCGTTTAGCCAGAAGTTACGATCAGTCGCTAATTCGTTAGCAATATCAGAGAACGTCGCCGTGCCTTTATCGGCAGCAACTACTAAATACGGGTCATCATTATCGTAACGCACCACTTGCTGAGGTGGGATTAAATTGCCCGCTTCAAGGTTGTCGGTAATATCTAATAACGCACTAATGAACATTTTGTAACAGGCAATACCTTCTTGCATAAAGGTATCGCGATCCATTGTCGGGTTAAGGTACTTAGCAACAAATCCACCTTTAGCACCAACAGGCACAATCACAGAGTTTTTAACTTGCTGTGCTTTCACTAACCCTAGCACTTCAGTACGGTAATCTTCACCACGGTCAGACCAACGTAAGCCACCGCGAGCCACACTGCCACCACGTAAATGCACACCTTCAAAACGAGGAGAATAAACAAATACTTCGTAACTTAAACGCGGTAATGGAATCTCGCCTATTTTTTTATGGTCGAACTTAAAGCTAATGTAATCTTTAAACTCTCCATCTTGTTGTTGGAAGTAGTTACTACGAATTGTCGCCATAACCAACTCAACGTATTTACGTAACACTCTATCTTCATTGAGGTTACTCACATCATTCAGTGATTCTAAAATAGCGTTTTCTAGCTCAGCTTGTTTCTCTAGGCTCACCTGTTTTTCAGGATTAAAACGAGCATGGAATAAATTAACAATCTGTTTTACAAAGCCGCTATGATCCAACAAAGTTTTAGCAATAGAGAAATGACTGAAACCAAAACGAATCTGTTTTAAGTATTTCGCATAAGCACGCAACATGGCAATATCACGCCACGCAATGCCAGCCCCTAAAATCAATTTATTGAATGGGTCGTTATCTGCCTGTGCATACCAAATAGCAAGGAACGCATCGGAGAATAAATGACGGTAATTTTCAGGGTCAAAACCATCATCGTTAACGTATAACAACGTGAAGTCATATAACCAAAATACGCTCTCACCTGAAGGCGATACTTGGTAAGGGTATTCTTGAGCTACTTTTAACCCTAAGTTTTCTAAAATAGGAATTAAGTCTGATAACAATAAAGCCCCATCTTGATGGAATAACTTTAATTTCAATCCACTGTTATTCGCTTCAATAGAACGATAAAAACGTAATGCCATTGAACGTTCTGATGACGTTAATAATGACTCAACACGGTCGATATCCGTCACAGCAACACGAGAACTAAAGCTATCTTGGTAGCTCGTCGGGAAAGCAGATTCATACTTACGTGCTAGTTTAACCGCCGTTTCTTCGCCATGATTTTCAATTAATGAGTCTTGCAGATCCTCATGCCATGCTTTCGTAATTTGCTGCATACGCAATTGAATCGCATCAAGCTCTAAATCGCCTTCTAATGGTTTATCAAGATGAATCACTAAACGTAAACGCGCAAGGTTAGACTCACTCAAATACGTTTGGAAATCACTGTCTACAATATCCATCGTGCGTGATAACAACTCAACAAACTTGAGCCTTACCTTAGTATTATAAAGGTCACGCGGTACATACAATAAAGCAGTAACAAAACGCTTATTACCATCGGTTCTTAAGAAGAGTTTAAGCTGCTTTCTTTCCTGCGCATGTAATACTTCTATCACATTATTAAGTAAGGTTTTTTCATCACAAAGTAATAAATCTTCAACGGCATAGGTTGATAATATTTGTGTTAACTCTTTGTAATAATGCCCACCTAAACTCAGGCCAGACTGCGCTAAAATGTTATTAATTTTTTGTCGAACAACAGGAATGCCTAACGGGCTACCGCTGTAAACAGAAGAAGTGTAAAGACCGATAAAACGAGTACCGCCAATCAACTCACCTTGTTTATTAAACTGCTTAACATACACCACATCAGGATAAGCAATTCGATGCACCATCGCACGTTGTGACGCTTTACTGAAATGCAACAAAGACGGCTCTTGTAACTCATGTAAACAATCGAATTGGGTTTTATCGTGCATAAATTCTTTATGCTTTAATAAACCTAATTGGCTTTTTTCGACAATACTAATAAAGCCGTCTTTTACTGTGAATTGGTCACAAGCAAGGAACGTAAAATGATCGTCCGCCATCCAATCTAAATAAGTTTGTTGCTCAGCAAAATCAGCTTTTGAAGTAATCGCAGTCACCTCTTTTTTACTGACTTTAATGGCATCTTTTACTTTGGCTGCCATGTGTGAATAATCATCGACCACCAATGAAACATGACTTAACGCGCCCTCTAAACTCTTTTGAATCTTCATTCGTTCAGAAGAAGAACTGGTTTGATCGATTTCAATATAAAGCAATAACTCAGTGTTTGAATCGTTCGTATTGACAATATCTGAATTAAGCGTTTTTAACTTACCAGAGGCATTACGTTCACTGTTTATCTCACTGTAAAAGATACGATGCAGTTTAGTATTATGTTTATTTAGGGTGATTTTGACCGTATCAATAATAAAAGGAATATTACGGCTCAAAACACTGATAATTGAATGCGTTGATTGCCATTCATCTTGCTCAACGTCAGGGTTAAATACTTTGACCTTAGCCACCTCCCCTTTCCATTGATGCACTTCACGCCATAAAGAAACCGTTAAACCTGCTAAATCATCAGGGCTAATCATCGCCAGATCTACAATACTAACATCGCGATAAATGGCACTAATAAAATTTTGCAATAGAGACTGTTCACGCACAGGAAAATGCGCTTTTAATTGAGAAAAAATTTGTTCGAGAATGTCTGATTTCTGATTCGTTTTTATATTCATGTAATACCTACCTGATGGTAAAATTAACGGTTCTGTTTAAGGCTAAGTTAAAAAAATAAATAAACAATACAATAGATTAAGAAGCGCTTATTAGCACACAAAAATATTGAAAATAGAGTAATTAATCCATTGAATAAATAAATATGTTTTTCTGATAATTAAAGAGAAAGGTTAGCTGGGTTTTTAATTGCTTTTAATCTGCTTTTTAAGCGTTTCCAACAAAGATAAATTTGGATTAGGTTTTATTTGACAAAATATCATTCAACGTCCACTATCGCAAACAAGTAAACAGATCTGTCCACCTCTATTTACTTATCACCTTAAATCACCATCATCAATTAACCTATTAAATTAACTAATGCTGAGAAAATAACATGAAAATAATTTATAAATTTCTTATTTTGCTTACCGTATTCGCCAGCCCTTTAACCTTAGCAGAACAAGCCGTTTGGCCAGAAACTACCTATTACCGCACCGTTAACGTTGACGGAAACAACATTTTTTACCGTGAAGCGGGTAATCCAGATAACCCTACTATTCTGTTTTTACACGGTTACCCTTCTTCTTCACACATGTACCGCCACCTCATTCCACTACTATCAGGATCGTTTCATATTGTCGTGCCAGACAACCTAGGGTCAGGATACAGCGACAAACCCGATCCTAAAGAACACCCATACACATTTGATTTATTAGCAGACGTGATGGATGGCTTTGTTAAAAAACTGGGTATTAAACATTACACTGTTTACATGCAAGACTTTGGTGCGCCAGTTGGGTTTCGTTTAATGATGCAACAACCAGATCGTGTGACTGCGCTGATAGCACAAAATGGGAATGCTTATTTAGAAGGGTTAACACCACCACGCCAAGCCTTTTTCAAAAAAGCACATGAAGATACATCTCCAGAGATGTTTAAAAAGCTTTATGATTTTACTGGTGTACAAGGCATTAAAGATAAGCAATATTTACGTGATGTTAAAGGTAAAGAAGCGATCATGAGCCCTGATAGCTGGACTCACGCACTACATTTTTTAGAGACCGAACAACAACGCGTTATCCAAGTACAGTTACTGCAAGATTATTACAATAACTTATTAGCTTACCCAAAATGGCAAGCATTTTTACGTGAGAAACAACCACCGACGTTATTGGTTTGGGGCAAAAATGATCCTGCCTTTATATCAGCAGGCGCAGAAGCTTACTTAAAAGATGTACCCAATGCAGAGCTTCATTTAATCGATGCAGGTCATTTTGCGATGGAAGAAAAACCAGTTGAAATCGCAAAATATATTATGCATTTCATGAAAGAACTTAATAAATAATTAGCATTACAAAGCTCACGAAGACTTTCAATAAAGAAAGTCAGATCAACAATGTGAGTTTAAAAAAACAACATCAGTAAGCGACTAACTATCAGTAATCTACTTGTACTAGCTTACTGATAGTTATACCAATGGAATTAAATAAGTGATCAGAGATTGCGCAGGAAAAATTAACACTAATAAGGCGTGAGTTGTAGGAGATAGTTGTTCTCACTTCAAAACTCACAACGCAGTTAGGGGTGATTTTAACCAGCAAGAATGATCACCTTATTAATTCTTTTGGTATTAACAGCTTACTGATTTTTTATTGCAACAAAATCGCCTCATCATTCACAAAGCGTAATGCCAAACAATCACTGTCTTTACTAATAATCATCGACGAATCCACACGCAGGCAACTACCTGCATACTTACCTGCCGCAGTGAACGTACAAACTTGAACGTAATAACCATCAACCAACGGTAATGGAAATAGCGATTGGTAAATATTGTCTTGATGGGCAAACTGTCCGTCCGTTGCGTCCAACACATCTTGCGCGTGGTCAACTAACTGAATATTCGCCCCACAACGGCCAACAATCGGCTTACTAACATAACCACTGGCTTGTAAATCTTCATTTAATTCAAAGTCAGCATGTAACAATAATGGGTGATTCGGAAATAACGACCACAACACCGGTAATATCGCTTTATTGCTTGGAATTAACGTCCATAACGGCTCAAAAATCATAATGTTTTTATGCAGTAACACATCAGCAAGTCGTGGCGTTTTACCTTTTTTAGATAAAGGCTCAAAGCTCTCTGACGACGCATCATCTGACTCACATTCTAAGCGAATTTGGTCCAGTGCCGTTTCCCATGACCAGGTTTTCCAAACCCAATGCAATACCTCGCCTTGCGCATCAACCACATTGCCTGACTCATCCCAAATTAAAGAATCAATTCCTTCAATCAAACGACTATCAATACCTGCCGCTTTTAAGGTCTGTTGAATAAATAAAGCATGATACTTCTCTTCAGGATCATCATCATGAAGAATATGTATCAGCCCTTTTACCTGACTTTTTTGCCATGCTTTCACCAGCTGATTAAACAGATCTTTACCTGCATCTTCACCTTCATGAACACCATAATGATCTGCCCATTTCCCCTGAATTTTAGCCCCTTCCATATAACATGACGCAGAGTCACAGTTATATTCATAAACCTTCAAACCTTGCGTTGTCATCGCAAAGTCAAAACGACTGGTGATCAGCTGGTTTAAACGGTTATCCCAGGATTGGCGGATCTTAGGTAATAAAGCACGTGGTAAATTAAATTTTTCTAATAGATGTTCGTTATCAAGCACATAATCCGTAGCGTGCATAAATAAACCATGCAGCTCATTGGTCGCTCGGCGTAAAGCATCTTCCGCTGTTTCAGACAAAACATAATAACGATATTCATCAGCAAACGCCGCACTTAGCTTATGCCCTTGCAATGCTTTGACATAAGCCGCTTCATCTTTGTTGGCGACATTTAACCAAGACTTCTTTTGCCCTGATGCAGGCTTGACATGATGGCTAGATAAAGAAAACAACTGCTTATCAGTTTCTTCACTTATTTCCGCATCAGTGTCATCGTCAGTTTGTATCATCCACCCTAAAATCAACGCATCATTAAATGAACAAGCTACCCAATATTCGCCATCTTCACTGATCGTCGCCGCTAATTCACGGCTATAGTTTTGCCCCTCTGGCCACTTAACATGGTCAAGGTTTTGCTCTGCAATGCGGATTTTATCGGCGAACACTTCAGTGACAATGGCAACATGCCCTGTTTCTTCAAACTCGCCACCTTGCTCCCAAATTAACAAACAACCCGGTTGCGGGTGACGTTGACTGCCATTACCAAAAGCTTGTAGTGGCAAACGTGTATTAGACGCAATATCGCGCACCGAACGTAAATTGAATATTTCATAAGCCATCGAAACATCATCAAAAATATAACCACTATTTTGATACATCCAACGACGAGCAAACTCAACGCATTGCCACTTATAGCCCATATAAATGCCATCCACATAACTACGAAAAGCACTACGTTTAGGATACTCAACATCACTAGCACTATCATAGTCACTAGAATACGCAGCAACACCACCTGGCGCATAGCCAAGTAAGGTACCAAAAGAACAAGAGATTGATTTATTAGGCAAGGTTGGCATCCAATTAAAGGGAAAAGAACAGTTTCAATATAGACAAGAATATAGTGATTAGCAATTACTGTATTTAATAAAAAGATAAATAAATAATGCTTATAAAAGAGGGACTAATAGCGATAATTTAAAGTTGGTATTGGAAGAAAGGATGAGCCAAAAATAAAAGAATGGCACTTGGCTTTTATTGGTTTTAGTTTGGTAAAGGTCAAGTATATTGTTAATAATAATCGGTGTTCATTTCTGTTTAGATATAACAGTCTAACAATAAAAAGTATCAGGTTTATTGGGTGATATTAGGGCTAAAGTCGTGAGTCACTTAGCCCCCACCAAAGGGAGCCAGCCATGGATAGCCTTAGTTTCTTGTTATATTTATTTTCCTGAAATTGCACGACCAACAGATAAATTCCATTTTTTGTTATGAATTATTCTGTCATGTGGTAAATCACTATTAATTATCTGGTTTTTCGTTAATTGTGATATCTTTTCCCATTCACTGTTAAACACATAAATCGCATTATCTAATTCCATACTTTCTAGAACATATACATCTTGGTCTTTAAACCCGTAAACAAAATATCCACTAAACCCAGCACGACCAGTTGCTAAAAAATCAGGTTTTCTTCTAGAGATAATTTTCATTCTATGTTCTATAACTCTCTTATCTTTTTCTTCTAAATGCTCAGCTCTTTTTAAAACAATAGGCTTTGCTTTATCCCATGGACATTCACCAGGAGGTAAAATGTCCCATTGTAATCGTTTCAATTTGGGACCTATAATTTTTTCTTTCTGTACATCATATATTTCAAACTCTGAAAAACATTCAAGCATTACATTTGTAACATGGACATTTCTGGTCTCATCTTTGTCATCGAGATTTAGTTCAGATGAAGATAAAAACAAAGCACCATTTAGAGCTATTATCTCGAAAGTTTCAGAGGGAGCAGGAATATTTTCACGAGGATATTTATTCATGGTTCTAGTTCTAATCCCTGAATGTATTCCACCATGCCAATCCCTTGATGAACCATAAAACATAACCGATTCAGGCTCTAAAGGTAGATCTTTTCGAACTTTAATATCACCATTAGCATTAAAACCAGTATATTTTCCTAATACTGTCGGAATTAAGTAATCACCTGCAATCAGATTTTCATCAAAACCAAGTTCCAACAGACGCTCTTGGGGAATATTTAACAAGTTAACAGCAAGCCTCACCCTAATTGCAGAGCCAGCTACTTTCATGAATTTAGTTAATGTTCGTACTGATTTACCTGAAAACTTCATGTACAACTCCTTAAATATAACGCTTTGCGAAGGGGCAAATAATGGTTGGCTATAATACGCGAAGCGCAGCCGACTGTTATTTGTCCGTTTGAGCAACTTGTTATTGGGATTTAGAATAAATAGAAGTTAAAACATTAGCTATAGGAGTTCTATCAATGAGTTTATTATTTTTTTCGAGCTTTTGTAGAAAAGTTAAAGGAGTTAATTCATCATTTCCTTCGATTTGATTTGTGTTTGCTCCCTTATCTATTAAATACTTAACAAGTCTAACGTCGTTAAGTAATATTGCTGCATGCAAAGGTGAAAGGCCATCAACCTTACTCAATGCATCAATTGAGGCACCTTTAGACAAAAAATGTTCAAGGTAAAGATATCGCTTATTTACGTCTTGAATTTCAAACAAAAATGCTAACCCAGCTCCTGATTCTAAGGACTGAATATCATTTTCTGAAGTTCTAAAATTAAAGAGGTACAATTCACATGCTTTATCTGGAATATAATGAGTATCATCATTCGTACCACAAATAATGATATCTTCAACGTCGCTTTCAGATAGTGAATACACTGCCATTATTGAATATATAATAAGAAAAGATAACGGGATTAAAATAAATAGTGATTTTTTCACTTTTACCCCCAAACAATATTGTTATCAGAGCCATTAAACGCGAGCATACCAAAATGGTTTTCATTTAGTTTGGCAACACCATTAACATGCAAAAGCAATACACGTCCAAATTTCCATGCAAGTTGTTCACGTACTTTGTCATAAATTTTTATAGACATTAAATCTTGAGCGTTAGCATGTTTAAACCAATGCTTTAATGCTTTTTTACCAAATTTAATTAATACCTTCTTTGCGCCTGCCCTTGGGTTTGTCACTGATCTGAATAGAGCATCTACAAAGCCAAATGCATAAGAAGAATCAACAGCTTCAACAAGTAAAGCTTGTGCAAATTCTCGTACAGGATCAGTTATATTAAGTAAATCAATATTGTTATGTTGATTTTTGAAAATGAATTTAAGAATAACTACAGTTTCTTCTTCATTAAAGATAAGTTCATTAGTTTTGAATTTTTTAAGGTGCACTTGCTTGTTCATACTATTTCCTTTAGTCAACACGACGTGTGTTTATTAAGTAGTAATAAATATTGAATCAAAATAAAATACAGATTTCCTAGATGTCTTTTTACTTGTATCAGAAAGTCAAGGTAGAGTTAAGCTAGAAACCCCAATAACAGCGCATTAGATAGCAGAAAGTAATAATTCTGTAGGAAACATGGTAGCTTTCTAATGATTTTTAAATGACGACATTACTATAACTTTATTTTCAATCAAGCACTTAATGATAAAATAAATTATTTGTCATTGAAAAGCCTGTGCAAATTTCCATATTTACAGCGGAAATATGGCAAAAGCATAGTGCTATATATTCAGTTAAATCACTATGGAGGGTATTTATAAAATCATCTTTTTTATCTGCAATCTCAAAATCTCTGGAGTTAGATTATCCCTTTTGCTATTACTCTCTATTGAGAGTAAATAAGCATAAATTGGGTATTCCAACCGATAATAGGACAAACATTCTAATGAGCTTTGTGCCCCATAGCGACTTAAAAACATAGTGATTATTTAATAGAAAAAAGAAAGTTAACTCTTTGGCCTTTAGGTTATTTATACAAAATAATTAATATTATTCCCAGTTATCAAATACAAACAAACTTCTTTTTAAACAAATGATGCAGTAGCCGATTTATACCATTAACAAGCAGAACATCATGTAGTACGTCTAAAGCGAAATGACTGATTAAGCTCTTTATAAGACAAGACGTTGTGGTTAAGGTCAGACTAATCATCAGCGCCATATTTGATTTACTGGATAACACTCGTTATCCATGAGCCCATTAACTTAGAAGCGTCTAAAATAATAGAAAAGTGATTTGCCTCCTCAATGATTTTTATTTCTTTATTTGCTTTCGGTGCACTATTGTCTTTTGCAAACTGAATAACTTTTTCAGGATCAAACGCTTCATCTTTATTTCCAATCCACAGTCCGAATTGCTGTAATTTAGAGAGTTGAGTATCAGGAGAGTAAGGCGTGACTGCTTTTGACATATTGACCGTATTAAATGTGACTATTTTAGGGTTCTTTTCTAAAATACTATCAGGGTAATTAAATTTAACCGCATTTGAGTGGCCTAGAAATAGCCCGCCACTCATGCTGTTTATGACAAAGTCTGAAACACTTACGCTAGAAAACTCATATCCACCATTTTCAGTTTTATCGTAACTAGTTTCTGAACGAAAACCAAAATAAGGGGCAAGAAATACGTAACCATCGATAACGTCTCTTTGCTCCCAATTGGAATAATTAATTGCAAGGCCAGCTCCCGCAGAGTGACCGCCTATAAAAAGAGGCAAATCAGGATACTGACTTCGAGCATGTTTAACCATTGTATTAATATCTAACCAAACTTGTTGATCACTGGGCGTATCACCTCGTGGCCCATCAGAGCTTCCATGTCCCCTTAAGTCTGGCATATACACGGCAATGTTAAACTCATCGCGCAACCCCACACCAATATGATTATAGGAAAGTCCGCTATGGGCACCTGCCCCATGGAAAAATATTAATATCGCGTTAGCTTGCAGTGGCAAATAAGTGCGAAACGCCAAAGTGGTATCATCACTCGCCTGTGTATATTGCAAAGGCGTTAACTCTTTGCTATCTGCATTTTTTATCTCTTTAAGAGAAAAAAACTTATTTGATGGTTCGACCAATTGATTTGCATGTGATTTTTTGATTTGAGCAAGGAGTGGAAAAACGATCATAAGACTTAATAATACGAAGCTTAATTTCATCATAATGCCTTAAGTTTATTGTTAATATTACAAAATAATTTTGGACTATTACTTATGAGGATTACTTATGAGACTATCATTTAACCTATTGATACCATTCATATTGTTTATATAATTATTTTAAAGGCAGATAAATATCTGTAATGACCTCGCACTCTGCAACATCGGGGAACAGACTGATTCGTTCAAAAAAGAGTGGATAATCACGTAACTCTTCTTCATTTTCGGCAAGCCACTCTGAATATAAATAAGTTATCGCTTTATTAATGGTATCTTCAAAACCAATATGTCGAATAACCGCACACCGACCTGCTGGTATTATTTTTGCAAAAACGCCCTGATCATTTGGCTTTACATCCAATTTAATTGAGACACAAATTTCACAGCGGTATTTGTCTGGCTCAGTGACAGCGGGGTCATCATAAATAATATTAAATGTTCTACTTACCTTAGGTGATAACCTATTATTTTTGCGCCAGTGAATAAAATGTTTAATCGTATTACCAAGTGATTCAATAGGGCCTAAATGTTCTAAAGCAGCGATCTTTATTTCACTCATACTCACAACGTCAACATGATATAGAGGTTGATATGATTGCATCCGTTGAACTCGCATTTTTTTGAACGGTTGGTATTTTTCATGCCATGGGATCCAATCTGGTTGTTCTCTAAACTGAGATGGATTTTGACCAATAGACTGACTAAAAGCGCGAGAAAATGCTTCTGAACTCTCATAATTATTCGCTATTGCTATATCAACAATTCTCATCTCTTTTTTAAAAGCCAATTGATATGAAGCTCGCTTCATTCTAGCCTGTCTAATATAAGCAAATGCAGAGATACCAAAAAGAGAAGAAAATTGCCTGTGGAAGTGATATTTAGATAAACAGGCAATATGACTTAACTTTTCTACCGTTAGGTCTTCATCTAAGTGAGAATCGATATAATTTAATAATTGATGAAAACGCGCTTGATAATGCATTGTTGTAATATCCTTTAGATATAACTTTTTGATAACAACACGTTACTCGTTTCCATCTGATGATGCATGACAAAAGTTGCGGAATTTCAGGTTCAGAGACAACAAAGCTGACCGAAGTGAGCTTTTAGATTCTTGATACGAATCATGATAGATAGCAGACATTGTTTAATTCAAGGTGTTTTGTTGTGATGTTTAATTTACGGCATTTAGTGTTTCTTAAACGAATAGTAAAGCAACGATGCAGTAGACGAGTTATATTTTATACAGTTATTCAATAGCGAATAGACTCACCCATAATGAAAAATAAAAAACGAACTTAGAAACAACAGCACCACTCAACAATTGAAATTTATTTTATAATTTTTTAAGCTGGTTTAGCATGCCTGAAAATATACTTTCTGAGATGTTTGTAGGAAAATCTGTAGCAAGCCTCAGCCTTATGTCATTAATGATTTGCTCAGTCTTTTCTTTAATTTCACTGATTATTTCTTCCATTTTGGAGACATCGAATCCAACTTGTTTTGCTGTTTCTAAAAAGTGACGAAGGTAAATTTTATTAATATGATATTTCTTTCCCTTTGTCGCTTTTAAGCCCATCGCCAATTTTATTTGACGTATATCTAACCCTTTTTTATTGACCACAGGAAATACTGACAACACATCATAGAAAGGGGTTAACTGAAATTGACCATCAGGTAATATAAAGATTGAAAAGTTCTTTGCATGGCCATCAGATGCCCCCATTAACCAAAATAGGACCTGAGCTTTCATGAAATCAGATCTATCTTTAGCGGCATTTTTTGAGCCTAACAGGTGATTCATGATTTGCTGAATACCAGGCCCACCTTGGTTTTCATATTTTAAAGCTGAAGGCGTATTAAATACTTGGCAATAATCCTCTTGTGGCCTGCGCATCAACCATGTTTTATCACTTGAATATTGACGGTCAAAGCGTTCAACAGATAACACAGTCATATTTTGTAACGGTAATATCTCACATCGAGCAACAGATAAACCATAAGCTTGTAGTAACAACATACACAAGTATTCATTCTCTACACTATCCGACATGTCTAGAGAGTAAGAGTGGCTTTGTATTTTCCCTATAGGCAATTTAATGATGTGCGAGGTAGGTGTCGAGTTTAAAGGAAGGCACCATTGTTGGTTAATATTCAGTAAAGCTGTTTTCTCTTGCGCACCTGCAATCGAAATTCGGAAGTCTTGTTCTTCCTCAATCATGCCAAGTGGCATATCAGCAAGATACCCAGATATAATTTGATTAAGCTCTTTATCAGACAAAACTTTGTGTTCTAAATTTTTAACATTAGTCGGCTTGATGCCTTTAGGTAGCAATTGTAAAGCCCCAACACAGTCCCTACCAATAGACGATAGTAAGTCAAATGGTAATGATGAATTCGATCTATATCGAGTAATAATTCTTTGTCTAATTTCTAAGTTATCAGGTAATAAATTATCAAAATAATTATAAACAACATCGCCACTATATTGTTGTTTTGAAAGGGGCATGGATAATGAAATAGGACGAGCACCTTTCAAGTTCAACCATTCGTTATTGTATTGGAAAGAATGAGCCCCACTTCCTGATTTTTTAAACTCTCCAACCAAATATCCGTTAAGGTAAACATCTAGAATAGCCATTACCACTCCTCTTTCCAGCCTGAATTATCTTGCTCATTTTTAGTCTTTCGAGGGGTAATTTCAAAGTCTAAGTCTAGCGCAGAAAGTAACTTAAAAAAGGTTTCCATTTTAGTGGAGTCAGGTCTTAGTTCAAAGCTCGATACTGTATCCTGACGAATCCCCACTTTATTAGCGATATCGCTCTGAGATAACCCTTCATCTGAACGAACATCTTTTAAATAAGCACTCAATTGTTTTGTATTGGTAATTTTCATCGTCAAACCTTACACGCTATAACAAGTAAAAACCATTCTACACGGTAAAGGAGGTAAATCAACTTTTACACGCTAAAGGCGGTAATAAAATCAACAAAGAAATGAATTTAATTACTCAAATAAAGCATGTTATTCATATCAGCTAAAGGAGTTTGTACGGTGTTTAATTGCTTATTAAGCAAATGAGAACACAAGGATGAAGTAGACCGATTTCTATAGTAAAACACCAGATACAAAAAAGCCCACCGAAGTGAGCTTTTAAATAATGTAAACAGCAATGCCATTCTGGATAGCAGAAATTGTTTAATTCAAGGCGCTTGCTGTGATATTTAGTTAGCGATGTTTAGTGTTTCTTAAACGATTGGTAAAGCAACGATGAAGTAGACGACTTATTCATCTATAAATAATTATTTTTTATTTTACTAAAAACAAAAAAGCTCACCGAAGTGAGCTTTTAAATAATGTAAACAGCAATGCCATTCTGAATAGCAGAAATTGTTTAATTCAAGGCGCTTGCTGTGATATTTAGTTAGCGATGTTTAGTGTTTCTTAAACGATTGGTAAAGCAACGATGAAGTAGAC
>NZ_CBRF02000056.1 GCF_000470315.2 Psychromonas sp. SP041
TGCAGGGTGTGTGTGTTGATTTTAGTTTTGGTATTAGGGAATGAATAATACGAAGCTTATTATTAACGTTAAACACAAAAGATCTGCAAGCTGAAGCGTGCGCCCCGAAATAACAAACCTACAAGCTAAAAACAGGACTCGCAGAGCTCCTCCGCTCATAAGACTAGGCTATCGCCTAATTCGCCATGCGCCCGAGTTCAAGTACTTTTGACTTTGTATATTGAATAGGGTGCCTTTGACTTTGGGGCGCTGGCTTTAGCCTGCAGGGTGTGTGTGTTGATTTTAGTTTTGGTATTAGGGAATGAATAATGCGAAGCTTATTATTAACGTTAAACACAAAAGATCTGCAAGCTGAAGCGTGCGCCTCGAAATAACAAACCTACAAGCTAAAAACAGGACTCGTGGAGTTATTCTACACTCTTAATATTTTACTTGATTCGCCATTCACCCAAGTTCAAAATATTTATCAACTTAGACAAATCTATCAAAAACCTTACTATTTTATGTGTTATTTATAGGGCGATAGAGAGGTTGCGATGGCTTTGTTTGTGTTTAATCAATAAGAATCACTCTTTTTGTAGATAATCAGGTTACAAAAGACAGAAAAATCCTTATACTTACGTCCTTTATTTTAGGGTGACGATTTTGCTTAATGTAAAAGAAATCTTTCACCTATTAAACAATCGCTTATATTAGGTGGTTGTTTTACCACTTAGTAACTGATGCTAAGAACGGTACTATTAATTTTAACAGTGGATACAATGCGTTATGACTACAGTAAATTCTGAAAACAGCAAAAGCTCTTTTGATGGGCTGAAATGGACTATCACCGTTTTATTATTAGCAACAGTGATTGTTGGTAATTATTTATATGGTGAAGAAACACATGTTGTATTACGTGTGGCAATACTTTTAGTTTTAGCTGCTTTAGCAGTTGTTTCTGCTGCATTTACTGAAAAAGGCAAAACATTTATTGGCTTTGCTAAAGATGCGCGTCTTGAAGTACGTAAAGTTGTTTGGCCAACTCGCCAAGAAACAGTGCAAACTACATTAATCATCTTAGCAGTATCAACGATTGTTGGTTTAGTGCTATGGGGTCTTGATGGCATATTTGTTCGTGTCGTTTCGTTTATCACTACCTCTATTTAAGGGTTTATTATGACTGAAGAAGTTCAAAAAAAGAGATGGTATGTCGTTCAAGCCTTTTCTGGGTATGAAGGCCGTGTTCAAAAAACATTATTAGAGCACATCCGTTTAAATGAAATGGAAGAGCACTTTGGCGAAATCTTAGTACCTACTGAAGAAGTTGTTGAAATGCGTGCTGGACAAAAACGTAAGAGTGAACGTAAGTTCTTCCCTGGTTACGTTTTAGTTGAAATGGCTATGAATGATGATAGCTGGCATTTAGTGAAAAGTATTGACCGTGTTATGGGCTTTATTGGTGGAACTAAAGAACGTCCTGCGCCTATCTCTCAAAGAGAAGTGGACAACATTCTTAATCGTTTACAAGAGTCGCATGATACACCTCGTCCTCGTACATTGTTTGAAGCAGGTGAAATGGTTCGTGTTACTGACGGTCCATTTGCTGACTTCTCTGGTACTGTTGAAGAAGTTGACTACGATAAGAGCCGTTTAAAAGTATCGGTTTCTATCTTTGGTCGTGCAACGCCAGTTGAGCTTGAGTTCTCTCAAGTTGAAAAAGACTAGTTAACTAAAGCGAGTTCGCTTGGTTAGACTGCTAAAAAAGCCAATAAGGTCCGCCTTATTGGCTTTTTTGTTTTTAACAGACGAATAAAGTTATATTTGACTAAAAAAACAACAAAAGACCTTGTGAAGCAGGTAGCGTTACAGTTATAATTCGCCGCCCATTTTATTTGTTATTTTATTATTAAGATAATAAATCTAATTGGTGCTAGTAGGCTGCAATAATGCAGTCACTTACGTATTAACTGGGAAGCTGTTTTTTCAGCGTTATACCCAAATAAAGGTAATATATCATGGCTAAGAAAGTAACCGCATATATCAAGCTGCAAGTTTCAGCTGGTATGGCAAACCCGTCACCACCAGTTGGTCCTGCACTTGGTCAACACGGTGTTAATATTATGGAATTCTGTAAAGCATTCAATGCAAAAACAGAATCTCAAGAAAAAGGCGCTCCAGTTCCTGTAGTAATTACAGTATATGCTGACCGTTCTTTCACATTCGAAACTAAGACTCCACCTGCATCTTACTTACTTAAGAAAGCTGCTGGCATCAAATCTGGTTCTGCTGTACCTAATAAAGACAAAGTAGGTAAAGTAACAGTTGCTCAACTTGAAGAAATCGCTAAAGCGAAAGAAGTTGATTTAACGGGTGCCGATCTTGAAGCGATGGTACGTTGTATTGCGGGTTCTGCTCGTTCTATGGGTCTGGAAGTAGAGGGTTAATACAATGGCTAAATTATCTAAACGCATGACAGCTATACGCGCTGAAGTTGACGCAACTAAAGAATACGATATCAATGAAGCAGTAGCACTTTTACAAAAGTTCGCAACAGCTAAATTCAGCGAAAGCATTGATGTTGCAGTTAACCTAGGTGTTGATCCTCGTCGTAGTGATCAAAACGTACGTGGCGCAACTGTATTACCACACGGTACTGGACGTGAAGTTCGTGTTGCTGTATTCACACAAGGCGCTAACGCAGAAGCTGCTCTAGCTGCTGGTGCGGATATCGTTGGTATGGACGATCTTGCTGCTAAAGTTAAAGCTGGCGAAATGGACTTTGACGTTGTAATTGCATCACCAGACGCTATGCGTGTTGTTGGTCAATTAGGTCAAATCTTAGGTCCACGTGGTCTAATGCCTAACCCGAAAGTTGGTACTGTTACACCTAACGTTGCTGAAGCAGTTAAAAATGCTAAAGCTGGTCAGGTTCGTTACCGTAACGACAAGAATGGTATTATCCATTCTACTATCGGTAAAGCGACATTTACTGCTGAACAAATTAAAGAAAACCTAGAAGCTTTGATTATTGCTCTTAAAAAAGCAAAACCATCTGGCGCTAAAGGTCAATTTATCAAGAAAGTTTCTCTATCTACAACTATGGGTGCCGGTCTTAAAGTTGACCAAGCAACTCTAGTTACTGTAGTAGCGTAATTTTTTGTAGTCATTTGATGATTAATCATCAAGTGACTATACAAGGTTGCATATTGTTTGTATAATATGCGACCTTACTTTGGAGGGCCTTAGGTCTCTTCTTAGACCGTAGGTGTTAAATTTTTTGATTTAACTTAATTTCCTGCGTAGACGGTACCGGACCCCAGAAAGATTATTCTACTGGATCCGTAACCAAAATAGTGCCTCATCATTAGATGAGGGTGTTTATCTAGGGTAAAACCTAGTGGAATCCAGGAGTAAAACCAAATGGCATTAAGACTCGAAGACAAACAAGCTATTGTTGCTGAAGTCAACGAAGCTGCTAAAGGCGCTCTGTCTGCTGTAACTGCCGATTCACGCGGTGTAACAGTAGGTGCAATGACTGAACTTCGTGCAAAAGCACGTGCAAACGGTGTATTTTTACGAGTTATTCGTAACACACTAGCACGTCGTGCAGTTGAAGGTACTGACTTTGCATGTCTGGCAGATACGTTTACAGGTCCTACTATCCTTGCTTTTTCAAACGAACATCCAGGTGCAGCAGCACGTCTTTTAAAAGACTTTGCTAAAGCTAATGAATCGTTTGAAATTAAAGGACTAGCATTTGAGGGTGAATTCATTGAAGCCGCTCAAATCGACCGTTTAGCGACATTACCAACATACGACGAAGCAATTGCGAAACTGATGGCTACTATCAAAGAAGCTGCAGCGGGCAAACTTGTACGTACTCTGGCTGCTATTCGCGACCAGAAAGAAGAATCTGCAGCGTAATTGCTGTAATACCATTTTATAATCTATATATAGGAATTGACTCATGTCTCTTACTAAAGACCAAATCATTGATGCTGTTGCAGAACTATCTGTAATGGAAGTTGTTGAACTAATCGAAGCAATGGAAGAAAAATTCGGCGTATCTGCTGCTGTTGCTGCTGCTGGTCCTGCTGCTGCAGGCGAAGCTGCTGCTGAGCAAACTGAATTTAACCTAGTACTTACTGCTTTCGGTGAGAACAAAGTTAAAGCAATCAAAGCTGTACGTGCTATCACAGGTCTAGGCCTGAAAGAAGCTAAAGAAGCTGTTGAATCTTGTCCTGCTGTTCTTAAAGAAGGCATTTCTAAAGACGAAGCTGAAGCTTTCCAAAAAGAGCTTGCTGAAATCGGTGCAACTGCTGAACTTAAATAAGTTAGTTTTTCTAACTTAATAGCTATGCAAATAGCTTTGGCTGGTGATTTTTTAATCACCGGCCTTTTTGCGCTATAGGATACCGTGATTTTTCATTATTTTTTACGGTCATCGGACGCTTAAGATGATGTTATTGCCATATTGCTTCAAACGATAAAGTCAGCGAAATAAGCTGCGCCTCAAGAGCAGGTTCAAACTGAAGCCATACCGCATTAAATATCGTTAACACCAAAATAATGTGCCGCCGTTGTCATACCATTAGATTCAAACCAAGTGAGACAACTATGACCAATTTTATCAGCGAGCAAAGGAACCACATGGGTTACTCTTATACTGAGAAAAAACGTATTCGTAAGGATTTTGGGAAACGTCCACAAGTGATGGAAAAACCATACTTGTTGGAAATTCAACTAGATTCATTCAAACGATTCATTGAAGTCGATTTAACTGGAGAGGTAGGTCTAGAAGCTGCTTTTAACAGTATCTTCCCTATCGCTAGTTATTCAGGTACCTCGGAACTACAATATGTAAGTTACCGTTTAGGCGAGCCTGTTTTTGATGTGAAAGAATGCCAAATCCGCGGAGTTACTTACTCTGCTTCTTTACGTGTTAAATTACGTCTTGTTATCTATGATCGTGATGCGCCAGCAGGCACGGTTAAAGATATCCGTGAACAAGAAGTTTACATGGGTGAAATGCCACTCATGACAGAAAACGGTACCTTTGTTATCAATGGTACAGAGCGTGTTATTGTTTCTCAATTACATCGTTCTCCTGGTGTTTTCTTTGACCATGATAAAGGTAAGACACACAGTTCGGGTAAAGTGTTATATAACGCACGTGTTATCCCTTACCGTGGTTCTTGGTTAGATTTTGAATTTGACCCTAAAGACAATTTATTTGTTCGTATTGACCGTCGTCGTAAATTACCAGCGACTATCATGTTACGTGCACTTGAGTACTCTACTGAACAAATCCTAGACATCTTCTTTGATACAACTGAGTTTGTAGTTAAAGATGGTGTGATCACTATGGCATTGATTGCAGACCGTTTACGCGGCGAACAATTCAACTTTGACATCGTGAGTAAAGGTACAACTTATGTTGAATCTGGCAAGCGTATTACTGCTCGTCATATCCGTCAACTTGAGAAAGATGGCGTTAAGCAGCTTGAAGTACCGTTTGAATATTTAGAAGGTAAAGTATCAGCTAAAGATTACATCAGCAGCGAAACTGGTGAAATCATTGTTAATGCAAATGATATCTTTACACTTGAATTATTAGCTGAGCTTGCACAGTCAGGTATTAAAAAATTCGAAGCAATCTACAGTAATGAATTAGATTGTGGTTCATTTATATCAGACACATTACGTGTTGATTCTTCAACTAACCGTTTAGAAGCGTTAGTAGAAATCTACCGTATGATGCGTCCTGGTGAGCCACCAACTAAAGATGCTGCTGAAGGTCTATTCCAAAACCTATTCTTCGCTGAAGAACGTTACGACTTATCTAAAGTGGGTCGTATGAAGTTCAACCGTCGTGTTGCTATCGATGGCGATGAAGGTCCTGGTATTCTATCTAACGAAGATATCTTAAGTGTAATGAAAACACTGATCGATATCCGTAACGGTAATGGCGAAGTTGATGATATCGATCACCTTGGTAACCGTCGTATTCGTTGTGTAGGTGAAATGGCTGAAAACCAATTCCGTGTTGGTTTAGTACGTGTTGAACGTGCTGTTAAAGAGCGTCTATCTTTAGGCGACCTTGATGCAACTATGCCGCAAGATCTGATCAATGCAAAACCTATCTCAGCTGCTGTTAAAGAGTTCTTTGGTTCTTCACAACTGTCTCAGTTCATGGACCAAAATAACCCGTTATCAGAAGTAACACACAAACGTCGTATCTCTGCATTAGGTCCTGGTGGTCTAACTCGTGAGCGTGCTGGCTTTGAAGTACGTGACGTTCACGCAACTCACTACGGTCGTTTATGTCCAATCGAAACACCTGAGGGACCAAACATCGGTCTTATCAACTCGTTAGCAACGTTCTCACGTACTAACAGTTACGGTTTCTTGGAAACGCCTTACCGTAAAGTTATCGATGGTAAACCTTCTGATACAGTTGAATATTTATCTGCTATCGAAGAGGGTACTTTCGTTATCGCACAGGCATCTGCTAATACTGATGAAAACGGTATGCTTAACGAAGAGATGATTCCTTGTCGTCATAAAGGTGAAACTACCTTTATGAGTGCTGATGATATCGATTACATGGATGTGTCACCACAACAGATCATTTCTGTTGCTGCGTCACTTATCCCGTTCTTAGAACATGATGATGCTAACCGTGCCTTAATGGGTGCGAACATGCAACGTCAAGCAGTTCCTACTTTACGTGCTGATAAGCCATTAGTAGGTACTGGTATTGAACGTCGTCTTGCTATTGACTCTGGTGTTACTATTATCGCGAAACGCGGTGGTGTAATCGATTACGTTGATGCATCTCGTATCGTTGTTAAAGTTGCTGATGATGAGCTACTTGCTGGTGAAGCGGGTATCGATATCTATAACTTAACTAAATACACTCGTTCTAATCAGAATACTTGTATTAACCAAAAACCAACGTGTAAACCTGGCGAGCCAATTGTTCGCGGTGACGTATTAGCAGATGGTCCATCTACTGATATGGGTGATTTAGCACTTGGTCAAAACATGAAGATTGCCTTCATGCCTTGGAATGGTTACAACTTTGAGGATTCAATCCTTATTTCTGAGCGTGTATCTCAAGAAGATCGTTTCACTACGATCCATATCCAAGAGTTCTCATGTATTGCACGTGAAACTAAATTGGGTACTGAAGAGATCACTGCCGATATCCCTAACGTTGGTGAATCTGCGTTAAGCAAACTAGATGAGTCTGGTATTGTTTACGTTGGTGCTGAAGTTAAACCAGGTGATATCTTAGTAGGTAAAGTAACGCCAAAAGGCGAGACACAACTTACGCCAGAAGAAAAACTATTACGAGCTATCTTCGGTGAAAAAGCGTCTGATGTTAAAGACAGCTCTTTACGCGTAGCTAACTCAACTTACGCAACAGTCATTGACGTACAAGTCTTTACTCGTGACGGCGTTGAGAAAGATAAGCGTGCACTAGAAATTGAAGAAATGCAGTTGAAAGCAGCTAAGAAAGATTTAACTGAAAAGTTCAAGATCTTAGAAGAAGCTATCCACGAAAAAGCGTTGAAACTATTAGTTTCTGCTGGTCAAGAAGAAGCGCGTCTATTACAGATGCCTAAAGCACAGTGGTTTGACATCGTATTAAATGATGATGAAAAACAAACTTACTTAGACCAAATCAATGCGCAGTACGACGAAGTTAAAGCAGACTACGATAAAGAGTTTGATATTAAACGTCGTAAGATTACACAAGGTGATGATTTAGCACCTGGCGTACAAAAAATTGTTAAGGTTTACCTTGCAGTACGTCGTCGTCTACAGCCTGGTGATAAAATGGCCGGTCGTCATGGTAACAAAGGTGTTATTTCAAACATCGTACCTGTAGAAGATATGCCTCACGATGAGTTTGGTGTTCCAGTTGATATCGTACTTAACCCATTGGGTGTACCATCACGTATGAACATCGGTCAGATCCTTGAGACACATCTAGGTCTAGCGTGTAAAGGTGTTGGTGAGAAACTAGAGCGTATGATCAAAGATCAACGTGAAGTAGAAATCAGCAAAGTACGTGAATTCGTACAAAAACTTTACTCGTTCGGTGATGCACCTTGTCATGTTGACTTAAATGACTTTGATGACGAAGCTGTATTACGTCTAGCTAAAAACCTATACAAAGGTTTACCAGTAGCAACACCAGCATTTGATGGCGCTCATGAAAGTGAAATCCGTGAATTGTTACGTCTTGCTGACTTACCAGAGTCTGGTCAACTGCAATTAACTGATGGACGTACCGGTATCGATTTTGAACGTAAAACGACGGTTGGTTACATGTACATGTTAAAACTGAATCACTTAGTTGATGACAAAATGCATGCGCGTTCAACAGGTTCTTACAGCTTGGTTACTCAGCAACCACTTGGTGGTAAAGCTCAGTTCGGTGGCCAGCGTTTTGGTGAGATGGAAGTATGGGCACTAGAAGCTTACGGTGCTGCTTACACTCTTCAAGAAATGCTAACGGTTAAGTCGGATGATGTTAATGGTCGTACTAAGATGTATAAAAACATTGTAGACGGTGACCATAGAATGGAACCAGGCATGCCTGAATCATTCAACGTATTGTTGAAAGAGATCCGTTCATTAAGCATCAATATCGAGCTAGATGAATCGAACTAAAATTCGTTTTAGTTGAAAAATATGTGGCGTCTTGATTGTTGAGACGCCTAGTTTTAACTCCTATGGGAGAGTAGCGTGAAAGACTTACTCAAGTTTTTAAAGCAACAAAATAAAACCAAAGAATTCGATGGTATTAAAATCGGTTTAGCATCACCTGAAATGATCCGTTCATGGTCTTTTGGTGAAGTTAAAAAACCTGAAACCATTAACTACCGTACTTTTAAGCCTGAACGTGAAGGTTTATTCTGTGCACGTATCTTTGGTCCAATCAAAGATTACGAATGTTTATGTGGTAAATACAAACGCCTTAAGCATCGTGGTGTTATTTGTGAAAAATGTGGTGTTGAGGTAACTCAAGCTAAAGTTCGTCGTGACCGTATGGGACACATCGAATTAGCATCACCTGTTGCACACATTTGGTTCCTTAAATCACTTCCGTCTCGTATCGGCTTAATGCTAGATATGACGTTACGTGATATCGAACGTATCCTATATTTTGAATCATTCGTGGTTGTAGAACCAGGTATGACTGATCTTGAGCGTGGCCAAATCCTTCTTGAAGAAGAGTACTTGGACAACCTAGAGCAATGGGGCGATGAGTTTGACGCAATGATGGGCGCTGAAGCCGTTTTTGCACTACTTAAGCAACTTGATTTAGAGCACGAAATCAAAGGCATGCGTGAAGAGTTAGAAACAACTAATTCTGAAACTCGCCGTAAGAAATTGACTAAGCGTCTGAAACTTGTGGAATCTTTCCACCAGTCTTCAAACAAACCAGAGTGGATGATCTTAACAGTACTTCCAGTACTTCCACCTGATTTACGTCCTCTAGTACCACTAGACGGCGGACGTTTTGCTACTTCTGACCTAAATGACTTATACCGTCGTGTTATTAACCGTAATAACCGTCTAAAACGTCTTTTAGAACTAGCTGCACCAGATATCATCGTACGTAACGAAAAACGTATGTTACAAGAATCTGTTGATGCGTTATTAGATAATGGTCGTCGTGGCCGAGCTATTACTGGTTCGAACAAACGTCCTCTAAAATCGCTTGCAGATATGATCAAAGGTAAGCAAGGTCGTTTCCGTCAAAACTTACTAGGTAAACGTGTAGATTACTCTGGTCGTTCTGTAATCACAGTAGGTCCAACGTTACGTTTACATCAATGTGGTCTTCCGAAGAAGATGGCATTAGAGCTATTCAAACCATTCGTATACGGTAAGTTAGAAGCATTAGGTCTTGCGACGACTATCAAAGCAGCTAAGAAATTAGTTGACCGTGAAGGTGGTGAAGTTTGGGACATCCTTGAAGGTGTTATCCGTGAACATCCAGTGCTACTTAACCGTGCGCCAACACTTCACAGACTAGGCATCCAAGCATTTGAACCTGTTTTAATCGAAGGTAAAGCGATACAGCTTCACCCGTTAGTATGTGCTGCATACAACGCCGATTTCGATGGTGACCAAATGGCGGTACACGTACCGTTAACAATTGAAGCACAGCTTGAAGCTCGTACTTTGATGATGTCTACGAACAATATTCTATCGCCTGCAAATGGTGAGCCGATTATCGTACCGTCTCAAGATGTTGTACTAGGTCTTTATTACATGACTCGTACTCGCATTAATGGTCGTGGCGAAGGCATGTACTTCCAAAGTGCAAAAGAAGCTGAAAAAGCATACCGTGCTGGTGTTGTTGATCTACAAGCGATTGTTAAAGTACGTATGACGCAAGTTCATATTGCTGAAGACAAATCTCGTACATCTACTACTGGTTTAGTTGAAACAACAATTGGTCGTGCGATCTTATCGTTAATCATGCCTGAAGGTCTTCCTTTCGAGCATGTTGATTTGAACATGGGCAAAAAAGCTATCTCTAACGTGTTGAATGCTTGTTACCGTTTACTAGGTATTAAAGACACTGTTATTTTTGCTGACCAATTAATGTATACCGGTTTTGAATACGCTACATTGTCAGGTGCTTCTGTTGGTATCGACGATATGGTTATTCCTGATGCTAAGAAAGTATTAGTTGAAGAAGCTGAAGCTGAAGTACTAGAAATCCAAGAGCAATTCCAAGCTGGTCTTGTTACTGCGGGTGAGCGTTACAATAAAGTTATCGATATTTGGGCAAGTGCGAATGAGCAAGTGGCTAAAGCGATGATGGAAAATCTGTCTAAAGAGACAGTCATTAACGCTAAAGGCGAAGAAGAAGTTCAAGATTCGTTTAACAGCGTTTATATGATGGCCGATTCGGGTGCACGTGGTAGTGCCGCTCAGATTCGTCAGCTTGCTGGTATGCGTGGTCTGATGGCTAAACCAGATGGTTCAATCATCGAAACGCCTATCGTCGCTAACTTCCGTGAAGGTCTAAACGTACTTCAGTACTTTATCTCGACGCATGGTGCACGTAAAGGTCTAGCCGATACCGCACTTAAAACAGCAAACTCGGGTTACCTAACTCGTCGTCTTGTTGATATTGCTCAAGATTTAGTTATTACTGAAGAAGATTGTGGTAGTACTGAAGGTCTATTAGTTACGCCATTGATTCAAGGTGGTGACGTTGTTGAACCACTTCGTGAACGTGTTCTAGGTCGTGTTGTTGCTCGTGACATCATTAAGCCAGGTACTGATAACGAAGTTTTAATCGCACGTAACGTATTACTTGATGAAAAATACTGTGACTTAATCGAAGAAGCATCGGTTGACCAAGTATGGGTTCGCTCAGTAATCACTTGTAATACTGACTTTGGTGCTTGTGCACAATGTTACGGTCGTGATTTGGCTCGTGGGCACATGGTTGGTCAAGGCGAAGCAGTTGGTGTTATGGCCGCTCAGTCTATCGGTGAACCTGGTACACAGTTAACGATGCGTACGTTCCACATCGGTGGTGCAGCATCGCGTTCTGCATCTGAAAACAGTATCCAAGTTAAAAATACGGGTAAAGTTAAATTACATAACGCTAAGTTCGTCATTAACTCTGATCAAAAAGTAGTTGTTATCTCTCGTTCTACAGAGTTAACCGTTATCGATGAATTAGGCCGTACGAAAGAGAATCACCGTCTACCTTATGGTGCTGTTCTTGATAAGCAAGATGGCGCTGCAATTACTGCTGGCGAAATCATTGCTAACTGGGACCCGCATACACATCCAATCATTACGGAAGTGGAAGGTAAGATTGAGTTCATGGACTTCATTGAAGGCGTGACTATTAACAAGCAAACTGATGAACTAACTGGTTTATCAAGCATTGTTATTATTGACCCTGCACAACGTCCAAGTGCTGGTAAAGAAATGCGTCCGATGGCTAAACTAGTTGATGCTAAAGGTAATGATGTCTTCATTCCTGGTACACAAGTTATTGCGCAATATGCACTTGCTGCAAACGCAATCGTAAGCCTAGAAGATGGTGCTCAAGTACGAGTTGGTGATGCGGTAGCCCGTATCCCTCAAGAAAGTTCAAAAACTCGTGATATCACGGGTGGTCTACCTCGCGTAGCCGACTTATTTGAAGCGCGTACACCTAAAGACGCTGCGATTCTTGCAGAAGTGTCAGGTACATTAGCATTCGGTAAAGAGACTAAAGGTAAACGTCGTCTTCTTATTACACAAGCTAATGGCGATGTGCATGAAGAGATGATTCAAAAATGGCGTCACCTAAACATCTTCGAAGGTGAGAAGATTGAAAAAGGTGAGGTTATTTCTGACGGTCCTGAGTCTCCTCATGACATTCTTCGTCTACGTGGTATTAGCCCAGTGGCTAACTACATCACAAACGAAGTACAAGAAGTATACCGTTTACAAGGCGTAAAAATTAATGATAAGCACATCGAAGTTATCGTTAACCAAATGCTGCGTAAATGTATCATCACTGATGCCGGCGATACGTCGTTCTTAGTAGGTGAGCAAGCTGAAGTTGTGCGTGTTATTATTGAAAACCGTAAACTTGAAGCTGAAGGTAAAAACCTTGCTAAGTTTGAATACCAGTTACTAGGTATTACTAAAGCATCACTAGCAACTGAATCGTTTATTTCAGCTGCCTCTTTCCAAGAAACAACACGTGTTCTTACGGAAGCTGCTGTTGCAGGTAAATGTGACCAATTACATGGCTTGAAAGAGAATGTAATCGTGGGTCGCTTGATTCCAGCTGGTACTGGTTTTGCACATCACCGTACTCGTGCTGCAGCTAAAGCGAAAGAGCTTGAACCTGTAACTGAAGAGCCGATCATCGACGTAGAAGCAGCTGAGCAAAACTTAGCTGACTTACTAAACGCCGTTGATTTTGGTGAGTAAGTAGTGAATATAAGCAATTAATTTTGCTTTAGAAAAAAAGGTGCTTCGGCACCTTTTTTTATACCTAAAATTTGAGAATTAAGATCGTTTTTTATATTTTTTATTCGAGGCGTATGACCAATTAGGCGACAGCCTAGTGCCATGATCGGAGGAGCTCTGCGAGTCCTGTTTTTAGCTTGCAGTTATGTTAACTCGGGGCGCATGGCCAATTAGGCGATAGCCTAGTGTTATGAGAGAAGGAGTTCTGCGAGTCCTATTTTCAGCTTGCAGATCTTTTTTGTGTTGGTTGTCGGGCCAATTAGGCGACAGCCTAGTGTTATGAGCGGAGGAGTCTGCGAGTCCTATTTTTAGCTTACAGTTAAGTTCATTCGGGGCGCATGCTTTAGCTTGCAGATCTTTTTTGTGTTGATTTTTAGGCGGTGTACTTAATTCACAATTCGTCATTAACGATACAAAGATACAAAAACACAAAGGTACAAACAATAAACCCTAACACCAGAATCCCCTGCAGGCTAAAGCCAGCGCCCCAAAGTCAAAAGCGGTTTACCACGAAGGCACGAAAAGGGAAGAAGATTAAATCAAAGGCGATTAATGACAGGTAATGAATAAAGTGCTTTTGCTCTTTTCTTCGTGCCCTTCGTGTAGCGTAGCGCTTCGTGGTTATTTTGGTATTTTCAAATAAAAGGTCGATAATCGGAACTACTAATTTAAATTATCTTGTTTTAGGTGCGCATGGCGAATTAGGCGATAGCCTAGTCTTATTAGTCGAGGAGTTCTGCGAGTCCAGTTTTTAGCTTGCAGTTATGTTAACTCGGGGCGCATGCTTCAGCTTGCAGATCTTTTTTGTGTTGATTTTTAGATTGTGTACTCAATTCATCATTCTTCATTAGTGATACAAAGATGCAAACAATAAACCTTAACACCAAAATCCCTGCAGGCTAAAGCCAGCGCCCCAGAGTCAAAGGAACACTATTCAATATACAAAGTCAAAAGCGGTTTACCACGAAGATACGAAGGGTGAAGAAGGTTAAATCAAAGGCGATTAATGACAGGTAATGAATAAAGTGCTTTGGCTCTTTTCTTCGTGCTCTTCGTGTAGCGTAGCGCTTCGTGGTTATTTTGGTGTTTTCAAGTAAAAGGTCGATAATCGAAACTATGAAGTTAAATTGTATGGTTGTCGCTTTTGTTATTCGTGGCGCATGGCCAATTAGGCGACAGCCTAGTGTTATGAGCGGAGGAGTTATGCGAGTCCTATTTGTCGCTTGCAGTTATGTTTACTCGGGGCGCATGCTTCAGCTTGCAGATCTTTTTTGTGTTGATTTTTAGGTCGGGTACTCAATTCATCATTCTTCATTAGTGATACAAAGATACAAACAATAAACCCTAACACCAAAATCCCTGCAGGCTAAAGCCAGCGCCCCAAAGTCAAAAGCGGTTTACCACGAAGGCACGAAGAGAGAAGAAGGTTAAATCAAAGTTGGTTAATGATAGATAATAAATAAAGTGTTTTTGCTCTTTTCTTCGTGCTCTTCGTGGTTATTTTGGTGTTTTCAAGTAAAAGGTCGATAATCGAAACTACTAACTTAAATTATGTTGCTTTATGTGCGCATGGCGAGTTAGGCGTCAGCCTAGTGTCATGAGCGGAGGAGCTCTGCAAGTCCTGTTTTTAGCTTGCAGTTATGTTAACTTGGGGCGCATGCTTCAGCTTGCAGTATTTTTTGTGTTGGTTGTCGCTTTTGTTATTCGTGACGCATGGCCAATTAGGCGATAGCCTAGTGTCATGAGAGGAGGAGTTCTACGAGTCCTGTTTTTAGCTTGCAGATCTTTTTTGTGTTGATTTTTAGGTGGGGTACTCAATTCATCATTCTTCATTAGTGATACAAAGATGCAAACAATAAACCTTAACACCAAAATCCCTGCAGGCTAAAGCCAGCGCCCCAGAGTCAAAGGAACACTATTCAATATACAAAGTCAAAAGCGGTTTACCACGAAGATACGAAGGGTGAAGAAGGTTAAATCAAAGGCGATTAATGACAGGTAATGAATAAAGTGCTTTTGCTCTTTTCTTCGTGCCCTTCGTGTAGCGTAGCGCTTCGTGGTTATTTTGGTGTTTTCAAGTAAAAGGTCGATAATCGAAACTATGAAGTTAAATTGTGTTGGTTGTCGCTTTTGTTATTCGGGGCGCATGCTTCAGCTTGCAGATCTTTTTTGTGTTGATTTTTAGATGGTGTACTCAATTCATCATTCTTCATTAGTGATACAAAGATATAAAAACACAAAGGTACAAACAATAAACCCTAACACCAAAATCCCTGCAGGCTAAAGCCAGCGCTCCAAAGTCAAAAGCGGTTTACCACGAAGGTACGAAGGGTGAAGAAGGTGAGAGCAAAAACTATTAATAACAAGTAATGGATTATAGCTTTTCTTCGTGCCCTTCGTGCCCTTCGTGCCCTTCGTGTAGCGCTTCGTGGTTATTTTGGTATTTTCAAATAAAAGGAGGATAATCGGAACTATGAAGTTAAATTGTATGGTTGTCGCTTTTGTTATTCGTGGCGCATGGCCAATTAGGCGATAGCCTAGTCTTATTAGTCGAGGAGTTCTGCGAGTCCTATTTTTAGCTTGTAGATATGTATACTTGGGGCGCATGCTTCAGCTTGCAGTATTTTTTGTGTTGGTTGTCGCTTTTGTTATTCGGGGCGCATGCTTCAGCTTGCAGATCTTTTTTGTGTTGATTTTTAGGCGATGTACTTAATTCATCATTCTTCATTAGTGATACAAAGATACAAAGATACAAACAATAAACCTTAACACCAAAATCCCTGCAGGCTAAAGCCAGCGCCCCAGAGTCAAAGGAACACTATTCAATATACAAAGTCAAAAGCGGTTTACCACGAAGATACGAAGGGTGAAGAAGATTAAATCAAAGGCGATTAATGACAGGTAATGAATTATAGCTTTTCTTTCGTGTCCTTCGTGTAGCGTAGCGCTTCGTGGTTGTTTTGGTGTTTTCAAGTAAAAGATCGATAATCGAAACTACTAATTTAAATTATGTTGTTTTAGGTGCGCATGGCCAATTAGGCGATAGCCTAGTGTCATGAGCGGAGGAGCTCTGCGAGTCCTGTTTTAGCTTGCAGTTATGTTTACTCGGGGCGCATGGCGAATTAGGCGATAGCCTAGTGTCATGAGCGGAGGAGTTCTACGAGTCCTGTTTTCAGCTTGCAGATCTTTTTTGTGTTGATTTTTAGGTCGGGTACTCAATTCACAATTCGTTATTAACGATACAAAGATATAAGAATCAAAACAATAAACCCTAACACCAGAACCCCTGCAGGCTAAAGCCAGCGGCCCAAAGTCAAAAGCTAATAATCGAAGCTACTAATTTAAATTATTTTCTTTTGTTTAATCTCAGTATTCCCATTTTAAGTTTTTTCTTATTTCACGTTGTTTTTATTTTGCTTCTACTTCAATATACAGGCTCAAAATTAACTGATTAGGATAAGCCTTAAATGACAACTAAAAAAATTATTAGTACAGAACAATCGCCATCAGCAATTGGTCCATATTCTCAAGCTAATCAATTCGGTGATATGATTTTTACTTCTGGCCAAATTCCATTAAACCCAAAAACAATGGAAATTGTTGAAGGTGGTGTTGCAGAGCAAACTGAACAAGTAATGAAAAATTTATTTGCTGTGCTAGAAGCAGCCGGTGCAACTGGTGAAACAGTAGTGAAAACTACTTGTTTCATTAAAGATATGAATGACTTTGTTGCTTTCAATGAAGTTTACGGTAAATACTTTGCTACATTAGCACCTGCTCGCTCATGTGTTGAAGTTGCTCGTTTACCAAAAGATGTATTAGTTGAAGTTGAAGCTGTTGCATTTGTAGCGTCTAAATAAGTTTAATTTAGACTATAAGGTTAACAATGTCTGACCATCAAGTAACAAAATTTACGCTCTTAGTGACTGGCAACCCAGCTAGCCATCAAAGTGCCTCTAATGCATATCAATTTTGTTCTGCAGCATTAAAAGCAGGGCATAAGATGAGTGGCGTATTTTTTTATCTTGATGGTGTATTGACGGCAAGTAACCTTATTAGCCCTGCAACCGATGAAGTTAATTTACCGAGTTTATGGGCTAATTTAGCTAATGAATATCAATTTCCATTAGAAGTGTGTGTTTCTGCTTCTTTACGTCGTGGTATTGTTAATCAACAGGAAGCCGAACAATTAGCGCTTTCCAATTATAATCTTAAATCACCTTTTGTATTAAGTGGGTTAGGGCAGTTAGCTGAGTTGTCAGCTGGTTGTGACCGTTTGGTACAGTTTTAGGTTGGTGAAACTTTAGGATATGAATATGGAAAAGAAAATTGGTATTGTTAATAGACGTCCACCACATGGAACAACGCATGCACGTGAAGCGTTAGATCTTAGCTTAGCACTTTCTGCGTTTAATGAATCTTTAAGCCTTTTTTTCATTGGCGATGGTGTCTATCAATTATTGTCAAAGCATCAAGCTGATTTGATTTTACAAAAAGATTTTCAACCTATGTTACAAATGCTTGAGCTTTATGATGTTGAACAAATTTATGTTTGTCAGGATTCTCTCTCAGTAAGAAATATTTCGGTAGAACAATTAGTTATTAAAACGACGCTGTTAAGTACTGATGAAATAAATTTACAGCTTGCTATGCAAGATCAATTAATGAGTTTTTAAATGATATTACATACGGTTAATAGTTCCCCATTAAGTACTTTTTCGTTACATGATTGCTTAAAGCAATTAGCTGATAACGATATTTTATTATTAATGAGTGATGGTGTTATTGCGGCTAGTGCTTCTATTGAACAACAGTCTACCCTGTTAAAATTGCATGAAAGCCAGCGTTTGTATGTTTTACAAGATGATCTTGAAGCACGTGGTTTAGTGGTTAATGTCGGTCAAATAATCGATTATCCTGCTTTTGTGAATTTAACGATTCAATGCAAAAGCCAATTATCTTGGTAATAAGCTCTTTTTAGTTAATATTAACTTCTCCTTAAATCTCGCGACTTTGAATACTATTCCCTTTATATCTTCATCCCTTTAATGGGGATAACTATATACCTGTGCTATACCTGCGTTTTATATTTGTTGTTTTGTGAACAAAAACACAATTGCCTATTTATTGACTCGCCTTTCTATTAAGCGTAAACTCTTGCGACCCTAATCTTTAGGGCTTGATTTTTCACACACACATTAGGAGCTATTTAACAATGGCAACAATTTCACAATTGGTACGCAAACCGCGTAAGGACAAAGTTCAAAAAACTAACGTTCCTGCGCTAGAAGCGTGTCCTCAAAAACGTGGTGTATGTACTCGTGTATATACTACTACACCAAAAAAACCTAACTCGGCAATGCGTAAAGTTGCTCGTGTACGTCTAACTAACGGTTTCGAAGTAACTTCGTACATCGGTGGTGAAGGCCATAACTTGCAAGAGCATAGTGTAATCTTGATCCGCGGCGGTCGTGTAAAAGATTTACCGGGTGTTCGTTACCATACAATTCGTGGTGCACTTGATACTTCAGGTGTTGCAGCACGTCGTAACGGTCGTTCTAAGTACGGTGCTAAAAAGCCTAAATCTTAATACTTTCCGTAAGTAAGGCCAAACAAACACTATTTAATTTTAATATGTTTTGGGTAAAATCCTGAAGCGCACGGAGATAATAAGATGCCAAGAAGACGCGTCGTAGCTACTCGTAAAGTACTACCAGATCCTAAGTTTGGATCAGAAGTTCTAACAAAATTCGTTAACGTAGTAATGGTTGACGGAAAAAAATCTATTGCTGAAAAAATCGTTTACGGTGCATTAGCAACAGCTGCTGAAAAAAGCGGCAAAGATCCAATGGAACTTTTTGAAGTTTCATTAGAAAACATCCGCCCAAGCGTCGAAGTTAAATCTCGTCGTGTTGGTGGTTCAACATACCAAGTTCCTGTAGAAGTTCGTCCTTCTCGTCGTAATGCTCTTGCAATGCGTTGGTTAGTTGAAGCTTCTCGTAAGCGTGGTGAAAAATCAATGGCATTACGTCTAGCTGGTGAGCTAGTTGATGCAGCAGATAACAAAGGTTCAGCGGTTAAGAAACGTGAAGACGTTCACCGTATGGCTGATGCAAACAAAGCGTTTGCTCACTACCGTTGGTAGAAAAATATTAGCACAGGCTTTTGCCTGTGCTTTTTCGTTTCTATTTGCACAAAGCTTTATTTAAGAAGGACATTGCATTGTCACGTACAACTCCCATTGAGCGCTACCGTAATATCGGTATTGTAGCTCATGTCGATGCAGGTAAAACTACTACTACAGAGCGTGTATTGTTCTACACTGGCGTATCTCACCGAATTGGTGAAGTACACGATGGTGCAGCAACAATGGACTGGATGGAGCAGGAGCAGGAACGTGGTATTACTATCACATCCGCTGCGACTACTACTTTCTGGCAGGGCATGCAAAACCAGTATGAGCAACACCGCATTAATATCATCGATACGCCTGGACATGTAGACTTCACTATTGAAGTTGAACGTTCTTTACGTGTGTTAGATGGTGCTGTAGTTGTATTTTGTGGCTCGTCAGGTGTAGAACCTCAATCAGAAACTGTATGGCGTCAAGCTAACAAATACCACGTTCCGCGTATCGTGTTTGTTAACAAGATGGACCGTACTGGTGCTGACTTTGAATCTGTACTTGAGCAAATTCGAACTCGCTTAGGCGCTACTTGTGTCCCTATTCATCTGAATATTGGAACAGAAGAGCACTTTCGCGGAGTTATCGACCTCATTAAAATGAAAGCGATTGATTGGAACGATGCAGATCAAGGAATGACATTTCAATATGATGACATTCCCGCTGAACTATTAGAACACGCGCAAGTTTTGCACGAAGAACTAGTAGAAGCAGCTGCAGAAGCAAATGATGAGCTGATGGAAAAGTACCTTGAAGAAGGTGAACTTTCAGAAGAAGAAATCAAAGCAGGTTTACGTATTCGTACGCTAAATAATGAAATTGTACTAGCAACGTGTGGCAGCGCCTTTAAAAATAAAGGTGTGCAAGCAGTGTTAGATGCGGTTATTGACTATCTACCTTCTCCTGTAGAAGTTGAGGCTATTAAAGCTATCAACGGACACAACGATCAAGAAATAGAATGTCTTGCTTCAGATGATGCACCATTTGCTGCACTTGCATTTAAAGTAGCTACTGACCCATTCGTGGGAACGTTAACCTTTATGCGAGTTTACTCAGGCGTAGTTAAGTCTGGTGAACAAGTTTTTATTCCTATTAAAGGCAAAAAAGAGCGTTTAGGACGTATCGTACAGATGCATGCTAACGAACGTAAGGAAGTCAAAGAAGTTCGCGCCGGTGATATTGCCGCTGTGATCGGTCTTAAAGACGTCACTACGGGGGATACGCTTTGTGTTGCTGGACAGAATATTATTCTTGAGCGTATGGATTTCCCTGAACCGGTTATTCAAATCGCGGTTGAGCCTAAAACTAAGGCCGACCAAGATAAATTAGCGCTAGCACTAAGCAAACTATCTGCTGAAGACCCTTCATTCCGTGTTGAAACGAATGAAGAGTCTGGACAAATATTGATCTCTGGTATGGGTGAACTTCACCTAGATATTATAGTCGATCGTATGCGTCGTGAGTTTTCTGTTAACTGTAACGTGGGTAATCCTCAAGTTGCATACCGTGAGACCATCCGTAAAACGGTTGAGATCGAAGGTAAATTTATTCGTCAAGGCGAAGGACCTAGCCATTATGGTCATGTCCAACTAAGATTAGAGCCGCTGGAAAGTGGTTCTGGTTTTGAATTTGTGAATGAAATGGCTGCGAATGTTTTCCCTAAAGAATACATTCCAGCGGTGAGCAAAGGCTGTGAAGAACAAATGAACCAAGGTGTGCTTGCTGGTTATCCAATGCTTGACGTACGAGTCACTTTATTAAATGGTTCTTACCATGAGGTTGACTCTAGCGAAATGGCATTTAAAATTGCTGGTATGATAGGTTTTAGAGATGGGGCATTAAAAGCTGATGCAACAATTCTTGAACCTGTGATGAAAGTGGAAGTAACTACTCCTGAAGATTGGATGGGGACTGTTGTTGGCGATCTTAATAGTCGTCGTGGTATTATAGATGGAATGGACGATGGCCCTGGTGGCGTTAAGATCGTACATGCTAAAGTACCGCTGTCTGAAATGTTCGGTTATGCAACCGCAGTTCGTTCAGCAACACAAGGTCGAGCATCTTATTCTATGGAGTTTTTAGAATATGCCGATGCGCCTAAAAAAATTGCTAACGCAATTATTGAAGCGAAATAAAAAATAAATTAAACTAACGCCTTTCCATGTGATGGCATGTGGAGAGGTATTTACTGATAAAGAAGGTACACACTGTGTCTAAAGAAAAATTTGAACGTAATAAACCACATGTAAACGTAGGTACAATTGGCCACGTTGACCATGGTAAAACTACTTTAACAGCTGCAATCTCTGCTGTATTAACTAAGAAATTCGGTGGCGACATCCGTGATTTCTCTGCAATCGATAATGCTCCAGAAGAGCGTGAACGTGGTATTACAATCAATACTTCTCACATCGAATACGATACAGAAACTCGTCACTACGCACACGTAGACTGTCCTGGACATGCCGATTATGTTAAAAACATGATCACTGGTGCTGCTCAAATGGATGGCGGTATCTTAGTTGTTGCTGCTACAGATGGTCCTATGCCACAAACTCGTGAGCACATCCTACTTTCTCGTCAAGTTGGTGTTCCACACTTAGTTGTTTTCTTAAACAAATGTGACATGGTTGATGATGAAGAGCTACTAGAATTAGTAGAAATGGAAGTTCGTGAACTTCTTTCTGAATATGATTTCCCAGGTGATGACCTACCAGTTATCCTTGGTTCAGCGCTTAAAGCTCTTGAAGGCGAAGCTGAATGGGAAGAAAAAATCCTTGAACTTGCTGATGCACTAGATACTTATATCCCTCTTCCAGAGCGTGATATCGACAAACCATTCATCCTACCAATTGAAGATGTATTCTCAATTGCTGGTCGTGGTACTGTTGTTACTGGTCGTGTTGAGCGCGGTATCATCAAAGTTGGCGAATCTGTTGAGATCGTTGGTCTTAAAGATACAGTTACAACTACTTGTACTGGTGTTGAAATGTTCCGTAAACTGCTTGACGAAGGTCGTGCTGGTGAGAACGTTGGTGTTCTTTTACGTGGTACTAAACGTGAAGACGTTGAACGTGGTCAAGTTCTAGCTAAGCCTGGTTCTATCAAGCCGCATACTAAGTTCGAATCTGAAGTATACGTACTAAGTAAAGATGAAGGTGGTCGTCATACTCCATTCTTCAAAGGTTACCGTCCACAGTTCTACTTCCGTACAACTGACATCACTGGTGCTGTTGAGCTTCCAGAAGGTGTTGAAATGGTAATGCCTGGTGATAACCTTAAGTTCGTTGTTGAACTAATTGGTCCAATCGCTATGGATGAAGGTCTACGTTTCGCAATCCGCGAAGGTGGCCGTACTGTAGGTGCTGGTGTTGTTTCTACTATCATCGCGTAATTTATAATTACACGTTTTTAGTTAAACAATATTCAAAAAAGAGAGCTTAGGCTCTCTTTTTTTATGCCTATAGAAAAGTTGAAAGTCTCCATTTCGCAATTCGCGAAGGTGGCACTATACCAAATGCGTGTCGGTGCAGGTGTTGTTTTTTTGACTTTGTGGCGCTGGCTTTAGTCTGCAGGGATTCTGGTGCTAGGGTTTACTTTTTTTGATCTTTGTAACACGAATGATCAATTGAATAATCGATCCAACAATCAACACAAAAAAGATCTGCAAGCTGAAGCATGCGTCCCGAAAGTCAAAAAACTGCAGTTTTTTGAGAGTTATACCATTTCCGATAAATATGTGATCTAATTAAGTTTCTTACAAAGGAGCTAATATGAGTCACAATTTTGCTGAATTAATTAATGCGACAACCAATGCGAGACAACGATTAAAACTACTCGCTG
>NZ_CBRF02000057.1 GCF_000470315.2 Psychromonas sp. SP041
CTGAGTTAGCTACTCAATGAGAGCTCGTACATAAGTGAGCGCTTTATTCTTAGTTATTAATTTTGTTGTTGACACAGGGGAGTCCACATAGGTTGTTCCCTTTACGAAATTTACAACGAAGAAATAAATTATTTTAACAAGTAAAATAGATAACTTAATTAGTGTGATTGGTATTATATGTATCTATCCCCATTACCACTCAAGGAGCTTTGAGCTTAAACTCCAAATCAAGGCATAACATAATGACAATGGCGAGTTCTTATCGAAAGTTGTATGGAGAGTTGGTTTTCAAGCTAACGACCCAGAGACCAGGCGATGAAGTAAACACCTTAGTTGTTGAAAGAGCCGATTTACCCCATTAGATATTCCTCTTTCTGCCTAGCATCTGTTCATTTCACCGCTTGCTGAATTTTGCACTTTGAATGGTAACGGGTATAGGGTTCGATTTAGATTTAGGTTTAGGTTTAGGTTTAAACTTCCAACGCTAATTGCTTTAAGTAACTTTCCATAAACCGAGTACGTTGAAGAGCTATCTCTTTACCGAGCTCAGTATTCATTGAAGCAGCTAGTGTTAATAGTTTTTTATAAAAGTGGTCTATCGTAAACCTCTGATCATCCACTTCTCGATCTACCGCAAAAGCATCTTCAGGTGAATATAAAGGTCGCTGTAATTGGCTACTAACTTGGATGCAACGAGCAATTCCAATCGCCCCTAATGCATCTAACCTATCGGCATCCTGTACAATTTTAGCTTCGAGTGTATCAGCTACTAACCCACCACTGACACTGTGTGCAGAAATAGCATGATGAATAGCTAATAAATACTGTTCAGGGTAATCAATACTGCGTAAAAAAATAATCGCTTTATCGGCAGCATGTAAGGAGCTCAATGATCGTAATGCATGGTTTTTCGGGTAACTCAAACAATCATGTAACCAAGCTGCAGGTAAAACAACATTCAATTCTGCCAGTTCTTCTTTAGCAATTTGAGTCGCCAATGCCACCACTCGTTTAACATGTAATAGGTCATGAGCTAAATCGGTTTTCATATTCGCTACAATAAATTCTTCACATTGCTGCTGGTATTGACTAAACATATGAAACCTTAATTTATGGAATTTATCATTAGAAAAGTAAAATTTTTTATGGATAAAAATAGCCAGAGTCACTTGTAACAATCTGGTTTTGTATCACTAGCGTGTAACATACCCCCAGAGTTTACAGTGTTCAAGTCCATCTAAAATAATTAGGTATAAAAAAGGCCAGGTAAATACCTAGCCAGTTTTTAACTTCACTTTAGCTCTAAAATATTAGCATGTTATTTAGCGATCTATTATGAGGCTCCATTATAAAACAGTATTGTAAAAATCTGTTGTACAGCACTGTTTAAAGTGAATCATTAAAGAACAGTAATCACATCTTCAACAGGTAAACGTGCTTTTTGTAAGCCGTGGTTATAATCTTCACCACCTTTATGGTAACCAATTGCTAACGCAACATCACAAACATAACCATTTAATTCGTCTTTAAACGTTTCGCCGATGAGTTCTGCATCAACACCTTCCATAGGCGTAGAATCAATACCTAAACGAGCTAGCACGTGCAAAGCATTACCAAATGCAATATACGTTTGTAATTTTGTCCAATGACCATTGAATCCATTTTCATCTGTATTTGATTCAGCAAAAGAGAATGCACCGTCTAACATCGCATCATATCTTTCTGCAGGTAGATGACCGGAAGAAACTTCAACATCAACCACTTTTCTATAATCGTCTTTAGTAAAATTAGGGTTATGAGCAAATAAAATAGTATGTGACGCTTCTTTTGCATGGTGTTGGTTGAACTGATGTTTGTTAGCGAAAGTATCATGGAAACGCTCTTTTGCTTGGTCACTTTCTAGAACAATAAACTTCCAAGGTTGAGCGTTAATAGAAGAAGCAGATAAACGAAGAGCTTCTTTAAGCACGTCCATATCTTCCACTGAAATACGTTTAGCTGAATCATACTGTTTAGCTGTGTAACGATTATTAAGATCTTTGATTATTTGATGAGACATGAATTTTTCCAAATTTAAATTAATGATTAAAGAATACTGCTATGGGAGAATCATAAAGATAACTGAGCAGAAAAAAAGGAACACTAAATCCAATCATTATGGTTCATTAAGTCCACAATAACTTTTATAAGTAAGTATACCAATAAATCTATCGCTTAGACTATAAACTAGCCCCTAAATGACGATCTAATAAAAACAGTGATTAAGCTTTAAATAAAAGAAGAGATGAGATAATCAAATAGTGTGAAAGCATCAATATAGCGTTGCTACATCAATGCTTTTATTTCGGGCTACGTTAGTTAATAAGCATCATTGCAACGATGTTTATTAATCTATTAACCTATTAACAAACGAACTAACGACTCAATCGTGCATTCGCACCTTTTTGCATGGCATTACGAATTTCTGGTTCAGTGACTAAGTTTAAATCACCACTAATAGACAGCTTTAAAACACTCGCAGCAATAGCAAATTCTATTGTTTCCTGTGGTTCAAGCTTATTTACAAGCCCGTGTAATAGACCCGCTCCAAAAGCATCACCAGCAGCGACGCCTTCCATGACATTTACATTATGTATCGGTGTGTCATAGAACTGATCATTTTGGTATAAAATAGCCATCCAATCACTTTGCTCCACAGAGTTAATATCACGTAGGACACTCGCCACTGTTTTACAATTTGGGTAACGTTTAGTGATTTCTTTCATCCCTTCACGGAAATCTTCTATTTGGCAGATACCATTAGACAGGTCGCCATCAAAAGCTTTAATGCCTAACATGGCTTCAAAGTCTTCATCGTTCGCAACACAGACATCAACGAATGGCATTAATTCATGCATCACCACTTGAGCTTGTGCTGGTTTCCACATTTTCCCACGATAGTTCAAATCACAGACCACGGTAATATTATTGACTTTACAATAATCTAATGCGCTTTTTAATGCGATTTCTAACTCTTTTGAAATCGCTGGCGTAATGCCTGAAAAGTAGAAAACTCCCACATCTTTTAATAAAGTAGACCAATCAAACTCATCACTCGTTGCGGTTGCAATAGAACTACCTGCTCGGTCATAAACGACCCCAGTACCTCTAACTCCATTGCCTTTTTCAAAGAAATACATGCCCAATCTTGGACCACCACGTAAAGTTCGACTGGTATCGACACCAAATTTTCTTAACGTACCAACAGCGGCCTCGCCCAATGGATTTTCAGGAAACTTAGATAAATAAGCGGCGTCATGACCTAATAATGCCAGAGAAACTGCAACATTAGCTTCAGCTCCACCATAAGCGGCCTCAAAAGTATTTGTTTGTAAGATGCGTTCGAATGCTAACGGTTTTAGACGTAACATCATTTCGCCAAATGTTAATATTTTCATTAGTTTCTCCTATAGTGATCAATAAATTCAATAAAATGGCTGAGTTTTTTTATTCTTGTATTCTTACTCGCGCTTTTATTGAAGTACTTTTATTAACGCTATTTACTAAGCGCTGCTTTTCTACAATTAATTGCTTCTTTCATAACCAACTTTATTTGTAGTATTTTAGTATTATTAAACAAAAATTAAGTTGAGTAAAATAAATAACGCTACTTTTTTAAAGTTTGAAGTTAATCGTATTATGAAATGGAATGTGTTATTAGGCTGTAAAACATAAACAACATCAAACGCCCTTCTCAATAGGCTAAACCTATATAAACCTCATATTAAACAGAGTCTTATGTTAAATTTTAAAGAATAAATTAAAGGTGTGATCTAAAATATGGCTTTATATTTATTAATGGATGGGCATATAAGTTATTACAGTAAACTAAAAAGAGAGAAGCTAAAGGAGGATGCTTTACGATCTAATTTATCGCCCACCATAAATCATACAAAATAAAAAACAGTTCTAGAGGTAGAGGTTGATATTGATATTGGTATAGACATCGAGGTTAAATATAAAGAGTGCTTTGGATAGTGGATAAGCAGCAATAAAAGTCTGCTAAATACCTTCACACTCGATAGGAAGAAAAAGCTATTTGACAAACTCAGCATATATTTCTAAATCAATCTGATCACCGACAATAGGTATATAACTGTCCATGCCAAAATCAGAACGTTTAATTTGGCCTACAGCGCTAAAACCAAGAGTATAGTTACCTGTTAGCCAATTATCTGCACCACCATGAAAAGTTGCTTTAAACGTGACAGGTTTTGTTACCCCTCTTAATGTTAAGTCTCCCGTAAAATTAAAAACGGTATCAGATACCGGTGTCACGGTATGACTTACAAAAAATGCTTGTGGATATTGTGTGCTGCTAAACCAAGTATCACTTTGTAATGTTTCACTTAAAGCATCATTATTAATATCAACGGAGTTAATGTCTACTACTGCTTTCAAAGATGCAGCTACCATGTTCTTGGGGTCAAAATTAAGTTGGGCATCAAATATGTTAAAGCGCCCCACATAAGTTGATAACCCTAAATGCTGAACTTTAAAAAGTAATGCAGCATGTTGAGGATCAAGCTGATACTCACCAGCTTGTAATTCAACTAACTCAGATTTTACATTCGGTGCTAGCCAGCTAACGCAACCAGATACAAATAACATGGTTAAAAGTACTAACAGAGTATGTTTAACAATACGTTTATTTTTCATTAAAATCCTAGAACCTAAATGTTGAATGATATTTATTGGTTACAGTAACAGCTTGGTTTTCTGGGACAAACAGCACCTCTAACACAAATAAGTTGCGCTTCTTGCTCAATACCACGCGCTATCCAGTTAATATTAAGAATACGCGCAACACTATTCAGTATTTTCTTAATTTTGGAAGGGATCTTACTCGATCCACCATTATCGACGCATAATCTTTGTAACTCATCCACTAACGTAACAGAGTCGTGCCCTTGAGCATCAATAGCAGAGTTTAACTCAATACCTGTACACAATACGTGACTGGCATCATTAAGATCTTTTACCTTAATAGATTCACAACAATAAATTTTAGCAACGCCATTTTCCGTTAAAATAGAAAACTGTGCCGCCGTCCCCTCAGCTTGTTTTTCTAACATTCTAAAAACAGACCAATGCTTACAAGGGTCATGCGCAATGGTCATATTTCCCCATGGCAATGGAATACCGTTCCCTCTGTATACTGCTCTTAATTTACCTTGCCCATAAGCATCAAAATAGTGCCAATGTGGGTAAGCAGAAACCGCGGTCATACGTCGCATCACCACGGCTTCTGATACTTCTATTTTTTTACAAATATCAATTTCATAACCATGCTGATCAAGCAATTGGCGAAACGGCACTTTAGGGCAAAGTAAAGCAGCCGCAAAAAAACTACATTCAAAATCACGCCATGCATGCAAAATATCTTGTGCGTCTAATTGGCTAGAAGACGTAGTTTTATTATGTTGGCTATCGTATTGAGCACGCTCTCCTGCCACCATAATGCTTTTTTCACCATCACTATTGTGTAAAACATTATGTCCAATATGTACTGCCAGCTCATATTTAAGTCGTGTGGTATTTTTTTTGAGTATCTTATTTAAGTAAACCGTACGAGGTGGTTTAAAAAAAGAGGTGACCATTTTATTGCTGTTATTACTATCATATTCACTATCAGGTAAACGCGTAAACCAACTTATTTTCAAACCACGGGCTTCAGTAATTTCAATTAAATCATCAACATGAAGTGGCATTTTTTTTAAACCCACCTCTTCTGCAGCTCGCTCTAAATCAGGAAAATGATTTTGATGGTGTTCTTGATGCGCACGAATGAGTAGATGTGCGAATTGGCGACCTGTTGTCCCAGTTTGCGATAACATTTCTGGAATAGCAATTTGTAAAATTTCATTTGAAAATAAAAAACTAGGTTCGAGCGCCATCCCTCGAATACCACCTCGATTACCTTTAGTAGGAATAATGTCTTGTACTTCAGCGGCGTCATCTAAAAACCATTCGGGTTGCTTTTGAAATACAGTCGCAATCACTTCTAGCATCTCTTCTCTAGGGACTCGCTTACCACGTTCGATCATCGACAAGTAAGAAACAGAAGGTGCATATTCTGCATCTAACTTAATACATCTCGATGATAAATCATCCAAGGTTAAGCCATTACGTTTGCGTAAATTGCGTATTTTTGTGCCTAAGTAATGAGATTGCCTTGCCAAGCTCTTTTTTATTTTCATTTTGTAAAATTTACTCTGTGTAATTTTCTTTGTGAAATTATATGAATTATTTCTTTATAGTAACAACAACTGATTAACAAACGAGCAACAAAAGTTCAATAAATGTGCGCTCAAAGGTTATTCAATACCTACTTTAAAGTTAATTGATAATATCAAGGAGACGAAATATGAATTTACCTCTAGAGAAGCAATGCCTGACTAATCCTGAATTTTATCAGTTTATTAATGATGAAGTTTTACCAAACACCTCACTTAATAGCGTTCATTTTTGGGCTGATTTAAATTGTTTAATTAATGATTTTTCACATCAAAATACCGCCCTATTAAATACACGTCGTCAGATGCAGCAGAAAATTGACCAGTGGCATCGTGAAAATACGTTGGCTAACAATATTAGCCCAGAACACTCTAAAAAAGCTTATCAAGCGTTTTTACAAAGTATCGGTTACCTGACTCCGATGGTCGATGACTTCATTATTGAAACTGAAAATGTCGATGCTGAAATATCAACAATGGCAGGTCCACAACTGGTGGTGCCTGTGAGTAATGCACGCTTTGCATTAAATGCAGCCAATGCTCGTTGGGGAAGCTTATACGATGCTTTTTATGGAACAGATGTTATTGCGAATAACGATGAGTTAGCCCATAAAGGTGGATTTAACCCACAGCGTGGTCAAGCCGTTATTAATAAAGCAAAAGATTTTTTAGATGAGCAATTCCCATTAACAACGGGTTCCCATCATGAAGTAACAAGCTACTTAGTTTATTACCAACATATACTGGCTTTTTTATCTGATGGAACTGAATCAGGTTTAAAAAATCCATGTCAATTTGTTGCCTTTGATGGCTCTAAAACATCACCGAATTACTTATTACTCAAAAACAATGGATTACATGTTGGCTTGCATATTGACCGCACAGGCAAAATTGGTGCAAACGATAAAGCAGGCCTTGATGATATTCAAATGGAATCTGCACTCACCACTATTATGGATTTTGAAGATTCTGTTTCAACGGTTGATAGTAGCGACAAAGTGGCCGCATACCGCAATTGGTTAGGTCTAATGCAAGGAACGCTTGAGGCGACATTTACCAAAGACAATCAACCAGTAACACGTAAATTAAATTACGATCGTAACTTCACGGCTAAATCTGGTGAAAGCTACCGAGTACCAGGTCGCTCAGTGTTGTTAGTACGTAATGTGGGTCATTTGATGGGCACAGATTTAATACAAGATGAAAGTGGCAATAATGCGCCAGAAGGTATTATTGATGGTGTTATTACGGCATTAATTGCTAGCCTCGATCTTCAAAAAGGTGAAAACGATAACTTTAGAAATAGCCGTACAGGCAGTATTTATATCGTTAAACCTAAACTGCATGGCCCTGAAGAAGTGCGTTTCACCTGCGAACTATTTAGTCGCATAGAACTGATGCTTAACCTCCCAGAGAACACTATCAAGCTAGGTATTATGGATGAAGAGCGCCGTACTACGTTAAACCTAAAACAATGTATTCATGAAGCGAAATCGCGCGTGGTATTCATCAATACCGGATTCTTAGACAGAACTGGCGATGAAATCCACACCAGTATGTTAGCCGGTGCATTTTATCCAAAATCAGCAATTAAGCAGGAACCTTGGATCAGTGCTTACGAAAACAACAATGTTGAAATTGGGCTGCGTTGTGGTTTTTCAGGCAAAGCACAAATCGGAAAAGGGATGTGGGCAATGCCAGATGAAATGAATCAAATGATGAAAGATAAAATAGCACACCCACAATCTGGCGCGAATACCGCTTGGGTGCCTTCGCCAACTGCAGCGACATTACACGCTTTACATTATCACCAAGTTGATGTGTTTGAAGAGCAGAAAACTATCATTAACCGACCACCAGCAAGCATCACAGACATACTTACTCCACCTGTGATGCCAGAAGGTATGACATTAACAGACGCGCAGGTTTCAAATGAGCTTAACAATAATGTGCAAGGTATTTTAGGTTACGTTGTGCGCTGGATAGAGATGGGAATTGGCTGTTCGAAAGTACCTGATATTAATGATATTGGTTTAATGGAAGATCGCGCAACCTTGCGTATTTCCAGTCAACATATTAGCAACTGGTTAATGCATAACGTATGTACGACACAACAAGTCACCAACGTTATGGAAAACATGGCTAAAATTGTTGATAAACAAAACCAAGATGTATCAGGCTATCGCAATATGAGCCCTAATACCGACGACAGCCTTGCCTTTCAAGCAGCAAAAGCACTTATTTTTGAAGGGGATAAACAACCAAACGGTTACACCGAACCCTTACTACATGAGTACCGAGCTTTAGCAAAACAAGCATTAACCAACTAGCCACTAACAAGGCAAAAATTAACAAAACAACAACTTTAATCTAGACACTTTTATTCACTGTACATTAACAATTACTTATTGATAACACATGATAATTTGAGAGGTCACTATGATGAATTACAAAGCTGAAATGAATAACGCGCACCAATTTATAAACCAACAAGGTGCAACTTGGAACGCGATTAATCCAGAATATATTGCACGTATGCGCTTACAAAACCGTTTTAAAACGGGGTTAGATATCGCAAACTACACGGCTAAAATTATGCGTGATGATATGCAATCTTATGATCAGAATAGTGATAATTACACACAATCTCTTGGCTGCTGGCATGGTTTTATTGGCCAACAAAAAATGATCTCTATTAAGAAGCACTTCACCACTACCAAAGGGACTTACCTTTACTTATCTGGTTGGATGGTGGCAGCCATGCGATCTGAGTTTGGCCCCTTACCAGACCAATCAATGCATGAAAAAACCTCAGTGCCAATGTTAATAGAAGAACTGTACACTTTCTTAAAACAAGCCGATGCACGCGAATTAAATCATTTATTTAATGATTTAGACGAAGCACAAAGCAGCGGAGATCAAGTTGCAGAAAGAGCAGTACAAAAGCAAATTGACGAATTTGAAACACATGTTGTCCCTATCATTGCCGATATCGATGCAGGCTTTGGTAATGAAGAAGCCACTTACCTATTAGCTAAAAAAATGATTGAAGCTGGCGCTTGTTGTATTCAAATTGAAAACCAAGTGTCTGATGCTAAACAATGTGGCCATCAAGACGGTAAAGTAACCGTGCCGCATGAAGACTTTTTAGCCAAAATAAATGCAGTACGTTACGCCTTTATGGAACTCGGTGTTGAAGAAGGCATTATCGTTGCTCGAACCGATTCATTAGGTGCAGGTTTAACACAAAAAATCCCTGTATCTCAATATCCAGGCGATTTAGCTGAGCAATACAACGCTTACATTGACGGTGAAAAAATCAATTCATTAGCTGATTTAAAATCGGGCGATATGGTATTAAGCCGCGCAGGTGAATTGATTAAACCAAACCGCCTTCCTAATGGATTAGTACGTTTTAAACCGAATACAGGTGAAGACCGTGTAGTGCTTGATTGTATTACCTCATTGCAACATGGTGCAGATTTACTGTGGATTGAAACAGAAACACCGAATGTACAGCACATTGCTAATATGGTGAATCGTATTCGAGAAGTGGTACCGAATGCCAAATTAGTTTACAACAATAGCCCATCATTTAACTGGACTTTAAATTTCCGTCAACAAGTGTTTGATGCGTGGGAAAAAGAAGGAAAAGACGTTAGTGCTTACCAACGTAGTGGTCTAATGAGTATTAAATACGATATTACCGAACTAGCGATTGCTGCCGATTTGAAAATACAAAACTTCCAAAAAGAAGCCTCTAAACATGCGGGTATTTTCCATCACTTAATAACCTTGCCAACTTACCATACGGCTGCGTTATCAACGGATAACCTCGCTAAAGAATACTTCGGGGAACGTGCTATGTTGGCTTATGTTGAAAATGTGCAACGCCAAGAGATAAGACAATCACTAGATTCTGTAAAACATCAAGATATGTCAGGCTCTAATATTGGTGATGATCACAAAGAGTACTTCTCTGGTGATCAAGCTCTAAAAGCCTCTGGTGAAAATAATACAATGAGCCAGTTCTCTTAGACCTAGGTTTCTTTTTAAAGCGAGTAAGCGTTAGCTTTAATAAAGGAAAAATCAACACATGAAATATAGCAAGTATCGATATAATCAAATTCACTCAAGAAAGTGATTATTTCTTTGCTTGTTCTCACTATTAAATACCTTGATAACAATTTCCAATTCTACAATTCTACAATTCTACAATTCTACAATTCTACAATTCTACAAGGTTAAATTATCTCTGTACCCGACAAGAAAAGTTTGATTTTAGCAAAGTGATACAACAGCACTACTACCACTCATTTCTGAGTTAAATTATCTCTCAATTCCCCTTTAAACTAGGCAAAACTAACGACACTATATAATTAAAAGATATAACGAAAAAGTATGAATTAAAAAATATAATCTTATGACTTTAAATATAATTCCGCTTTTATTAACCAGAATTAAGATTAAATAAAAACTTAAGTGAAACTTAAGGCTTTCTTCAGTCAATCTTAAGAATTTGATCATATTATATCCATCATAAAATACACGTCTATGGTGAAAAGAACGATGATGAATATAATTTCTAACCAAAAAATACAGACAATAACATTATCTATCGTTGTCCCTGTGCATAATGAGGAAGATGGACTCCAGACATTACATAAAAAGTTATCGCATGTCTTAGGAAAAATAAACTGCGAATGTGAAATTATTTATGTGGATGATGGTAGCGTTGATCAAAGTGTAATGACCATTAAAAACCTTCCTATGTTAGGCACTACCCACTCATTAATAAAGCTAAGTAGAAATTTTGGTAAAGAAGCTGCGATGACTGCCGGACTTAAAGCAACTAAAGGACGTGCAGCTATTATTATTGATGCTGATTTACAAGATCCCCCTGAGCTTATTGTAGATATGGTTAAAAAATGGGAAGAAGGATTTGATGTTGTGAACCTTCAGAGAAGATCGCGTAATGGTGAGACTTGGTTTAAAGAAAAGTCCGCAGCTGTATTTTATAAACTACTTAATAAACTATCTGAAAATCCTATACCCGAAAATGTAGGTGATTTTAGGCTTATTAGTCGAAGAGTCATTGATGAGATAAACCAATTAACAGAAAAAAATATTTATATGAAAGGCTTATTCGTATGGCCAGGCTTTAAACAAACTATTATTCAGTTTGATAGAGAAGCGAGGTTCATTGGAGACTCAAAATGGCCATACAGTAAATTATTTGGCCTAGCGGTTGATGGGATAACATCATTTAGTACAAAACCATTACAAATAGCGACTTACCTAGGTGCTTTGATTGCTTCATCAGCCTTCATTTATGGTCTATTAATCATTGCAAAAACACTTATATTTGGAGAAACCGTTGATGGCTTTCCTACCATCATGCTAGCAATTCTTGCTTTAGGGGGCTTTCAATTAATGAGCATAGGTTTAATTGGTGCTTACGTTGGTCGAATTTATACCGAAGTCAAAAATCGCCCTCGTTACATTATTGAGGAAAAATTTGAATCTACAAGCACTCTAAAAAATAATTTAGTTGTTATTACTAACCCTAAATTTAAACATCGCGTTGAAAAATAATGATGACTAAACAAGTAAAAACTATCTGGTTTATATTAATTGCAACCGCATTAATAAGACTAATTACACTTGCACTATATCCTTTAATGGACACGACCGAAGCAAGATATGGTGAGATGGCAAGAATAATGGTTGAAACGGGAAACTGGCTAACACCACAGTTTGATTATGGGGTTCCATTTTGGGGAAAGCCCCCCTTATTCACTTGGATGAGCAGTCTTGGCATAGAAGTTTTTGGCCTTAATGAGTTCGCAGTTAGATTTCCACATTGGCTAGCAGGCGTTGCTGTCATTTTAGTTGTTGCCCGCTTTGCGAATAAACATAACGTTAACGCTTTAATTGCTTCGTTAGTTATTGCAACCAGTGCTGTTTTTAGCATTTCAGCTGGTGCCGTTATGACCGATATGGCGTTGACCTTATCAATGGCAATCGCAATGATTGGTTTTTATCAATGTTGGCATGGCTCGACAAAGGCTGGTTTACTTGGCTTTTTTGGTATCGCTTTAGGGCTATTAGCGAAAGGACCTTTAATTATTGTCTTAATTGGTTTAAGCCTAGTTCCATGGATTATTTTAAATTATGGAGTTAAGAATGGAATCGCCCTTTTTATAAAAAGAGTCCCTATTTTAAAGGGTATTGTGATTATTTCTGTGATTGCTTTACCTTGGTATTTAATGGCAGAAAATGCAACACCGGGCTTTTTAAATTACTTTATTGTAGGCGAACATTTCCAACGTTTTATGGTAAGTGGCTGGGAAGGTGATTTATATGGTAAAGCACATAATGAAGTCAAAGGAATGATATGGTTATTCTGGATTTACGCAGCGGCTCCTTGGTCGATTATTTTGCCTATATTAGCTTGGAGATCACGAAAAGAGAAACAAGATACAATAAAACGGAATTCAGACCTTAAGTCATACCTCTTTTTTTGGATGATTTCCCCAATGATACTTTTTACTTTGTCAGGTAATATATTACCTGCCTACGTATTACCCGGTATTCCAGCATTAGGTTTGCTAGTTTCATTATTAACCTTTAAAAAATTTATTAAATGGGTATCTATTTCAGCTTCGCTCATCCCAATATTACTTATTGCAGCTCTTATTTTCATTCAGTTTGGTAAAACTGAACAGAAAAGTGATAAAGACATGATGAAGCACGTAAATTTAAATAATCCAATATATTATCTAAATAAAAAATCCTTTTCAGGCCAGTTTTATAGCCAAGGTAAAGTAAAAGTATTCAATAAGATAAATGAAGAAGTACTAAAAGAGATGCCAATACAACTTATTGCAACCGACAAAGAAATTGCTCAATTTAAAGAAGACAAGAATATTAGTTGTAACTTGGTATTTTCATCTAAAAACAAACGGTCCTTATATCATTGCAGGACAGCGAGTTAATGAATGGCCGAATAATTAAGTTTGCCGTCATTGGTAGTATCGGGTTTATTGTAGACTTACTGATATTCATGCTTTGTGCATACGTATTTAACTTATCACCTTATCAATCTAGAGTTATTGCTTTTATTTGTGCTTTAGCCTGTACTTGGTTTGGGAATAGATACTATACATTTACTGATTTAAAATCATCATCCTATGCACGAGAAGGTTTTAAGTTTACGTTATCTGCAGGTATTTCAGTTATTCCAAATTTTGCCATGTTCCACATAGTATTAAATGTATTAGGAAAGGACTTTTACCAAGGAGCGTTGGCTCTCACAGCAGGCGTTTTAGCTGGAGCAATCACAAATTACTTTTTAAGTAGTCGGTGGGTTTTTATTAAAAGTTCCTAATAGAAAGTCTCTGTTGAGGCGTAAGAAAAAAGGTGAAAGCAACATATTGATTTTTCAAATAGTTATTATCATTACAAAATTAATAACAAAGGATAAAATATAGCGTTATAACTAATGGCATTCATTTTTAATCGATTGATATTTAGTTTAGACAAAGAGATAGAGGTTAAATTTTTATATCTCCTTGTCATTAAATAACCTAAATTATTAATAAAAAATGATGTCACACCACTATTTTCAAGAATATCAACGATAAAATAACAATGTCGAGCAATACTGTTTTATAATTTTAAAGTTAACTATATTGATATACCAAGACCAATCATATGAATTGATGCTTTCGGCATCATCAGAATTGTACTTATTACTTCAATTCAAGAGTTAAACAATATTTATCTATAAAAATATTATCATCACCTACATTAATAATATAATTGTATTAATCTCCCTACGAAATATAATTACCCCAACAATAACATCGCATTAGTGGCTTCAATCAAATGATGCTTCGTGTTTTTTTCAACCGATGCATGACCTGAGGCTTCGCTGGTAATCAAGGTTGAATTGGGTAGTTTTTGATGTAATTGCCAAGCGTTATCAAATGGGCAAACAATATCGAATCGACCATGTACGATAGTCGTTGGAATATCTTTAATTTTATCTGTATTCGCTAAGATTTGATTCTCAGATAAGAAGCAATTATTGATCATAAAGTGTGCCTCATGACGAGCCATTGTCCACGCTTGATGATCTCCAGTTGCGGCATCAACAAAATCTTGATTCGGTATTAACGTACAACAACGAATTTCCCAAACACTCCATGCTTTAGCAACTCTCATTGCTAGTTCTTTATCGTCACCGACCATAATATCGTAAGCCGCTTGTACTGAAGCTTGCTCTTTCCCATTTGGCAATACATCAAGATACTCTTGCCAAAAGTCTGGGTAAATTCGCGTTGCACCACCACCAGAGAAAGTCCAGTCAGTGTCTTGCGGTCGACCTAAGAAAATGCCACGTAAAACTAAACTCTTTACTTTTTTTGGGTGAGCTTGTGCATAAACAAGTGCTAACGTCGTTCCCCACGAACCACCAAAAACATGCCAACGATCAATCCCTAATTTTTCTCTAATTTTCTCAATATCGTTAACCAATAAATTAGTTTCATTATTATCTAAACACCCATGAGGTAAAGAACGACCACAACCACGTTGGTCAAATAAAATGATACGGTATTTTTCAGGATCAAAAAATCGTCTGTCATTTTTAGAACAACCTCCACCTGGACCGCCATGAATAAACAGCATCGCTTGACCATCTGGGTTACCACACTCTTCTACATAGATTTGATGCTGATTATCTACATTAATTAAAAAATGATTATATGGCTCTATTTCAGGGTAAAACTCATTCATCGCGTTTACTCGTTATATTAGGTTGATAAGACTGGCGTACCTATATTTTAAGGTAATTGTACTTTAAGGTAATTGCATTCTAAGGTCATTGTATTTTAAGTGAATTGTCTTTTAAGGAAATTGTATTCTAAAATAATGGTAACTTAATCTGTTGGTTATAGCTTGTGGCTCAGCTTTACAACGCGTTAAAAAGTGATTTGAACCTGATGATATACACTCACGTTAGAAATTTAAATTTGATTAAGATCGAGAGCCATCTCAGTTAAAAAACCTAGTTCAGCTATTTTTTGAAAGCCATGACGTTGATATAAAGCAATAGCAGGATTATCAGAGAATACTTTTAATTTAATAAAACGATCACCGCGTGATTTACCTAACTCAATAGCGTAATGTAAACAATGACTCCCCACTCCTTTCCCTTGATATGATGATTTTATTTGTAAATCTCGGATGTAACAATTTTGATCATTAAATGAAAACCGTAAAATACCAACACACTCAGAGTTATAATAAACCTCTAAGTTTTTAAATATTTTCCAGTGACGATCAAAAAATTCAGGATCCCAAATAATATCTTTTGCTGCATAGTAGGCTTTCATATTTTCTTGAATAAGCAAAGATGAAAACTTTTTCGACTCTGCTTTTCTATATTCAACTTTCATTTTATTTTCCTTTCTTTCTTTTATCTGTTAAATAATAGACAAAGATCCATTAGTTTGTTTACTTTACTTGCAAGAAACACCTCTTTGTAGTTAATATATATAAAGTCACAAAAAAAGATATTATTTATAATTAAACTATATAATTAAACTATATAATTAAACTATGTAATTAAACTATGTAATTAAACTATGTAATAACGATATATAAACTATTTCAGAGGATTTCTTTAAACATTCATTATTTATTACAAAATCGTCTACAGATAACTTTTACAAATTAATATAAGGTGAGATAGAGTGAATCAATACAATACAAAAAACTCCTCTGTTAAGACCACCTTAACAACACGTCACATCATGATTATTCTTATCACTGCTTTGGTTATCTCTTTTTTTGCTTATAACTTCATATTGAATAAAACCCGTTCAGATATCATTTCAAGTGCGACGAATGAAGGTAATTTAGTCATTAATCTCAGCCAAGGATTTGTGAAAGCTTACTCTGACTTTGAAGACCAATATGCAAGTGGGTTACTACCAAGTCGATCAACTTATCGCACTCATGCATTAGAACTCGCCGATTTAAATTCATTATTTGACGGCTCTTTACGATCTGAAGTTGTTGGTTTCCCAGGTAAATCCATAAGTAAAGGACCTACAGATGATAAAATGCGACGTCAAATGTTATATCTTCAATCAACCTCTCAGCAAAACATGAATCTCACTTCGCTTATAAAGAATGATAAATCAATCGTTCGAACCGTTGCACCATTTTATGCAACAGAGCAATCCTGTGTCAGTTGCCATAACAGTATTCAACATTTAACTGAACCTGAAAAATGGCAAATAGGTGACCTTATGGGAGCACAGGTCGTTGAAAAAAATATTAAATCTCAATTGATCAAATCACAACGTGAAACATTTATGATCAGCTTATTAATTTTTTGCACAACAATCGCTATATCATATTTTTTCGTTATTCTTTTTCAAAGAATGCTATTAATGAAAGAGGCTAACAAGCAACGTGATAACGATACGATGCCTGCCTATATCAATCGTTCATAAGTTAAACTCTATACTGATAACGATTAAGTTGGAATAACGAGCTCCTCTGACAAATATTGTTTCATAAATCGATTAGCCTGCCATATATCCGTTAATAACTCACCCGTTGTTGGATATACGTGAGCATAGGGAAATGGACCAAATTCAGGTGTAATAGTAAAAGCATTTTCTTCACGCATAAATGCATTGTTAATCACCTTTTGCCAACACTGAGTGTGGTTAATAAGGTGTTCTTGCCAACGAGGATCTTGGGGATTAGTTACCTGAGGCCCTTCTTCAAAGCCCACTCGACCATGAATATGATGTACAGATTTAAATAATTTATCTAACCTTTCTTGTTGATCTATCAAATTGGACTCATGCACCACCATCCAATGGCTTATATCTAGATTCAATTTTAATTCAGGTAAGACATCTATAATTTGCTCTGTACCAAAGGTACTAAAAGTAGGCCTGAAACGATGTGTTTCATGAGTAATAGTAATGCCATGCTTTTGTTCTAGTTCAAGCGCCTCATTAAATAAAATAAGGTTATCTTCTAAACTAAAAATATCACGTCCTGTATGGCAATTTATTAACTTAGGAGAAAATAATAGTGCGCGATCCACTTGCTTAATAAGACTCGCTAAATGTTCTTGTACATTTTTTCCATCGGTTGCAATCCCCGTTATGATATCTAACCTTCTCTGTGCATGCGCTTTAAGCGTCGCATCAAGGTCAATATCGTAGAAAGGCAAAAACAATTCTGTTCCTTGATATCCTTCGTGTTGAATAGCGGCTAAGTGATAGTTTAATTCACTGGCATTTGTACACTGTACTTCCCAAAGTGATTTATGAAAATTAAGCTTCATATTGAGTCTCTATTGTTAGTATTGATAGCTTTATGGTTTTAGCTGTTCATCTCAATTACTTTCACTCCCTGCGACTACAAGTAATTAAGTTAAAATAAGTAGAGACAGAATACCGTTGTTATTCCATTATTTAATATTCCTATTTGGAAAAATGAATATTCGATTTATTCAATATTAGAAATATTTTGTTAACGTTATATTTGTTAAATAAAAGTAAAAAGACTACGCCGTATTTACATTAACGACCATTTGAATTTATCAGCAAGGACGATGCCCATGTTATCAGCGGATCAAATAAAACATTATAATGAGCAAGGCTTCATCGTAATGGATGAAGCTATTCCTTTATATGAAATAGAAGCCATAAAAAAACGCGCTAATAAAATGGTTGAGCAATGGGCAGAAGATAGTCCAAATCATGTATTTACCACTAATGATAATGATCGCAGTGATGATTCCTATTTTTTAAATTCTGCTGAACAAATAAAATGTTTCTTTGAAGAAGAAGCCTTTAATGCTCAAGGTGAATTAGTTCAAGATCGCGCTTTATGCATCAATAAAATTGGCCACGCATTACACGAACTTGACCCTGTATTTAGTGCTTTTAGTCACCAGAAGTTATTAGGTAATATCCTGTCCGATATTGGTATGGTAACGCCACAAATTCGTCAGTCTATGTATATTTTTAAACAACCAAATATAGGTGGCGTGGTTAATTGGCATCAAGATGCAAGCTTCTTTTTTACAACACCTCAGAGCGTTGTTACTTTATGGTTTGCTGTAGAAGATGCGACATTGGAGAATGGTTGCCTTTGGGTTGAGCCTGCAGGCCATTTAGGGCCACTAAGAGAACGTTTTAACTTAGAAGGGAAACAAACGACTATGGTTAATTTAGATGGTATGCCTTGGCCAACAGAAAAAAGTGGAAAAAGTGTGGAGGTAAAGGCTGGTAGCTTAATTGTATTTCAAGGACGATTACCTCATTACAGCGCACCTAATCGCTCATCAAAATCACGCCAAGCATTCACACTACATGTTACTGATGGTGAATGTAAATACGCAGCAGAAAATTGGCTACAAGCTAAAACGTTACCTTTACGAGGTTTTAATCGTTAGCCAGTCTTTAATACTTAACCGGACGTTGAAGCTTAACTTTCCTCAACTGACAGCAGTAAAGAAAATAAAGTTAGGCTTTAAATAGATTTAATAACTGTGTCCGTAACCAACGATTAGCGTGATTCGTTTCACTACGTTGATGCCAAATAAGTGAATAAACCACAGGATCTGATGGACAAGGTAAATTGAGTTTCACTAATTGCTTAGAGTTTAAAACTGAGTCAGCCCAATTTTTAGTCGTCGTGAATACTAAATCAGAATGGCAACATAAACTGGTCGCGGCATTAAAATCAGGAGCTTGTACTATCACATCCCTTTGAAAACCTAGTTTAGATAACGACTGATCAAACATAGGTAACCCCAGTTCATTATCTTTAACATGGATATGTTTACTATTTAAATAGGCTTGCTGATCCCATTTTTTTTGCAATAAAGGATTTTTATCTCGTACTAAACAAACTAGTTCATCCCTGTATAACTCGTCGATATTAAGCTGATTATTTAAATTAATTTGTTGGCCAACATCATGCGGAATAATCACAAAATCTAATCGCCCTTGGTTTAATTGTTCAATGCTAATATTGTCTTTAAACCAAGTGTTAATTCTCATATTAGGCGCTTCATCTAATACTTGTTGCATTACTTTTGATAATACAAATTCAAAAGCACTTTCTTGCATTGAAATATTAAAACAGCCCTTATATTCTTTAAGGTTAAATTCTAATGGGGAGAATATTTCATTAATAGCATTTACTGCTACATTCAATTTTGGCTCTAGCTCTTGGGCTAATGGCGTCGGTATTAAACCATGAGAAATTCGATGAAATAAAGGGTCACCAAAGATATGCCTTAGCTGCGACAAATTTTTGCTAATAGTCGACTGACTTAAGTTTAACCTTATCGCAGCAGATGAAGCATTACGTTCCTGTAATAGAACTTGCAATGTAACTAATAAATTAATATTGATGCGGGTTAATTGAGAAATTTCCATATTCTATTTACCTACTTAATCGCTTTTCATACAAAAACGTCATCACACCAAAAAATGTTATCAGAAACAAATAACACTTTATATTTGCCTTCATTATTAATTACCATACAAGTAATAAAGGATTAACGACTACTTATCCTTTCCCGTGGTCATATTATTGATAGCGACGGATAAAATAACACCCAGTAATACAACACCTAATGTTGATAATGCACGCCACACTAAACCAGTGTCGCCAATATATCCCCAAATACCCAACACAGATACTGTCGTGCCAAGCAGAATACAAATCAAGCCAATAGTTAACGCTATTTTATTTACGTTCATACACACCTTATATTTTTATCTTTGAATATTAATTTTCCACACTGTTATTTTAAATGTGGAATATCATCAGTATATGCGATACGTGACAATGAACAGCAATACTTTAATTATTTTTATTTGAAACAATCTAAAATAATGAAAAAACAAACCTAAAAAGACAACAACCTATTTATACCAATCACACTAATTAACTGATCTATTTTACTGGTTAAAATAACTTATTTCTTCGTTGTAAATTTCGTAAAGGGAACAACCTATGTGGACTCCCCTGTGTCAACAACAAAATTAATAACTAA
>NZ_CBRF02000058.1 GCF_000470315.2 Psychromonas sp. SP041
TTCATACACCAATTCCATTTCTTGATTAAACAAAAAAAAATCCCCAACCTTAAATAAGAGTGGGGATTATGTTCTATCTGCAAGATCGTTCAAGTTTTCTTCTTAGATCCTTAACCGATCGGCATTATAGCATTAAACTGGACTTGAAGGTTGGAAGAATTAAAGCTAGCCTAAAGTGTTTGTTCGCCACCAAATATTTCAAGTAATGATGGAATCAATTGTTTTATTTCACCAACCATTAATACAAAGTCTGCATCAAAACGCGCTGCAAAATCATCTGCTTCAATATCTTCATTTTGCTCTTGTAAAACGTCAGAGAACTTAAGGCGTTTTAACGCAAATTCTTCGCCGATCACAAAAGAAATACTATCAGCCCAGTTAAGTGCTAATTTAGTCACAAACTTATCTGAGTTTAAATGGTTTTTAATCTCTTCTGATAATAAGTCTTGCTGTTTACAGCGAATAATACCGCCGCCTTCTAACGCTGAGCAAAGTTCTGCTTCATCTTCTAGTTGGAAGTTCGCTGGAATATTACCTTCTACTAACCAATCCGTCATCACTACATCGGTTTGATTTTGAAGCTGTACAGGTACAACAGGTAAACTACCCAATGTTTTACGCAATAATGAAATTAGCTCTTCAGCTTTACGTGCGCTTGAACAGTCTACGTATAACATATTTGTTTCGTTATCTATCCATGCAAAAGTGTGTGAAGTGCGACTGAATGCGCGTGGAAGCAATTGCATGACGATATCTTCTTTTAAACTATCTTTCTCTTTTTTCTTTAATGCTCTGCCTTGCTCTAATTCAATCGCTTCAACACGTTCATTGAGTTGATCTTTAATTACGCCAGCGGGTAACATTTTTTCTTCTTTCTTAAGACAGATTAAAATTTGCTTTTGATTTATATGGGTATACATACTGCCACTTTTACCCATTGGGAAAACCCAACCCAATTTTGAAATGTCTTGGCTACCACAAGGTTTAAATTTAAATTCTTCTAGGTTTCTTTCTAGTGCGTTGTCATCTTGTTCCATTGGACGAGTAAAACGATAAACTTGGAGGTTTTTGAAAAACATGAAATACACCTTAATGATGAGAAATAAAATAGAGCCTGAGTGTAAATGATTTTATATCAAGCAGCAAAATTTGCTTGTTTAAGGTAATCCCTTTATTCTTGTAATGGTTTACCTTTAAATTGGTAGTAAATTGCTTTTTATTTATTAACCTAGATCCCACTATATAATAAACATATAAAAATAATGAATAGATAAAAAGTACTCCCGTGAATATTATATTAAAGTATTCAGTATTGTCGCGACCCTATAAAAATATGGATGTTTTTATATCCAATACACTCGAGTTGATATTATGCATAAATTTTTTAGTCACAAACGTTATATTACCGCTGCCATACTACTCTCCAACACTATATTAATGGTTAATAGCGTTTATGCTGAAGATGAATCTGTTTATGTTTTAGAAGAGCTTCCGAGTTTAGATTTTGATGCTTTGATGGCTGCAGATGTTCAAGTGACCTCTGCAATGAAACGTTTACAGAATATGTCAGAAACGGCAGCCTCTATTTATGTGCTCACTAATAAAGAAATTAGAGAGTCAGGTGTAACAAATGTCGCTCAAGCATTAAAATTAGTGCCTGGAATGCAAGTCCGTCAATTAGATAATAATCAATGGGCTATCACGTCACGTAGTACCGCAGGGAAACATTCTAGTAAGTTATTAGTGATGGTGGATGGGCAAAGTATTTATAATCCTGGGTTTGCTGGCGTGTACTGGGAAGCATTAAACATTCCTTTATATGATATTGAACGTATTGAAGTTATACGTGGACAAGGCGGTTTATTGTGGGGGAGTAATGCAACCAATGGGGTTATAAACATTATAAGCAAACATAGTGCTGATACACTGGGTGTCTACGCTCAAGCTACCACGGGAACAAAAATTGATCATAAAGTTGATTTTCGAATAGGCGGTGATTTAGGAAATTATAGTTCATTTAGAATCTTTGCTAGTTCCGAGGAGACGGACGTCGCAACAAAAAGTACTAAGAGTACCTCTGCAAATGACGATGGTAGAAAAAAAAGTGTTGGTGGGCGGCTTGATTTAAGTTTAAATGATGATCTTTCCTTTATCGTTCAGGCTCAGTATACCAGTATAAATATGGGACAAAATTTAAGATTAGCAGACTTAGATACTTATCAACGCGTCTATTTACAAGATCAGTATACACGTGAACATTTTCAATTTATGACAAGGTTAGAGCAGACACTTTCTTCTACTTCTAATCAGATGCTTCAAGCTTCGATTAGCTCTCAACAAGGTGAACAACTGTATTATAAAGATGACTTTGTTATTACAGATGTTGATTATCAAATGAATACTTTAATTAAAGATATTCAAATAGATTGGGGAGTAAATTATCGCTACACCTCTATTTCAATAGATGAAACAGACTATTTTACTAACATCCAAGATGTTGATTCATACAATCATTTTGGAGGTTTTTTACAAGTTCAATTTACACTTCTACCTGATGAATTAAAGTTAATTATTGGCAATAGAAGTGAAAAAAATAGTTTCACTGGGTGGGGACATCAACCGATGGCGCGTCTACTTTGGACTCCACATTCAAAACATACTATTTGGGCTGCTATATCACAAGGCGTACGTATACCTTCATTACTTGAATATAATAATCGTGCATTAGCTTCTTCTAGCGGTATCAAGACAGAAATAGTTGGGAATGCAGATTTGAAATCTGAAAAATCAATATCAAAGGAATTAGGCTATCGTTATACTGAAAACTCTTGGGGAATAGATGTTTCTCTGTTTCATACTGAAGCCCGAAATGTACTTGCTGTAGAGGCAATTCCTAATGCCACTTTCACCTTGATTAACCTTAATTTTGTTTCTGATGCTGATCTAACCACTTATGGTGGTGAAGCGGTTATCAAATGGAAACCTTTCGATAAGATAACAACTGAACTGGGCTATAGTATTACAGCTTACGAGTATGACCTTCCTCAGGGAACAACTGAAGCAATTGGGTTTGACAGTTATCTACGACAGGTTATTGTTAAATCACAATACGCATTGAATCCTGAACATTCTATTGCTGCTATTTATCGTATTGAGTCAGGTGAAGCTTATGATACTAATGATTTTAGTGTGTTAGATTTAACTTGGAATTGGCAAATAACACCCTCTGTTGCATTCTCATTAACAGGCAACAACCTGCTTTATGGCAAACATTTGGAATATAACAATACCAATGAAACTTATACGGTACCTACTTATATCGAACCAAATTATTTTGCTAAAATAACGGCAAAATTTTAAGTCATTTATGATACCTATTTTTCGTCGGTTATTTATTGTTAAGCTATTGCTTGTGATGCTTTTTATATCACAAGCGGCTCTCGCTACCCCAAGAGAAGATGCAATAAAATCAGGCTTCCTTTATAACTTTGCGCGATATTCTGATGGTGATTGGTTTAATCCTGATATTAAATCTACTTATAATATTTGTAGTTTCAATCCTGAGTTTATCGTCGCGGCTAAAAATACGCTTAAAGATCTCACTATCAAAAAACGCCTTATTAATGTTTACCTTTTGACATCACTCCAAGAAAATATAGTTGACTGTAATACCTTATTTTTATCGAGAGGAGACAGCGAAAAATGGGCTTTAATATCTGAAAATAAAGCCTTTATAAACTTAATGCTCGTCGGTGAGTTTGATGGTTTTCTTGCCTCTGGAGGTCATATTAATTTCTTTATTGTTGGTGGGAAGGTGCGTTTCGAAATCGACCCCATAAAATTGAAAAATTCAGGTATCAATATGAGCTCTAAAGTACTTCGTTTGGGTCGAATTCATGAAAGGATATTTTAATGAACTTACGGCAAATATTGTTTGGGTCATTAAATGCTAAGCTGCTAGCTATATTGATGATGGTTGCTTTGTTTAGCAGTATTACCATTGCTGTTATGTTTACTATTTATGAGCTCAACACTGTGACTAAAGCAGAGCAATCTAGGCTTAATTCTATTGCAAATATTCTCGCTCCTAATTTAACCGCCGCGCTTATTTTTCAGGATGAAGTCAGTGCAAAAGAGCAGATAAAACCTTTACTTGATCAAAGTAATATTGTGAGTGCTCGAGTAGAAGATACAGAAGGTAAAGCCTTTGTTGGTATCTTTTCACGTAAAAATAATGATATACAAATATTTACCAAATTAATGGTGGTGAGTATCCCATTAACCATGAAAGGTGTAGATTATGGAACGCTAACTATTAAAGCTGATTACTCTTTAATTGAACAAAGTTTAATCTTTTTTAGTATATTTTTACTGGGAATATTAGCGTTGATTTTAATACTCAGTTTTATCCTGTCTTTATTCTTACGTAAGAACCTTATTTATCCCTTAACGCATCTTGCAACCGTGGCAGAGCATGTTACCAAAACTAATAATTACAACTTGCGTTCAAAGGTATTATCAAGGGATGAAGTCGGCAATCTCGCGTCTTGTTTCAACTTAATGCTAGAAACGATTGAGCAACGCGATCATTCCTTAGAAGAAAAAGTGCAGCAAAGAACTAATGCTTTAAAAGTTGCCAATAGCCAGCTGACGACGCAAGCTTTTAGTGACCCTCTGTCTGGTTTACCGAATCGTCGTTATATCTTAGATAAACTCTCAGACCTAATTACACAACCCAGTGACACTCATTTCGCCATTTTAGGGTTAGACCTTGATGGTTTTAAAGAGATCAACGATACGATGGGTCATGATTATGGAGACCTTCTTTTAATCGATGTGAGTCGATGTATTGCAGATACATTACCGACATCAGCTACTTTAGCGCGGTTAGGAGGTGATGAATTCATAATCTTAGTGGAAAATTTTTCAAGCAAAGCGTTTATTAATCAAATTGCACTTGAGATCCATCATCGTTTATCAAGTGGTTTTAGTATTAAAAATAAGCATGTGTATGTGACCATTAGTATTGGTATTGCAATTTTTCCTGATGACGGAAATACAGTTGAAAACTTAGTGAAGTATGCCGATTTAGCAATGTATAAATCTAAAGAAACGGGCAGAAACTGTCACCATTTTTTTAACACTATTATGTTAGAGGATGTGCTTAAAAAACGAGAGTTAATTGATGATTTACGTAGCAGCCTGATTAACAATGAGTTTGAACTTTACTATCAACCTATTATTGATTTATCAACTAATAAAATCCGTAAAGCTGAAGCGCTAATTCGATGGCATCATCCAGTAAGAGGGATGGTGCCACCATTAGAATTTATCTCTGTTGCTGAAGAAGTTGGCTTAATTGTTGATATTGGTGAATGGGTCGCGCGAACTGCTGCACAAGATCTTGCTAAACTGAAAAAACTTGGTGCAGATGAACACTTTCAAATTAGCGTTAATGTGTCGCCGATACAGTTTAAAGATGGTGGTCAATGGATGACTAATTGGTTCGAGTATGTTGCAGGACTGGGCTTAAGTCATGATGCCATTATTGTTGAAATTACTGAAAATCTATTGATGGAAAGCGAAGATAGTGTGCGTTCTCAACTGACTAAGCTAAAAAAACAAGGTGTACCTATTGCCATTGATGATTTTGGGGTCGGTTATTCTTCTTTATCTTATTTACAAAAAATGGACGTTGATATTTTAAAGATTGATAAATCCTTTGTGGATGATTTGGAAACAAAAAGTAATAGTCGTGATTTATGTCAGATAATGATTATGTTAGCAGAACATCTATCAATTCAAGTGATTGCAGAAGGGATAGAAAATGAAAAGCAAAAACAAATTTTAACTGATTTAGGGTGCCAGTTTGGTCAAGGTTACTTATTCTCTAAACCTTTACCCTTAGCTTTATTCAAGCAAAAGTATTTTGATGTTAGCTGAACCGGTGGTTTATACCAATGGAATTAAATAAGTGATCAGAGATTGCGCAGGAAAAATTAACACTAATAAGACGTGAGTTGTAGGAGATAGTTGTTCTCACTTCAAAACTCACAACGCAGTTAGGGGTGATTTTAACCAGCAAGAATGATCACCCTATTAATTCTTTTAGTATTAGTTAGGTCTTCGCAGCATAATTTAATAAAATGAGCTAAAAATGGCGCTATTACTGAATAACTAAAACGAATAGCACCTGTTACTAATAATACCAGCTGCGACTAATTACTTTCTGTAAAAAAACCTCTATTTTAAGGGGGGGGAATATGGTTACAACTAATTGTTTTTAAAATGAAGTGTTAGTTATATTACAGTTTGCGTACACTTGTCATATAACTGTCATAGTTTGTAGTGATAATACTTATATTTAGAATTCATCATAAATAGGTAACCTTAATGGCAAGTCGAATTTTAGTAGTTGAAGATGAAGTGGCAATCAGAGATATGCTGAGTTTTGTATTAGAGCAGCATGGTTATGAAACATTGGAAGCAGATAATTATCAAGCTGCATTAAGCCACTTGCATGAACCTTACCCTGATCTTATTCTACTAGACTGGATGTTCCCTGGTGGTAGTGGCATTCAATTATTAAAGTTTTTAAAACAAGATGAAATATTACGCCAAATCCCCGTTGTGATGTTAACTGCACGTGGTGAAGAAGAAGATAAAGTGCGTGGTTTAGAAAATGGTGCAGACGATTATGTAACCAAACCTTTTTCTCCTAAAGAATTAATGGCTCGTCTTAAAACGGTGATGCGTCGTGTTAACCCCACTTCTTTAGATGATACATTGAAAGTAGGGAAGCTAAAACTCGATCCTATTTCTCACCGTGCCACACTAAATAATACGCCTTTAGAAATGGGGCCTACAGAGTTTAAATTATTACATTTTTTTATGACACACCCAGAGCGAGTTTATAGCCGTGAGCAGTTACTAAATAATGTATGGGGCACTAACGTTTACGTTGAAGATCGCACCGTCGATGTCCATATTCGTCGTTTACGTAAAGCATTAGCTGACCATGACCATTTAGTACAAACAGTGCGTGGCGCGGGTTATCGCTTCTCAACTCGTTCATAATGGTTAATGGCTTATATCATCAATAAGTACGATTAGGTCGAGATGATTAGTTAGATTAATTTCAATAAAGAGTATCCCATTTGAAAGTATATACATGGAAGCAGTTATTCTGGGCGATTTTTTTGGTGTACCTCCCAGTGATTATTTTAGGGTTATTAACAGGATTAGTGCTGGAGTTATTACTCGTCACTACGATACTTCATAATGCTTGGCATTATTATTTTCTAAAAAAATTAAACGATTGGTTATGGGTCAGCAAAAGTACGGTACTACCACCTGGTAAATCAGTATGGGAACATGCCTATATTGGTATTCATAATATGCAACAAAGACACCGTAAACGTCGTAATAATTTAGCGAGTGTGATTAGTCGTTTCCGTGAAGGTTCTGAAGCCTTACCTGACGCAGTCGTGGTGTTTAAAAAAGAAGGTGAAATTGTGTGGTGTAACCGCCTAGCTCAATTTCAATTGGGTTTTAAATGGCCCGAAGATGCAGGCGAAAATATTACCAATTTAATCCGCCACCCTGATTTTGTTAATTACTTACGCAGCGATGTTTATAACGAACCTTTAGATCTCGTGTCACCTATTAATAGTGATAAATTACTTGAATTTAGGGTGATGCCTTATGCGAAGAATCAACGTTTATTGATCGTTCGTGATGTCACAACTTACCGCCAAATGGATGAAAATAGGCGTCATTTTGTGGCTAATGTCTCCCATGAGTTACGTACTCCCTTAACCGTTTTGCAAGGCTACATAGAAATATTGGAAATGAGTGCGCAAGACGACAAAATGCAATTAAAAACGATTCAAGTGTTAGACCAACAAACCGCAAGAATGTGTGCATTAGTAGAACAGCTAATGACGTTGTCAAAAATAGAAGGGGCAGCAACATTAGATTTTCATGAAAGCATTAATATCCCTGCCTTATTAACTCAAATTGAAAGTGAAGCGATTGCATTAGGTCGTAAAAAATCACAATCAATACAATTTAAAATGGATCCTAAGCTTTCAGTGGTGGGCGATGAAATGCAATTGCGTAGTGCAATGTCTAATTTAGTTTATAACGCGATTAACTACACCCCTGAAGGCGGATGTATTAAAGTGTTATGGAAAAAGTTACCTGAGGGAGCTTACTTTTGTGTGATGGATACCGGAGATGGTATTGCGCCTGAACATATCTTACATTTAACAGAACGTTTTTATCGTGTTGATGCTTCTCGTTCTCGTGATACTGGAGGGTCTGGTTTAGGGTTGTCTATTGTGAAGCATGCATTATCTCATTATGACACTAAATTACAGATTGAAAGTAATGTGGGAGAAGGTAGCCAATTTTCTTTTATTATTCCAAATAATTATATTTGTTAAGTGCTTACGACAATAGGATTCATTGCTTAGCTTATTGTTTAAAGTGTTTTTCAATGTGCTGGTTAAGGTGTTACACAAGACATTAGCTAAGGTATTGTTTAAGGTACTGTTTAAGGTACTGTTTAAGGTGTAGTCCAGTGTTACTGAATGAACACCTTCTTTTTTATGCGCCTATAGAGTGCTTCATTTTATTAAAAGCAGGTTATTTGTAATACTCTTCTTTTTCGATAATTAACTTAAAACCAATAATTTAAATCACAAAATGGTGTTTACCTATCTTGATTATCAATGAGATATCGCTATTCTTGTTATACTTCTTATCTCCTCTTTCGTATATTCATTCTCAGCTTTAACACAGCAAAAGGACTTCCGATGTTTCGGTTATTAAATTGTTCTATTCTATTAACAACTTGCCTTTTAACCAACTTTCTAATGAGCACTCCTTTACAAGCTAAACCGACCGTTGATTCAACCGTGGAGCAATTGATAAATAGGTTTAATTTACCCGCTTTTACAGAAACAATTTTTGTTGATTCAACATTAAATAAAAGTTGTCAGCAGTATGATCCAGAAACCCGTTTATGTGGGAAAGGAGATCAATTGTCTGTCTCTCAACTCTCTGATGCCACTAAAATAGCTAAGCCTGGAATCCTATTTTTAATACGACAAGGTGACTATCAACAAGCATTACATGTGAGTATGTCAGGTAATGAAAAAGCCTATATTGGTTTTAGTGCTTATCAGAACGAACAAGTACGTATTAAAGGCGTGGACTCTATTGATCAAAGACAAGCATACGGAGCGATTTGGTTAGATGAAGCCTCTTATATTGCCATTAATGGCATTACCGTGACCGATAGTATTGGCTTTGGACGCTTTTTAAATGCACATCATAATATCTTTTCAAATAATAATTTCACGGGTTCGACTATTTATAACGATGGAGAAAATGCCAGTAAACGTGGTGGGTTGTATATCGCGTTTAGCCATCATAATCAGATAATTGATAACCGTTTTCAGAAAGGTACCGATTTATTATCACTTGTACATTCAAATTATAATCGGGTTGAAGGCAATATAATGACTTTAGCGGGTCACGATATTTGGAATATCAAATGTGGTAGCTTCAATGTTATTAGAAACAATGTTTTTAGTAACAAAAAGCAAAAGTTAGGTGCGGTATTTGATTGTGAAGAAGGAACGATGGATTGGCATGGGAACGGACGTTTCAAACAACCAGCGCCAGTATTAGATGCCAGTCAATATAATCTCATCGAGCACAATATTTTTAAAGATGCTGTTCGCTACTATTCAACGAGTGGCGGCAATGGTATTCAATATGCTGGACAACATGGCATTATTCGTTTTAATACTTTTTATCATACCAATGTGGGGTTTAGCCTCGCCAGTTATCGCACAGAAGCTGCTTACACTTACAGTAATCGTATTTATAATAATACGTTTCATGATAATTGGTGTGTAGGTATTGCGGTTGGTCGTTGGATAGAAAAATTTGAAGATAATCAGTTTGTAAACAATATTTTATGGAATAACCAGGGGGTGGGAGCAAGCCAGTGCAATACCCAAAATGCTACTCAAATTTTATTTAGTAGAAAAGAGGGCGATCAATGGTTTGTGCGTAACAATATTGCCAGTGATAAAAGTGATCAAGTCATTGGGTTATGGGGCGTTGCAAATAAAATGAGTGTTTATGATTTTGAAGGGAGTTTTATTCCTGTGCAATTCAAAGATACCTTAGCTAAAGACCCTTTATTCGTTGATCAAACTAAACACAATTATCAACTCTCAGCGAACAGTCCGATGATTGATGCTGGGGTTATGTTAAGCAACATTATCAGTGACAGTGGGAAAGGGTTGCACGTTAAAGTGCAAGATAGTCAATTTTTCTACGACGGTGCAGGTATTGAAGGTGAGCCTGGAGATCAAATCATGATTCTATCTGCAGAGAATAAAAGCTTACAAAGCGCGACCATTGTTCATATTGATCGAAAATTGAATCTTTTAACCTTAAATAAAATCGTCTCTTGGCAAAAGGGCGATATGATCTCTTTGCCTTATCAAGGTACTCAACCTGATCTAGGTGCATTTGAATTTGTTAAAAAGCTTCAATAGCGTTAATAACTTCTTTATCATGACTTATTACCTCGCTTTGATAGCTTAGCTTTAATCGCTAAGTCTATTAGGCTATAAAGATCTCTATTTAAAAGTGAAGCATATGAATAATCGTAAACTTGCAAACAAACTTGATCAATTTTTAGAAATTCATCAATTTAAAGACTATTGTCCTAACGGATTACAAATTGAAGGGCGTGAACAAGTTAAAAAAATCATTACAGGCGTGACTGCTAATCAAGCGCTTATCGATGCTGCAATAGAACATAATGCAGATGCCATTCTTGTACACCATGGTTTTTTCTGGAAAGGTGAAGCGCAGCAGATCGTAGGAATGAAGTACAGGCGTATTAAATCACTAATTGAGAATGGCATTAACCTTTATGCTTACCACTTGCCATTAGATGTTCATCCTGAATTAGGCAATAATAAACAATTAGCCGATTTATTAGGAATCACAGATCGACGCCCGTTAGAACCATGGGATAAACGTAGCGTAGGACGTGTCGGTAAGTTTGAACAAGCAGTGACACCAGGTGAGCTAATTAACACTATTACCAAACAACTTAATCGAGAGCCATTATGGATTGATGGTGGAAAGCCTGAAATTAAAACCATTGCTTGGTGTACTGGCGGTGGACAAGATTATATTACCATTGCAGCCGAGCAAGGTATTGATGCGTTTATTAGTGGTGAAATTTCTGAACGAACAACTCATATTGCTAAAGAGATGGGGATTCATTATTTTTCAGCGGGGCATCATGCAACGGAACGCTATGGCGCAAAAGCATTAGGTGAATGGTTGGAAGCTGAAATGGGCTTTGACGTGACCTTTATCGATATCGATAATCCGGTTTAAATCGAATTATCGACAGGGTTATAAACTAGGCCACATAAACCAGACTGTTTAATCCAAGCTATAAACCAGGTGATAAAAAACGATATGATTTATTAATGTATTGTTGAATATGCACTGTCTAATAGACTCTTTGTTGAGTCATGGGCAGTGTGACTATCCATTCACCCACCTTCTCTATAAAACCACTTTAGAGTGATTATTTTAACGCCTTTACTCCATGTTTTTTAACTGAATTAGTAATTAATAATTAATAATTAAAACTAAAAAATATATTGAGTACATTATCATCTTAAATACTCTTTAAACCTCATCATAAAAGCACCTATAAAGAGTCAAAAATCTCACTTTTATAGTAAGTATTATTAACGGAAAGTGATGTTATTTAACAATCAAAACTATTTTTTAGAATATGACATCAATCATAAGTGACATATTTATTCTTATTTTAGCTTTGATATTAATAGTTTATGGATTAATGTTAACCAGTCGGTCAACTTGTGAGTCGAGAGTATGAAATATACTCAACTCACTTCAATCATATCGCACCATATACGTTTATTGTTGCACTAAATTGGTGATAAATATTTATTTATTTATTTATTTATTATACGAGTTAAATTTAACTTGTTGATATTTATGCGTTTTATTTATTGGCTTTCAAATTGCTATAACCAGTGTGCATTCGTGTTAAGTGGATTTCTGCTTAACCATTAAGTAATCATTATTTTTATTATTTTGCATCCTTAGCGAATCTTAAAAATTAGATGATTTTATCACCATGTAAGGGAATTAATTGTGAATAAAAATAAAAATAAAAATAAAAATAAAATAACAAAAGCATTAATACTAGGACTTGGTCTTTCTTTTGCTACTACCTCTTTTACAGCATTTGCTGCTAATGTACCTGAAGGTACCAAACTCGCTGCAAAGCAAGAATTAGTACGTGGTAACGGGAATGAAGTGGCTTCACTTGACCCTCATAAAACTGAAGGTGTACCTGAATCACATGTTATTCGTGACTTATTAGAAGGTTTAGTTAATCAAGATGCCGATGGTAATACCATTCCTGGCGTTGCAGAACGTTGGGAAACACCAGATAATAAAACCTTTACATTTTATTTACGCCAAGACGCTAAGTGGTCAAATGGTGATCCTGTTACTGCTGATGACTTTGTTTACAGCTTCCAGCGAGTTGTTGATCCAGCGACCGCTTCTCCTTATTCATGGTTTCTTGAGATGACCAGCATGACTAATGCTGCTGATATTATTGCCGGAAAGAAAGATAAATCAACATTAGGCGTTAAAGCAATAGATACACATACTTTTCAAGTTCACTTAGAGCATGCCGCTCCTTATTTTGTCATGATGATGGGGCACACAACAGTTAAACCTGTACATAAAGCAACCGTTGAAAAGTTTGGTGATAAATGGACTAAACCAGAAAACTTTGTAGGTAATGGTGCATTTGTATTGAATAATTGGGTAGTAAACGAACGTATTGAAATGGTACCCAATAAATTTTACTGGGATAATGCTAAGACAGTTTTAACCAAGGTGACTTTCCTACCGATTGAAAATCAAGTTGCAGAAATGAACCGTTTTCTTTCGGGTGAACTTGATTTTACTTATGAAGTTTCTAATGAGCACTTTAGACGTTTGAAGAAAGATCATCCTGAGTCATTACAGATTAAAGGTAGCCTGTGTACATATTATTATAACTTTAATACTCACAAGAAGCCTTTTGATGATGTGCGTGTCCGTAAAGCAATCTCTTATGCAATCGATCGTAATATCGTTACTGATGCCTTACTTGGTCAAGGACAAAAACCAGCTTACTTCTTAACGCCTGAAATCATTGCAGGGTTTAGTCCTGAACTTCCTGCTTATGGTAAAATGACTCAAAATGAGCGTAATACAACAGCTAAAAAGTTACTCGCTGAAGCGGGTTATAATAAATCTAATCCTCTTAAATTTAGTCTGTTATATAACACCAGTGAAAATCATAAAAAGCTTGCTGTTGCTATTGCTTCCATGTGGAAAAAAACACTAGGTGTTGAAGTAACTCTGGAAAATCAAGAGTGGAAAACTTATCTAGAAACTAAAAAACAAGGAAATTTTGAAGCATCTCGAGCTGGGTGGTGTGGTGATTATAACGAGCCATCTACTTTTACATCATTAATGGAAGGTAGCAATACTACTGGTGGTATCCATTACCAAAGCGCAGCATACGATGAACTAATTAAACGTGGTATTGAAGCGACTTCAGCGGAAGAGCGTACACAATTGTATTACGCACAGGAAGCCCAATTAGCAAAAGATATGCCTATTGCGCCTATCTATCAATATGTACAAACACGCTTAGTTAATCCTCACGTAGGTGGTTATGCAGCGAATAATGCCGAAGATAAACTGTATTCAAAAGATATGTATATCATCGCCGAATAGTATTTCGGGTAACTAATCAAAGAGGCTAATCCAGCCTCTTTTTTGTTTATTTAATTAAGTTGAGTTAATTATGTTTAAATTCATCCTCAAGAGAGTTATTGAAGCAATACCTACCTTGCTTATTTTGATCACTATCTCTTTCTTTTTAATGCGCTTTGCTCCTGGTAGCCCATTTTCTAGTGAGCGCACACTACCCCCACAAGTAATGGAGAATATTAACGCTAAATATGGCCTCGATAAACCCGTTATGGAGCAATACACCACTTATCTATCTAACGTGCTTCAAGGTGATTTAGGTCCTTCATTTAAATACAAAGATTTTACCGTTAATGAGCTGGTGGCTACGGCGCTACCTGTATCAGCAAAAATTGGTGCTGTAGCTTTTGTTTTTGCTGTTTTTTTTGGTGTTGGTATCGGTACGATAGCGGCCTTACGACAAAATACTTGGCTTGATTACAGTGTCATGTCGACCGCGATGATTGGCATTGTAATGCCTTCATTTGTGCTTGCTCCTGTATTGATTTACTTATTCTCGATAACATTAGGCTGGTTTCCTGCTGGTGGTTGGCTCGATGGATCGGCTAAATATATGGTATTGCCTGTATTGGGTATGTCGATGATGTATGTCGCTACTTTTGCCCGTATTACACGTGGCAGCATGATTGAAACACTTAATAGTAACTTTATCCGTACAGCGCGTGCTAAAGGATTGAGTTTTTCTTATATTGTTTTACACCATGCACTAAAGCCAGCAATGCTACCCGTTGTTTCATATATGGGACCTGCTTTTGTCGGTATTATCACTGGTTCAGTCGTTATCGAAACTATTTTTGGTTTACCGGGTATTGGCAAGCTATTTGTTAATGCGGCCTTTAATCGTGACTATTCATTGGTAATGGGAATAACGATTTTAATTGGTTTATTGTTTATCTTATTCAATGCGATTGTGGATATTCTGCTTGCCTACGTCGATCCTAAAATCCGCTTTTAAAGGAGGAAGCTTATGTTAACTAAAAAACAAAATATTGATGCTATTGATAGCTTCTCTGAAAATCTAGAAATTGAAGGGCGTAGTCTTTGGAAGGATGCGCGTATTCGTTTTATGCGTAATAAAGCCGCTATGGTGAGCTTGGTTATATTATGTGTGATCACGCTAGCGGTTATTTTTGTGCCTATGGTGGCTGAATTTTCCTATGACGATACTGATTGGTATGCACTACATCAAGCACCATCAATGGTACATCTGTTTGGTACTGATAGTTTGGGGCGTGATCTCTTTGTTCGCACTTTTATAGGAGGACGAATTTCATTAATGGTGGGTATTTTAGGCGCTTTAGTTGCCGTTGTTATTGGTACCGTTTATGGGGCAACGTCAGGATTTATTGGTGGAAAAATCGATCGTATGATGATGCGAATTCTGGAAATTCTCTACTCCATTCCTTTTATGTTTTTAGTGATAGTACTAGTGACTTTTTTTGGTCGTAATATTGTGCTGATATTTGTTGCTATAGGTGCGATTGCCTGGCTTGACATGGCACGTATTGTTCGCGGTCAGACATTGAGCTTACGTAACAAAGAGTTTATTGAAGCTGCACATGTTTGTGGTGTCAGTAACTGGAATATTATAAGACGTCATATCATCCCAAATGTATTAGGGATTGTTGCTGTGTACTCTACTTTATTAATACCGAGTATGATTTTAACGGAATCTTTTTTGAGTTTTCTAGGTTTAGGTGTTCAAGAACCTATGACCAGTTGGGGAGCTTTATTACAAGAAGGTGCACAAACGATGGAAATTGCCATTTGGCAAATAGCTTTTCCAGCAGCCATGATGGTGATTACTCTGTTCTGTTTTAATTATATCGGTGATGGTCTACGTGACGCATTAGATCCAAAAGATAGATAATGCATTAAGGAAACAACATGAGTTTATTAGATGTAAAAGATCTGCACGTAGAGTTTACCACTCAAGATGGTAACGTAACGGCAGTAAACGACCTTAACTTTTCATTACAACGAGGTGAAACCTTGGGCATAGTAGGGGAGTCGGGTTCAGGTAAGTCTCAAACCGTATTCGCTTTAATGGGATTATTAGCCAAAAATGGTCTAATTTCAGGTAGTGCAAATTTTGAGGGCAAAGAGATTCTTAATTTGCCTGAAAAAGAATTGAATAAAGTACGAGCTGACCAAATAGCAATGATATTTCAAGACCCAATGACATCTCTCAATCCTTACATGAAAGTGAGTAAGCAGATGATGGAAGTCCTTATTTTACATAAAGGAATGAGTAAAAAAGAAGCGTTTGAAGAATCTCTAAAAATGCTGGAAGCTGTAAAAATACCTGAAGCGCGATCACGTATGAATATGTACCCTCATGAGTTTTCTGGTGGTATGCGTCAGCGAGTGATGATTGCGATGGCACTGTTATGTCGTCCAAAATTGCTGATTGCAGATGAACCTACAACGGCTCTTGATGTAACCATTCAAGCACAAATAATGGCATTACTTAATGACTTAAAAAAAGAGTTTAATACAGCCATTATTATGATCACACATGACTTAGGGGTTGTTGCTGGTAGTTGCGATAAAGTATTAGTGATGTACGCTGGACGTACCATGGAATACGGAACTGTGGATGAAATATTCTACAAACCAAGCCATCCTTATACGGAAGGATTATTAAAATCGATTCCAAGACTTGATGGGAATGACGATGTGTTAGCAACAATTCCAGGGAATCCTCCCAATTTACTTAACTTACCTGTTGGCTGTCCTTATCAAGAACGCTGTGATCGAGTGATGGACCGATGTAAAAAAGAAGCACCGATGTTAACTGCTTTTGCGGATAACCGTTCTCGAGCTTGTTTTTCTGAGTGGGAGTCTTGGTAATGAACAATGAAAAAAAATTAATTTTAGATATTAACGATCTTAAAGTGCAATTTAGTATCGCTTCTAAATCACTTTTACCTTGGGCTAAGCCCGATACTTTAAAAGCAGTTGATGGCGTTAGTCTTAAGCTTTACGAAGGTGAAACATTAGGTGTGGTTGGTGAGTCTGGTTGTGGTAAATCAACGTTAGCACGTGCCATTATTGGTTTAGTACCCGCTAGTGCTGGTAGCGTCGTTTGGTTAGGTGAGGATTTAACTAAACTGGACAAGAAAAACCTACGGCTTAAGCGTAAAGAGATTCAGATGATTTTTCAAGATCCTCTCGCTTCTCTCAACCCGCGAATGAATGTGGGTGATATTATTGCTGAGCCATTACAGACTTTTTACCCTCATTTGTCTAAAGCTGAAGTTAAAAATCAAGTTAAAGATATGATGAGTAAAGTAGGGTTGTTACCGAATGTTGTTAATCGCTATCCTCATGAATTTTCAGGTGGTCAATGCCAACGTATTGGTATTGCGCGGGCTTTAATTCTCAAACCCAAAATGATCATTTGTGATGAACCGGTATCTGCGTTAGACGTGTCGATTCAAGCTCAAGTGGTTAATTTGTTAAAAGAATTACAAAACGAATTAGGGTTAAGTTTAGTGTTTATTGCCCATGATTTATCGGTTGTTAAACATATTTCTGATCGTGTTTTGGTCATGTATTTAGGTAATCCAGTCGAATTGGCTGAATGTGACTCTTTATTTAACGAGCCTAAACATCCTTACACTAAAGCATTAATGTCTGCTGTACCCATTCCTGACCCTAGATTGGAACGTGCTAAAAAAATACAAATGCTGGAAGGGGATTTACCATCACCTATTAATCCACCATCAGGCTGTGTGTTTAGAACGCGTTGCCCCGTTGCCATTGATGCATGTGCGACGAGTAACGTAAAATTAAAAGGTAGCGAGATACACTCTGCTGCGTGTATTTTGCAATAACAGCTGTCATAAATTCTTAAATAAGCCATGAAAAGGTTAATATGTGAGTATGGCATGTATTAACCTTCTTTTATGGCACTATAACCATGTACTATTTAACATATCTAAAATGATACTTTGTTTTATTTAACAATATTACGCCTGCCTTCGAGACCATCTATCTTTTTTTATATTCACTTATTTTGCGTAAATATGCGAAAAAACACGTTCATAAATTGAAATTTAGTGCACTTTTACTTTATGATGTGCCAACAAATATCATCCGAAAATCATTTAGGGAATCAGAATGACAACATATAACATTGCTTTACTAGCAGGCGACGGTATCGGTCCTGAAGTAATGAAAGAAGCTGTAAAAGTTTTAAAATTAGTTGAAGAACGTAATGCAGACGTTAACTTTGAATTAAATGACGTATTATTTGGTGCTGCTGCTTACTTTGCAACAGGCAAAGCTTTCCCTGAAGAAACTAAAGCAGCATGTGATAAAGCAGATGCTATTTTAAAAGGTACGATTGGTTTAAATCACGAAGACTCTAAAAAAATCCCTGTTGATGAGCAGCCTGAACGTGGTGCTTTATTACCTTTACGTCGTCGTTACAATACTTATGCTAACTTCCGTCCAGTATACTTACCAAAAGGTTTGGCTCACTTTTCTCCTCTTAAAGAGTCAGTGGTAGGTGAAGGCATCGACATCATGTTAATTCGTGAGTTAGTGGGTGGTTTATATTTCGGTGAAAAAGAAACAGGCGTTGACGCTGAAGGTCGCCGTTATGTACGTGAAGTATTAGAATACGATGAAGACCAAATTCGTCAAATCGTGCGTGTTGGTTTTGAAGTTTCAATGAAACGTAAAAAAATCATGCATAACATCCATAAATCAAACGTTTTAAAATCAAGCGTTTTATGGAATGAAATTGTTGAAGAAGAAAGCAAAAACTTCCCTGAAGTTGAAGTTGTTAATATTTTAGTGGACGCTGCAGCGACTTACTTATGTTTAAAACCAACTATGTTTGACGTAATGGTAATGGAAAACATGTTTGGCGACATCTTAAGTGACCAAGGCGGTGGTATCTTAGGTTCTTTAGGCCTAATGCCTTCTGCTTGTAAAGGTCCTGAAAAATCTTACTACGAACCATCACACGGTTCTGCGCCAGATATCGCAGGTAAAGGCATTGCAAACCCATACTCAATGATCGGTTCAGTAGCATTAATGCTAGAAATGAGCTTTGGGATGGAAAAAGAAGCTAAGAACCTATGGGCTGCTATGCAAGGTGTATTTGAAGATGGCTACTCAACATCTGACCTGTCTAAAGAAGGTGAAGCTAACTTAGTAAGTACTGCTGAATTTGGTGATTTAGTATGTGCTAAATTAGCGAAAATGCCTGTTTAATTATTATTATTAATTAAACTTTAAAGTACTTTATAAAACCACGTTCTACGTGGTTTTTTTATGCCTTGAAAATGAGTTGATAAAGCTAATTACAATGAATTATTGATCTATTTCACTGCAAAAAATCCACTTTTTATTATAAATTTCGTAAAAATAATAACCATTGCATTAATTTAAACTCTAAATTGAATTAAGTTAATTAAACTGGAGATACTTTAAAATAATTGTTAGCACGCCAGAAAACTTCTTTTATTTGACATTGTCATTGACTATTTGTTTATTTTTATTGATATTGTTATTTATATTGTTATTTATATTTGCTTTTATGCTTTTTAATTTTAACTCTGTTAAGGATGAACATGAAAATATTTAACAAAATCATATTTATATTGGCTATTACACTTAGTAGCTTATCTCATTTCGTACATGCTAAAGTAATTGATAATGATACTTATACCACGGTTAACGGATTAGATTGGTTAGATTGGTCATTTACATCGGAGTTAACGCAAGAGGAAGCAATCGAAACATTTGATAAATCGGGTTATGGTAATGCATTTCGTTTAGCGACTCATGATGAAGCCATTGCCATGCTAGAAACTCTTTTTATTGAAACTTATAAAGGTATCGATGGACGGGAAGGCATTCCTTGGAACGGGGATAATATAGTTTTACACCAAGATGTTTATGGTGCTGAGTTTACAATTGATTTTTTAGATTTATTTGGAACATCAAATTCACCCGATTCTTATTCTGGAAAGTTTCGTTCATATGGTTACTTGGATTCAGATCATAAGTGCATAACTTGAATTGGTAGAAAAGACGATCAGCTGAAGATATGCTTATCGCTTTTTCTCCGGCAAGAGATGCAACAATGAAAACATATAAACAACTGACCTACGCGCAACGATGCCAGATTTACGCACTAAAGAAAATAGGCATGAGTCAAAATAAAATAGCTAAACAATTGAATGTGAGTCAATCGACGCTTAGTAGAGAGTTTGCTCGCAATACAGGCAAGCGAGGTT
>NZ_CBRF02000059.1 GCF_000470315.2 Psychromonas sp. SP041
GCTTAGAGAGCATATACATGAAAAAGGTGCCATTTCAGTCATCCCTAGACGAAAAAACAATAAAACAGGAAACAATGACATAGATTGGTGCCTGTATAAGTATCGACATTTAGTTGAAAATGCATTTAGAAGAATTAAAAATTTCCGATCAATAGCAACGAGATACGATAAATTAGAACAAAATTATGCAAGCATGGTTGCTTTAGCATTCACTATTATGTGGCTCCCTATGCATGCAGAGTAATTATTGAGCACCAAAGATCAACACGCCCTAGTAGTCTTTAATCTTTTTTCATCCCTTAAGTTCAATTTTTTAAATGTTTGTATTTAATGGCCTTATTTTTAAATTATTTGACACGTTTTTTATAAAATATATAAAGCAATCTGCCATTGAATATTGAGTAATAACACCTTTATCTTCCATCATCGTTAATGCATCGTAACCTTCTTTACCTTTCATGGTATAAGCGGAAGAGCTACCACAATATATTGTTTCTTGATCAATACTCTGCCAGCCATTATCTTTTGTATCAATCCTAAGTCTAGAAATACGTTTACCAATAGGACGGTCATTGTGATAATTGAATTTAAGGTTATGTGTATAAGGGTAACTACCTGATCCACTTCCTATCACACCATTATTCGTCGCGTTGTTGATTGCACCTTCTAATGCCTGTGCAATATATTTCCCTTTAATACGATAAATACCGATGGGAACAACGAAAGGCAACAATTTGCCTGCAATGTCAGCCACCGAAATATTCCCGCTGTTTAAAGACGATCTCACTCCACCAGCATTATGAATGGCAAAGTCTACTTTATGGCCCTGTTCATTCATCTTATGGACAAAAGATTCTGCGACTAACGGTGCAATTTCGCTGCTTCCATTCTCATCTGGTATGCGAATGTGGCGCATATTCTCAGTGATGGTTGCTATTACCGTATTCTGTAGTTCGCGTACTTTAGGGATATATTTATCTAATAATAAACGTTGTAACTGAAGATCTTTTTTACACACGATAACATTGCTATGTTGAGCTAAATAAAGATTCGCTTTGTCATGTAGTAGATCATCATGAGTGGTGAGTAATGTTTTATCAATGCATAGTCGACGACCAATCAATAGCTCATTTTTGCCGTTAAACATGTTGACTGAGCCATCGGCATTAAAATCAATTTTACAATGTCCTAGTGCTTGTGCGTGACATCCAGCTTGAACAATGTAGGTATCATTAACTTTAAGACCATATTCGACGTCTTTTTTTAATCCTAAATCGCTAAAGTCACCTTGAAGGACATGAGTATGCCCCCCTACAATCAAGCTAATGCCATCGACTTGTTTCGCTAAATCACAATCCCCCTCAAATCCAAGGTGGCTAAGTAAGATTATTTTATTAATGCCTGATTGTTGAATGGATTTAACCGTTTTTAATGCAGTTTCAAAAGCGTTGACGAAAGGCGTGTCTATATCGACGTTGGCAATATCTGCCATTTTGTCTATTGAAAGTCCAAATATTGCAACAGGTTCATCATCTATGATGTGAGTTATCCAAGGGGCTGTTTGATCACTTGCTTGATATGATAGTAAGTTTGAGCGACCGCTTAAACGGTGTGTTTTAGTTTGTATTTCGTTAGATAAATCCCAATTTCCAGCTAAGAGTGGAAATTGAATCCGATCTAAAAAAGTCGCGACAGGTTCATTACCCATATCTAATTCATGATTACCAATAGTCATCATATCAATACCCAATGCATTGAGCATATCTGAATTAGCTTTTCCCTTGAATAAAGAGAAGTACAGTGTTCCTTGAAAACAATCACCTGCATGTACGAACATAAACTCACGGTTATTCTGTATTGCGGCTGCTTTAAGTTGTTTAACGCGTGTTGCTATACGTGAAAATCCACCATTACTAACGTAGGGAGACAGTGCCTTTCCATCAATTGTAAGCTGTAATTGTAATGGTTGAGGTTCAAAGTATGAATGTGTGTCATTTATATGTGCCAATGTTATTTTTACTGATTTGTTATTTCTTATCATAAACCTTCAATTTTATATCTTTAATTCATTAGTTTAAGACTTATACCAAAAGAATTAATAAGGTGATCATTCTTGCTGGTTAAAATCACCCCTAACTGCGTTGTGAGTTTTGAAGTGAGAACAACTATCTTCTACAACTCACGCCTTATTAGTGTTAATTTTTCCTGCGCAATTTCTGATCACTTATTTAATTCTATTGGTATTAATTAAGCTGTTCTTGGCCTCTTAATTGCCTTTTAATACTAGCATGCTCATAGTGACAGTATTATTAGCCTATTTGTTGTTTAAGTTAACATAGAGTAGAAAACGAAATAGAACATTATTTTCAACAAACTGAATTATTTAAGAAATTAATACCAATCTAGATAAATAAATGGTCTATTTAGGCGTTAGGGAAAATGGATGCTAACAAGGTGTTGATTGCAGTAACTCGTTATTTTCATTACAAAATCAACAACGAAGCTAGAATTCATTTTAACAAGCATAAATGACTAGATAATTACTTAGATTGGTATAATTGATAATACTTATTCAGTAAAGAGTCATGCTATAAACAGACTGTTTTTTCAATTGATTATAATGGTGGGTTTAATATAACCTGATTATCAAAGGTAAAGGCATTGAAGTAAGGTATTGAAATAAGATTATTTTTTTAGGTATAGATTAAGTGGAAGTAAGTAGAAATTAATTGTAGATATAAACATTCAAATATAAAAAAGGGCACTTGTTAATATTAACAAGTGCCCTAAAACTAAAGCAATAATTTGCTAAGTTTCAATCGTTATCAATGCTTGTCGTTATTTCTTCCAAGCAAATGATTCAAACATTGGATCAACAGGTGTTTTAGCAACATGATTTACATAGTTACTGATCACTTTTTGAGACAAGCCTAGAATCACTTCTAGTACTTGTTGTTGACCGTAACCTGCTGCAAAAAATGCTTCCATTTCTGCTGCTGGAACATTACCACGTTCACGTACCATGCTTAATGTGAAGTCTTTTAATGCTTGTAGTTTAGCTGTTGGTAAAGCTGTGTCGTTGCGTAATGCTTCAGTAATTGCAGGATCCACTTTCATTGAGTGTGCGATACCTGTATGTGCAGGAACACAGTAATGACATTCATGTTCTACATTGATTGTTTGCCATACCACGGTTAACTCTTCAGCATCAAAAGAAGTATTTGTGAAATGCTCATTTAGTTGAGTATATGCTTTTAAAATACTTGGAGATTCAGCCATTGTGCCAAAAAGATTAGGTACAACGCCCATTTGTTTAACTGCACCTTCAAGAATTTTTTTACTGCCTTCTGGAGCCGTATCTACTGTATGGATTTTAAATTCGCTCATTATTTACTCTCTCTAGTGGTGAATGTATTAGTAATGAAAAAGTTTATCTTCATTAAGTGAGTTAATTATAAATGGTTGTGAACGATTGTTCAAGCTATTTGGAACAATCGTTCAATTTACTTTTAATGATCTATTTTAATGCGATTTAATAGATTATTTTCAGGAACATTGTTGATGGTTTACTAAAATTTTTTTAAACTCGCGTTATAAATGAATACAGTATTATACCAATCAAAATAAATAGCTTATTTATTTTACTTGTTAACACAACCCACTTCCTTGTTGTAAGTTTCGTAAAGGTAATCGCCATTTACGCCTTGAATTTAACTGTTTTTCCAGCGTAAAATTTACATAACCTATTTAATGTAATCGGCATCATCATCAATTTTAGTGCGACATGAATGAACAAAGAAAAGAATAAAAAAGAGTAATACTGTAGAAAAAAATAAGCTCGATTCAGAGAGAAGCGAGCTAGGGTAGGTATAAATAAGATGGTTCGATTAATTTATGTGTAGACTAATGGAAAGGTGATCCTATAAAAATCTCATCAATAAACTTATTAATTGTTTCTTCATTATTATTAACACGAGCATAAGTACGTAAACCAATAATTTGTACTTGTATATAACTGGCGAGTTCTGATGCATCTTTATCAGAATCTATCTCACCTTGTTCCATCGCTTCAGTGATAATTTCTGAGAATTTATTCTCTACGTTAGCAAGTAGTCTTTTTGCTTCATCTAATAATTCTTTATTATCAGTTTCTGTTAGTTCAGATATCGACTTAACAATCATGCACATACAACTTGGCTTACCATCCAAATTATCAATAACAAGTTTTCTGATAAATAACTTAAGCCCTGTCAGCGCAGTAGCAGATTGTTCTAAGCATGCTTGCAATAATTCACCTGTTTGAGCTGCATAATAATTAATAGATTCTTTAAACAAATTATCTTTACTACCAAAAGTAGCATAAATACTACCAGGTCGAAGATCGATTGCAGTCTGTAAATTACGCATAGAAGTACCGTGATAGCCCTTACTCCAATATAGATTAGTGGCTTTATCTATGACTTCTTCACGATTGAATTTTGCAACTTTACTCATCTTTTTGTCTTAATAGTTTTAATGGAACACTCGTTCATTATACAGAAAGAACCTATAGATACCATGGTCTCTTTTATTCTGTTTAATTTTTCTTTATGTATTCATTATTTACTATTAAGTTATTGCTTGCTGATGGTTTGTTTTTAGCTTACTTATCACAGGTCTATTATATGCCCGTTACCGTTCAAGGTGCTTTGTTCAGTCTTTCACTTGGTTGCCAAATCAAGGCGCACATGATGACAATGGAGAGTTCTTATCGAAGGTTGCAACGCAGAGTTGGTTTTCAAGCTAACGATCCGGAGAGCGAGCGGTGAATTTTGCACCATTGAATAATGGTAAAGGGTATAGATGTCTAAACAGACGTTATAAGTACACTCACCATTTTCAATAAGCGCTCATCTAGGTATCATTTGTACCTACCTTTTATCTTCACAAATAGTGTGTAAGAAGGTGGACCAACACTTTGAAGGAAAGATCTCAAATGCCTTTATTTTTCTTTTACAACACGTTTATTATCTTTTTTAGTGATAAAAGCGCTTGGCATGACTTCAACGCCTACTAATCGTCCTAGCTTAATGATCACCGGTATTGTGATAGGTGCAAAAGGTAATACAGCGAATACACCTAACCCGATGCCTTTTAATACATCGACAAACTGTTCGTTAGCTATTTTCATTTCTTCTTTAGAAGCTTGGCCTTGTGTATATTTTTTATATATTACTAACATCTCTTTAGTTTCTTGTTTCTCTTGGGCTAAGGCCAATTTTAGCTTGAGCATTGTTCGTTTTGCTTTTAACTTTGTAGAAAGCCTTTTAATACGATAAACACGTATTGGGGCTCGATGAAATTTTCGTAAGGTCTTCATTATTTACTCATTATTTTTTCAACGACAAAAGTAAATTTGAAGCTAATGTTACTGATAAAAAACACAAAAGACCTGCAGTCATTCCAACTAATCCAGTTAAAATGATCGGTGTTATGTATTCGAGTAAAGCACCCATATTTAAAAAGGACTGCTCTATATGGTGTATAAAATCTGTTACTAAAGGAACATTGTGGACAATGATTCCTCCTCCGACTAAAAACATCGCGATAGTGCCAACAATCACTAGGAATTTCATTAATAATGGTGCTGCGTTTATGAGAAACTCCCCCATTATATTTTTAAATTTATTATTGTTTTGTTTCGCGGAAGAGATTAAATATAAGCCTAAGTCGTCTAGCTTTACAATAATCGCAACCAAACCATATACAAAGATGGTTAAGGCAATAGCAATGGTAGATAACACTAATATTTGAGTTAAAAAGCTCGCTTGAGATATCGTACCTAAAGCGATAACCACAATTTCAGCGGATAATATAAAGTCAGTTCGAATAGCACCTTTTATTTTACTTTGCTCTAAGGCAACTAAATCAATATCTTGATTTGCATTCGCTTCTTTACGCACTTGTTTAGCTTGTTGATTTTCATGTCTTGAAAACAAGGAATGTATTATTTTTTCAGCTCCTTCAAAGCATAAATATATTCCCCCAATAACTAACAAAACAGTAATGGCCGTCGGTAAAAAAGCACTTAATATTAATGCAATAGGGACTATAATCGCTTTATTTAAAAAAGACCCTTTAGCAACGGCCCAGACGACGGGTATTTCTCGTTCAGCTCGAACGCCAGAGACTTGCTGCGCGTTTAATGCTAAATCATCGCCCAATACACCTGCTGTTTTTTTAGCAGCAACTTTACTCATTAGTGCAACGTCATCTAATACAGCGACGATATCGTCTAATAACGTTAATAAGCTTAAACCTGCCATATTTGTTAATCCTAATTAAGAGGGCGTTTAAAATAATTGGTTGAATGATGTCGTCTTTCTGAAAAGTAGGAAGCATGCAATAGGTGCAGTCTACCGTTTATACTTGCAAACAAATAGGCTTATTAATGAATTAGCTAACCCACCAGTCTTACTTCATAAAAGTACAATAAAACATTAATATACAATGACTTATATTGGTCCTATTAATTTTATATAAAATATATTTTTGAGTCGCCACTCAGTTTAAGTACTTAAAATGCAGTTTAAATATAAAATAAATAACAAGTCGTATATTCTAATCTTATTTAATTGTCTTCTATTAATGAATATTTTATAAGGACTTAACTATGAGTAAATTAGCTAACCCAGATAACTTTGAATCAATGCAATCTAAACTAAGTTCAGCTTCTTTCGTCGGTCATGTAACAACTACTGAAGCAAATATATGGGTTCGAGTCTATAGAGAAGGTGATTGGCGACTTTTTATATCAGACATCCCCCTTGATATTGACCCTTATAGTATTCAACCTTCCGATCCTATATTTAGTAGCAATTCATCAGTAAAGTACCAAGACAAAACCATTTCTTCTGACACCGGACAAACACATACGTTCAAGTTTGAACATTTACTCGCAGGTCAAAAATATTATTATTATTTAATGGCTGTTGGTGAACTCCATTCTTTAATAGATCGAAAAATAGAGTTAGGTATACGTACTTCTTATATATTTAAGACTGATCTTGTTGATTACCCTAAATTTTCATTTGGCTTTTATAGTTGCCATGATCCCTTCGGACATCGATCTTTTTCAGAAGGTTTATGGCCACATTTTGATGAGCAATTAAGTGAACGAAATGCAAGTTTTGTGATCGGCGGTGGGGATCAAATTTATTGCGATACGCATGGCCGCTATAAACAATCTAGTCACCAGCAAAATAAACCTCAAATAGAAGATTTATGGGATTGGTTAGCTAAGCATAAAAAAACATTAGCATCTGCATTTAATATAAATGAAGCCAATAATGATTCAATTGATGAAAATGGCATAAAACAATATCTTAAACAGCTTTATCGTACTTATTATAGAATTTATTGGAATACACCTGCGATGTTAGAAACTTTTAGGAAATTCCCTCAATATATGATTTGGGATGACCATGAAATTATGGACGGTTGGGGGTCATTAACGAAATCAGAAAGAGCAAATAAACTAGACCATATTTTCCAATGGGATAATCATGAACTAAATGAAAAAATTTGCCAACTAGCTTTCAAAGCGGCAAGTGAGGTGTATTTAGAATTCCAACACAACCATAACCCTAGCACGCCTGCTAACCAATGGGATTATAGTTTTATAAAAGGCGAAACAGGCTTTTATGTGCTCGATATGCGAGGCCATCATGATGTTGAAAATAATGATGGCGAACGCTTATTAGGCAAACAGCAAATGGCTAGATTAGTCGCTTGGTTAAAAAGACCAGAAACGATGGCACTTAAAGCCGTTTTTATCGTATCACCAGTGCCTGTTGTACATTGGAACGACAAAATAATGAATAGTATCGATTTATTATTGGCAGTAGGCGGTACAAAAGATGATGCCCAAGATGAGTGGGGTAACGATACGAATGTTACTGAACGAAATATTTTATTAGAACATTTAGGTACTTTTTCACATAAAAATACAATACCAGTTACTTTATTGAGCGGTGATGTACATTGTGCAAGTGCTTTTAAAATTCATCTTAAAGATAAACCTAATGCGAGGCTAATGAATATTACTTCAAGTGGTATTTCCAGAAAGCCTGCTCCTGGATTTCTAGATAAATTAATTGAAGGGGATGGGCCATTATATAAACACGAGAGTGCATTAGTAAAAACGGTGTTTAGTTTAACGGGTAAAAATAACTTCTTAATAATCAACGTCGATACAGAGATTACACCTTGCCGGATAAGTGTGACGATGAACTTTGGTGAACCTGTTGATGATTTCATTAAACAAAAAGTGTTTTTTATAAATGAATAATCATGCCTCTTTAATGATGCTACCAATCAAATAAAGATAAGTGCACTGTTTTTATTACGGTCTCAAATGGCATTGTAAAAGATGTCAAAATAATTGTTATTAATAACAAGAACAATAGTTTATGACGGTAATAAAAACGATGCCATGGTTTATCTTGTTTTAGTTAAAAACGGTTTTAAATAGTTTAAAAAATTTAACCTAGGCTTTGAACTGGCTTTAATTATTGTTAGTGGCTACATCTGTAAAGAACTAGGGCTGTAAAGATCTACATCAGGAAAATAAAATAGGACTGTCGGTATTTCAATTTAAGCAAAATTAGAGCCGCTGGATTGTGTGCAAACCATGTCTTTATTATTCAGACCTAACACACCTTTATTATTTATATATCCGACCATTCCTTTCAACATTATTCATCTCTATCTGTAACAATTATATGCAACACCTATGCTTCATAATTAGTTCAATCAGTTAGGCCATATAAAATTAAGTAGAGATACTTACGTCCTGAAAATCACGTACTAGTAACTTAAAAACGATTTAAAACTCATACTGTTAATTTGCTTTTATTTTGATTAAATGTACTTAAACCTTAAGTATATTCTACTGTACAATGTTTTAGATGATAATCAGTTTTATTTAGATTGAAGTGTGTCATATTAAGTGTCTAAATATGTTATTGATAAAGCATGAAGGCGAATAAAATAGGTTCATAATGATGCATTGATTATTAAAAATACGTGCTAATAAACGAATGATTTAATAAGGAAGTTAAATAACAAGTGAAAGAACCTATTAACAAATCGTTGAATCGCATTGAAGCGGTTCTTGATTATATCGATAACTCATTGCATTTACCGCTTTCTCTAGAAGATCTTGCCAATAAAAGTTGTTGGTCTCGCTGGCAATTACAACGTATTTTTCAAGAATATACTAAGCAAAATGTTGGTAATTATGTTCGTCAGCAAAAACTATCTAAAGCGGCTGAATTTGTTTTATGTAATCAACATAGAATGATTGATATTGCCTTTATGCTTGGGTTTGGCTCTGAAATTTCTTTTAGTCGTGCTTTTAAAGCATTCTTTAATATGAGCCCAAAGCAATATCAAAAAAGAGGGCTCAGGATGGGGATTAAAAAGCCCCTTATTAAAAGTCCTTTTACTGAGTCCGAGCTGAATTCTTTATTTGTACAAATACGCATTGATTATCTCGCAGAAATGACGATTTATGGTGTTAAGGGCCAAATTAAAGGGTTTGCTGCAGAATCTCCAGATTATATGAATACGGTTCCTAGCACTTGGCATCGTTTTGAAACATCTTACCTAAATCAACCTCATTCTATTACAGAATTTATTGGCGTTATCAGTGGTAACGAAGAAGATGAAATCGGAGATTTAACTTACTTAGCTGGAACTCCACAACCTATTGAAAACGCTGATACTATTATATTAAAAGGGCAACAATATGCCGTTTTATCTTTTGAAGGACCCACTCACAAATTTGCAAGAATTGTAGAATGGTTTATTTTCTATTGGTTATCAAATTCAGAATATGAACTCGTTGAAACCAATGAATTAGAAATTTATAAAAAACAATCAGATAAAAATTTCTTAGAGGTTGAGTATTGGCTCCCCATCAGTAAACAAAAAAACTAACTTTGCACCAAAATGTTAAGTTTTCAATTTTAAAATAGGTACCATCTTAATAATAATCATTATCAACAAAAATGGATGAAAGTAGATAAATATGATCTTTATTAAAAATGCACCTTATTTTAAACGTTCAACACTTGCTTCAGTAGTTGCTTTGGCTTTATGTCACTCACCGTATTCAATGTCGGCTGAGTTGAGCGCTGATGGAACTGAAATGGAAACTATTTCTGTTTTAGGTAAAGCTTATCGAAATACAGCAACAAAAACATCGTTAACACCTGAAGAAACACCTCAAGCAATTAATGTTATTGATGGCGAATTGTTAAAAGAAAGAGGAGCGCAATCTTTAAACGAGGCATTACGTTATACACCGGGTGTGGTGACTGAAACCAAAGGTGGTGCGGTGACTATGTATGACACGTTTACTATCAGAGGTTTCTCTGTAAGCCAAAGCTATTATGATGGTTTGATATTACAACAGTTAAACGGTTGGAACTTACAGCCACAGATTGATCCCATTGCATTACAACAAGTAGAAGTATTTAAAGGGCCAACCTCGGTGCTTTATGGTTCAATGCCTCCTGGTGGCATGGTTAATATGATTGCTAAAGCTCCTCAAAAAGAGTCAAGTACTGACTTTGGTTTCAAACTTGGCACCAGTAATTTACAAGAGATTTCTATTGATTCTGTTGGGAAAATTGGTGACAGTAATGTCTCATATCGTTTCGTTGGTTTAGCGCGTAAAAAAGACGGGCAAGTTGATACAACGGAAGAAGAGCGTTATTTAATTGCGCCCTCTATTACTTGGGATATAACAGAAAAAACGTCACTTAATCTTAATGTTTATTATCAAAATGACCCTGAAATGGGGATGAATTCTGCAATACCATCATCAGGATCTGTATTTAGTAATGTCAATGGGAGCACTAGTGCAAGTACTTTTGTCGGTGATGAGAACTGGAGCACCTTTGAAAGAGAAGTGTTAATGCTAGGGTATAAAGTGAATCATGAGTTTAATGATAATTGGTCATTCTTACAAAATGCTCGTTATGCAAAAGCAGATTTATACCAAGAAAACACTTATCATTATGCAAGTTATGATGAAACAACAGGGGATTTAGATCGTTATATTTATAGCACTGATGAAAGTTCAGAAACCTATGCTATCGATAATCAACTATTAGGTCTGGTTGAAATAGGGGGCCTTAAACACAATATATTATTAGGTATCGATTATCGCCAACTTAAAGGTGATTCTGCCTATGATTATTATGGGACAACCAGTCAATTTGGTGACTTTAATATATTTAATCCAGACAATAACTTAATTGATAGAAGTCGTTTAAGCTCATTAGCGACCTATAATGATGAAGTTACTGTAAGGCAGTTAGGTGGTTATTTTCAAGATCAAGTTCGCATCAATAACCTAGTGTTAATCGCGGGTGGTAGGCTTGATACTTATCGCAGTAAAAGTGATTACAATGGTTCTATTACTGAAGCTGATGAAACCGAGTTTTCGTATCGTGTAGGTGCATTATATGAATTCGATAATGGATTATCACCTTTTGTTAATTACGCAACGAGCTTTGAACCTGTTGCTGGACAAAGTGATTTCGGTGAGGCATTTGTCGCTGAAACAGGTGAACAAATTGAAGTGGGTTTAAAATATAACTCGCTGGATTATAGTAAATCGGCAACCGCTTCATTATTCCAAATCGTTAAAAGTAATGTTGTTATCTCTGATCCTACTTCTGCTGATTATCAAGGGCAGTTACAAGTAGGCGAGGTACGTTCACGAGGGCTTGAACTAGAAGGTACTTGGATGATCAATAACAATCTTGATATCGCTGCTAGCTATACTTATATTGATATGGAAATTACCAAAGATAGTGAAAATGGATTAGAAGGGACAACACCCATTTATGTGCCTAAACACGCAGCCAACCTTTGGGCTAATTACAACTTTGATAACCCATTCCTTCAAGGTACACGTTTAAGTGCCGGTGTTCGTTATGTAGGAGAAATGCAAATGGATGCAACAAACACGCAAGGTATGGTGCCTGACTATGTAATCGCAGATCTTTCGATCGGTTATGATTTAGGTAATGCAAGTTCATCATTAGCTGGCATACAAGTTAATCTGACAGCGAACAATGTATTCGATACAGAATCATTTGCTTGTTACGACAGTGACAATTGTTGGTATGGTGCAGAGCGAACAGTAGAATTGGGTGTTAATTTTAAGCTTTAATTTCATAAAGAATACACCTCATAAAAACATCAAAAAACAAGAGTGTGACATCGTTTATTTCGTCTGTTATCGATGATGTTAACGCTTAAAGCAAACACGCTTTATAATACCAAAAGAATTAATAAGGTGATCATTCTTGCTGGTTAAAATCACCCCTAACTGCGTTGTGAGTTTTGAAGTGAGAACAACTATCTCCTACAACTCACGCCTTATTAGTGTTAATTTTTCCTGCGCAATCTCTGATTACTTATTTAATTCCATTGGTATAACAATCATAAAGCCTAGCAATAATAAACTATTGTTAGGCTTTTTTTTATATATTGCTCCAATTGATAACGTATTTTTGTAAAGGAAATATCTAATATAGTATAGGTAGTGTAATGAAAAATAGATTAACGAAGGAAGTGTTGATTGGTGTCAGTTTAATGTACTTTACCGTCGGTAAAGTATCTAAACAACCGCTATTAACATTACGTTTTAATTGTCGCACTGGCTATCGGTTAAGTAATATTAATAATCATTATAATGTTATCTGCCAATTCAAGTTATGCACTTATGATCTGAATCCAAGTGCCTTGATAACAATAATTTTAATTTAAAACGATTGTTAATAGGGGCATTTATCTAAACATCAACCTTTAAATTATAAATACCTCTTTTTGCTTGCTTATTTGATTTTAAAAGTGTTTTTTTTGATGTATATTGAACATCAAGTAATTGTAAATAAATTTAATGTGTTATTAATTACAAGCGTCTATATAGGAGCTAATTTCAGAATTTATTCCATTATTACAAGAGGATTAGCTGTGTTTTCGGATATCAATGTTAAGGTAATTATTGGTTTATTCTGTGTGTCTGTCCTAGCGTTTTTATCACATAGGCTAGGTATAGTAGATACTTCATACCCTATAATCATTAACACTATTGATAAACCCAAAGTATTAATAAATAGTATGTACACTGATTCAAGTTTAGATGAAAGTGACGGCATTTTAGTAGAGTGTAAATTGAGGAAAAAAGAGGGGTATAATTTTTGTGGTGTTGGTATTCCTCTGACAAATGGTGCAAGAAACAATGGCCTAGACTTAAGAGAATATAATCGTTTATCAGCCGTCATTAAATATATAGTTCCGGAAAATAATGCCAAACTTAAAATTTCCTTTAGAAATTTTAATGACCATTATTCTAACTTAGTGGATAAAGTATCATTAAAATTTAATAGTATCTCCTTCAATCCTAACTTACACGAACTACCTATTATTATTCCATTCGATGCATTACAAGTAGATAATTGGTGGGTGGAACAATATAGAATTGATTTCAGCGATAGCCAAGTAGATCTATCTAATGTCTCGTATTTAGAAATATTAACAGATGGAATGCACAATCTTGGCGATTATAGTATTGAAATTGATAGTATAACTTTATATGGGCAATTAATAACAGAAGCTAACTTACTTAAAATTATATTATTAATATGGTTAATCACCGTGATTTTTCTCGTCACATTTCAACATAATATTTTAAAAAAAATGTCGATTACAGATAGCTTAACCGGATTATATAATCGTTATGGAATAGCAATTTGGACAAATAAAAAAATATTGTCTAATTTCAATCGTCATCAATTATATATGTTTTATTTTGACCTAGATGATTTTAAAAAAGTAAATGATACCTATGGGCATAAAGTAGGGGATCAATTACTTATTGGTTTTTCACACCATGTTAAAAAGTATTTAGACTCAATAGAAAATATTCAATTTAAATTTGCAAGGCTATCCGGTGATGAATTCGCATTAGTTATATATGACCTTAAAGAAAACCAAATAAAAAAATTCGCCGCAAGTTTACTTGGTATTATTGACTCTCCAATTCTACTTGAAGAACATGAAACATACGCGCGGGCAAGTTTAGGTATTGCACAATTAAATCAGGAAGTTAATACATTTGATGAATTATTAGCAAGGGCTGATTCAGCGATGTATTATGCAAAAAAAGAAGGTAAAAATCGCTTTAAAATATTTAACGAAACAGTTTCTCAAGATATATTCTTTCGTAAACAAATAGCTGAAAAAATAAAAAATGCTATCATAGATGATCAATTTTATTTGAATTTTATGCCGATATTCGACGCCAAAAATTTAAATATGGTCAGTGTTGAAGTTTTATTACGTGCTAGCGATAAAACATTACAATGTATTGGACCTGAAGTATTTATCCCAATAGCTGAAGAATATAATTTAATTAAAAACATAGACTTATGGGTTATTGAAGCAACATTTAAACAAATAAAAAAAGAATTAACTGTATTAAAAGTAACCCCGATTATATTTTGTATAAACATTTCTGCGGTCGAATTACACAATCCTCACTTTGTTCAAAAACTAATTGAGTTAATGGAATTATACCAAATAGATGCGCATGATTTTGAATTAGAACTCACTGAAACTAGTTTGGTTGAAGCAGATTTAATGAGTGTTTCAACACTTCAAGAAATTCACTCGCTAGGCGTTAACCTAACATTAGATGACTTTGGTACAGGTTACACCGCATTTTCTCAGCTTATAAACTATCCAGTAAGTTGCTTAAAAATAGATAAATCGTTTATCGATAATCTACATTCAGCAGATAAAACTAAATCCACTATGATTAAAGCTATTCTTTCTATTGCTGAATCATATAACTTAAAAACAGTAGGTGAAGGTGTTGAATATTATGAACAATATTCATTTTTAACAGAGCAAGGTTGTAATATGATTCAAGGATATTTTTTCAGTAAACCAATATCTTGGGAAGTATTAATAAGTAAGTTAAACGATCCTAATGAACAAAAGTTACGTTTAGAAAAAGTGAATAATTTTAGTGAAAACTTCATTAAATAATAGAAAAATATAATAATTACAATTATATTTTTAACTTCTTAGATTCAAATAGTAGTGCATAACTTTTTATTAGCTCATCGTAATCTCATCAGTTATGCACATTAAAGTTTTAAATTTATTATCAATATATTACCAGAATAAAATAGTGAATAATGGGCTATGCACTTTTTCAACTTTGATAATCGTTTTCGATGATTCACGTTGAACATTATGATGCTTCGTTGTAACTATACGCTGTATCACTTTTGTGTTTTTTACTTGTTTTTTATTATATTTTTGGTGATTATTTGAACTTTTATTGCCTGCCATTGAATGATTACTTGAGTGGTTTTTTGATTGGTTATGATGATAGTTATTTGCATTCGCTGATGTCGTAAATGCAAAACTCAACACTAATATAGATGCCAGTAACGTTAATTTATTTTTCATCGGTATTTCCTCATTTTCAATCAGTATTTAATATTTCGTTTCAATGAGTACACTATAGAAGTGAAATATGTAGTAAGTTTGAAGAAAATATGGAGGTTTATCTTTTTATTGTGTGAAAATTAATTGCTAGGGTGTGACATTTATGTTGAAAACTGAAGCGCGACCTTTGAAATATGTAATATTAATAATAAGTTTTTTACTTTCTACAGTTGTTTACACTGGCCAGGAGGAGCTTAGAAATATTAATCAATTACGTTGGGAAAATAGAATTATATTAATTTATTCAGCTGGAAAAGATAACGATATTGAAAATAAAGGGTTATTTATTAAATATAAAGACCAAATAAATGAACGAGATCTCATCTGGTTTATTATCAAAGAATCGGAAGTAATGACAAATTATTCAAATAAGCTATCAAATGAGTTTCTAAGCAACATTAAAAATAGATTTCCAATCGAAGGAGATAAAGTACTACTGATTGGTAAAGATGGTGATATAAAAGCGAAAGGTGCCGAGCTTAATTTGAATTTCATTTTCAGAGAGGTTGATAGCATGCCGATGAGACAACAAGAAATCAAAAATAGCGTCCAATAAAATTAATATTCTAAATAAGAAAATAAAAAGAAACTAAATAACTATTTATATATTTTAAAAATACTTACTTACAAGGTAAATGATGGAATCTAACAATGTAGGATATGGCATAGGTGATAGCTCTTATAAAATGGCGGGCGAATTACCTGGCATTATAAAACTTGTGAATGACTTTTATGACAATATGGATACGCTATCAAAAGCAAAAAATATACGAAGTATGCATTCTACAGACTTATCAGATTCTAAAAAAAAGTTATCTTATTTCTTATCAGGTTGGCTAGGTGGACCTAAATTATATACGAAGCACTATGGAAGCATTAATATTCCTATGGCACATAAACATTTAAAAGTAGGTATTGAAGAGAGTGAAGCATGGCTATTATGCATGAAAAAATCTGTCGATAATCAACCTTACGAAAAGGCTTTTAAACTTTATTTAATGGATCAGTTAAGTGTGCCTGCAGAAAGAATTAGAATGATTGCCAACCAATAACCAATAAAAATTAAAAGGGTGGTTTGATGCTTAAACTATTTTATTTAATGATTTTATTTTTCTCTTTTGCATCTTTATTCTCACACGGTATTTAAAATGAAAATAGTCTCCACTAACATTTCAAAAGTAAAAACAATATTTCATAATAATAAAGAAATTAAAACTGGTATTTTTAAATCACCAACCTCGAATGAAGTTGTTATTACTAAGACTAATATCATTGGCGATCAACAAGCTGACCTTATTAACCATGGTGGAGAACATAAAGCAGTTTATGCTTTTTCATCTGCTCATTATGAATATTGGATAAAAGAACTTAAAAATGAAAACATTTCATTTGGAATATTCGGAGAAAATTTTACTATTTCTAATTTATCTGAGAAAGATATCTGTATTGGAGATCAATTTAGGGTTGGCACAGCACTGCTTGAAGTGAGCCAACCAAGAGTACCTTGTTTCAAACTTGGTATAGCTCTCGATAATAAAAGTATCTTAAAACTTTTTACTCAACATTATTGTACCGGTGTTTATTTTCGAGTTATAGAATCTGGCGTAGCAAAAGCAGGTGATCAAGTTATTATTGAAAAAGAAGCTACACATAACATCTCAATTAGAACACTTTTCCAAGCTTACTTTGATAAGAGTTATATAGATTATAAAAGTGTCCTGTCTGAAGCTTACTCCTTAAAAGAACTTGCACCTGAATGGAAAGAGAAGATAAAAAAGAAACTCTCTTTAAATTAGATTTAAGAATAAAGAATAAAGAATAAAGAATAAAGAATAAAAATACTTAGTGAATTAAATTTACTTTTTAATAGGGCACTTGAAATTATATGTATTTAAAAATTTTTAATTTGTAATTTGTAAGTTACTTTTATATTTCATATATACTTTTAGTAATATTTTTAGAACTTAATCGTACCCAGCTTTAATATTTAAGCTAGATTACCTTAATAAGTTTACAGATTTTAATGTACAGCGAACATTTTAAATTGAAAATAACGTTAATCTCATGTGTAGCAAGGGATTCAGAGTGTTTTTATATAAAACGAATGAACTTAAATTGTCTTATATTGAAGTCTATAACGGTGAAAATATAGCTATTATTGATTTATTCACTGATAAATCCTGTTTTATTGGCTTGTTCGAGAGCCTGTAAAAACTATTTAATCGTTAATATTTTGAAATATGATTAAGTTTATCTATATAACTTAATAAATAAGCATTAGTAAATAGTCTGTTTAAGCGTTATAACTTTGTATTTAACGTAAAACCGCCTAATAAGGATAATAGTATATTATACATTTTATGTTAAATAGGATTATGTTCAATACGATAGGATATTTGAATAGATAGTGAATGAGTTTAACTATTTAAATATCCTATTTAACATAATATACATTATGCGCAGTTTATTGTGTTGTTGTTTGAGCCATTGTGAGCTTAGTATTAACTAATTTTAGCAGTTAAATAATGACACCTGTCTCTATACACATCTGACGCTGCCGACGAGCGATCTAGTGTAGATCTCGGTGGTCGCCGTATCATTAAAAAAAAAAATATTCACATACATCTTCATCATGCTCCCAATTTCCTACTCTATATTTTCCCCTCTGCATTCATCTCTCCTCTACTCCTT
>NZ_CBRF02000060.1 GCF_000470315.2 Psychromonas sp. SP041
GGTCTTATGCGGTTGATAATAGCCTGGTTCAATATATCGATGCAGGAGAGCGTGTAGTCGAAAATTTTGTCATCACCGTGAATGGTACTGAACAAGAAATCAGTGTATTTATTTTTGGAGCAGAAGACCCTACAGAAATTACAATAAATTCATTAGTTGGAGATAGTGATGCAGGCTCTGTTACTGAAGATACTGTTAATAATGATGGAAAATTAACGGATTCAGGTACATTAACCTTTACAGATGTTGATACTACAGATAGTGAAAACTTTGAACCTACCGTTGCATTTTCAGCAACAAATACTGGTGATACAGCCTTAGGTGAAATGACAATTGATGCTGATGGTAACTGGTCATACGAAGTTGATAATAGCGCCGTTCAATATTTAGGTGAGGGTGAAACATTAACAGAGGTTTATACCGTTACGTTAAATGGTGTAACGCAAGATATTACAGTCACCATTAACGGCGTCAACGATATATCTGTTGTGACAGGCGATACGACTGGTGAAGTAACAGAAGATGCAGATCCATCAACTTTAACCGTCACAGGTGTATTAGACATTACGGATGTAGATACCGCCGATACAACGACTTTTACAGATGAAACGGTAGAAGGTACTTACGGTGAACTAACCATTGATGCTGATGGTAACTGGACATATTCAGCTGATAATGAACAAACCGAGATACAAGCACTTGATGACGGAGAAACATTAACAGATACAATCACGGTTAATACGACTGATGGAAATACTCAAGAGATTGAAATTACCATTAATGGAGTTGAATACGCTCCAACAGCGACTAATGATACTGAAATGACTTACGCTACAACGATTCGTCTCGATGAACAGCCTGAGTTCGGTACTATGCAAGTTTCAGTCGATGGTGTTTGGGTTGATATGGTCGTTGGTGAAGAATACGACTCTGACTCTGAAGTTCAATTTATACCTGATGAGGCAGCGATTCAACTTAACTCAGTTGATATTGGAGTGGGTTCATTTGGTGATGATGGATCTTCTAATTTTGTTGCTAATGTAAGTGACTGGGGAACAGTTAATAGTGACGGGACAGAGGTTACTACAACCATTAATAATGCAACCATTACAACTTCGCTTTTAACTACTGCCGCTAACGATTCGCAAGTACTAACGGCTTGGAATGGCAATACACATATCGGTAATGGTATAGGGAATGGAGATGGTAGTGGCTTAAGCCAAGGTGAAACACTTGTTATAGATATTGAAGGTGAAAATATTAATTCAGTCTCTTTCACGCTTGATGGTTTAGGTGGATTCTTCGATGAAACCAGTAACAATGCAACTCAAGTTAGTATTACCGCTTATTTTGAAGATGGTACAAGTGAAACGCAATCTTCTTACAGACAGAGTGGTAGTTATGCAGACACTTATACGTTTGTTACTGATTCAGCAGTTGACTACTTTGAGCTAACAACTTCAGGTTCTAATGGTACATACGTAGTGCAAAACATGACGTTATCTAGAACTGTCGCAGATGAAATTACATTTACTAGAACACAAGCTGATGGTAGTGAAACAACTGAAGTCATTGAACTTGATCTTAACTATGATGATGCAGATGAAACAGTTGATGTAACTGATGATTTGCCAGAAGTAGATACTTCTTTGACTGAAGGAGATATTTTCACTGACGAAAATAGTTCAATCGCTATCGATGTATTATCTAATGATACAGATAACGATAATGACGAAATTACTATTACAGAAATTCAAGGGCAAAGCGTCACAGAAGGTGGAGATGCCGTAGATATTACTGTGGGTGACATTGTGGTAGGTACTGGCCAACTTGTTGATGGTAAAATTGTCTTTACCCCGAGCGAAGAGCTAGGTGTCACGTTAAATGATGGGGACTCTCAAACATTTAATATTGAGTACACAGTTAGTGATGGGACTGATACAGGTATCGATACAGCAGAAGCGACTATACGTGTTGATGGTGTTGATAGTATCATTGTAGGAACGGCTGGTGACGATACATTAGTCGGTGGTGATGGTGATGATATGTTAACTGGTGGTTTAGGTAACGACATATTAACCGGCGGCGATGGTGGTGATACTTATATTTGGGAATTTGATAGTAGTGCAAATAGCAATATTGACACTATTACTGATTTTGATATTGATGGTGAAGATGTCCTAGATTTAAGTGAATTACTTGTTGATGCTACTAACGACACGCTTGATTCTTACCTTAATTTCTCAGTAGACACTGATAATGAAGGCGTAACGAATACAACGATTGAGGTAGTAAATGATGAAGTCACACAATATATCGTGTTAGATGATGTTGACCTAGTTACTGAATACGGTAGTAATGATGTCACCATTATTAATGGATTAATTGATGATGGCGCATTGATTGTTTCAGACGCTGCTGACGTTTATGCAACGAGTTCTTCTTCAGCGGATATAGATGAAACTCCTGTCGATTAATCATTAAATAATACACACTAAGTCTGGCTACAGATTTAGTGTGTATTATTATCATATTCCTTTAAATTATTTATTTTCAAAAATAAAATATAGTTAAAATTACTAGGTTTATTATTGGATTATACCAATGGAATTAAATAAGTGATCAGAGATTGCGCAGGAAAAATTAACACTAATAAGACGTGAGTTGTAGGAGATAGTTGTTCTCACTTCAAAACTCACAACGCAGTTAGGGGGGATTTTAACCAGCAAGAATGATCACCTTATTAATTCTTTTGGTATTAATTACAAGTCGATTTTGTTGTATACAACATCAAAAATTCAACCGCTATTTATGATGTTGAGCAATTAGGTAATCGATATATTCTTTTGATTAGGAAGCGTTAAAATATAGAGCTTTAGTTAGATATTATTAAAACTATCCCTAAAGCATACTGTTTAAATGAAATGCAGAAAAGTATCGAGTTGGTAGTGAAATTAGCCATTACAAGTTTAATGCAGTTAAATATCAATAGTTGCTTTATAGAGGTGTTGTCGGTCTTTTTTTTAAAAAATACCTCTGTTTTTTTAGTTTATTGTTTAAAGGTTTTATTAAAAGCAGGAAATAATGTCTAGCAGTATGGTTATTTACAATACTCTGACTTTACACACTCAACATTCTTTCTTAGAAATCATTTCTATCTATAGATACTTCAAAAATCTTATACCTTCTAGTATCACTTCAATCCTTTCTTAATCAAATACCGATACGGTATCGTGTCTACTTGTGCTTCTATTAGTTGATGTTCCATAAAGCGACAAAAGCTTGGGATATCTCTTGTTGTAGCAGGGTCGTCGGCAATAATCTCTAATAAGTCACCTATTGCTAATTGTCTTACAGTTTTTCTGATCACCATTACTGGTTCTGGGCAGCGTAAACCTAATGCATCAAGCTGTTTGATTGGTGTGTCATTTGTCATGTTATTAACCGAGTAGCACGTAAAAATACAATATTAACATAACCACTATTCTCTAAACCACTATTACTCAAATCATAAAGTCTATAAGCGATATTTATGAGCAATATTTATAAGTCAGGAATAGCATCCTCGAAATGCTTTGGTTTAGTGCGAACAATTAATGGAGAGTCGTTCAAGGGAGTTTATTAGCTTTCTTGCTATTCAGTTATCGTTTTAGGGTCGGTGTAATAGGCGATGTTCAACTAACAATGTGCTTGTTAATTGAACGGTTTATCATTTAGGTAATCACTTATTTATTAACTGTTGTTCTTAACAATATTTTATTATCTAAGTTTAAATTCGCAGACCAAATGAATTGAGCATCGTTGTTTGAATCATCAAAAATATCAGTGAAGTTAGTGTATGACTTTTTATTATCAACTCCGACTGTGTCGTTAGTGAAGGTGTTTGCTGCTGGCCATTGGCTATCGTCAAAACCTTGTTGTTGCCAATCTGTTGGTATTGCCCAATGTACGCCATAAAGTTGTGATGTATCGTCAGTACCTTGAATAGTACAGTTTGTAGATAAACGTACAGAGCCTGATTCAGACAAACAACTTAGGTCTGAAATAGGCGAGGTATAATAGTTTTGTGCTTTCCAATCACCGTCTGTTATGGCGACGGTTTGATTGCTTTCATCTTTAAATACGGCAACAAAACCACCATCACCAGGATGGGCTTTTACATTACGGTTAAGCTCAGTACCTGTTCCTAAATTCTCTTCCCAATCGACGGCGAGCACTGCTATATCAAAGGGTTTATTCACTTTAAATTGAATAATATTGGAGTTAAATTCAGTGAAAGGAATTGGGTCTTTACCGACAGAGACACCATTGATGTACATTTCAAAGTAATTATCAGCAAATATGTAAGCCGTAATGACTTCACCATCTGTATCGACCTCTACAATATCGTCTTCATTCAATGCGGAAAGTGCTGCTTGTGTATCGGTGTATTTATGACCATAGTCATTGTATAGATCGGGGGCGATAGGGAAGTTGTCGTTTGTATAATTAACCACTGCAGGTACAGCCCATGCCGCTTGGCTATTGATGCTATCAATAGTACCAAGTGCTGCAACGCGACGACCCTCTGGAAATAAATTGGTAACGGTTGTTTGTGCAATACCTTGAGTCACTGAACCTGTACCCTTGTAATCACTGACTTTGGTTGTTGTAGCTACACTTTCACCGCAACCTTGTAAAAGTAGCGCTAAGCAGACGAATATTGAACTTAAATAGTATTTCATGATGTAAATCTCCTGATGTTAATGAGCCATAAAATAAACCATAGTGTGCTTTAAAGTATTGTCGAAGAATAAGTCTTTTAACATCACTAATATGAATAATGCATAAAATAGCATAGTGAAATAAGTTAAATGTGTGGCAAAAAAGGAGTTTAAGTCTTTGGGAGGTACTTTTATATAGAAGTAAAATTTTAGTTGGGGGTAGTATTATACATGGAGATAGAAACTGATTGAATAGAAATACAATCTGAGCATGTTATATGGAAATGCTTTTTAGGTGATTAACAGAGTTTGGTTGAAAGAGGATTTGTAGGAAAAGTTTAACATCATTTTATAATGTTATTGGATTATAAAAACGACGTTAAACCTATTTAATCAACATACTTGATAAGAGCACAATTTCAATAAGCCAAAGCGTTATATAAATCGTGCTGCTTTAAGTGTCTATTAACCTGTATTACGCAGACCTGCTGCAATACCTGCAATGGTTACCATTAATGCTTGGTCAATATCTGGGTTGATCGTCTCATTTTGTTCGCATGAACGTGAACGAGATAATAACTCCGCTTGTAACATGTTTAATGGATCAACATACGGGTTACGTAGTTCAATTGATTCTTTTATCCATGGTTGCTCTTGCATTAACTTGTGGTCTGGAATCGTTTCCAATACGACTTCACGTGTTAGTTTAAGGTTATCACGTAAACGCTGACCTAGTGGCCATAGCTCTTTAGGCACTAAACGCTCTTCGTAGAATCGAGTTAACTCTTCATCTGCTTTCATGAATACCATTTCAAACATTTCTAGACGTGTGTGAAAGAAAGGCCAGTTAACATACATTTCTTGTAATAGCTCTTTTTTACCTTCATCTAGCAATGTTTTTAATGACGTACCAGCACCTAACCATGCTGGAAGCATTAAGCGATTTTGACTCCAAGCAAAAATCCATGGAATAGCACGTAAGCTTTCTACACCACCATCTGCTTTACGTTTCGCAGGGCGACTGCCTAATGCTAGTTTACCTAGCTCAAGTTCTGGCGTTACGCTACGGAAGTAAGGAACAAAATCTGGTTCTTCACGAACAAAGAAGCGATATTCTTCACAAGACTGTTCTGCAAATTGCTGCATTAAGTCGCGCCATTCTTGTTTTGGTGCCGGTGGCGGCAGTAAGTTTGCTTCCAATATTGCAGCGGTATAGATGTTTAAGCTATTAATCGCTACTTTTGGTAAGCCGAACTTAAAGCGGATCATTTCGCCTTGCTCTGTTACACGTAAACCACCTTTTAATGAACCTGGAGGTTGAGATAATAATGCTTGTTGTGCTGGTGCGCCGCCACGACCAATTGTGCCGCCACGTCCGTGGAACAAGACTAATTGAATGTCGTTTTCTTCACTGATTTTGATCAATGCTTCTTGTGAGGTGTATTGTGCCCAGTTCGCTGCCATTACGCCGGCATCTTTTGCTGAGTCAGAATAACCAATCATCACGTGTTGTTCACCGTTAATGTAACCTCGGTACCAATCAACAGCGTATAAACGTTGCATAACATCAGCGGCATTGTTTAAGTCATCTAACGTTTCAAACAATGGTGCAACTGGAATACGGAATGGGCAACCTACTTCTTTTAGTAATAGCTGTACGGCTAATACGTCAGATGCTTCACGTGCCATTGAAATAATGTAAATACCTAATGCTTCAGGATCAGTTTGAGCCACCACTTTACAGGTATCTAATACTTCTTGTACTTCTGCTGATGGTTCCCATGATGCTGGAATCAGTGGGCGTTTGCTGTTTAGCTCTTGTAGTAAGAAAGCTTGTTTATCTTCCTCGCTCCATGCGTTGTAATCACCAATGCCTAAGTAGCGTGTTAGTTCAGATAATGTATCACCGTGACGTTCGCCATCTTGACGAATATCTAATTTAACTAGGTTCACACCAAAACAGTTTACACGACGGATAATGTCTAACAGTAAACCATTAGCAATTGAACTCATGCCCATTTTAGTCAGTGATTGATAACATAACTCTAAAGGCTCTTTAAGCTGTTTAGTGCTGATGATGATATCTTTCGCTGTACTGTCATGGCCTTGTAGTGTTGCACTTAATGCCGTTAATGTTTCTTTTAGTTCAGTACGTAATTTACGTAAAACAACACGGTAAGGTTCATCTGCATCTTCACCAACAAAGGCACGTAATACAGGGTCACAGTTATCCATTGATAACTCTTTAGTTAACTGTTGGATATCTTCAAGGTATAAACTGACTGCTACCCAACGGCTAGTAATGAGTACTTCTTTTGTTACTTTCGCAGTTACGAATGGGTTACCGTCACGGTCTCCGCCCATCCACGAAGTGAATTTGATTGGTGAAGCGTCAAGCGGTAATGAAATGCCTAAACCGTCTTCTAATGTTTTATCAAGTTCACGTACATATTGAGGTACTGCTTCCCACAGGCTATTTTCGATAACGGCGAAGCCCCATTTAGCTTCATCAACCGGTGTTGGGCGATTTTTACGAATGTCGTTTGTGTGCCAAGCTTGAGTGATTAGTTGCTCAAGGCGAACTAAAAGCTGGTCACGTTCTTTATCTGAAATATCAGTAAGCTCTAATAAACTGAGACATTTATTAATCGCTGCGTATTTATGAATTAATGTACGACGAGTGATTTCTGTTGGATGTGCTGTTAATACCATATCCATGTGCAGTTCAGCCACTGATTTGCGCATTTCATCTTCAGAAACATCGCTGTTTTTGAGTTTGACGATGAGCTCTTGTAGCGGGTCCGGAGCACAAACGTCGCCATCACAATGACGAGAAATTCCATGAAACTGCTCTGCAATATTAGCGAGATTTAAGAAGTGAGTGAAAGCACGGGCTACTGGGAGTAGTTCGTTGTCGCTTAAGTTAGACAATACATCAATTAAGCGTTCTCCATCTTTGCTATTACCAGAACGAGATGATTTAGAAAGCTGACGTATGGTTTCAATTTTTTCAAGGAAAGGTTCACCTAAATGGTCACTAATACTCTTACCAAGTAATTGTCCTAATAAACTAACGTTACTACGTAAGTTTGCATATGTTTCTGTCATCGTTGTTCCTTATTATTGTAATCAAATTACATTTTTTGTAGTGGAGTTAAATAAAATACCATAATGAAGAGGCTAGTCAATTTAGGCTCTCTTGCATCTTACTATCTACATTGTCGAAATTGGCGTGTCCGCCATTTTGTTAGAAACGTCGTTAAAAACGTGACTACAAAATACCAATATTTATTACCTTAGATGCAATAATGCTGGATTAATTTACCAATCACTTCTTTGGTTGGTTTCACAAATGAAAGGTCTAAATATTCATTGGGTTGGTGTGCTTGCGCTATGTGGCCAGGACCCAACACAATGGTGTCACAACCTAATGCTTGGATAAATGGTGCTTCTGTACAGTAGTTCGCACTGGTTGCTTTGTTGCCAGTGTAAATTTCTGCATTATCGATGAGATCTGAGTGCAATGGGCATTCATAAGAAGGAATAGGCTCATGCAAATGGAAGATCTCTAAGCTGTCTGGGTAACGTTTTTCTATTTCTGATAATGCTTGTTTAACAGTAATGAATAACTCGTTCGTTGTAACGCCTGGAATAGGGCGCATATCAATGTGTAATTCACAACAGCCACAAATACGGTTTGGACTATCGCCACCCGTGATTGCACCAAAATTAAGTGTTGGATACGGCACTTCAAAATGTGGGTTATGGTATTTGTCTTTAAACGTTTGTTGTACTTGTTTTAATTCACTTAACACAAGGTGCATAACGTCAATGGCATTTAATCCTTTGTCAGGATCTGAGCTGTGCCCACTTCTACCTGTGATACGAATGCCTTCAGACATGTGGCCTTTATGCATGGTAACAGGGACCATACCCGTTGGTTCGCCAATCACCGCATAATCAGGACGAAAATGTTTTTGCTCTGATATTTGCTGTGCACCTGACATGGTTGTTTCTTCATCTGCAGTCGCAAGGATACGTAAAGGCTTAGTGAATTTTTCACGATCCATTGTTTTCAGTACTTCAATAACAAAAGCAAAAAAGCCTTTCATATCAATGGTACCTAAGCCGTATAAACGATTATCTTTTTCTACGACTGTGAAAGGATCCGTTTGCCATTTTCCTTCATCGTAAGGAACGGTATCAGTATGACCTGCTAACAGTAAACCTCCATCACCTTCGCCTAATGTTGCTACTAAGTTAAATTTACCTGGTGCAGCGGCTACTTCTGTAATGTCTGTCGTAAACCCTAGGTCTGAAAGCCATTCCGCTAATTGATTGATAACGGCTACGTTACTTTGATCCCATGTGCTATCACTTGAGCTGATAGAGGGTAATTTAATGAGGTCTTTGTACAGGTCGATGAATGCAGGTAATGACATACTATTCCTTAAAATTAAACTGTTACCTTGTATTAATTGAACAACAAAAGGGCTAATAGATCCGTAGGTGAAATGGTATGACCATTTTTATCTATTTTTAAATCTACTATTTACACCTTATAAAGTCACGAATTTAATTCAATTGGCGTCAGTGGTGATTTTTAATATACACAATGCATATAACAGTGATGTTTCAATATCTAACATATCCGTTTATTTGTATTTTATGCTCTTTTTTACATTTAATTAACATTATTTTCTGTATTGATTAAAATACTTAATCAATTGTTAATGCTGTCTTTAATTTAAATCTTTATGTAAGTTAAAACTTATTTGGTTATTTTATTTACTGTGGTTGTAAAATTTTAGGAAATTATATTTCCTTGAATTGCCTGATCGTATTTATTTTCTATGGTTTTCGGCATAGTTATAAATTTAATAAAATAAACGTTTTAATATAAATGTATTTAAATTCAGTTGTTTACTAGGTTTTTTCAGTTTTTAATGAAATTAACTCACATGTTTTTTGTTGAGTTTATAAGCAATTTATCATTTTTGGTATATTTATTCACATTTATTGAATAAATAGTCACTTTGATTTAAAATGTCTTTTTATAGTTGGTAACGCGAAAAGCACCTTGTTACCCATATTTATTTATCACGCATTAAGTCAGTAATGAAACAGGAATTTTCTTATGTTAAAAGCAATTGTAGTGGGAGCTAGCGGTTATACAGGAGCGGAGTTAGCACAATTTTTAACGCGTCATCCGAATATCGAATTGGTTGGATTATATGTGTCAGAAGGTAGCTTAGATAAAGGAAAGAACATATCTGAGTTATACGGTAACTTGCGCGGTTGTGTCGATCTGCCATTACAACCTCTTGGTGTAAGCGGTATTAAAGCTGCCTGTGAAAATGTTGATATTGTTATTCTTGCAACTGCACATGAAGTCAGCCATGACTTAGCCCCATTGTTTTTAGCTGAAAATACGGTCGTGTTTGATCTGTCTGGTGCATTCCGTGTTAAATCTGCTGGCTTTTATGAAAAATATTATGGTTTCACGCATCAACATCCAGATCTATTAGAAAAAGCAGTTTACGGTTTAGCGGAATGGAATGCTGAACAAGTAAAAGGCACTGATTTAATTGCAGTACCAGGTTGTTATACCACGGCTTCTTTAACTGCATTAAAACCATTGTTTGATGCGGATTTAATTAAAGCAGGTATTAAACCAACGATTAATGCAACAAGCGGTGTGAGTGGCGCTGGACGTAAAGCCAATGTGGCAAGCAGCTTTTGTGAAGTGAGTTTACAACCTTATGGTGTCTTCACTCATCGTCACAAACCAGAAATTGATCAGCATTTAGGGACTGACGTCGTATTTACACCGCACTTAGGCAGTTTCAAGCGTGGTATTTTAGCGAGCATCAATGTGGTATTGAATGAAGGCACAACTGCTGAGCAAATTAATCAAGCTTATCAAACTGCTTATGCAGATAAACCGATTGTTCGTTTAATGGAAGGATCGTTCCCTGCACTGAAAAACGTGGTCGGTACGCCATTCTGTGATTTAGGCTGGGCAGTTGATGGGCAGGATTTAGTGGTGTTTAGTGCTATCGATAACCTATTAAAAGGCGCCTCATCACAAGCAATGCAATGTATTAATTTACGTTTCGGTTTTGATATGACGACTTCTATTTTATAAAACGGATTTTAAATGACACAAGTACAACAAAAACCGCTATTAATTAAATTAGGCGGAGCAGTTTTAGAGAACAATCAAGCACTGACTAATTTGTTTTCTGCATTAACTGAATACTTAGCAATACAACAACGTCCATTATTATTAGTCCATGGTGGTGGTGTGATTGTGGAAGATGTTCTGAAAAAGATGAACATTAAAAGTGAAAAGAAAAATGGTTTACGTATTACACCGTTTGATCAAATCCCTTATGTTGCAGGTGCGTTAGCCGGTACATCAAATAAATTATTGATGGCTAAAGCATTACAAGCAGGTTTATCGGCTGTTGGTTTGTCGTTAGCAGATGGATTTAGTTGTTCAGTTAAACAGATGGACCCAGACCTTGGTGCAGTAGGTATTTGCAGCCCAAATAATCCTGCTTTAATTAATAGTTTATTGGCGGGTGGATTTTTGCCTGTGATCTCTTCAATTGCGATTGGTGAAGATGGTAATCTATATAATGTTAATGCTGACCAAGCTGCCATTGCTATTTGTGAGCTGGTGGGCGCAGAGCTTGTCTTCTTATCCGATGTGGATGGCGTATGGGACGCACAGAAAAAGGTTATTCCTGAGTTAAACACGCAACTAGCTGATACACTTATTGCTGAAGATGTGATTCAAGATGGTATGGCTGTTAAAGTAAAAGCTGCATTACAAGCTGCCGAACAATTAGGTTATGTGATGTTAGCAAGTTGGAAGAATCCAGAAAATTTAGTGTCATTGCTTGCAGGTAAAGCAGTGGGAACCAAAGTAATTAAATAAAGAAGCAATAGAGAGTGACAATGGAAAATTTATTAACTGGCATGGAAATGACTCAACAACAGGCATTAGACCTGATTGCATTGGGCAAAGATTTAAAAGCAAATCCAAGTAAATATGCGCAGGCATTAGCCGGTAAAAGCGTTGTTACTTTATTTGAAAAGCAATCGCTACGTACACGAGTAACGTTTGATATTGGTGTTAATAAATTAGGTGGTCATGCTGTTTATTTAGATCAAACTAATGGCGCGATGGGTAGCCGTGAAGACGTTAAAGACTTCGCCGCTAATATTTCTCGTTGGGCTGATTGTATTGTCGCACGTGTATTTGACCATAAAACATTGGTTGAAATGCAAGAATATGCAAGCGTACCAGTGATTAACTCTCTGTGTGACTTATACCATCCATGCCAAGGTATGGCTGACTTCTTAACGATCGCACAAAATTACGATGATTTAACCAAAGTTAAGCTCGCTTATATTGGCGATGGTAATAATGTAACGCATTCATTATTTATTGCGGGTGCTATTTTAGGTGCGACAGTCACGGCTGTTTGTCCTTTAGGTCATAGCCCAGATGCACAAATTATGAAAAAAGCAGAAGAAATCGCAAAAGAAACTGGCGCGACGATCACTGTGACAAATAATATCGATGATATTAAAGGTTATGATGTTGTTTATGGTGACACTTGGTTATCAATGGGCGACGATACACCCCTAGAACAAATTAAAGCTAAATTTATGCCATACCAAATTAATCAAGCATTGCTTGATAATACGGGCATTAAACATATTTTACATTGCCAGCCTGCACATCGTGGTCTAGATATCACATCAGATGTAATGGATGGCCCAGCTTCATTGATTTTTGATCAAGCTGAAAATAGAATGCACATTCAAAACGCTATAATGCTTACCCTAATTAATAAATAAAATAATTGAGAAAGGAAAATATTCAATGAGTTCAGTTAAAAAAGTAGTTCTCGCTTATTCAGGCGGCTTAGATACATCAGCAATCATTCCATGGTTAAAAGAAACTTATAATGATTGTGAAATCGTAGCGTTTTGTGCCGATGTTGGCCAAGGTGCAGAAGAATTAGTCGGTTTGCACGAGAAAGCAATTGCTTCTGGTGCATCTGAATGTCACATCGTTGATTTAAAAGAAGAGTTTGTTAAAGACTACATCTACCCAACGATTGCATCTGGCGCAGTATATGAAGGTACTTATTTACTAGGTACTTCAATGGCGCGTCCAATCATTGCTAAAGCACAAGTTGAAGTGGCTTTAAAAGTAGGCGCTGACGCAGTTTGTCACGGTTGTACTGGTAAAGGTAATGACCAAATCCGTTTTGAAAGTTGTTTTGCTGCACTAGCACCAGAGCTAAAAGTAATTGCGCCTTGGCGTGAGTGGGAAATGACGTCTCGTGAAGATTTATTAGATTACCTTGCTGAACGTAAAATCGAAACAACTGCTTCAGCAACTAAAATCTACAGCCGTGATGCAAATGCATGGCACATTTCGCATGAAGGTGGCGAATTAGAAGACCCATACAACGAGCCAAGTAAAGGTGTTTGGACATTAACGGTTGATCCGCTTGATGCACCAAATGAGCCTGAGTACGTAACGTTAAAAGTTGAAAAAGCACGTGTAACCGCTGTTGATGGTGTTGAGCTTTCTCCTTACGATGCATTAATGTTACTAAATGATAAAGCAGCAGCACATGGTGTTGGCCGTATCGATATTACTGAAAACCGTACGGTTGGTATGAAGTCTCGTGGTTGTTATGAAACACCAGGAGGCACAGTGATGGTAACTGCACTTCGTGGTATTGATGAGCTAGTACATGACAAACCATCTCGTCGCTGGCGTGACCAAGTGGGCCAAGAATTTGCTCACTTAGTGTATGACGGTCGTTGGTTTACACCATTATGCGGTTCTTTATTGGCGGCTTCTGAATCATTAGCGCAAGATGCTAACGGTGAAGTGGTTGTTCGTTTATACAAAGGACAAGCAACAGCGGTTAAGAAACGTTCTCCAAATAGCCTTTACTCAGAAGAGTTTGCTACTTTTGGTGATGATAATGTTTACGACCAAAAACATGCTGAAGGTTTCATCCGTTTATATTCACTGTCTAGCCGTATTCGTAAGCTAAACAGTAACAAATAAGCAAAATATGTTATAAAATTCCTGTCTCTGATTATCGGGGGCAGGAATTTCTATTTATAAGCGTTTTAAAATTAGAGTGTTTATAAATAGCATTTCAATATTACCAATCCTTTAACAAATGGATTTGGTTGTTAATCAAATCCTTTAATAAATAGATCGGGTTAATAAACAAGTCAGAATGGAGTAACAAATGGCACTATGGGGCGGACGTTTCAGCCAAGCGGCAGACGTAAAATTTAAATTATTTAATGATTCATTGAAATTCGATTACCGTCTTGCTGAACAAGATATTATTGGTTCAATCGCATGGTCTCATGCTTTGTTGTCAGTTAATGTATTAACGACGGAAGAGCAAAAAAGTATTGAAGCTAGCTTGAATGAATTATTAGTATCAGTGCAAGCCAATCCTGAACAAGTGCTACAGTCAGATGCTGAAGATATCCACTCTTGGGTCGAAGGCCAACTTATTAATAAAGTGGGTGATTTAGGTAAAAAATTACACACAGGTCGTAGCCGTAATGACCAAGTAGCAACTGACTTGAAACTATGGTGTAAAAAAACGACATTAAGCTTAATTACCAATCTAGAGCAATTAGAAGCGAAATTAATCGAATTAGCACGTGTTCACCAAGGTGTTATTTTACCTGGTTATACTCATCTCCAACGTGCACAACCAGTTACTTTCTCTCACTGGTGTTTAGCTTACTTAGAAATGTTAGAGCGTGACCATAGCCGTTTAGAAGGTTGTTTAGATCGTATGGATACCTGTCCATTAGGTAGTGGCGCACTTGCAGGTACTGGTTATGCAATGGATCGTACTGTATTAGCACACTCTCTTGGTTTTAAACGTGCAACACGTAATAGTTTAGATTCAGTATCTGACCGTGACCATGTTGTTGAGTTAATGAGTTGTGCCACATTATCAATGGTACATTTATCACGTATGGCAGAAGACCTTATCTTCTATAACAGTGGTGAAGCAGCCTTTATCGAAATGTCTGATCTTGTGACTTCTGGCTCATCATTAATGCCACAGAAGAAAAACCCTGATGCAATGGAGTTAATCCGTGGTAAATCAGGTCGTGTATTTGGTTCGTTAGCAGGTATGTTAATGACACTTAAAGCATTACCTTTGGCTTACAACAAAGATATGCAAGAAGACAAAGAAGGTTTGTTTGATGCGTTAGATACGTGGGGCGATTGTTTAGAAATGGCGTCAATGGCATTAACTGATCTTAAAGTTAATGAAGAACGCACTAAAGAAGCAGCACAAGGTGGCTATTCAAATGCGACTGAATTGGCTGACTACTTAGTTGCTAAAGGCATCCCATTCCGTGAAGCTCACCATATTGTTGGCGTAGCCGTTGTGGCTGCCATTGAAAAAGGTGTACCACTTGAAGACTTGAGTGTTGAAGAGTTCAAACAATTCTCAGATGTGATTGAAGAAGACGTTTACCCAACATTAACATTAGAAGCGACATTAGCTGCTCGTGTTGCATTAGGTGGTGTTTCTCCTAACCAAGTTGAATTTGCATTAACAGAAGCTGAACAACGTTTGGCAAAACGAGATACATCGGGTGTCACCATTAGAGCGGCATGTTTAGATGATATAGACCGTATCGAATCAATGGTTAATCATTGGGCTGAAAAAGGTGAAAATTTACCAAGAGATAAATCTGATCTATCTCACTCAGTTGGTGAATTTGTGGTAACTGAATTAGACGGAAAAGTAACGGGTTGTGGGTCTGTTCATATTTATGACACAGGTTTAGCTGAAATTCGTTCATTAGGTATAGAACCTGGCTATGAAGGTCGTGGCCAAGGGAGTGCAATCGTCGAACTGTTAGTTAAACGTTCTGAAAAATTAGCTATTAAACGTTTATTTGCATTAACGCGTATGGCTGACTTTTATATGAAATTAGGGTTTAGTCCTGCAAGTAAAACAACGATGCCAGAAAAAGTACTGAAAGATTGTGCGATGTTTGTCAGTGAACACGCTAATGGTGAAAAAGCATTAGAGCTAAACTACAAAACAAGCATGTTACTTCAGAAAGAGATGAGCAAAAGGTAAGTAAGACTTAATAAGGTGTGTTTCTAATGATAGAAACACACCTTTGATTAAAGATTAATCTGCAATATCACAAACTCGTCCTAGTAATATCCTTGTTCATTCAAATTAAAGCTTACCCTTGATTGAGTACAACATCAGGGAAGTGCTGACGTAAAATTTTATTTTGAAAGGCATCATTAAAACGACAGTTAATGATAATGATAAATCGTTCAAAAGGTGTGTCGTTATCTAGAGGCTGTACTGACGATATATTATGAAAAACTTCATTATCTCTAATATGCATTATTTCACCTGGTGCTAATGTCGCATGGGTAATTTGACGTTGTCCTGCTTTATCTTCATACAGTGTATTTTCTCCACCTGTTACATTTTCTCTACTCAACACTAATATACTTAAAAACTGACTACCATCTTGATGGATCCCTTGCCCTTGTAAAGGATCGATAGCCTGGTTACCTTTGATACCATTAATCTGCATTAAAATGGGCTCTTTAGGATTAATATCCCAAAGATCTACCCATGCTTTTATAAAGGATTGAACATCATCTCGTTGCAAGAAAGAGGTTTCTAATGCGGGATAATAACGTAACTTATCAGCCATCGTATCTGCATCATTATAACTTCCCCCTTGAGCCATTGGACAATCATCTAACGTATTGATCTCGCCAGCTTGATCCAAATAAAGCCATGACATTCTTTTCCAACGAGTATCAACATAAGTATCTCTAGGTAAATCTTCTAGGTAGGTTTGCCATTCAGCTAAGTTGATATGCTTGTTAATACTGGTTTGACTCCAACTACCTTCAAAAATATCTTGCGTTACATGGTATGGCCAGTACGAATCAAGATTTGGGAAAGGTTGTGAGACAGTTGTTTTAATATGATCGTAATTTATATTTTTCATGTTTATTCCATTTATATGTATAGATAAGCTGAATTGCTTACCTCAAAGTCATAACGAAGAGCAGTACTGCACCAACGTTGCGCTTTTTTATTACATAAAATGGATTTAAAAAAAACACTAAATTATTGATAATAAATAATAATATTTATATTTTGATGGGAAAATAAACAGAGAAGCTAGACATACCTTTGCCTGTAAGCTGATGTATGAATTTTTCATGTCATGAGTTAAATTCAGTATAAAAAGTAGAATTATGAAGTTAAATGGGTATTTTTAATGATAGCTGGTGGATCTTTGTTCATTACCTGATGGATAGGTGAGTTTATGAGAAAGTAATTGAAGTGATTACAAATGTATTAGTAAATCAAGAAAGATAACATTTAGGTGCGTAAAGTGTGTCGTTAAAACTAGAGTTGTGCTTTGAATGAGTATTGAAGCTACTGTTGAAATCGCAATCTAAACGGTAGCTTAATAATGAGGGGCTAGCTCAGTTAAATAAGCTTAAATACAGAAACTATTTAGATGCTTCTTCAATATATTCATTTTTTAAATTGACGTAATGACTTGCTGAACGTTTTAAGAAAGCAAATTCAGCTTCAGTTAACTCACGAGCTGCTTTTGCTGGAGAGCCAACATATAAAAAACCAGACGCTAACGTCTTATTAGGGGGGACTAAAGCACCGGCCGCAAGAATAACATCATCTTCAATGCATGCATTATCGAGAACAATCGCACCCATTCCAATCAATACGCGATCACCAACAGAGCAAGCATGTAACATTGCTTTATGACCAACAGTAACATCTTCACCGATAGTTAATGAGTAACCATCAAGCGTTACTTCACCTTTTCTGGCTACATGTAAAACAGAACCATCTTGAATATTAGTACGAGCACCAACATATATAGAGTTAACATCGCCACGTAAAACGCACATTGGCCAGATATTAACGTCATCAGCTAAATGCACATCGCCAATAATCGAAGAAAATGGGTCAATATAAACATTATTACCAATAGTTGGATGGATATTTTTATAAGGACGTAGTGTAGGAAACATAATAAACCTTCTGATCGTTATATTAAAAGCTCACTATACGACACAAAAGTGTGGATAACAAAAGCAAAATTGTGGATAACTTGTGGTCAAAGTAGGTATAAAAATTAATTGCAATTAATCGTCATAAAACACTTGCCAATAGTTTTGTGATCCCTATAATGCGCCCCACAGACACGGGATGTAGCGCAAGTTACCTAGCGAGTTTTAGAATAAAAGAAACGCGTTAACGATTCAAACTTCGGTTTGAAATTAAGTTAAAATAAGACGTTGACATTGTTCGAAAGGCGCGTAGTATACGCCGCCTAGCCGAAAGGCACGCTCTTTAACAATTTAATCAAACAATCTGTGTGAGCA
>NZ_CBRF02000061.1 GCF_000470315.2 Psychromonas sp. SP041
AAGATGTTAAACATTTTATTTTACCCAAAAAAAGAAAACACCGAACGTTTTCACGTTCAGTGCTCTATATTCCATCTAGATATCCGTTAAGATATAAGCCTAAAATCTCTTAACCGAACGGCATTGAAGTTAAATGCTTGGCTTAATAATGTTTATCTTTTTTAATTCAACACACAAATCCTGCAGGCTAAAGCCAGCGCCCCAAAACAAAAAAACTAATTTTGAGGCGTAAAGGTATTATGTTTTGATTTAGGCTTCATGGTCAGTTAGCCAATGCCTAGTATTATGAGTAGAGAAATTCATATAGTTTGTATGTTTTGACTTCGGGGCGCATGCTTTAGCTTGCAGTTTTTTTGTGTCGTTTATATGCAGAGGAGCTCTGCGAGCCCTATTGTTAGTTTACAGTGTGTTTTCTTTTTGAGCTCTAAGCTTATATTTATTTACGATCTCTTTCCAAGTTCAACACATAAATTCTGCAGGCTAAAGCCAGCGCCCCAAAGTCAAAAGAGGTGATGATTGTTTTATATCTTTCGTGTTTTAAGCGTCGATCTCTTTTCATTCGTAAATCGAAGATACAAAAAATATAAGCTAAATACTTGGCTTAATAATGTTTATCTTTTTTAATTCAACACACAAATCCTGCAGGCTAAAGCCAGCGCCCCAAAGTCAAAAGATGTAAAGATTTTTTAGGCCTTGTGGTCATAAGCGTCGCTTCATTCGTAAATCGTAGATACAAAAAAGCCAAGCAAATGCTTGGCTTAATAATATCGTTTTAACTAAAGGTTAGTTAGACGCTTCTAATTAGTTAGATGCTTCAACGATTGTTTTCATGTCTTTCGTGTTGTAGGCATAGACGTAGTTTCTTAACTGATTTTTAGATACAAAAAAGCCAAGCAAATGCTTGGCTTAATAATATCGTTTTAACTAAAGGTTAGTTAGACGCTTCTAATTAGTTAGATGCTTCAACGATTGTTTTCATGTCTTTCATGTAGCCACGTAGTTTTTTACCTACGATTTCTACTGGGTGGTTACGAATTTCGTCGTTGATTTCGATTAGACGAGCGTTATCAACAGAGTTAGTTTTAACTGTTAATGGCTTGCCTAGGAACTCAGGGCTCATCGCTTTAACGAAGTCTGCTAGTAGTGGTTTAGCAGCGTGGTCGAATAAATAACAACCGTACTCAGCTGTATCAGAAATAACAACATTCATTTCGTAAAGTTTCTTACGAGCGATTGTATTAGCGATAAGTGGCGTTTCATGTAGAGACTCGTAGTATGCAGATTCTGCGATGATACCTGATGCAGTCATTGCTTCAAATGCAAGTTCAACACCTGCTTTGATCATTGCTACTAGGAAGATACCGTGGTCGTAGAATTCTTGCTCATCAATTTCCATGTCGCCAGCTGGTTGTTTTTCGAAACCAGTTTCAGCAGTTGCAGCGCGCCATTTAAGAAGGTTAACGTCATCGTTAGCCCAGTCAGCCATCATAGTTGCAGAGAATTCACCTTCGATGATGTCATCCATGTGCTTGTTGAATAGCGGACGTAAGATATCTTTAAGTTCTAAAGACATATCGAATGCTTTAACTTTAGCTGGGTTAGATAGACGATCCATCATGTTAGTGATGCCGCCGTATTTAAGGCCTTCAGTTACTGTTTCCCAACCGTATTGAATCAGTTTAGAAGCGTATGCTGGCTCAAGACCGTCAGCAACCATTTTTTCGTAACCTAAGATTGCGCCAGTTTGTAACATACCACAAAGGATAGTTTGCTCACCCATTAGGTCAGATTTAACTTCAGCAACAAAAGATGACATAAGAACACCAGCACGATCACCACCAGTACCAGATGCGTATGCTTTAGCCCAAGCAAGACCGTGGCCTTGTGGATCATTTGCTGGGTGAACAGCGATGAGTGTTGGAACACCGAAACCACGTTTGTATTCTTCACGTACTTCAGAACCAGGACATTTAGGTGCACACATGATGACTGTGATGTCCTCACGTACTTGCATACCTTCTTCAACGATGTTGAAACCGTGAGAGTAAGCTAGTGTTGCACCTTCTTTCATAAGAGGCATAACCGCGCCAACTACAGCTGTATGCTGTTTGTCAGGTGTTAAGTTACATAGTAAGTCAGCTTGTGGAATTAATTCTTCGTAAGTACCTACAGTGAAACCGTTTTCAGTTGCGTTCTTCCAAGATTGACGTTTTTCAGCGATGGCTGCAGCACGTAATGTGTAAGAAACGTCAAGACCTGAATCACGCATGTTTAAACCTTGGTTTAAACCTTGAGCACCACAACCGATGATAACTACTTTTTTGCCTTTTAATGCTTCAATACCGTCAGCAAATTCGCTGCGATCCATAAAACGACATTGACCTAGTTGATGTAACTTCTCACGTAGAGGAAGAGTATTAAAGTAGTTAGCCATGTTAGCTGCGCTCCAAAATAAATAATAAGGGTTAATGACTCATATTTAGCGTCATTTAATTTTCGGATGTCACTATAACGTATAAGTAATATTGCGCAAAATGATATATTAGCAATGTTACGTTGCGTAAAATGAAATATACTCTGGGCTTATATTGCAGTTTTTGAAAATAGATCCCTTTTTTATCATACAAGTGTGAGCATAGGTGTATCTTGAATTACTTTTTGACATTATTATTGTTTAATATTTATTTATGAGTGACTTGATGGTTAAAGGTCAAGTATCTGTTATTAAAGGGGTATTTATGAATTCACTGGTATTGCCAGGCAACTTGGTTTCTATCCAATGGTTAGCTGAACACCATAACCATTCTAATTTAGTTTTGTTGGATGCAAGCTGGCACATGCCATTGACACAGCGTAATGGGTATCAAGAGTGGTTAAATGAGCGAATTGATAACTCTCGATTTTTTGATTTTGATCGCGAAGTTTGTGATCAACAAGCTTCTTTGCCTCATATGATGCCAACTCCTCAGCACTTTGAATTGTCAGCACAAATGTTGGGCATTAATAATGACAGTGTCATTGTTGTCTATGATAGTTTGGGGATTTTCTCTAGCCCAAGAGTATGGTGGATGTTTAAAACAATGGGGTTTAATAATATTGCGGTATTAGACGGAGGTTTGCCTGCGTGGAAAGAAGCAGGTTTAACGGTCAATACTGATTCACCTAAAACAGAGCAACGTAAACAAGGTGATTTCAAAGCTAAATATCAAGCTGATCTTATTAGTAATAAAGACGATGTTTATGAAGCGATTGAAGATGAACAAGTTGCCATTGTTGATGCGCGCTCTAAAGATCGATTTTTAGGTAAAGTACCAGAAGCGCGAAATGGATTACGTTCAGGTCACATGCCTTCTGCTATTAATTTACCGATTAGTGAAATATTAAATAATCAGACCATGAAGAATGCTTATCAATTAGCACAAATTTTTGAAGCGTTAATGCCGCAAAAACAACGTTTAGTATTTAGTTGTGGTTCTGGTGTGACAGCTTGTATTCTGGCATTAGCTGCTAAGTTAGCAGGCTATGATGCATTAAGCGTTTACGATGGTTCATGGAGTGAGTGGGGTGCTAATGAAACCTTGCCCGTCGTACAATGTAAGAATGTATAGTATAAAAAATATAGCTCAAAAATGTGCTGTATATGAAAGCTGTAATATAAGCGCAGCTAACCTAACCATGTTTAGAACCAGCATGCTCCGTTTAACAACATGTAATATAAGAAAATTTAATTAAATGGATATTAAGGCATTACAAACTTTTGTACATCTAAGTCAAAGTTTACACTTCTCTAAAACAGCGCTCGCCATGCATGTTAGTCCTTCTACATTAAGTCGATTGATCCAACGTCTTGAAGAAGACCTTGGTGCGAGTCTTCTCATTAGAGACAACCGTTCTGTTTTATTAACTGAAGCGGGGATAGCCTTTAAACAGTTTGCGCTTCAGCAAATTGAACAATGGGAATTGTTAAAACATTCGATTTCACAGGGAACGAATGAATTAGAAGGTGAGATTAATTTATACTGCTCTGTTACTGCAGCTTATAGTCATCTCCCTCCGATATTAGAGCGTTTTAGACGTAATCATCCTAATGTGGATATTAAATTGACAACAGGAGATAGTGCGGTAGCGATTGAGCAAGTGATGCAACATCAAGTCGACTTTGCTATTACGGCTTATCCTGATAATTTCCCTGCTCGAATGCACTTTAGCCAACTAGCTGAAATTCCTTTATCGGTTATTGCCCCTACGACCCTTTGTGTTGTCACAAAATTAATTAAACAATCTCCTATCGACTGGAAGTCGATCCCTTTTATTTTACCTGAGCACGGTGCAATAAGGCGTCGATTTGATACGTGGTTTCGTTCTCTTAAAATTGGCAAACCACATATTTATGCGAAAGTGGCAGGGCATGAAGCACTCATTAGTATGGTTGCTTTAGGCTGTGGTGTTGGCGTTGCGCCAGATGTAGTGATTGAAAATAGCCCGGTACGAGATCGCGTTCAAAGCCTTTCTGAGGTCGGTCAATTAGCTTCATTTAATTTAGGCGTTTGTTGCCATAAAACACGTTTAACGGAACCTTTAATTGAAGCCTTTTTAAATTGTGTTGAAGAGTAATTTGGCGAGGTTCCAGTAAAATTTGAGTAAGAATTACTGAAAATGAATGACCAAAGCGAAATGAAAAACAAAGTTTGATTATATTCCCATAGAAATTATTAAGTGTGGCGTTTACAATGCGCTTATTAATTAAGGAGCTTTTTATGTTTAATCCGCAGAAGTTAGAAGAAATCGCAAAGCAAGTCAGTGATGCAATGCCTGAAGGTGTAAAAAGCTTTGGTAATGAAATTGACCGTAAAATCAAACAAGTTTTACAGGCACAACTCGGTAAACTAGATATGGTTAGCCGTGAAGAGTTTGATGTACAAACACATGTGCTACTACGCACGCGTGAAAAATTGAATGCAATGGAAGAAAAGTTTGCACAATTAGAAAAGAAATTAGATGGTGCTGCTTCTGAAAGCAGTGCAGACGCTAAAGCAGAAAGCAGTATCAATACGACTGAACAAGATAAGTAGGAAAACAAATGAAAGAGCAATATTTAAAAAACGCAGAATTATTTGTTGAACAAGCCGCTGCTGAAGGTGAATTGTTTGGTTTATTTGATGAGGCATTGGGTTGGGCAAATTGCCACGCTCATGACAATAAAGATGCAACTGCTGTTTATTTGTTTTGGTCTGATGCGACATTAGCTGAAAAATTAAAAACAGAAGAATGGGCTAACTATAAAGTTAAAAGCATTGCGTTAGATGTGTTTTTTGATTCATGGTTAGACGGTATGCAGAAGCAACAAGTGTTTGCTGGTGTAAACTGGGATGAAGAGTTATGTGGTTTAGAAATTGAAGCAATGGTCTTAAAAAATGCATTGGTCGAAAAATTTCAAGCTGATGATTTAGAGTCTGAAGAGTCAGAATCTGTTAATGCATAATTAATTTATTCAGCGTATTTCTTTATTAACGATTTTTATTAGAATGTTTATTCTTATTAGGTCGTTATTAACGTCTGAGTTTATTAATAAAAAGTAGATATAAAAAAACCAAGCGATAAGCTTGGTTTTTTTATAGGCGACCGTTAGCGAAGATTAATGTTTATTCTTCTGGGTAAGTACCCCAACCGTCATATTCAATACCAAATGATTGTGCTAGTGCAACGAGTCTTTCAACATCTTCGTAAATAGCTTCTTCATCTAGGTTCATTTCAACAACAACATCAAAACTTAAGATAATAGAACCATCTTCTAGTTCTAATTCTTCAGGATCTGTTACTTCATAGCCTTTTTTAAAACAAGCAATGGCTGCTTTTTCCAATACATCAAAGTTATCACAAGATAGATGATGTTCAATCATGTAAACCGCATCAGGATTACTGCCATCTTCTAAAATAGCTTCAACAATATCAGCAGTTTCTTCTGCTAGTTCTGCTAATAGTTCTTCATGTGTAAGTTCTTCTGACATTTTTTATCTCTTCTATATCAAGGTTTACAACTTCTATTCATCGTTTATATCATGAATGGAAATGGCTTAATTAATCACAACAATTAGAGTTAGAATCTGGACGATTCACTTCTTTGTTAAGCTGTTTATATTTAGCTAACATGATGTCATGTGAGTCATTCATTAAGCGACGAATTTCGCGCTTTTTATATTGTGTAATATCAATTGGCTCTAACATTTCAACAATCACTTCACCATTGTCCCAACGGTTTAAGTTGACTTGTTGGTGAGTGTTAGACACAACAGTCGGGACAACGTTAACGCCTGCTTGTAATGCTGTGTGGAATGCGCCCATTTTAAATGGCATTAAACCACGACCACGGCTGCGAGTACCTTCAGGGAATATCCATACACCTAGATCTTTTGCACGCATTTGATCAACTACATCAGTGATTGTATTTTTAGATTTATCTTTATTATCACGGTCAATTAAGATATTACCCGTTAACCAGTAAATGATGCCAAAGAAAGGGATCAGTACTAGGCTTTTTTTACCGATAGTCACTGAACCTGGTTGTACTGCGCCTGTTGTTGTGACCATGTCATAGTTATTTTGATGGTTAGCAATATAAACCACTGAGCCATTATTTTTAGCACTTTCAGGTATTCGGATAGTGACTTTCAGTCCAACTAATCGTGACATTTTGCTAAATAACATTGCAAAGTGATAGGTGTTTTTAGGATTACGTGGACTTAAAATACAGTAAAACAGTGAATACACACTCATTAAAATAACGGCAACAATAATTAAAATTGCTCTGATAATAAATAACATAGTTTATAAGATCTCTTCTTGTTCATTTTCTGATGTGATGACTTCAATATTATCAACACGTTGTAATCCACGAGGCAGTTTATTACCACGACGGCCACGCTCACTTTGGTAATGCGCTAAATCATTCGGTTTGAGTGTTAGCTTACGTTTACCTGCATGTAAGGTAACGGCACTCTCTGGTGATATGATTTTCAGCATAGTAACAAACTCTTCTCGCTTAGTCGCTTTGGCTGTCATTATGTTGATCATCTTATTACCTTTCCCTTTACTTAAGCTCGGTAAGCTCGCAACAGGGAAAATTAACATACGACCTTCATTACTAATGGTTAAGCACAGATCTTCTGCATTGTTTGAAAGTTTTTGCGGTGCAATCAATAATGCATTGGTTGTTAAGTTGATCAGGGCTTTACCATTTTTATTACGGCTATTAATATCACTTAAATTAGCCACAAAACCATAACCATGGTCACTACTAATGATATAACGATCTGACTCGTCACCCATTAAGACACAAGCAAAAGGCACGTTTTCATTTTGGTTAAAACGACCTGTTAATGGTTCGCCTTGTGTTCTTGCTGAAGGTAAAGAGTGCGCATCTAATGAATAAGCTCGACCAGACGTATCAATAAAAATACAGCTTTGATTACTTTTACCTTGGCAACTTATTAAGTATTCATCCCCCGCTTTAAAGCTAAGCGCTTGTGGGTCAACATCATGACCTTTCGCGCTACGAACCCAACCTTGTGCTGATAATACAATAGTGACGGCTTCGCTTGGCATTAATTCTTTTTCAGTTAATGCTTTTGCTTCTAGTCTTTCTACCATTGGAGAGCGGCGATCGTCTCCATATTTTTCAGCGTCGGCTTTTATCTCTTTTTTAACTAAAGTATTTAAACGTCTGTCTGAGCCTAACAGTAGCTCTAGTTTTTGTTGTTCTTCAGATAACTCTGCCATTTCGCCACGAATTTGAATTTCTTCAAGCTTCGCGAGTTGGCGTAGTTTAATTTCTAAGATGGCGTGCGCTTGCGTATCTGATAATGAATAACGAGACATTAACTCCGCTTTTGCATCATCATAAGTACGAATGATTTCAATCACTTCATCGATATTCAAGTAGGCAATTAATAAACCTTCTAAGATATGTACGCGCGCTAGGATTTTGTCTAAGCGATGTTGTAAACGACGACGAACAGTCTCACGACGATAAACTAACCACTCCGTTAGAATAGTCACTAAACCTTTAACACTTGGGCGTTGATTTAGCCCTAACATGTTGAGGTTTACTTTGTGGCTAACTTCTAAGTCTGTAGAAGCAAATAAGTGATTCATTAATGCTTCAACATCAATACGGTTTGAACGCGGGATAATTACTAAACGTGTTGGATTTTCATGATCTGATTCATCACGTAAATCGGCCACCATTGGTAGTTTTTTATCCTGCATTTGTTTCGCAATTTCTTTTAATATTTTACCACCCGATACACGATGCGGTAATGCAGTAACAACAATCTCACCATTTTCAACAACAAAGACGGCACGACTTTTAAAGCTACCGCGACCTGTTTGATAGATGTTGACGATCTCTTTACGTGGCGTAATGATTTCCGCTTCAGTTGGATAATCTGGACCTTGTACAAACTCCATTAGATCTTCTAACGAAGCTTTAGGATTATCAATTAAGTGTAAACATGCATTAGCGACTTCACGCGCATTATGTGGCGGGATATCGGTTGCCATGCCCACTGCGATACCGGTAATACCATTTAATAGAATATGGGGTAAACGCGCAGGTAATAAAACGGGCTCTTTTAACGTGCCGTCAAAGTTAGGCTTCCAATCACAAGTACCTTGACCAATTTCTGATAATAATAATTCAGAGAAAGCAGATAAACGCGATTCGGTATAACGCATCGCAGCAAATGATTTTGGATCATCTGGTGCACCCCAGTTACCTTGACCATCAATTAATGGATAACGGTAAGAGAAGGGTTGAGCCATTAATACCATGGCTTCATAACAAGCACTATCACCATGAGGGTGATACTTACCTAATACGTCACCGACGGTACGGGCTGATTTTTTATATTTTGCTAACGCTGATAAACCGAGTTCAGACATTGCGAAAACAATGCGTCGTTGAACGGGCTTCAAACCATCACTGATATGTGGCAAAGCACGATCCATGATCACGTACATGGAATAGTTAAGATAGGCATCTTCGGTAAACTTAGCGAGCGATAATTGCTCTATACCTTCTAAACTCATGTCTATGACTTCACTCATATTTTACAGCCTTGTAATAAATAATAGATATATTGGAGTAGAGTATACCGCACTTGTATTCTAAGACTGAAATAGAAATGAAATTGTATGTCTTAAATGCAATAAATTTGAACAAAAAAGGGACGATAAGAATGAGAGCTAAGCTGAATAAACTAAGCTGAATAAATTAAGCAGAAAAAAGAAGAGTTGGAGTGGGTGTTAAAGGAATTAAATAAGCAAAAAATCAGGTTAAGTAACGAGTGTGATTGTCGATACTTAACCTAAATATTATTTATCTGAATATGATTCGTTTAAAAATGTGCTTTTTATAAAAAGTACTTACAAATATACAGTGCTTTTTATGATGTTTATTTATAGCTGAGCAAATACTTTCTTAGCTGCAATTAATGTATTGCTAATATCTTGATCTGTATGTGCTAATGATAAAAAGCCAGCTTCATAAGCAGATGGAGCAAGGTAAATACCTTCTTCTAGCATTAAGTGAAAGAATTTTTTGAATCTTTCAATATCGCAGGCACAGACTTGTGTAAAGTTAGTCACTTCTGGTTGTTCAGTAAAGAAGAAACCAAACATACCGCCAGCATAGTTAACCGCTAGTGGGACACCTGTTTCTTCAGCAACTTTTTTTAGGCCTTCTGCTAATTGCTTCGTTTTAATGGCTAGTTGTGCATATTCAGGTGTGTCTAATGCAGTTAATGCCGCTAATCCTGCATGCATCGCAATTGGGTTACCTGATAAAGTACCTGCTTGATAAACAGGACCAGTAGGTGCAATAAATTGCATGACTTCATGACTACCACCAAATGCACCGACTGGCATACCACCGCCAATGACTTTACCTAGTGTCGTCAAGTCTGGTTTGATGTTGTAATGTGCTTGTGCTCCACCGAGTGCAACACGGAAACCTGTCATCACTTCATCAAAGATCAATAGTGCTTTGTATTGATCACAAATGTCTCGTAGACCTTGTAAAAAACCATCAGCAGGCGGGATACAGTTCATGTTGCCGGCTACTGGTTCAACAATGATACAAGAGATATCGTGTGGGTACGCTTCAAACAATGCTTTAACTGAGGCTAAATCATTAAAGTCAGCGGTTAATGTATGTTTAGCAAAATCAGCTGGAATGCCAGGAGAGCTAGGTTGACCTAATGTTAATGCACCCGAGCCAGCTTTTACTAGTAAAGAGTCTGCGTGACCATGGTAACAACCTTCAAATTTAAGAATTTTATCTCGGTTAGTAAAACCACGTGCTAAACGAATGGCGCTCATGGTTGCTTCAGTACCTGAACTCACCATGCGCACTTGCTGCATTGATGGGACTAGTTGTTGTACTTTTTCAGCCATGATGATTTCAATTTCAGTGGGTGCGCCAAAACTAAGACCATTTTCCGCTGCATCAATAACTGCTTTTTTAATCGCTGGGTGGTTATGACCTAGAATCATTGGACCCCATGAACCAACGTAATCAATGTATTGTTTATCATCTACATCGTAGATGTAAGCATCTTGTGCTTTTTGTATAAATAAAGGGCCGCCACCTACGCCGTTAAATGCGCGAACTGGGGAGTTTACGCCACCAGGAATAATAGTTTGTGCACGATTAAACAGTTCAGTTGATTTGCTCATAAGTATCCCATTAATTATTTTTAAATTGAGTGAAACTGCAATATACCCATGATAAATCAAGATGCAACTGAGAAAGTTTATAATTCAATGTTCTTTAACAGGAGTTTCTCTCTAATTTTTTTGTTAACATGGCAATTGTTAAGTCTTTAAAAAGATAATTTTATTATAATATTGGTTTTTTCTTCATTTTTCGTTTTAGGTCGAATCACATTTATGAAAATAGCATTACCAGCAGCTTGTATTAATGGAATCAAACGTTTTATTGATCGTTTTTTTACTAGGAAAAATAGTGCTTTATTAATTTGGTTATCTATTTTTATTGGACTTTTGGCTGGCAGTATTTCTGCATTATTTGACCATGGCATTATTTGGGTCTCAGAAATGCGTTTGGAGCTAATCCATAGTTATGAAGGGAGTGATATTCCTTTATGGCTCGTTGCTATTCCTATTTCATCGATAATGGTTGGTATTGCTTTCTATATAACCCATCGGTTTGCCCCTGAAGCGGGCGGAAGCGGTATACCTGAAATTGAAGGTGCGATGGAAGGGATGCGTCCCGTACGCTGGAAGCGAGTTATCCCCGTTAAATTTTTTGGTGGTTTGTTAGCCCTTGGTAGTGGGATGGCATTAGGACGTGAAGGTCCTTCTGTTCAGCTTGGTGCGAATATAGGACGAATGATCTCAGATATTTTTAAAGTTGATAAAGTGGATGCACAAGCGCTATTAGCGGCAGGTGCCGCAGGTGGTCTCGCGGCTGCTTTTAATGCGCCTTTAGCGGGCATCATGTTTGTTATTGAAGAGATGCGCTCACAATTTAATTACAGTTTAACATCCACTAAAAGCGTATTTATGAGTGCGGTAATGGCGACTATCGTAATGCGCCTATTCACTAACCAAGATGCAGTGGTTACTGTTACACAATATTCACATCCAGATCTTCATACGCTTGGTTTCTATCTTATTTTAGGTTTTTGTTTTGGTGTGATTGGGCTCTTTTTTAATAAAATGATCCTCGCTACACAGGATATGTATTTATCTATTCACCAAAATCAACGTTGGCGTTTTGTTGGTATTGGCTTATTTCTTGGTGCTGTCTTTGGCGCTTTAACAATGGTTGAACCTGATATTGCTTTTAGTGGTATTGAGCTTATTCCACATGTTGAAGGCGGACAATACCTTGCTGGTGGTTTACTGCTTCTGTTCATATTACGTACCTTTACTACATTATTAAGTTTTGGCTCAGGTGCTCCTGGTGGTGTTTTTGCTCCGACTCTTGCTTTAGGTACGTTATTTGGGATGTTATTTGGTGTGATCGCGCAGGCGTTATTCCCCGATTTGATTACAGAACCAGGTGCCTTCGCGATTGCCGGTATGGGCGGATTGTTTGCCGCGACAGTACGAGCGCCTATTACAGGTATTTTATTAGTCATAGAAATGACCAGTAACTATGAAATGATTTTACCGTTAATCGTAACTTGCTTAGGGGCGACAATGGTGGCTCAAACCTTAGGTGGCCGTCCTATCTATACTCAATTATTAGAAAGAACATTAAAACTATCGATGCGTGCAAAACGTCAAGAAACAACAGACAAAGCGATGTTCCGTATTCTTGGCAAATATACTAAGTATAAGAAATAATAAGGAACTGCATGAAAGGTTTTAAAATAAGTTTTTTTAAATGGCTAGTGATCAGTTTAATCTGCATCTACTTTGGCTTTATGGTAGGTAAATTTAAACAAGATATTTTGCTACATAAAGTGCAATTATTAGAATTGGATACAACGAGTTTAACGACTGAAAATACACAACTTACAGAGCGTTTAAATTTTATTCAGGCTGAATTTAATGCTGAGCGTGAAATTCATGACGTGTTAAAAAGTGAAAATAAAGAGCTGAATAAAGCCTTAGATGCGAGTAATGATAAATTATATTTTTATGAGCAAGTTGTGGCGCCTGAATTATCAGTAATAGGTTTAAATGTTTACTCATTTTCGGTAAGTAAGGGTGCAGAAGAGGGGACTTGGTTGTATGAGCTAGTGTTAATGCAAGCTCAACAAGGACGCCGAGAATTAAGTGGGAAAGTCGAAATTACATTTGCTGATACTGACGATACAGAAGTCAGTACAAAAGACATTAAATTGAGTGAGATTGATTCAAATGTTGAATCTGCCTTCAAATTTCAGTATTTTCAAACGTTAAAAGGCAGCTTCACTTTGCCTAAAGATAGTAAAGTAGGGCAAGTATTTGTCGTTGCTGAAGCTAATCGTACAAATTGGAGTCGAGCTCAACGTATTGAGAAAATATACGATTGGGAAGGTTTTATTAACAATGGCGGTACTGCTCTTGAAGAGTTAGCCATTCAAGCTGAATAATAGATCCCGCTAATACTTGAACAAATTGGTCAGGTATTAGATAATGACTCTGGGCAAATTAATAGGACTAGAAAAAAAATGACAAGCGAAGTGGAAATTGCATTACCGATTTATTTCAGTGATAGCGCAGCAAGTCGAGTTAAAGCATTGATCGCAGAAGAAAATAACCCTTCTCTTAAGCTACGAGTTTATGTAACTGGTGGTGGTTGTTCAGGCTTTTCATACGGTTTTACGTTTGACGAAAAAACAAATGATGATGATACATTAATTGAAAATAGCGGTGTGACATTATCTGTTGATCCAATGAGCTTACAATATCTTGTTGGTGGTACTGTTGATTTTATTGATAACCTTGAAGGTTCTCGCTTTTTAGTTAACAACCCAAATGCAACCGCTACGTGTGGTTGTGGTTCTTCATTCTCTATCTAATTAACGATATTCATTTCAATTATTGAAATAAGCATGCTTACTTAAATGAGTGAGCATGTGTAATTAATCCCTTCCAAAAAAAATGTTATTTTTTGTATAAACTTACTCTACCGCTATTCTGTCATATTGATAACATTAAATAAGTATTCTAAATATTAAGTCATGTTTGCTGTAATACCCATTTAATTTATGGGATAGACTAATGTAAATCATGATTTTATTTACAAAGTTTATAACTAATAATTTGGTTATTTTAACCAGTAAAATAGAGCGACTATTTTCAGTCGTTGGTATTATTTATTTTCTTTATCATATAGCGATATATAGGCTTGCACCGATCTTAAGTCATGGTTTAACATGCGCTTAAAATGGCTAAGTGTTTCAAGGGAATAAGGGATAGTTAATAACATGCTAGATAATTTCATCTATATATCTGATCTGATTGGTATGATCACTTGTGCTATTTCTGGTGTCTTAGTGGCGACACGCCTACGAATGGATCCTTTTGGTATCAGTGTGTTAGCTGGTGTTACTGCTGTTGGCGGTGGGACACTACGTGACATGATGATGGGCGCGACGCCTGTTTTTTGGATTGAAGATAATACTTATATTTACGTTATTCTTGCTACTGCACTTTTAAGCGTCTTGTGGTTACATCGTATTCATCGATTCCCTGCTTATTTATTGCCTATTTTCGACGCATTTGGTTTAGCTATTTTTACTATTATTGGCGCTCAAAAAGCTTTGATTTTCGGCTTTAGTGGTCCTGTTGCTATTGTAATGGGATGTATTACAGGTGTTGTTGGCGGTATGATAAGGGACATATTGAGCGGGCAAATTCCATTCGTATTGCAAAAAGAAATTTATGCTACAGCTTCTATCTTAGGTGGCGCTCTATATGTTATTTGTGATTATATTGAGTTAGGTCCTATTTTCTCAATGGTAGTGGCTATGTTAGGGACGTTATCATTAAGGTTATGTGCGATTTACTATCATCTTTCATTACCTGTTTTCAGTAATGATAGAGAAGCTTAGTAGAGGATTAACAATATAATAACCAACATTTTCGAGTTTATTTAACATTCTTTAAACAATTGTTTTGCAAACATAAACTTCAAATTGATAAACTCTAAAACCTGAACGTATTTTAGATTGTTGTGATTAATAGGTAGGCACATGGAAGCAGTAACAAATTCAACACAACTGATTAATTGGTTTCGTAATTCAGCTCCTTATATCAATGCTCATCGTCATAAAACATTCGTGTTAATGATTGGTGGTGAAGCGTTAGAAACAGATAACTTTCAATATATCATTAACGATATTGCCTTACTGAATAGCTTAGGCGTTAAGTTAGTATTAGTACACGGTGTTCGCCCTCAGATTCAAAAGCAACTCGATATGCACGGGCATAGTAGTCAATTCCATAACGATTTACGTATAACCGACGATCGAAGCTTATCGTTGATTAAACAAGCGGTTGGTGCGGTGCAAATTGAATTACAAGCAGGCCTATCAATGGGCTTAGCTAATTCCCCGATGCAAGGTGCCGCTATTCGTACTGTGATTAGTAATGTGGTGACTGCGCAACCTATCGGGGTTAAAGATGGTATTGATTTCTGCCATGCAGGTAAAGTGCGTCGTATTGATGTTGAAGGCATTAAATCGCAACTATCTTCTGGTGCAATCCCTATTATTTCCCCTATTGGTTATTCTGTTACTGGTGAAGTATTTAACTTACTAGCCGAAGAAGTCGCCACACAAGTCGCAATTGATATCAAAGCAGATAAGTTAATAGGCTTTTGTTCTAATCAAGGTGTTTTAGATGAAAATGGCGATGTGATCTCAGAGCTGTTGCCCGATCAAGCGCAAATGCATATTGATGCGATAGAAAAAGAATCAGGACAAGCATCTGGTACATTACGCTTTTTACGTGCTGCGGTTGCGGCTTGTCAAGCCGATGTAACACGTTGCCATCTTATTAGTTACCATCAAGACGGTGCGCTATTAAAAGAGCTATTTACTCGAGATGGCACAGGCTCGCAAATCGTAAAAGAAAGTTACGAACAAATTCGTACTGCGACGATCGATGATATCGGTGGCTTACTCCAACTTATTGAGCCATTAGAGAAGCAAGGTATTCTAGTGAAGCGATCTCGTGAATTATTAGAAAACGAAATTGAATCTTTCATGATTGTTGAGCGTGATGGCATGGTGATTGGTTGTGCTGCCTTATATCCTTTCATGGATGATAAAATGGGCGAGCTAGCTTGTTTAGTAAGTCACCCTAAATATCGCCGTGCTGCACGAGCTGATAACTTGGTTGAACATGTTGAACGTAAAGCAAGGCAACTTGGTCTTGAGTCTATTTTTGTATTAACCACGCAAAGTATCCATTGGTTTAGAGAGCGAGGTTTTTCATTTGCTGAAATTAGCCAATTACCTCCTGCTAAAAAAGAGATGTATAACTTGAAACGAAATTCGAAAGTGTTAACTAAAAAGATAATATGATGATAATGAAAAAAAAGGCTAAGAAATTAGCCTACAACAATCATTCTAATCTTAATTTATTTATTATGCTGAAACGCTTGTTTTTGGTTTCGCGCATTACTTTAATTAGCTTTCTACTGATATTTTTTCAAGCTCCCGCATCTGCTAAAGTTGAATATATGTCGATCGGTACTGGTGGTATCAGTGGGGTGTATTATCCAACAGGTGGTGCTATTTGCTACTTGGTTAATAAAATTAAAGACGTTGATAATATTCGTTGTGAAATAAAAAGCACGCCAGGAACTATTTATAATTTAAGAGCCTTAAAAGACAAAACAATTGATGTTGTTGTTGCCCAATCAGATTGGCAGCATCACTTTTATCAAGGTACCTCTTTATTTAAAGAACAAGGCGAGTTTAAAAAGCTGCGTTCATTATTTTCAGTACACTCAGAGCCTTTTACCGTACTTGCTAGAAAAGATGCACATATTAACAGTTTTGAAGATATTAAAGGTAAGCGTGTCAATATAGGAGCACCAAACTCTGGCCAGCGAGCCACCATGGAAATGCTGCTTGAATTATATGGTTGGGGTGACGCGGACTTCTCTGAAATAACTTATTTAACGCCTAGTGAACAAGCTCAAGCTTTATGTGATAAAAAAATAGATGTTATTGTCTATGTAGTCGGGCATCCAAATAGCTCGATTAAAGAAGCGAGTAGCGCCTGTCAAACTACATTGGTGAATGTGACTGGGCCTGAAATATCTAAATTAATAAAAACTCATCGTTATTATGAAGCCGCAGATATACCAGGTGGTATGTATCGCGGAAGCCCTAATAAAACAGAAACATTTGGTGTAGGAGCGACAGTTGTTACTACATCTGATTTACCTGAACATATCGCCTATGAAATAGTTAAAGCGGTATTTGAAAATCACGAACTCTTCATTCAATTACATCCTTCTTTTAAACACTTAAGTAAACAAGCAATGGTAACGCAATATTTATCGGCACCATTACATCCAGGCGCATTGCGTTATTATAAAGAGGTTGGCTTAATTCAAGATGACGGAGATAAAGTTAGCGCGATAGTGGACCCTTTATAACGCTTTTATCGGTTGTTGTACTACTTAGTGTTATTCATCATATTATTGGCGATAGATGATAGTTTTCTTGAGTTTATTCGATTATTGCCCATACGTAATGCATTTGCTATAACAAAAAATGATGAAGATATTGTAGAGCGAGACATATTTCCAGAAGTGGATAGAAGAAACAAAAAAGCCTGTTTAAAAACATAATGCCGATCGGTTAAGGATCTAAGAAGAAAACTTGAACGATCTTGCAGATAGAACATAATCCCCACTCTTATTTAAGGTTGGGGATTTTTTTTTGTTTAATCAAGAAATGGAATTGGTGTATGA
>NZ_CBRF02000062.1 GCF_000470315.2 Psychromonas sp. SP041
ATAACGATATTGTCAATAAATGTTGTGATGCTTGGAATCGCTTCAGTGAAGACAAAAATAGAGTCATCTCACAATGTTATAGAGACTGGACCAATCTGGAAACTTAATTATCGGAATTGGTATTACTTGATGACCAAAATCACTGTACCACGACAGTCATACATTCAGAATTAAGCCTACGGGATCAAAGCTGTGGGATTAATAAACGACGTAAAGTAATAATGAATTGGTGGAATGAACATATTAAAAAGGCATTTAACCGTTCAAATTCTTTTACTGCTTTAAAGCAGTAAAAATTACTAATTAGTGCAATAAAAAACACAAAACCTTGAAAAAATAATGGTTGGTACGTCAGCTAAATTACCTATGTACCAACAAGTTAGTAATGATTATTTAATGTTTAACGGTTAGATAACCAACAATTTATGAGATGAATAGAAAGGAATTTCACTTATAATGAATGATCTATCTGTAGACATTAATTCAAACTTACAGCACACCAAAGGATTATCTCCTTTTGCTGCATTATAATCGACACATACCACTTTATTAGATAATACCTTAGGCAAACAATTCAAAGTATAGTGTCCAATAACGATAGGCACTATTGGCTCCTTATATTCTGAATCTGCCCACCATTCAATTCGCTTTTGAGTACGTACTTTACCTGTTTTGTCTGTAAATGGTTTATCCGCCTTGCGTTCTGGACCTTTTAAAAGTGTCTCACATAAATTAAACAACTCGTGAGTTTTATCAAAAGCATCTACCCAGTGAATTTCTTTTAAACTATTATTAGCATTTAAATAAGGTTTAATCTGCTCAATGACATCTTCATCCCAACAAGCATGGATAGCTTTAACTGTTCCAAAATCGATAAATAATGGCAATGATTTAAACCAAGAGATCCAACGTTTGTGCTCCATTGAGCCTTCTTCTACAGCCTCTAAAAAAGCATTATGCTGTTTTCTATTATTGTCACTATGTGGTCGAGCCCATTCACCATTTTCTTTTTGTGTAGCCCATCCAACGGCATTAAACTCATGGTTTCCTAGCAAACAAAAGGCATGATTATTCTCAACTAAAGATTTAACTTTATTCAATAAGGCTAAATGGTCACCATCGTTCTTCGGCACACTATCGATCAAATCACCAATAAAGACCAACTGCCCACCCGCCGACATTGAATTCGAATCATTAGTATCAAAATTTATTACTTTTAATAAATCAGTTAATTTATTGTATTGGGCATGTATATCACCGATAAAATATAATCGTTCTTTTAACTGTATTTCTATCATTGAGAGACCTTAATCAAAAAGTGAAATTATAGTAGATGAGATGAAAACTTATTCGACTGTGCTATAAGTTTCCAAAAATAAGAAACGAAATAAAACATTTACGAAATGGTAGTTATAGTTACTAATTTAGAATGAAATTGTTCATGTTTTGTAAGGCGCTTTCGCCCAAAAAGAGTTAACTAATCTAATTTGTGTTTTAATCGGGCAGAATAATCTCGTCTTCGCTCGTTGCGTCATTATCTATTAATTTATAGATTTTTCGCCCTGTAATCGACGCTACTTTCTCTGAACAGCAAAAATCCTATATCTAAAGAAAGTCTAAAAGACTGTCATCAATTCGCTTTCAGAGCCTAGTAATTAGATCATTTTAAACGACCCGTTTCGGACGTACATCCATACTCGATCGTCAACTAATTCAAACACCCTGTTTAGCTTTACTAAAATGAAGCAATAACTTGGAAAAGCTCAACAGTCGCATTGTTATAGCCACTTTTATTTTTTATTTTGCCTTTAACTAATTGATATTGCTGAGTTCAACGTTTGGGTGTCCATAACTTCATAATTATTTATCGATTTATTTTAAAAAACTTTTAATATATCCACCATCAACCTACCATGCTCATTCATTGCATCGTCATTCCAGCTAGACACATCGTCACTAACGCGATTAAATATATGCGCCAATTTTAGCGACTGAATTAACCCTTTTTTATAACTTGCCAAGAATGCTTCTCTTTTTGCTATAGGAGCTTTATCACTATAAGATGAATTCTCACTGACTGAAATCAATGCTAAATTACCAAAATCATCTAATTTTTCAGTACTAATCACCCCTGTATTCTGACTTTGAGCACTCACATGTTCAACTGAATTTACTGACCGCATTCGATATGTAACATTGCCATTAAGTATTTTAGGTTTTGGAGGACAATCTATATTCTTTAGCTCATAACCATTAAACCATAACTCCCATAAACAATACTCCAATTTATAAAACCAATAATGATGAACATGTGTACCTAATTTAGGTTTATCAGCTAGAAGTAATGCTTGTTCAACTGAACTTTCTTTTAGTAAAGAACATTCATAATCGTTACACTGTTCTTTCAAATTTTTTAAGTAAATATCGGGGTGTTCATTAGGAGATAGTTTTTCTTTTAACTCCCAAAGGGTCTTAGTTAGCCAGACTGCACGTTGAACGCCATTCATTGGGCTAAAGTACATCATTGACTGTAGCATGGTTATCGACTTCCATATTTGACCAGAGAATTGAGTGCGGCTAGGTGATTTAGAATCAATGTCTGCCAGACGAGAAGTTATTTGCCAATTGGCATATTCATTCGACTCCTCAATTTGACCTTTTATTACAAAATTATCAAGCAACAATCGACACTCTAATAAACAATCGATAAAACGCATTTTTCGATTAGAACAGGCACTTTTAATAACCCCTTCAAAAGACTCAATTAATTTTTTATCGTCTAGCGAAATATTAGTTATCGCTTCACTTACATCCTTTGCTTTATTTTCACTTGCAATAAATACTCTTAATACATGCAATAAAAACACAGGAAAAGAAACAGGGCTTCTATATTTCAGCGGCTTTTGGTTAGTAACTTGTTCAGTTTTAGTTTCTGAAACATCACATGTAATAATGTCTTCTAAGGTTTTCTCATGACTACCTTCGTCAATGTCAACATCACCCTCCTTAGTCGCTTTTTGTTCTTTTTCCAATAGAGACATTACCTGACTCTCATTAATAGGAGATAAACCATAATTAAAATCAGTTTGAAACTTACCAAGAATAAAACCATTGATGTCAGCACATAAATCCCAAGCTTTTCCGTATGCCTCTAACTGTTTATTCGATAAACCATTTAGCATAAATGATTTTAATATTTCATGTTTTTCTAACTGAACACCGCGACTATTCATCGTATCAAAGAAACGTTCTTTATCAGCACTAGGATGCAATTGAGTAATCACAAAACTAGCTTTAGACCAAAGGTAATCATTAAAATCTTGTAGTGAAACTTTTGATTGAAATCTTTTAGCGTTATTAAAAAATATATAAATAGTTTTACGCGCATTAATCATCGCTGAATTTTTTAACCAACTATGATCATCTACACTGTATTCCTTTGTCGTTAAACTTCCCACAAAGTCAGTTAGCGCCTTAATATCAGCATCTCTGCCTGAAAAATCAAGTCTAGGGTTATCATTAATTGTTAAAAATTCATGCCATTTATTAGCGCTTTTTAAACCTGGTATTTTCACTAAAACAGAAGCGATTAACCATAGCGTTGTTAAACGCTGTTGCCCGTCAATAAGTTCAAAGCTATCGCTAATATCGGCAGAGCTCTCAACTGAAGTAACTAATGCACCAATAAAATATTCTTCTAAAGGATTACTTTTACAGGCATCAAATAGATCATGCAGCAAACGATTAACATGAACCATTTCCCAAGTATATAAACGTTGATATATTGGAATTAAAAAAGGATGCTTTAAAGCAGGAATAGCTTGCTCTTCATTACCTTCAACAATCATTGCAGGTGTGTATTTATAGGTAGTTAACGCTTTGGTTATTTGTTTACTCATCTGTAGACTCCGTTACGCTACTAGCCATCTTCATCAAAAGTACAGATAAATGGTTAGATGATTTTTTATGTGAAAATGCTATATCCTCTTGATGCCAATAAAAACTTTCCAAATACCTTTTGCGTACACCTTTTATTTGGTCTTTTGTTTGTTTTTTCGCCTCTAGTTCTGAAGCACTTTTATTTATTAATCGTTCGATATAAGCGATTGTTTCTTTTGATGTTGGCAGCAATAACAAACGGGAGAATACCTTTTCATCGTCTAATTTTTTTTCAATTGAGGAGCGCCTTAATTGAGGTAATAAAACTCTAAAACTAAAAATATATTGATCACTTAATTGAACAAATTTTTTAAAGTTATTATCTTGACCATAACGATCGACATAAAACAGAATTAAAGCCTGCCAAGCTTGAATTAACCTAGGGTATCCACGCCCTTGATAATATTCCTGATCTCTATGCATTTTAAGCAAACATTCTTGTATTGTTTCTACTGCATCAGCGGTAGCTAAAGTTTCAGTTTCTTTACCAATATCAGAGGCAAACAACTGTTTATATAATTCCGCGTACTTAGCGATAAACATAAAAAATTGCTCACCACCAATTAAGGGCTGATTTAACTGCAATGGTAATTCTGTGACATCATCTAATGAATAGATAAACCTATTGCCACCATTTAATTGAAGCTCAGTCTCGAACGTAAATGGAAATACGTCTTTTTTGTCTGGATGATAATGGATAAGCCAATTCTGATATAACTGAGAATTACTTGGCATTGAAAGTTGAACTTTATTTAAAGTTGAACTTGATTCTGACTCACTATTATTTTGAGTTCGTACTCCAAACTCAGATGTTAGCTGTAAATGTTCGCCGTGCTGTCCATGTAACCTTTTTCTAGCACGGCCTATCAATTGTTCAGTCAGGTAATAAGCAACATGTTGGCTATAACAGCTATTAAGTTTAAGGTTTTCATATTCTTCCCAAATACGTGAACAACCTATACCAACAGATGGATCAGAAACAATACCGCGTAAATGCCGCGCTTTTAATAGATCAAAGTCTGAGAGTCGTTTTCCTGCACTATTTTGGCTGTCAAAAAAGGCAAAAGCCTGATCCACAGAATTAATAGTGATCACCACAAATTCACAATGAGTAAACAATAGCGCTAGATGAGATTGTTTAAGTTCCCATTGGTTTGAATCTAATATTGATTTTATCAAGGCAAAGTTACTAGCAAGTTGCCCTTGTGCTTCGCGATTAGTGAATTTTGCTGTGAGTAAGCTTAATGGTTTTTCCGACAGTAATTGGTCGATGCTATTGCTTGAGATCTGACTTTTTTCTTTTAATGCCATCACCAATAAACACAAGGTTAATGAACGCTGCTGTCCATCCACCAAATCATAATGCGTGAACGCCCCTGTTGCGTTAGCTTGTTGATGTAAAATAACCGTACCTAAAAATAACGGAATAACTGATTTTGTAACGTTATCATTTGCTTGAGGGAAAATCATTTTTCCGATATCGGCCAACAGTTCACTAACTTGTTCTTTCCCCCAACAATACCGACGCTGATACGCGGGTAAAGTTAGCGTTTTACTTAGCAAGTCTTGAAGGTTAACTTTTTCAACTGACACACCGCTAGTTGGTGATGTTTCATTATGTGAGTTCATTTTAAACAGCCCTGTTATTTATTATCCACCAGCTAACCATTTGATTATTACGCTTTCGCCTTTTTAACGCGTGATATTTTAACGGGTTTTAGTTTTTCTCGTTCGGCTTTTATTTTCTTTAATAGGGCTTCTGCTGAATTTTCACCGCTGATTAAGTCGGGGTTTGCTGCGCGCCAGCCAGCGGTGAGTTCACCACGGAAGGCTTTGGCTAATATAGATTGGGTGAGGTTGTTAACACGTTCTTGCGCGGCGTTGACTTGGGCTTCAACTTTATCAGCAAAAGCGAAGAGTTCTTCGACACGGCGGACGATTTCGGTTTGTTCTTCGAGTGATGGTAATGCAAACGGAGCTTCCGATAGTCGACTCTTGTTAATAATTGCAGCATTAACAGTTGCACGTGACGTTTCAACAATCCATGGATAAAGAGTCTTTGACCAATAATACATATATTCACTAAGCACTGATGGAAGTGTTGTAATCGCATTTAACTGTTGGTTAATAACCGCATCAGTATCCAAAACACCAACTTTACCTACCGTGCCAATACAGACGATGAGAATAGAGTTTTTTTCTATAACTGGAACTATTTTTGATCCTATTTCACTAACATGCCTTGAAGACATAAGGATATGGCCGTTTTTATGAACCTGAGCTGGAGAAATGAATGGTAATTCTCCGTTCCAATATTCTTCATTTGTAGTAGAAGGTGTTTTCCCCGTAGTGAGTATAGAAACTGTATCAAGATTGGTTTTCACCCAATTATCAGGAATTTCCGTAATCTTTGTTCTTTCAAGCGGGTCAGAATATTTCGAAATTGGCTCAGGATATTTGTCCTTCCACTTATCATTTTTGGGAGTTATGTTTTTTGCATTTTTCTTTTCTAGCTCAGAGCTAATCCACCTTTCTAAACGTTGTTTTTTTATATCCTTTAAAAGGCTAGAGGAAGTAGGTAGTTTCGCGTGTTTGCCACGCCACTCTTCTGTCAATTTACCACTAACGGCGGCGGCGAGGACGGATTGGCGGAAAGACTTTAGGATGGCAGGAATGGCATCAAGGCGGGCTTTGGTGCTTTCCACCTTCGCCAGTAATTCATCCAGCTTGTCGGCAATGACTTTTTGTTCGGCTAGTGGGGGAAGTGGAGATTGACACGATAGAACATGTTTTGAGCCTACATTTCCTTGACTGACACCACCAGTTTCTCCTTCGAAAAAGGCATCTAGGAATTCATTACTTTTTAAAAAATAACTTAAAAATTTACTGTCTATAATTTTTTTATTATTTCTGATGCGTCCGACTCGCTGATTTATAAGAACATCAAGATCTAGATCTAACCGACAGACAAAACCATAATCCCGCTTAAACCTTGTGCCTGTCATAGTTATTAATATGTCATTTATCTGTGGTTTGAAGTTCTTATATTCCTCAGCCACATTTTCACTCACGTATGCTGGTGACGACTCCAACTTTAAATTAAAATCTTTAACATTCCCTAATTTCAGAACTTGATACTTTCCATTTTTGGCAAACCACTGACTTTTGAATGCAAAACCATTTTGAAACTCTACAATATTTGAAAGTTCTGTTTTCATCCATTCTTTAGGGACATGGCTCAATTCACTCATCCCTTTACCTCAGCACCTAATGAATTAACTAAAGCTTCCAAATCTGCTAAAGCACCTCTAAGTTCAGTCATAGCTTCACCCGCTAGTTCTTCTGGAGTCCCTAAATCCGCGGCATCCACGCTATTTTTATCTTTTAACCAACTGATATCAAGAGAATCACCTTTAGTATCACGAATAAATTCACGACTAAATACACGCCAACGACTTTTTGCCAAACGTTGGTCAACACCTTGGTTTGCTTCTGAATTATCTACTTCCACCTCTTCTGCATTAAAGGACCATTCACCTTCAACACGTTCTGATAATTGAATTTTGCATACGGCTTCAAATGGCGTTAAGTGTTGTTCACCAAAGGGTGTACGTTTACCAAAGTTATCCATGTTAGTACGTAAGTCGTAAACCCAGGTATTTTCAGTACAGTTTTCTTCTTGAAGTTTGTCTTTATCGCTACCTTTGGTAAAAAACAAGACGTTGGTTTTTACCCCTGCCGCGTAAAATATACCCGTTGGTAAACGCAAAATAGTGTGCAGATTACATTTATTCATTAAATCACGACGAATGTCAGTGCCCACACCCGCTTCAAACAATACGTTGTCAGGCAATACAACCGCCGCGCGACCACCCGCTTTTAAGTTACGGTAAATATGCTGTAAAAACGCAAGTTGCTTGTTACTGGTTGGGTAAGTTAAATCATCACGCGTAATAGACGCATCACCGCCTTTACTGGTACCAAATGGCGGGTTGGCTAGGATGATATCAGCTTTAGGTAAACTCATGCCGACTTGCCCAAGGGAGTTACCTAAATGCACGACGCCTTCTTTATCGCCTTCCATGCCATGTAATAAGCAGTTCATTAAGGCTAAACGGCGTGTTGAAGGTACTAACTCAACACCGATAAAAGCTTTGTTCTTTTGAAAAATCGCTTCAGTGGTTTTCAAATCTATATAATCATCAGTTTGATCTCTCATATAACGATCAGCTGCAATTAAAAAGCCAGCGGTCCCAGCAGCAGGATCTTGAATGACTTCGCCTGCTTGTGGGTCAATAATACGCACCATGGAATCAATTAACGCACGTGGCGTAAAGTATTGACCTGCGCCAGATTTGGTTTCATTAGCGTTCTTTTCCAGTAAGCCTTCATAAAGGTCACCTAACCCATCTTTTTGCGCGCTAAACCAATCAATGGAATCCAGTGATTTGATCAGTTGTTTTAAATGACGAGGCTCACGTAAACGCGTTTGTGCATCGGCATAAATAGCCAGAATAAGCGGATCGGTAACTACGACTTTTTCAATGGTTTTTTCAGGGGTTTCTGGATCAATTTCGCGACGCTTACCAGTCGACAACGCCATTAATATATTTTTGTAATCGTTAAGTAGAATTAGCCCGTCTTTATCACTTAAATCTGACCAACGACACCCTTCTGGTAACGTATGTTGATTGAGTAAACCCGCTTCAGTGTTTTCATGCACCATTTTGATAAACAGCAATAATACCAGCTCAGTAACATAGTCTGAGTAGTTAATACCATCGTCACGTAATACATCACAGAGGTTCCATAGTTTTTGTACGATGTCGTTGTTGTTGCTGCTCATTGTTTTTCCTATTACTTTAAATAAATTAATGGTGCTTTTATTACTGTTATTGAAAGAGTTCGACTTGTATTAGCTTGCTTGATTCATTGACCAAAGCGATTGCCCTAACTCATCAATCACCTTGTCTAACTGATTATCTAATACGCGCTCTAACTGTTTTGCTCCACCGTGTTCGGCAAAACGCGTGTTTACAAATTCGCGGTCAATAATCACTTCATAAGTAAGCTGTTTAGCAAGGCGCTCTAACCATCTACGTTGAACGGATGACCAGTTATGGTTACTGTAAATTGTTTGCATCGCCATTTGCACACGTTGTTCAAATGGAATTAACGCTTCACCTAATGCAGCTTTACGAATATGACCAATAATACTGGCTGCAATATCTTGATTGCTTTGATTACGCCAAGCTGACTGTAAATTTGCTTCATTATACCCTGCGCTATCCAGCAATAGCTTTATCTCTTTTAGCTGTGCACGGTTTAAATCACGCGGTTTGTTTACAACAACAGCAAGTGCTGCTGATAAATTAAGCTGCTCTTTAATAAACTGGCTAAAGCTCTCTAAATAGTCTTCTGGTTTTTGATGTGCGCCGTAACTTTGTTCTCTCACCATTAACTCATCGTCATGGCTTGAAATAATTTGGTGATATTCACTGCCAAGCAGTCGTTTCACTTCATTTAGTTTGTTGATTAACCCACCATTGGTTAAGCCATGATGCTGCATAAACTGCACGGCTTGCTTTGGCCCTAATGAATGAAGGTGTTGATGTAATTTAGCAGGCCCAACTCCCCATTGAGATTCGAGTTCGTTCAATTTTTCTTTGAGGTTCGGTTTGTTTTCCGCTTTTTTATCGGCTTTACGTAATACACGCATTACCTTTTGGCTAAGTTGACTTAATATCACATCAGCTTGGTTTTCGTTTGCACTTTCGCCTGGTGAGTTTAATGCTTGCTCTAAGGTGACGGGATCGGTTAATTCATCCATTAATTGTTCAATGGTAATGTTGGGATCTTTGACTAAGGGTTTCATTGTGTTTACGTCTTGCAATGCCGCATAAATATCAACGGGATCATAAATACGAAAAACCGTTTTTCCTATCTCATCACAGCGTCGCGTTGCACGGCCTATCATTTGTTCGTATAAAATACGGGATTTTACGCGACGTAAAAACACGAGATTACAGATTTTAGGTACATCTATGCCCGTGGTGAGTAAATCAACGGTGATAGCAATATTCGGGTAACGTTCGTTTTTATATTGGCGAATGAGTTGCGCTACTTTATCGCTTTGCCCTGTTATTTTGGCAACGGACGCTTGTTTATATTCACCGTTGTACATGGTTTTAAAGGCATCATCTAATAAACTTTTCACCATATCGGCATGCAAGTCAGTAGCACAGAAGATCATGGTTTTTTCATCACTGAAGGGGTCGAGCTCTTTTGCTAATTGTTCACAAATCACTTTATTAAATGGTTCAGTAATAACGCGACGATTAAAAGCCGTTACATCAAATTTTAGTTCATCATCCAATTCTGCGGTTTCTATTTCACCCGTTTGTGTGTTGACTGATGAGACTTCTTCACCTTTCTCGAAGGTGATCCCTTGTTGCGTTAATAACGTTTCATAACGAATGGGCGGTTCATGATCAATCAACCAATCTTCAGCAACAGCTTCTCGGTAAGAATAGGTATACACAGGTTTTCCAAAGATTTCACTGGTATGTTTTGCAGGGGTTGCGGTTAAACCGATTTTAACGGCATCAAAATAATCGAGTACGCGGCGATAACTTGAAAGGTATTGGCTAGTATCTCGTGTTGCTAACTCGCCTTCAGTCATTTCTTGGTCAAGTGTATAACCTCGATGGGCTTCATCGACAATAATACAATCGAATTGATCTAGCGCGGGAGGATTGTCAGACATAAAGATACGCTTCACCATAGCTTGCACGGTTGCTACTTGAATACGCGTTTCTGCTTCGGCGGCCATATCACCTAATTCGGCAATATTATAAACTTGGGAAATGGTTTTATTTTCTTCTAACAATGCATCATTAAAGGAGTCTGTTGCTTGTGTGCCTAAAGCGGTTCTATCCACTAAAAACAGAATGCGTTTAAAACGTTCTGCTTTTAAGAATCGATACATTAAACCGATAATGGTGCGGGTTTTTCCTGTTCCTGTTGCCATTGCAAGCAAGCAATTAGTTTGATTTTGCTCTAATGCTTTTTCTACTGAGCTAATCGCTTTCTCTTGGTAATCACGTAAACCGAGGTAATCAAATCCTTCATTTTTTAATAATTTTTCAGCTTCTGATTTACTACGCTTGAGTTTGTCTTCCAACCCTTCTGGTGTATGAAATTTTTGTAATGCTTTTTTAATGTTACTAGGCAAACGTGCATCACGAAACCAAGTACCCGATTGCTCTGCAAGTTGTGGCACATAAGGTCGACCATTACATGAATACACAAAGGGAATATGATAATGCGCATCCTCTTCGTCAGCCCAAGCAATGGTTCGTCCTTGTAGTTCCCAAGCAGCGATCATACTTTGGCCAACCGAAAAGCCTTTGCTATAACGTTCAGCTTGACTGATTTTTCCTGCTACATTGCTGTTTTCTTTTTTTGCTTCAACAATCGCTATTGGTGTTAACCCTTTAAACAACACATAATCAGCTCGGCCTCTTTCACCTTTGTGCGTTGTTGGCCATTCAGCGATGGCTTTGTTTTTTCCTTTCTCAGGACGAGCACCAAGTTTGTGAGTAAGCTCTTGGGTATCTGTTTCCCAACCAGCTTCTTCAAGTTGCTGATCAATCAGAATGCGAGTGAGTTCTTCATTAAGCGATATCTCCTGACTCGCTTTACGTGTATTCGTATTAACTTGTTGTTTATGTGCAGCTATGGATTGTTCTGTTTGTTTAACTAATTCTTCTTGTAGTTGCTTTAAACGCTTTTCATAACTTTTTTGTTGAGCAGCTAATTCTGCTTCAAACTGCTTTGCCTGTTGAGCGAGCTCTGTCGTTTCTTCATCCATTGCTTCGGCAAGCGCTTCAAACTCATCTTTTTCTTTAGAAAGTAATACATTGAGGGCTTCGTTTGAGTCCACCTTTTTATTCGCTTGGGTTAACTCCCCTTTCAGCTTTTCAATTTCGGTTTGTAATCGACGTAATTGAATACTTGGATCAACAGGGGGAATAAATGGGCCCGCTTTAAATTTCGTCCCTTCTTTACCAAAAGATTGATGAAACCAAATAGCTAAAGCACGTGCTAATTTAAGGCCATCCATTGCTTCTCTGTGAGCAGTTTTGAATTGGTGAGTGGCTTTATTACCTTCAATGCGTAAGGTATGAAACATATCTCGAACAAGTGCATCTAAACCAAGTTCTCGATTTAATTTGAAGAGTAAGTCAGCTTGTGATGTTTTGTCATCAAACTCAATACCATAAGTAGACGCAACATGTTGAGCAATGGCTTCAGCAAACTGGCGTAATTTAATGAGCGTTGTATTAGGGTCACTTGAAAATGCACGTTCGGCAGATTCAGCTAATTGAACAAATAAAGGATCATGTTGCTTTAAGAAATGAAAATTAGATGTCTTTTTCTCAGGTTGGCTCAATGTAACGCTCCTTAATATTCATCCACAAAGCGGAAGACTTAATATTCATAATATCAAATAGTTACTTTAATACCATCAGATATTTATATATTAATCTACGTTGAGGGGATGGATTAATTAAAGTAATCCATCGAGCATTATTTTTACAATATTCTTGTCTCAAAAATCTCTATTGATAGTGATAGATGTTATGCGTTGAAAAAGAAATAGAAAAGAAGCTTTAATTGGTAAAGGAAGTATTAATTAAAAATACCCCACTGAGTGAGGCATTCATTTAATAATGACAAAATGACGAGACGATAATAAAAACGGTTACTTAGTTTTAAACATTTTGTCGTTGCGTTTATCTGCATCTGACCAGAAGTTTAGGTTGAATTGTGCATCATCGCTGAGTTCTACACGGTGCCAATATTCAGATGGGCTGGTTGCAAACTCCCCTGCATTGATAATAACTTTTACTTCAGGTTCCGTTGCTTTAGCATCTGCAAAACCATAATAAGTAACCGTCCCTTCCATGACACACAGTTGTCCAAACACGTCTTTCGCGGTGCAATGATGACTGAGTAGATCTGCTGGCACGTTCTCTTTAGTAAAAAAAGGTGTTGAACGTTGAATAGTCCACTCTTTGGGAATTCTTAAATGACTCATAATATACTCCTCTGCCTATGAGTAATGATTTCTAATAACTACTCATAAACATTAATAATTGCTAATAATGGCTAATAACCATTAATAAAATAACGTTTAACTATTGATATTTACCAATAATTTTCACTACTAAACTGACCTGATTTACGTCGTAAATGTTTGCTCAAACCTAATTCATTCAAGCAATCACTACAATCCCGAACCATATTAGGATTGCCGCACAAGTACACAAAGCTATTGCTCTTTTCCAATGGAACCCCTGCTGCTTTTTGTAAATCACCGTTCTTGAGCAGCATTGGTATTCTTCCTGACAAAGCTCCGCTGACCGGTTCTCTAGAAACAATTCGTACATAAACTAACCTCTCTTGATAACGCTGTTTAAGCTGTTCAATCTCTGTTTGGTAGCTCAACTCTGACTCAAGCCTCGTTGCATTAACTAACACAACTTTATCAAACCGTTCTTCAATAGATTTATCGTTTAACATGGCTAAATATGGACCTATCGCTGTTCCTGTACTTAATAGCCACAAGTTACGTGTGTATTCTGGCACTTCATCTAGGGTCATAAAGCCTGCAGGATCTTTACCCACTAATAACTCATCTCCTACTGCCAACATGTGTAAGCAAGGTGTTAATAATCCAGCTTCATCCGTCACAATTAAAAACTCTAATTCACCTGTCTCGTTATGGTCATCAGGGTGATTCACAATTGAGTAGGCTCGGCGAATAAGTTCGTTCTGTTCATCGTACACAGCTAACTTAACGAACTGCCCTGCTATATAATCTGTTAGTGGTGCTTTTATACGTAAAGAAAATAGATTTTCAGTCCAATCAATTCTTTTTGTAACGATTGCCTGGTTAAATCCGATGTAAGGTTCGATCATAATATCTCTCCTTTCTAATGTAGCTATTGAATAGATTGCACAAGTCATGCCATTATTTTAAGTTCTTAATATCAACAACTTAAAAATCCGGCTAACTTAATGTTATCTTAATGATTGTTTGTTTAATTATCCCAAAGATAACTTGTTATCTTTTCGACAACAATAAACGGTGAATAGTTTGAGCATTAAGAGCTAAGAATTAAACGATGTGAGTATTCGAAAAATTGGAGCATGAGATTGAAAGTGAAGATGAATTTCACCTATTCAGACTACACCCCAAGTTAGGGTATAACAATGGGGGGTTAACGTTGTTTCAAATGTATTATGAACGTCATAACTATGCGTATTGAGGTGCTCATTTTGAAATGTATAAATCATGGGTCAATACTTCTGTTCAAAACTCACATCAGAAACGTTTCTATTTTCCTATTTTCCTATTTTTCTATTTTTCTATTTTTTAAAATCGATTGGTGACAAAAATGCCACAATGAATGGCAAACAAGTGTGATGACGGCCACATAAAATAAGCGCATAATTATTTCATGGAGTGAGGCAACGAGGCCAAGACAAGAATGTTATTCACTCAATCTAACAGTCAATAACAAATATTTTAAAGGTATCGAAATGAAAAAATTAATTACATTAGCTGCATTATTACTTATTAGCTCAAGCGTTTTTGCAAGTTTACAAGTTGTACATTCAGACAAAAACTTTAGCACTGAAGCATTTCCTAATAAATCAGAAGCTTATGAAGCTGGGTTTACTTACTTAGATAATATAAATAATCTATCTGAAAGTGAATTGAAGCATAAGTTATTAGTTATTTCACAATCAACTGTACATGACGTTAAAATAAATAACTCTAAAGTATCTATTGAAGAATTTGCTCAAGCTCGTGGGGAAATCGTATACCGCGCGGTCATTGACGTTGATTATCAGTTTACAAGACTTAGAAATAACAACTAACACTGATAAAGACTAATATAAGAAGGTTTAATCACTAGCAAAAAGACTAGTGATTAAACCTTCTTATAGCCTTGATTTAAATATACATTTTATCGTAGCCATCGATATAATTATCCCAAACAGGCGGCGTTCCTATCAATTCCTGTACTGTTTCTATAAATAGCTTGATCAGCGGAGTTTGATTTCGATGCGGATAAACTGCATAAATACCCCAATTAGTTTCTGGAAACTTGTAATTAGTCAGTAATGGTACAAGCCCCATTTCTTTAATATTCTTTTCTAAAGTAAATAAACCTCGGTGCGAAAAACCTATCCCTGCTTCTAATGCATTTAAAATAACACTCGCTTCATTCACTTCAAGTCGCCCGGAGATATTATGTGTGCGCATGACATCACTCCCAGGCGATTCAGATATGATCAGTTTATTAAATATCGCATCTCCACTTGAATAAATAAGTGCAGGTAATTTAGCTAATGCTTCTGGTGTTTCAGGCATACCATACTTTTTAATAAACTCTTTAGAAGCTAATAGTGCAGAACTGCTATTTGCTATCTTACGTGCAATCATATTTGAATCACGTGAGGGGCCAATACGGAATGCTATATCAAAATGTTCGCCTATGATATCCGCACGTCTATCTTCAAGTACTAATTTAATGTGGATATCTGGATACTTAGCCATAAATATATTAATAGCACGTTGAATATATATTTTACCAAATGACGTTGAACTGGTTATTCTGAGTAACCCTTTGGGAGTTGAATGATAAGACTCTGCTAATCGTTGTGTATTAGCTAATAGTTCTCTCATTGACTCGGCTTGTTTATAAATTTCTTTACCCGCGTCGGTCAATGAAAGAGCACGTGTTGAGCGATTTAATAAGCGCACGCCTAAATCATCTTCTAATACTTTTATCTGTTTGGATAAAGCTGAACGATCGATATTGCGGATACCAGCTGCTTTTGCAAATGAACCTTGTATGACAACATCGAGAAAAAGGTCTAGTCGAGTCGACATGCCCATGTAATATTCCTTTTAATAACAATTAAATACTTTGTCACGCTTTATTTAAAATAATAGCTTTTTATTAAACTTGGATTCAGATCATAAGTGCATAACTTGAATTGGTAGAAAAGACGATCAGCTGAAGATATGCTTATCGCTTTTTCTCCGGCAAGAGGTGCAACAATGAAAACATATAAACAACTGACCTATGCGC
>NZ_CBRF02000063.1 GCF_000470315.2 Psychromonas sp. SP041
TGTGCAACTTCTAATTTAAATTCGGGTGAATAAGTTGGTCTTGTTTGTTTTGTCATATTAATACCTGATTAGTTAAAGTGAGTTTATCACCTCTAATCAGATGGCCAAATTCATTATGCCACTACATAATACGGTTATAAAAGATATTGATAGAAGATGATTACAAAAGAGAGCGGTAGAAAAATGAAGTCAGTATAGATGAAAGAAGTTATCAACTTATATGAAGCTACTATCGGCTGTATCACCGATATTTTAGAAAATGCTATAAAGCATCTAAGCAATACGGCTATTTGATATCTATCTTCTCAAAATGCAGGCAAAAAAAGCCCCCAATATACGGAAATATATTGAGGGAAACAGGGAAGAGATCATGAAATATCTTCAACTAATTAGTCAGTTGATATTTCATTTAGTTCATAAATTATATAACAAATAAGTTATAAACTTAATGCGCCTCATCCCAATTATTACCGACATCTGCATCAGCAATTAATGGTACATCTAAATCAGCTGCATTGGCCATGATGGTTTGAATCTCTTTTGTATACTCTTCAACGCATTCTTCTTTAATCGCAAAGACTAATTCATCGTGTACTTGCATGAGTATTTGAACGCTACCTTGTGGCTGTTGTTTCACCCAAGCCGCCATATCGATCATCGCTTTTTTAATGATATCTGCAGCAGTACCTTGCATTGGTGCATTGATAGCAGCGCGTTCTGCCGCTTTTTTCAACATACCGTTTTTAGCATTGATATTCGGTAACTGTAGTCGACGTCCAAAGATAGTCTCTACATAAGCTTTTTCATTCGCTAATAAACGCGTATCTTCCATGTAAGTTAATACCGCTGGGTAGCGACTAAAGTAACGATCCATGTAAGTTTGTGCTTCTTGGCGACCAATGTTTAATTGTTTTGCTAAACCGAATGCGCTCATGCCATAGATTAAACCAAAGTTAATCGCCTTAGCACTTCGACGTTGATCAACAGTCACTTCATCAAGTTCAACAGAGAACACCTCTGCGGCAGTCGCTTTATGGATATCTTTACCCGTTGAGAAAGCCGTTAATAGACCGTCATCTTGAGACAGATGAGCCATAATACGTAATTCAATTTGGCTGTAATCGGCAGCGACAATTTTATATCCCGGTTGCGCAATAAACGCTTGGCGAATACGACGACCTTCAGCACTACGGATTGGAATATTTTGTAAATTTGGATCGCTTGATGATAGACGACCAGTCACTGTTACAGCTTGATGATAAGAAGTATGCACTCGGCCTGTTTGTTCATTGACCATTAATGGCAATTTATCAGTATAAGTCGATTTTAATTTACTTAACCCACGATGCTCAATAATCAGTTTAGGTAATGCATAAGTTAACGCTAATTCTTGAAGTACTTCTTCTGCTGTAGAAGGGGCACCTTTAGGCGTTTTCTTAATGACAGGGATATTTAATTCTTCAAATAAAATAGTCTGTAACTGCTTCGGAGAACTCAAGTTAAAAGGTTTACCAGCTTCTTCATAAGCTAATTCTTCTAGCTCTAATAGACGTTTTGCAATTTCAACACTTTGTACACCCAGTAATTTACTATCAATTTCTACACCGCCTCTTTCTATATCAGATAAGACAGTTAATAGCGGCATTTCTATTTCATCTAATACCTTCAATAACTCTGGTGTTTCTTTTAATCGTTTTTGTAATTCAAGATGTAAACGTAAAGTGATATCTGCATCTTCCGCAGCATAAGGGGCCGCTTCTTTAATCGCTATTTGATTAAAAGTCAGTTGTTTCTTGCCTTTACCAGCAATATCTTCAAAGCTGATACATTTATGTCCTAGATACTTTAATGCCAAAGTATCCATATCATGCTTGCCTGTACTATCTAGTACATAAGACTCCAGCATCGTATCAAAAGCAATGCCGCCTAAGGTAATACCATGATTCAATAATACACTGCGATCGTATTTAAGATTTTGACCTACTTTTTTATGTTCATCTGACGTCAATAAAGGCGTTAGCAACTCAAGTGTGTCAGTAAAGTCTAATTGTGTAGGTGCATCGATATAATCATGCGTTAACGGAAGGTAAGCGGCTTCAATAATAGGAGCAGCTTCTTCACCGACATTAGTTTGAATAGCAAATGAAAGCCCTACTATGTTAGCTTTCATATAATCTAAGCTAGTTGTTTCAGTATCAAAGGCAAAAACATCTGCTTGCTTTAATTTTTTAATCCACTGTAACAATTGGCCTTTTGTATAAATCGTTTTGTAGCTTTCACGATCAACCATTGATTTAGCTGCTTCTATAGGTGCAACAAACTGCCCTTCTTGTGAAGCAGAGGCTTTTGCGACTAAATTATCACCGGCTAATAATGAGGCTAACCAACGCTTAAACTCTAATTTTCCAAACAGTTTAATTAGCTCATCTGTATCTTGTGGAGAAGGTTTGAAATCTTCATAACCTTGATCTAATTCAACATCTAACTTAATGGTTGCTAATAAGTAAGATAAGCGCGCCATTGCTTCATTATCTTTCATTTTAACTGCCATGGTTTTACTACCACGGAACCCTAACGCAGCGAGTTTATCTAAGTTTTCATAGATACTATCCATGTTACCTAAACCTTGTAGCATCGCTAACGCAGTCTTTTCACCCACACCTGGTACACCAGGAATGTTATCTACTTTATCACCCATTAACGCTAAGTAATCGATGATCATTTCAGGTGGAATACCGAATTTTTCTTTAACGCCTTCAATATCTAAAGTGGTATTAGTCATGGTGTTAATTAAAAATGTATGTTCATCAACTAATTGAGCCATATCTTTATCACCAGTACTGATCAGGGTCTTAACTCCCATCTTACTCGCCTGTAACGCTAAGGTACCTATCACATCATCCGCTTCAACACCTGGGATAGTTAAAATAGGTAAGCCCATTGCTTTTATAACGGCGTGTAAAGGCTCAATTTGACTGCGTAAATCATCAGGCATGCTAGGGCGATTCGCTTTATATTCGCCATACATATCATCACGAAAGGTTTTTCCCTTCGCATCAAATACAACAACAATATGTGTTGGGCTAAATTGTTTCAACAAGCTTTGTAGCATATTCACTACACCGTAAACTGCTCCAGTTGCTTCACCCGCAGAGTTGGTTAAATGTGGAGGAGAGAAAAAAGCACGGTATAAATACGAGGAACCGTCAACAAGCACAAAAGGATTTTCAGGAACTACAGCCATAGATTAACTACCAATCAGATAAAATTGGTACATAGTATACCTACACGCCATAAAATTGTGATCACGTTTTGTTATATTGTCGAATTGAAGCTAGAAGTTGGAAATTAGAAATGAATAGTGCAGATTTATAGCGATGGTATCAATATCATTAAAACATAAAAATTAGTCGATTATTATTGCCGATATACAGCGTCAAAAGGTAAGTGGTCATTCACTTTCAATGTATAACTCTCTGTGGATAACTCTGTTAATGAATTTACTTAAAATTTGAGCCAGAACAATAAACAATAAATAGCCTTTATTTTTCAAAAAGATACAAACAAAAATAAAACGAAAAATGCACATTCAATTAATTATTGAATGTGCATAACAAATATAAAAATCACCTAGTTTAGTTTATATTAACTCGTGTAATGACCAACAGGGTTGGCGTACATTTTTAATACTGTATCTTGTAATTCTGGTTTAATCGCTTGAATACGAGCTTTAAATGCTTCGATATCTTGTGCTGGGATATTATCTACGTCTTGCTCAGCAGCAATTAAATTTGATGGGTGTAAAAAATAATTTTGATAGATTTGGCTATCAATTTCTTCAGCAACTTGATCCGCATTTTCAAATGCACCGCTTAGAGGTTTACCAAAGGCAACATGAACATGGCCTTTCTTACCAATAATCCCACTGACAATACTTTCTATATCTTCAAATTCAGATTTTTTATATTCTCCAAATTCTGCTTTTTCATATAACTCACGCGCTTTTTGTTGGTCACATGGGTCAAGCTCATAAGAAACCGCAACAGGAACGATATTCAATGATTTTATGTATTCTGCAAATGGAATTTTTTTCTTTTTACCATTCACATAAAACATTTTGATAATGGCAGGATCTGTTTTATCAAAACCATCTTTTGCACGCCCTTCTTTTTGTGCAATCCAGATACTACTATCTTCTTTTAATGAACTACAAATATAGTCAGATAAATGCGATAACGATTTCATCATTTCGCGGACACCTGTCACAGAACGTTTAACAATAAAGCTTTTATTCATACGCATTAAATCTGAAACAAATGGTTTGCTCAGTAAGTTATCACCAATCGCAATACGTACTGTTTTAAAATCTTCAGAATATAAAGCCCAGTTGACAAAAGACGGATCCATAGCGATATCACGATGATTTGAAACGTATAGATAGTTTTTGCTAGGGTCTAGGTTTTCTAAGCCTGAATAAGTGAATTTAGTCGTTGTAGAGTCAATCATTTGTTGAACATAATGACCCATGACCTTTTGCATTTTATCAATGCTATTAATATTGCCCCATTTATATAAAAAATAACGGCGAATTAATGGTTTCAGTAAAAAGCTTAAAAATTTAGATAACTTAGAAAAACGAAAGCTTAGTATTGCATCGATAAACTCTTCGCTATTAATGACGCGTTTGATAGCAGGCTGTATCTCTTCGTCATTATAAGGGCGAATATCACTAAATTTATCAATGTTACTTGGCATGTTTTAATTCTCTATAAAATGGATGACGTATTTTACATGCTTTTAGCTATTTCAGCGAGCATATTCGCGAGTCCTACCAATCAGGTTTAAATCGAAATAACTCTTGTTTAGATAACAGCTGAAAAGCGACTTGATCGATGTGGGCTGTTTTAAAATAATCAGCTAACCATTCATCTTTGAATAAACGAGCAGCACGAAGTTGTTCGTACTTTGCGAAATATACAGCTTTGAATAGGATTTTTCCTAATTGCGTACGTTTATCAAAATCAATACTTTTCACCTCTTCGGTCAATGCGACTATCAAGTGAGGAAAGTCTTTAGAGAATACTGGAGTAGCAAGGGCGATGCTCATCATTAAATCCGATTTAGTGAGCAATAACAATTGTAATGAAGCAAGATCAGAACTCAGTTCATAAAAAAAGTCATGTGCCCTTCCTTGACCTTGCTTACGAGTTGCCATAATCATATTGTTACGAACATGTTCAAATGAAGTTAAGTATTCATTGAAAGAAGCAGTATAGGCAAAATTAAGCATTGCCGATAACATTTGTCCTTCATAAGGTCGATGATAGCCCTCCTCTAGCATCAACGAAGTACAAGCCTGTCCTAAGGTCAATTGATAACGCCATAACTTTCTAGTAAATAAGCGGTTATGTTGATTATAAATATTAATACGACGTTTAAACATCAATGCAGGAATTAAATAACGCAATCCATTAATACCAATCATACCGACTGCCGTTTGAATATCATGAACAATTCGATTGGATCTACCTAACCGTTCCATAAAATCTTGATTGGAAACTAGCCCAATAACATGATTTCGGACATGTGGATTACGCTCTAATAATTCAGCTAACACCGAGTAACGTGTATCTTTAACAATTAATGTCGTTAATAATTCAGTAAACTCATTATGCATTTGTAAATGTTCAGATATTATCGTTTTTGTCTTTGTTAGTTTTGCGTTGACTGTCGTTAATAACAGTTTCTGAAAGTCACGTATTAATAATGCTTTGCGCCTTTCTTCTAATTTTTTTTCCTCTAGCACTCTCATTTTACGCTCTTTCTCAACGCTTAATAAAATACGCTGATTCCAACCATTTTCTTGCTGTGCATTTAAATCTTCGTTTTTTTCTTCTGTCTCGTTAAGACCATCATTATAATCGTCTTCTTTATATATTTTACTTTTACCAACTAAGAAACGAAAAAATAACTGTTCCATATCGGTTGATTTAGAGAGTAATTTATTGACCATGAAACGATTGAAACCTAAGAGTCAGTATTCAAAAAAAGTGATAAAGCATAGATTGGCTTTATCACTTAATTAAGTATTAGATAAATGCAAATGCATCACCGTATATGTTATCGATTAAAGCACCTTGTTTAATGAAATCTTCACGGGCAATTTTTGCCATTTCAAAGCGACCTACGATATAAATATCAAATTCAGACAAGTCACTAAACTCATCTAGTACAGCCTGATGAACGTAACCTTTTTTACCCTGCCAAAATGCTTCAGGCAATTCAACAACAGGATGGAAATGGATATTCTGATGCTCAGTAGACCAGTTGATAGCTTGTTCTTCAAAATAAAAGTGTGAGTACTCTTTAACTCCCCAGTATAGGTAAACAGGGTTCTTTAATTCAGACTCAACGATTTGTTCTAATATCGATTTTACATAAGAGAAACCCGTTCCGCCTGCCATTAAAATAATAGGACGAGTTGAAGTCTCTCGTAAATAAGCAGAACCGTTAGCAATTTCAACTTCTAATGGCTCACCTGATTGCATTTTTTCAACTACTTGCATTGCATATTTATTATCTTCAGTCGCACCGATATGCAATTCAATTAAATCGCTTGAAGGTATATTAGCAATCGAAAAATGACGTTTATCTCCTTCACCCATGATTACTGATACATACTGTCCTGCTTTAAAAGAAACAGCACTGGTTGGGGCTAAAAATATACGGTATAAAAACGCATTTAACTTTTCAATTGACGCTACATTACAAGTAATTTGTGACATTCTTTTCTCTTTATTTTTTGGCGAAAAACATGACTAAAATAAGGTTGAATAGTTAATGAGAACTAATTCAACCATTTTATATTATGGCAAAATATCTAACTCATTCCAAAGACCATCTATTTTTTCTTTTACTTTTTCATCCATGACAATAGGTGTACCCCATTCACGTGTTGTTTCACCAGGCCATTTATTAGTGGCATCTAGTCCCATTTTTGAGCCTAAACCAGAAACAGGTGAAGCAAAGTCTAGATAGTCGATAGGTGTATTATCAATTAATGTCGTATCACGGCTTGGGTCCATACGTGTTGTAACAGCCCACATAACATCATTCCAATCACGAACATTAACGTCATCATCACATACGATAATAAATTTAGTGTACATAAACTGACGTAAGAAAGACCAAATTCCTAGCATCACCCTTTTCGCATGACCCGGATAACTTTTCTTCATCGATACAACGGCCATACGGTATGAACACCCTTCAGGTGGCAAATAGAAATCAACAATTTCAGGAAATTGTTTTTTAATAATAGGAACAAACACTTCATTAAGCGCTACACCCAGTATTGCCGGTTCATCGGGCGGGCGCCCTGTATAGGTACTGTGGTAGATGGGATCTTTTCTTGTTGTCACATGGGTTACTGTCATCACTTGAAAATCATCAACTTCATTATAGTAACCAGTATGGTCACCATAAGGCCCTTCTGGCGCTTCTTCACCAGGCATTAAATAACCTTCTAAAATCATTTCAGCCGTAGCAGGAACATCTAAATCATTGCTTAAACAAGTCGCCACTTTAGTACGTGAACCACGTAATAGACCAGCAAAAGCATATTCTGATAACGTATCTGGCACCGGCGTTACTGCACCTAAAATAGTGGCTGGGTCAGCCCCTAGTGCGACACTGACAGGGAACGGTTTACCTGGATTTGCTTCTTGCCATTCACGAAAATCAATCGCACCACCACGATGTGATAACCAACGCATGATAATTTTATTTTTAGAGATTAGTTGTTGACGATAAATGCCTAAATTTTGACGCTTTTTATAAGGCCCTCTAGTAATTGTTAATCCCCAAGTAATTAGCGGAGCAACATCACCAGGCCAACATTTCATGATAGGTAATTTAGTTAAATCAACGTCATCGCCTTGCATAACAACTTCTTGGCAAGCAGGTGAACTTACCTTTTTGGTTGGCATGTTGAGCACTTGCTTGAAAATAGGTAATTTTTCCCACATTGCCTTTAGGCCTTTAGGCGGCTCAGGCTCTTTTAAATAAGCAAGCCACTCACCTACTTCACGTAACTCACTCACTTTCTTTTTACCCATCGCGAGTGCAACACGTTCAGTAGTGCCAAAGAGGTTCGTTAATACAGGTGTTGTGTAACCTTTAGGGTTTTCAAATAACAAGGCAGGTCCGCCAGCACGTAGGGTACGGTCGGATATTTCAGTCATTTCTAAATTCGGATCTATTTCTTGGCTAATACGCTTTAATAGCCCTTTTTCTTCTAGCTGATTTAAAAAATCACGCAAATCATCAAACTTCATATTCACCTGCTTATTATGTTGAACGGTTACATCTTGTTATATTGAGTCATTATCTAAGATTGATACGAAAGATAGTCAATAACTGATCAAGTTTACTGATAAAAATGAGTCATGTCCTAATTGAATAGAAGAATAATAGTAATTCGACTCAATAGCTTATCAATATTGCAGCTATCAGCACTCAAGATAAAATTTAAAGTAAAAAAAACGCTACCTAAGTAGCGTTATTATTCAATAAAACAAAATCAATTATTTTGATTTTTGATTTTTCATTGCATCAAAGAAACTATCGTTAGTTTTACTTAAACCTAGTTTATCGATCATGAATTCTGTTGCGCCGATTTCACCCATTGGATGAACAATCTTACGTAGAATCCACATACGTTGTAATTCATCAGCTTTCGTCAGTAATTCTTCACGACGAGTACCTGAACGAGTGATATCAATCGCAGGGTAAACACGCTTCTCAGCTAGTTTACGGTTTAGATGAATCTCAGAGTTACCTGTACCTTTAAATTCTTCATAGATAACTTCATCCATTTTAGAACCTGTATCGATAAGTGCAGTAGCAAGAATAGTTAAACTACCCCCTTCTTCTACATTACGCGCAGCACCAAAGAAACGTTTAGGGCGATGTAATGCATTGGCGTCAACACCACCTGTTAGTACTTTACCAGAACTCGGAATAACCGTGTTGTATGCACGAGCTAAACGCGTGATAGAATCAAGTAAAATAACCACATCTTTTTTATGCTCTACAAGACGTTTTGCTTTTTCGATAACCATTTCAGCTACTTGTACATGTCGGCTAGCAGGCTCATCAAAGGTTGATGCCACTACTTCACCGCGTACTAAGCGACGCATTTCTGTTACTTCTTCCGGACGCTCATCGATTAATAAAACGATCAGTTCTGCATCAGGATAATTAATTGAAATACTTTGTGCGATATTCTGCAATAGCATAGTTTTACCGGCTTTTGGCGGTGCCACTATCAATCCACGTTGGCCTTTACCAATCGGAGAAACTAAATCTAAAATACGTGCAGTAATATCTTCAGTACTACCACTACCATTTTCTAAACGGAAACGTTCATCTGGATGGATAGGCGTTAAGTTTTCGAATAAGATTTTATTACGAGAATTTTCTGGTTTGTTGAAGTTGACTTGCATAATTTTCAATAATGCAAAATAACGCTCACCTTCTTTTGGCGGTCTTATTTTACCTTCAACACTATCGCCAGTTCGTAAGTTGAAACGACGAATTTGGCTAGGAGAAATGTAGATATCATCTGGGCCAGCTAGATAAGAACTATCCGAGCTACGTAAAAAGCCAAAACCATCTTGTAATATTTCTAAAACACCAGCACCGAAAATATCAGCACCACTTTTAGCATGGGCTTTTAATATTGCGAAGATAATATCTTGTTTTCTAAGGCGGGCTAAATTTTCAAGCCCCATAGAACTTCCAAGCTCAACAAGCTCAGGAACGGGAGTATTTTTTAATTCGGTTAGATTCATAATTCTTTTGATGTTTTAATATGGATTAAATGGGTAGATAACGTGTGTTTGAATAGCGTAAATATGAATTGCTCATAATTTGAGCGTAAAGGTAGCATTAATAATTGGAACTGTCCAGAATGAAGATTAAGCTAGATTAACTTAACCTCATTCTGAGAAGAATATTTAAACGTTAGCGTCTAAAAACTCTGTAAGTTGTGATTTAGAAAGTGCGCCAACCTTAGTTGCTGCCACTTTTCCATCTTTAAATAATAATAAAGTTGGGATACCACGAATACCAAATTTTGGTGGTGTTTCACTGTTTTGATCGATGTTTAATTTACCAACAGTTACTTTCCCTGCATATTCAACAGCGACTTCACTTAAAATTGGTGCGATCATTTTACAAGGTCCACACCACTCAGCCCAAAAGTCCACTAAAACAGGACCAGCTGCATTTACAACGTCAGTGTCAAAACTTGCATCACTTAAAGTTACGATATTTTCGCTCATTTTTATCTCCAGAAAAGATTTACTAGTAGAAAGTTATTATAACATGCTCACTGGTAAAATATATTTTTTGATATTTGAATCGATCTCAATATTTATTGCAAGTATAAACTGCTATGCTCTGCAAATGAATAAAACACACCTAACTCAAACAAAATTTTCAGACTTGCCTCTAGAGCCAAGTCTACTTTCAGGTTTAACTGCTATAGGTTTTGAATACTGTACGCCGATTCAAGCTTTGTCACTGCCAATTACCTTACAAGGTAAGGATATTGCAGGCCAAGCTCAAACGGGTACAGGCAAAACATTGGCATTTCTACCTGCCGTTTTCCATCACCTATTAACTAACGATGTACCTGAAAATCGCCGTAAGAATCAACCTAGAGCTATTATTTTAGCACCTACGCGTGAACTTGCGATTCAAATACATAAAGATGCTATCACTCTTTCGAAATCAACATCTTTGCGCCTTGGTTTAGCATATGGGGGCGAGAAAGTTGAAATTCAACAAAATAAACTAGAAAAAGGTGTTGATATATTAATTGGTACCACGGGGCGTATTATCGACTTCGTTAAACAAGGTGTCATTAATTTAGATTCAATACAAAGTGTTGTCTTAGATGAAGCGGATCGTATGTTCGATTTAGGCTTTATTAAAGATATTCGTTATTTATTCCGTCGTATGCCAGCTGCTGATAAACGTTTAAATTTATTATTCTCTGCAACCTTGTCACATAAAGTACAAGAACTTGCTTTTGAACATATGAATAGCCCTGAACATGTGCAAATTGAACCTGAAGTAATGACTTCAGCTAATATTACAGAAGAACTTTTTTATCCTTCAAACGAAGATAAAATGTTGTTATTGCTAAGCTTGATGGAAGATGAATGGCCAGAAAAAGCCATTGTATTTGCTAACACTAAACATGCTTGTGAAAAAGTATGGGGTTATTTAGCAGGTGACGGTCATCGTGCAGGGTTGCTAACCGGTGATGTTCCACAGAAAAAACGTGAGCATATCCTAGAGCAATTCACTCAAGGTGAAATCGATATCTTAATCGCAACCGATGTCGCGGCACGTGGTTTACATATTCCAAAAGTATCACATGTATTCAACTTTGATTTACCTGATGATTGTGAAGATTATGTACATCGTATTGGCCGAACAGGCCGTGCTGGTGAGAAAGGATTAGCAATTAGTTTGGCTTGTGAAAAATATGTGTTTAATTTACCAGGGATTGAAGAGTATATTAAACATAACATTCCCGTTAGCGAATACGATAAAGACTCTTTATTAGATTCACTACCAGTAATGAAAGTCACTAAATACAAAGTGCATTCAAACAATAATCGTAAAGATAATTACCATAGGTCACATAAAAGATAATATGACAGCAGCGCGTTATACCATTATTGATTTAGGCTCTAATAGCTTCCATATGCTGACAGTCGTTAAGCAAGGGAATGGTTTTAACGTTGTCTCAAAGCATAAGCAGAAAGTACGCTTAGCCGCTGGCTTAAATGGTGATAAACAACTCGATCAAGCAACAATGGAAAAAGGCTGGGCTTGCTTAGAAAGCTTTAGATTGTTGCTAGATCAAATCCAACCCATTTGTATCCTCATCACCGCAACCGCAGCATTACGGATCGCCGTCAATAATCAGCAATTTTTGCATAAAGCTGAAAAAATACTACAACATCCCATCAATCTTATTTCAGGTATTCAAGAAGCCGAGACTATTTTTAAAGGCGTTTCTTTTACCGAAAATACAGATAAGGAATTATTAGTATTAGACATTGGTGGGGCAAGTACTGAGTTGGTTTTAGGGCAAGGTAGCAAAGTCCATGTAGCGAATAGTTTAAACATAGGCTGTGTGACTTGGTTAAGCCATTATTTTGCCGATGACCTACTTAATGAATATAACTTCAACAATGCAGTTAATGCCGCAAGACAAGTGATTTCAACCGTTAAAGCGCAATATGTTAGCTTTGATTGGGAACTAACTTTGGGGGCATCAGGTACGATTCAAGCCGTCAATGAGATCAATCAAGCACAACAATTAAGCCATCATTTATCCATTGAATTGTTACAACAAATCAAGCAACAATGCATTCAATGCCAGTCAATTAAAACGCTCAATATCATTGGATTAGAAGAATCTCGAGTCCCTGTCTTTGCAAGTGGCCTAGCTATTTTAATTGCTATTTTCGAGTCGTTAAATATCAATGCAATGCAACGCTCTAATGGTGCTCTACGAGAAGGCTTAATAAGCATGATGTTTACTGGGCAAACTCACTTCAACTAATCACGCTTAGATTCAAATAGTAAGTGACCATTTCCATTTTATAGAACGCCTACTCCTCCTTAATACTTTATGTTATAAGTATGAAACAGCCTTATGTAATACCAATCACAATAAATAGCTTTTTCATATTTCAAACCAATAAAAATAATAATTAAAAACAGCCACATAAAAAGAAATAGCAAACGTAGAACTGATTATGGGTGATTCACAAATAACTTAATTCGCTAAATAAAACTACTATTTATTCAAATTTTTATCGATTAAATTTAACTTAATGGCACAATAAGGATTTAACATGAAACATTTAAAATTAAGCATTCTTCTTTTATTCGTTACATTGATCACCGCTTGTAGCATGATTAAAATCAATACCACCACCACTGTTTTTTATACACCAGAATTTATAAGTACTGGCAGTATCGCCGTTATCCCTGCCGATATTGAAAATAGTAATTCATTAGAATTTACTCACTATAAACAAAAAATAGAAGATAAATTACGCTTATCAGGTTACTCCATTGCTGCAAACTCTGACACGGCGGAATATATCGCTATTGTTGCTTATGGGATCGATGAGGGTGAAACCTCTATTGTTTCCACACCTATATTCAGTTCCCCAAATGCACTTCATGGTGGTAGGTTAGCCAACCCTAAACACCGTTACTCAATGCCTCGTTATCACCGTAGAGTGGTAGGCACTTCAACGAGTTCAATCACTACTTATAACCGCGCTCTTGCTCTGGATATCGTAGAAGCGGCATCATTAAAAAGTGGGTCAGAAGGTGACGTTAAAAAAATATATGAATCTAGAGTAAAAAGCGCTGGTGAATGTGGTGTTGTTGCAGGAGTCTTCAATGAACTATTAAAAGCCATGTTTATAAACTTCCCTGGTGAGAATGGTCAAACCATCACTGCAAAAATCCCTTATGATGGCCAATGTTAGGTGCTTTAAAATGATCTCCATGACGAGAATCTAATTCAACAATAAACAAAACATGTAGTGGCATAATGAATTTGGCCATCTGATTAGAGGTGATAAACTCACTTTAACTAATCAGGTATTAATATGACAAAACAAACAAGACCAACTTATTCACCCGAATTTAAATTAGAAGTTGCACA
>NZ_CBRF02000064.1 GCF_000470315.2 Psychromonas sp. SP041
TAGAACGCTGTCCACGTACAGGCAAGCTGCGACGATGACGAAGTCCACGGTAACAACCAAGGTCCATTAGACGCTTGATGCTCATAGATACTTCACGACGTAAATCACCTTCAACGGCGAATTTAGCGACTTCTGTACGAAGCGCTTCAATTTGTGTTTCATCCAGATCTTTAAGCTTAGTATTTTCAGCAATACCTGACTCAGCACAAATAATTTGTGAACGAGTTTTGCCAATGCCAAAAATAGCAGTTAATGCGATAACTGCATGCTTATGATCAGGAACGTTAATGCCAGCGATACGGGCCACTATGCACTCCTTAAAAGTTAACGATTTATTTGCGAAAAGCCCGAAAGGATGCTCTACAAATAATGATTATAAAATGCGATTCAAACTCGAATCACTAGGATTTTGATATCCAAACTTTAGCCTTGGCGTTGTTTATGCTTTGGCTCTACGCAGATAACTCGCACCACACCGTGGCGTTTGATTACTTTGCAGTTACGACAGATCTTTTTAACGGATGCACGAACTTTCATTGCAACACTCCGGTTAGTAAATATTAGCCTTTTGAAGAGTTAACAAGCTTAAAGTAAACCTGTGTATCTAAAGGGTGGTGGAATATAGCAAATTCTATATAAATTTTCGAGTAATACTTGATTAAAAATGAATAAATAGCATGTCGATTTACAATTTAGAGATAAAAGAGACTCTCTTTTTAAAAGATATCGTTTGGAGGATAATAAATTTAGATTTTAAACTTGAAGAGCTAAATCATACAACAATGATTCACCTTTAATGCTATTTCTGAAATGGTATTAAGATAAGTGGTATTAAGATAAGTGGTAAAAATTTTAACTTGGTATTTTTGTGTGTGTGGGGTGTGGGGCGATATTTACTGACAGGTTATATTTGAAATATAACCTGTCAGTTGATCTACAAAGTGCGCTTTATATTTTAAAAGAGCCTACATGCTTATCTAACGTATCTGCTAGTTCGGTTAAGTTTCTGCTGGTGACTTCTAATGCCTGACTAGCGGTTGCACCTTCTACTATTGAGTTATTCACCGTATCCATATTCATGTTAATTTCATTAGATACACTTGATTGTTCCTCTGTTGCTGTGGCTACTTGAGTATTTAAATCTAATATTGCGATGACTTGATTTGATATTCTGACGAGTGCTTGTTGCGCTTCTTCAGTTGCTTTTGAGCCTTCATAGGTTAAGGATTTACTGATGCTCATTGCCTCTACTGCACTTTTAGCTTCAGTTTGCAGGTAGTCAATCATTTTCTGAATTTCACCCGTTGATTTAGCTGTTTTAGTTGCTAGGTTTCTTACTTCATCTGCTACTACTGCAAAACCTCTTCCGGCTTCACCGGCGCGCGCTGCTTCAATGGCTGCATTTAAAGCAAGCAGATTAGTTTGTTCTGAAATACTGTTAATAACTTCAAGAATTGATCCTATAGATTGAGTTCTATCGGCTAATGACGTAATCACTAATGAAGTATTGTTGATTTCTTCAGATAGGTTTTGGATGGTGCTCGTCGCTTCCTGTAGTATTTTATTACCTTCTTGCGTTTCTTTGTTTACATCTTGCGCTGCATCAGCCGCACCTGATGCATTTGAAGAAATTTCATTGATGGTCGCGATCATTTCGTTCATTGAGGTCACCACTAAGATAGATTGCTCACTTTGTTCTTCACCTCGTGTTAATGAACGTAAAGCTTGGTCTCGAACATCGGTCGCTGACAGACCTAATTGCACGCCTGTTTTTACAACTTGAGTCACTATTTCATTAATGTTGCTAGCAAAGGAATTGAAGGCGATCGAGATACGCGTGATTTCATCATTACCTTTAATAGGCAATCTTACGGTAAGGTCACCGTCACCTTTAGAGATATCTTCTAATGCAAGTTGTAACCCTGAAAGTGGTTTGAAAAGATGGTTCATTACCCCAATAAGAAGGCAGATACAGATAATAAATATCCCTGAGATTGCAACTAACTGAATCATTAATATGTCAGCAGCCGCTTTGCTGACTTCTGTAATTGGAATACCGATATCTACCGTTCCATAAAGCTCACCGTTGACATAGATAGGTGTCATGATGTCGTAAACCCACACTTTTTGTACGTCGGCATACCATTTAGAGTGTTGAGCAACACCTTGGCTAGCGCCTTTTACCGAATAACTGTCGTCGTAGACTTTATTAAGCTTTTCTCTGTCACTGTGTGCAATCGCTTTTACTTGTTTATTAATAACAATGGCATAGGAAATGTCAGGTCGATTTTTAAGTGAAGTGACCAAACTTTGCAAGTCGACCAATGGTTGTGATGATTTCTCCAGAATATATTCAACATTGGTAACCAGTAAAGAAGCTTGCTGCTGTGATTTTTTGAGAATTATTTTATCTATTTCTTGGTTAGAAATATAAGAGGTTGAAGCAATGCTAGTAATTGCCGCAATAACAAACATTGCAAATACTACTATTAGTATTGTTTTTTTCATTTTCTATTTCCTGAAGTTGTTAAATATTCCTTCTTAGATTCATATAATAAGTGAAGGAATTAGCCATAAAGTAGTATACAGACTATAAATATTATCGAGAAGTTATTACTATTTAAATTAACGATTATTACTCTAAATCTTATGTTGTAGTGTGTTCTTTTATTAACTGTTTTATTTCTTTGAATGAATAAAGAAAGTAGAAGAAAGTTAGGAGTAAGTTTAAAAATCTTAAAAATCTTAAAAATCTTAAAAATATTAAAGATTTAGCATCAGATTTTTACTTTAATGTTTGAACTTTAATATCTGAATTTTGATTTTGTATAGACATTAAGCTACTTAGATTTAGTGTGGATTTTAGTCAACATAATTATAAAGTTATTAATGACCGCACCCTATAGAAAGCGTTAATTAAATTAACCCCGTTTTATGGTTAAACGGATGGTGTTGTAAGTATTTTATTTAAATGTTTCTTGTCTGGATGTAATTAAGTTAATCTGTTGTTTATCAATAATATCTATCACTGAAGTGTTAGTACATACTTAAAGGAATAACAGATAATGCACGATAAGATTGCGAAAATATTAGCGCAGCTGAATGCTGTTTTATTAGGTAAAGAGCGACAGACTAAGTTGGCATTGGTGTGTTTATTAGCCGATGGTCACCTGTTGATTGAGGATTTACCGGGGATGGGCAAAACAACGTTAGCGGGTGCATTGGCTCGAACATTAGGGTTAGATTATCAACGCGTACAATTCACCAGTGATATGTTGCCTGCCGACATTTTAGGAGTGTCCATTTTTGATAAGCAATTGCAGCAATTCACCTTTCATCAAGGTCCTGTTTTTACACAAGTGTTATTAGCCGATGAAATAAACCGCGCTAGTCCTAAAACGCAAAGTGCGCTATTGGAAGCGATGGAAGAGCGTAAAATATCTATTGATAAACATACCTACCCGTTAAGCGACCCTTTTTTTGTTATTGCGACACAAAACCCACAGGATCAAGCAGGCACATTCCCATTGCCTGAGTCTCAGTTAGACCGTTTTATGATGCGTATCGAATTAGGTTTTCCTAGTAAGGACGCTGAGTTATTAATGTTAAAAGGGCAATATCAGCCACAATCAACGGAAGCCATTATTGACAGCCTGCAATTAAATGAAATGCAAGCCGCCGTACGAACAGTGCAAGCAAGTGATGCGGTATTACATTACCTGATCCGTTTAATTGAAGAGAGCCGTTACGGTGCTGAATACACCAATGCCTTGTCTCCTCGTTGCTCAAAAGTGTTGTTAAGTGCAGCTAAAGCGATGGCTTTTATTGAACAGCGTGATTACGTGACACCTGAAGATATTCAAGCGGTGTTTGCTGCTGTGACAGATCATCGATTAAACGGTGTGAATGGTTTTAAGAAAGGTGGTCAAGCGCTGAGCCAAACATTGTTAAGTAACGTTGATCCTCTGCAATAGTTTTTCACTTAATAACTATCACTTAACGGCTATAAGAGCTTCATTATCAGTCGTTGTTATAGGTAGAAGGTCTTATTACATGTGATGACTAAAGCGACTGCTAAAACGTATATTTATAAGCTAACAAAATAAGCTAACAAAAATACTAAAACAGTAAAAAAACATATCGGGTAGAGGTAACGGAATGACCGCAAAAAAAATCGTTAATAAGTTTAAAACTCTGATAAATCAACGCTTCGATCGTTGGCTTATTAAGCGTATTCCGGTGGTTGAGAGTATTACCTTAAATCGAGGTAATAGTTTTATTTTCCCATCTCGTTTTGGTCTTATGTTTTTAGCTACCTGTGTTATTTTGTTTTTGATTGGCACTAATTATCAAAATAATTTAATTCTATTCTTGGTGTACTTTTTACTGAGCTTTATGATCACGTGTTTACTGTTAAGTTATCAAAACCTATCAGGTCTTGTATTGATGGCAATCAACAGTGAAGATCAGTTTGCTAATGAAAGTTGTACATTCACACTACGTTTAACCTTGCCAAAAAATACCAAATCGAATCGCGCTCAACAAACGAGTTTTGCTTTTAAACAGGCTAGCTCAACTTTTCCCGCGAGCAACGCTCAACCCTCATCTGAACAACAAAATATAACCTTGTTTGCAAAAAGTGCGAAACGAGGTTGGTTTAAACCAGGAAGAGTGACGGTTCAATCTTATTATCCTTTTGGGTTGTTTAGAGTGTGGTCGCATATCGATTTCGGCTTCTCAAGTTTGTTGTACCCAACCCCCGTTGAGAATGCATTAAATAACGTGGTGTTAAGTGGTGAAGAAACAGATGCTGGCAATCAAGCAGCTAAAGTTGGTTTTGATACGTTTAGTACTTTAAAGCCATTTCAACAGGGTGAATCCTTAAAATCGATTGCATGGAAACAAGTCGCTCAAGGTAAAGGGACTTTTACTAAGTTGTTTGAGGAAGAGCGAGGCGGTGATGTGTTTTTATCGCTATCTGCTTTTAATGGCGTGCCCACTGAAGAGCGGTTATCCATGTTAGCTTATCAAGTGTTAACCTATGAACAGCAAGGCATTAGCTATGCATTAGATCTTGGAACAAGGGTTATTGACGTTGGCTCTGGTGCGGAACATCAACAATTATGTTTACGTGCCTTAGCATTATATGGAGATGAGCATGCCTGAGTTTCTAACACGTCAAAGTTTATCGTTAATTGTGTTTAGTTATGCATTAGTTATCGTGCTATTAGCGGATCAAGTCAATGCGGTATTAATCATTTTTGGTGTGCTGTGTGCTGCGTGGCGTATTGCACTTTTTACTGGACGCGTGACAGCATTAAATAAAATTATTACTAATAGTATCTCGGTCGTTTGTATCGCGATTATTGTGTTGATGGTTTATAAATTAGGTGTGCTAAATATATTAGTACATGTCATTTTATTAGGGTTCAGCCTTAAATTTCTGGAATTAAAATCTGTTCGAGATGTGCACTTTTTTGTGAATACCGGTTTAGTGCTCGTCGCGGTATTCCTTGTTTTTAACCATACTATATTGATGGCCAGTGCGGCTACGGTTGTGGCATGTTTACTGCTGATGATTTTACTATCAATCCACGGTGCGGCTTTAAACACAAAATCTCAACTTAAGATGCTGAGTAAGATATTAGTATTAAGTTTGCCGTTGGCGATTATTCTTTTTCTTGTGTTACCTCGTTTACCTTCTATGTGGCAAATGCCATTACAAAATAAAGCAACGACGGGGTTAACGGATAGTGTCAGCCCAGGCAGTATTGCTGAGTTAAGTCAATCTTCTGCATTAGCATTTAGGGCGAGTTTTAATGGTGAACCACCAAAGGGGCAAGCGCGTTATTGGCGAGTACTTACCTTAGACGAGTTTGATGGAAAAACATGGTCACAGAGTAGCAGCCTGAAAAGAGAAGAAAGAAGGGCTAGAAGAGGGCAACAGATTGAATACGAATTAATTGATAAACAAAGTAGTTATCAATTAATACTAGAACCTCATTATAAGCATTATGTGCCGAGTTTAGATTTTGCTTATTCAAGTAATGACAGTAGCTTGTTAAGTGACTTTAGCTTACGCAGTATCGATCCTGTTTATAAACGTCAAGCCTTTGAAATAGAGCAATATAAGCAAGTTGATGGTTTTGTTAATACCGCTAAATCATTACAAAAATATACGCAGTTACCGAATAAGATCGCAGCAATAGATAATCCTAAAACAAGAGAATGGATAGATAATAAGCTCGCTGCAGGTATTGATAAATATACGATATTAGAACAATTGTTAACGATGTTTAATAAAGGTGACTTTCGCTATACCTTAAAACCACCTTTATTGGGCGAACAACAAATTGATGATTTTCTCTTTTCATCACAAGCAGGGTTTTGTGTTCATTACGCCAGTACTTATTTGTATGTGGCTAGGGTGTTAGATGTACCTGCACGTATGGTCGCGGGGTATTTAGGGGGCGAATGGGATAACTCAAACGAGTTTTTGAGTGTACGTCAATATGATGCTCATGCTTGGGTTGAAATTTGGAAAGATAAGCAATGGGTGCGCGTTGACCCAACGGCTTATGTTTCACCAGAACGCGTTGAACAAGGTATATTGCAAAGCTTGGATGATCAAAGTGAGTTTTTATCAGGGCAATACTTGTCACTTCGTCATTGGCAAAATAACCAATTATTCAATCAACTTGCTAACTTTCTTGATAGAGCTGATTACTTTTGGGCGGTTTGGGTTATAAATTACGATAATCAAAAACAACTTGAAATACTGAAGCGTTTATTGAGTAATATTCCTTGGCTAAATTTATCAATGTTGATTCTACTATTGTTATTTTTAGGCGCTACGATCACCGCATTATGGATATTTAAACCGTGGCAAGCTGAAAAGTTATCTATTGAAGATCGTTTGTTTAATAAGTTGTATGAGAAAGTAACTGAAAAATATTTAACAAGAAGCAAAGGACAGACTGTTGCGGATTATTGTAAAACGTTAGGCGAGCTTAAGGTTAATGCGCAGTCTTCATTGCTAAAGTTTGCTACGTTGTATAACCAAATAAAATATCAGGCCAGTTTAACATCATCGCAAAAAAGCCTATTGATTGCAGAGCTTGTCGTGTTGAGGAAAGCGATTAGTAAGCAATGTAAGCGTTAATGTTTATACTCAAAAACGGATTAACCTCGAAGGGAAAATAGGGGATAAGTTAAAAAACAGCTTAGCCTCGAAAGGTAGATGTTTTGACTTTGGGCCGCATGCTTCAGCCTGCTTGTTTTGTTTTTGTGTTCTCATTATACTTTTAAAGGTTTTTCTTTGTGCTCTTCGTGTAGCGCAGCGCTTCGTGGTTGATTCAGATTTTTAAAGTCAAAAGCAGATTAACCACAAAGGTAGATATTTTGACTTTGGGGCGCATGCTTCAGCCTGCTTGTTTTGCTTTTTGTGTTCTCATTACACTTTTAAAGGTTTTTCTTCGTGCTCTTCGTGTAGCGCAGCGCTTCGTGGTTGATTAAGATTTTTAAAGTCAAAAGCAGATTAACCACAAAGGTAGATGTTTTGACTTTGGGGCGCATGCTTCAGCCTGCTTGTTTTGCTTTTTGTGTTCTCATTATACTTTTAAAGGTTTTTCTTCGTGCTCTTCGTGTAGCGCAGCGCTTCGTGGTTGATTAAGATTTTTAAAGTCAAAAGCAGATTAACCACAAAGGCACGAAGGGTAGAGAAGGTTAGGTCAAAAAATAATTATTGTTAAGACAGTATTGTGACATTGTTATAATATGCGCTTCTGCCGTTTCATGTTGTTATTGGCTTTGCTTATTAGGAGTTGTTGTGGAAGTTACTTTATTATTGTTACAGCAGCTTAGTGTGTATTTGGTGATTACTTATTTATTGAGTAAAACACCACTGTTTATGCCGCTTATTTTTATCTCCGGACGTAACTCTCACCGTATAGCTTGCTATATTCTCTTTAGCTCTTTTTGTATTTTAGGGACTTATTTTAGCCTTTCTATTGAAAATGCATTAGCCAATACTCGTGCGATTGGCGCGGTGATGGGCGGCTTACTGGGTGGGCCTTTAGTTGGGTTAGCAGTTGGTTTAACCGGTGGAATACATCGTTATTCGATGGGCGGATTTACTGATGTTGCTTGTATGATCTCAACGACAACTGAAGGCTTGATTGGCGGTTTACTTCACCTTTATTATCTTCGTAAAGGGCGAATCGAACAGATCTTTAGACCGATGATTGCCTTAGGGATTACGTTGTTTGCTGAAATAGTACAAATGCTGATCATCCTAGCCGTCGCAGAACCTTTTGATCAAGCGTGGTTATTAGTACAATCCATTGCACTGCCCATGATTATTGCTAACTCCCTTGGTGCTGCTTTGTTCATGAGTATTATCCAAGATAAAAAAGCTATTTTTGAAAAAAACTATAATGCCTTTTCAACGACCGCTTTACGCATTGCGCAACGTGCCGTCGGTGTATTCAAACATGGCTTTAATGCTAAAAGTTGTCAAAAAATTGCTGATATTATTTATCAAGAAACTGCGGTGGGTGCGGTTTCTATCACTGATAAAGAGAAAATATTAGCTTTTGTAGGTGTCGGTCAAGATCATCATTTATGCGGCACAGTGATTTCATCTGCTTATACATTACAAGCCATTGAACAGGGCGAAATAATGTATGTTGATGGGTATTCAACAAGTTATCAATGTTCATTAAATGACGGTTGTAAGCTAGGTTCTGTCCTCGTTATTCCTTTATTAGAAGCTGATGGACGTGTTTTTGGAACAGTTAAATTGTATGAGCCGAAGCAAAAGCTGTTTTCTACATTAAACCGTAGTTTAGGCGAAGGTTTAGCTAAACTGATTTCTAATCAAATTCTATTAGGACGTTACATACAGCAGAAGAATCTCATTAATCAATCTGAGATTCGTTTATTACAAGCGCAAGTGAACCCACACTTTTTATTTAATACACTGAATACGATTAGTGCGGTAACACGTAAAGATCCACAAAAAGCGCGTGAATTGATTCAACATTTATCGCATTTTTTTAGAAGTAACCTAAAACAGAATATTGAGCAGGTTACGGTGAGGGAAGAGTTGGAGCACGTTCACTCTTACCTTGAGATAGAGTTAGCTCGTTTTGCTGATCGTTTAACGGTAACAGAAGAAATCGATGAGCGTTTGTTATCGCTTAAAATTCCAACCTTTACGCTGCAGCCATTGATTGAGAATGCTATAAAACATGGTACTTCTACCTTAATCGGACAGGGTAAGTTAACGATTAAAGGCTACTTTTTAGAACAAAGTAAAGAAACCTTAGTGGTGTTGGAAGTGATTGATAATGCTGGTAACTATCGTGAGCCGAGTAGCAGTACGGGGTTAGGTTTACAGATTGTTGATAAACGTATAAAAAACCAATATGGACAACAATACGGTTTAGTGATGACCTGTGAAGCCAATCAATACTGTAAAGCAACCATTACTTTACCTCTACACAGCCGACAGGAAGCATGATGTTAAAAGCAATTGTTATTGATGATGAGTTATATGCGCGTGAAGAGCTTAATGAGTTATTAGTTGAAAGCCAACAAGTTGAAGTCATTGCGCAATGTAGCAATGCGATTGAAGGTTTAAAAGCAATTAACAGTTTAAAGCCTGATGTTATCTTTTTAGATATTCATATGCCGCAAATTACAGGGTTAGAGTTACTGAGTATGTTAGATCCTGTGAGCATGCCTAAAGTGGTTTTTGTCACTGCTTATGATGAGTATGCTATTAAAGCCTTTGAAGATAATGCCTTTGATTATTTATTGAAGCCAGTTGAAAGTTCTCGTTTACATAAAACGTTACAACGCATCAAGTTGATTAATGAACAGAAATTAGATCAACCAAATTATTCTCCAATTACCTGTCAAAAATTAGAATTAATCCCGTGTTCTGGCTTTAATCGTATTTTGTTATTAGAGCCGAATAACATCGAAATTGCGATGTCGGAACAAACAGGTGTACATCTATTAACGGATAGTGACAAATTTACGGCAAGCTTATCACTTAAAGTATTAGAAGAAAAAACTGACCTCATACGTTGCCATCGTCAGTATTTAATTAATCCAACGTGTATTAGAGAAATTAAGTTATTAGACAATGGCTCTGCAGAAATAGTGACTAAGTCAAACCATCATGCGCCCGTTAGTCGTCGTTATTTAAAAGTGATTAAAGATCGTTTTGGCTTGTTATAAAGCGACTGATATTGGAAGTTTTTTGAAAGGGCTTTAAGTATTAATGTTGTTAATTCAGCTTGTTCAGTCGCCACAAAAGTCCTTTAAAACCAATGAAAATCTATATAGAAAAAGCTGTTTTAAAAAAGTTATGGCGATATTAACAAACTGTTAAAACCACTTAACAAATATATCGACCGTTTAAATGTGTATTTGACCACTCACGTAATCAACAACTGCTATTTTGAGTTGAAGGATTATAGTGCGACCATCAAATTAACTCATTTAAAAGGACTTGACCATGCTTTGGTTTCTATTTTGTTTAGCGTTGTTACTCGGTGGTTATTATATTTACGGCTCATTTGTTGAGAAAGTGTTTGGCATTAAGAAACAACGTCAAACGCCTGCTTACGAAAAAGAAGATGGCGTAGATTACGTTGCCATGTCGACGCCTAAAGTTTACCTAGTACAGCTACTGAATATTGCCGGTGTTGGTCCTATCTTTGGCCCTATCATGGGCGCGCTTTACGGTCCTGCTGCTATGCTATGGATTGTATTCGGTTGTATATTTGCTGGTGGTGTTCACGATTACTTCTCTGGCATGTTATCAGTACGTAACGGCGGGGCATCGGTTCCTTCTATTACGGGTAAATACTTAGGTAATAACGCGAAGCATTTCATGAATATCTTCGCGTTAGTTTTATTGCTGTTAGTTGGCGTGGTATTTGTATCCGCTCCAGCGGGTATGATTACGAACTTAGTTAACGAACAAACCGATATGAATGTGTCGTTGATGTCGATGGTTGCTATTATCTTCGCTTATTATGTTGTCGCAACGATAGTGCCTGTTGATAAAATCATTGGTCGTTTTTACCCATTCTTTGGCGCGTTGTTAATCTTTATGTCTGTGGGTTTAATCGCTGCAGTGGTTGTATCTAGTGAGCATACGCTATTAGGTGATTACGAATTAAGCCAAATGTTTGTTAATATGAATCCAAATGATCTTCCATTATGGCCAGCATTATTCATCACGATTGCCTGTGGTGCTATCTCTGGTTTCCACGCAACACAATCTCCTTTAATGGCGCGTTGTATTGAAAATGAAGAAAACGGTCGCTTTGTATTTTACGGTGCAATGATTGGTGAAGGTGCTATCGCACTTATCTGGTGTGCATTAGCGTTATCATTCTTTGGTTCGGTTGAAGCGTTGTCTGAAGTTGTTGCAACGGGCGGTCCTGGTGCAGTGGTATATGATGCATCGTTTGGTTTACTCGGTGTGTTCGGCGGTATTCTTGCTTTCCTAGGGGTGGTCATTTTACCTATTACTTCTGGCGATACGGCGTTCCGTTCAAGTCGTTTGATTCTTGCTGAATACTTTAATATGAATCAAAAAACAATGCGTAACCGTTTATTGATGGCATTACCATTATTCATTCTAGGTGGCATATTAACGCAGGTTGATTTCGGTATTATCTGGCGCTACTTTGGTTTTGCAAATCAAACAACAGCAGTAATGATGTTATGGACAGCAACAGCTTACTTAGCTCGTCATAATAAACTGCATTGGATTGCGACTGTACCAGCGATGTTTATGACAGCAGTTGTTATTACATTCATCTTAAATAATTCATCATTAGGTTTTGGTCTCGCGATGCAAACGTCAACGATTATCGGAATTTTAGCAACCGTTGTGATTACTGTTTATGTATTAACTAAATCTAAACGTGAACTATTTGTAAACGAAAAAGGTAATGCCGTTGATGATGATGGCATTGAAGTTGTAGCACAAGATAGTTAAAAGTGACTGTCTTACTTATGTGCTAAGCCCGTCTTTTAGACCAATGCCGTTCGGTTAAGAGATTTTAGGCTTATATCTTAACGGATATCTAGATGGAATATAGAGCACTGAACGTGAAAACGTTCGGTGTTTTCTTTTTTGGGTAAAATAAAATGCTTAACATCTTCT
>NZ_CBRF02000065.1 GCF_000470315.2 Psychromonas sp. SP041
TGTAATAGTGAAACTCAATGAAAGACCAAGAAAGAAATTAGATTACAATACGCCAGCCAAATTAATGGCTGAACATATGGCAGCTATAGCTGCTTAGTCGTTATGCACTTCAGACTTGAATCTGCCAGTCCTTATTAAATAGCTTTTTTAAAGCCATTTAATAATGCATTAACAGCGCCATTGACAGATCACTCCCCTCTTATACTTTGCTACTCAAACTAGCACATCAAACTAATTAGCTGAAAAGACGCAGCTAAATTAATACTTTATCAACCAGAAAACACCTTCATTAAAAACTCATTTTACCTGACTAAACCTTTGCTTTAAGCACCGTTCTCTTTTCTGTTATTCGTGAAAGCTTAGATATTGATTAAAGACAAAGATACATTAAAAATATTTATATAAATGATGGAATTAAGAGAATAAGAATTGATATTTTTTTTTGATAGTTCACACTGAAGACAAATAAACTATTATCAAAAATATACTAAAGGAGAAGTCATGTATCCAAATCTTAGAGACATCGGGATCCGTAATCCAGAAAATATTAAACGCTATTCGTTACGTAAAGAAGGCGATAAAGATATTTTAAAAGTATATTTCCGTAAAGGCACTGGCATGTTGATAGGCCGTAGCAGTAAATATAAATTTCAGCGTCAAATAAAAACAGTCAGTGGTGGCCTTCACAATCAGCATATCCAAGGCACGACTGAATTATCTGAAATCAATCCAACACTGCATAAAATCATTAAAGAACTAGATAGCCTTAGCTTGCATGAAAGCAGTGAAAAAGAGCTTAAACAACAAGTTTTATCGGATTTGAAACATTTACAATCTGTTGTAGATAACAAGATCCAAGAGATAGAAAGCAAATTAAATAAACTATAATTTTTATCTACCCCCCTTAAAAAGCGAACAATATTGTTCGCTTTTTGGTTTTTATAACCATTAATTTATTGTCACTAAAGCACTTACATTATTAAAAGAATCACTCTTCGGCTCCTTTCTCATCCCCCTCCAAAAGACGTCAAATATCGAGCCTTAATTACCGACTTTTTATATCTCTATTCAGACCTTGTGATCGACCCCTAAAATCGGAATTGAACAACAGTCACATTATTGTAATTAAGTAATACAAATGATATAAATTAACTATCGCTAAGACCGTGATTGCTACAGGTCTTATCATTACAGCTAAAGCTTGTTGCTCTACAATAGAGCGAGTTTTAACACATAAAACCTGCTTTTCAACGCTCGTTTAGACTGTATATTTAATTTAAATACCTTTAAATACGACGTTCAAAAAACGTTATTTAAAGGCACGTACAAGTTTATTAATTTCATAAGTAGAGGTCTTAAATGTCTAACAAGTCTTTTGACGCCATCAAAGCGATCAAATTAGAAAACGACAAGTCTGCAGGTAATCTCATTGATGTGATGCCAGTTAAAGTCGAAACCGCTAAAATCGATCTATCTTTCCTTGATAACTTAAGTGTTGATCACCCTCGTTTACTCGTTCAAAGCAAAGATCTTCCAGCATTCAAAGCAAATCTTAAAAGCGATGCAGGTTACTGTAAATTTGATGCGTTCATGAACAACTCTACTAACAAATTTTTAGACGTTGCACCTTACGCAGAACCAAAAGCTTACCCAGAAGAAACAGTAGGCAAAGCCTCTTTATGGCGTCCTTACTGGCGTCAAATGTACGTTAGCTGTCAAGAAGCCTTCAATGCAACGCGTAATCTGTCTATCGCAGGTGTTGTTTTGGAAGATGATGCCATCATCGCGAAAGCCAAAGCATGGACATTAGAATTAGCATCTTACGATCCAGAAGGCGTCACATCTCGTGGTTACAACGATGAAGCGGCTTTCCGTGTCATCGCTGCAATGGCGTGGGGTTTTGACTGGTTACACGCTTATTTCACAGATGAAGAACGTGAAACAGTAAAACAAGCACTGATCGTTCGTTTAGAAGAAATCATGCATCACCTTAAAGTGACTGTCGATTTATTAGCTAATCCACTAAACAGCCACGGTGTTCGTAGTATCAGTTCAGCGGTTATTCCTACTTGTATCGCACTTTACAATGAATACCCTAAAGCACGTGAATACATTGAATACGGTATCGAATACTATGCAACGCATTACCCACCATGGGGCGGTAAAGACGGTGCATGGGCTGAAGGTCCAGATTACTGGAACACACAAATGGCATTCCTAGGTGAGTCTTTTGATTTATTAAAAAGCTACACCTCTATCAACATGTTTAACAAAGAATTCTACAAAAATACAGGTGACTTCATCATGTACTGTATGCCAGTACACTCTAAGCGCGCAAGTTTCTGTGACCAATCAAGTATTGGTGATTTCCCTGGTCTAAAACTCGCTTACAACATCAAACATTTTGCGGGTGTGAACAACAAGCCTGAGTACATTTGGTACTACAACCAATTAAAAGCGCGTGATACTGAAGCACATACAAAATTCTACAACTTCGGTTGGTGGGACTTTGGTTACGACGATCTACGTTTTGATTACCTATGGAACGATATGCCTGAAGTTGCGCCTGCTAACAAGCCGTTACTAAAAGTATTCCCAATCACAGGTTGGGCAGCATTCCACTGCAACATGACAAACCGTGAAGAGCACATCCACATGGTTTACAAATGTAGTCCATTTGGTTCTATCAGCCATTCACACGGCGACCAAAACGCATACACATTACATGCATTTGGCGATACGCTAGCGTCTATTACAGGTTACTACGGTGGTTTTGGTGTTGATATGCACATCAAATGGCGTCGTCGTACGTTCTCTAAAAACCTACCATTATTTGGTGGTAAAGGTCAGTACGCAGAGAACACAACCACTAAGTTTGAAGGCGAGCATCAAGATCGTTACTGTATTGAAGCTGGCGGTAAAATCAGTGATTACGATACAGAGTCTGATGTGTTATTTGTTGAAGGTGATGCATCTACTTCATACCAATTCCACAACCCAGATCTTGAATCTTACAAACGTAAAATCTGGTTCGCTAAAGGTAAAGTATTTGTAATGCGTGATACTGCAACACTAAAATCAGAGCAAGATCTGACTTGGTTATTGCACACCACATTCAAAACTGAAACAGCAACGGATTCTTTCAAAATCATTGGTGACAACGCGACATTAGACGTGTCATTCATTAATGACAGCAAAGCAGATCTGCTTTCAATTGAAAACGTAGAAGGCTTTGGTGAAGTTGACCCAGCTGAATACGCTGACCTTGAAGTGCACCGCCATGTTGAAGCTAAGTTTAAAGCGAAAAAAGAACACAACATTTTAACGCTGTTAGTACCAAGTAAAGTCAATGGTCCTAAAACTGACGTTAGCCATAAATTAGTGGGTAACACGTTAGAGTTAACGATTGATGGTGAAGTAGTGACTATCGAGCTTTAAGTTTTAAGCTTATTATAAGTAATACTTACTTAATCAAAAATTAAGAAGGCCGTTTATAGCAATATAGACGGCTTTTTTGTTGTCGCACAACAGAGTGCTTTTTCTATATTGTCTATGAAATCTGAGAGTTTAGTTCGTCTACGCTCATTGAAGCTTAATGAATAATTGTTGCTTGGTGTTCCGCCCTGTCGGCGTGTTCATTTTCTTTATACGAACAAAGAAAACAGAACCAAAAGAAACTCGCCCGTATCATTTTTCAATCTGAATAAATAACTACCTTCTTAACGCACCGTTCATACGCCACATCCCTGTGCCGCTCTGAACTAGTAACGGCATCCATGCCTTAACTTGCTAAAGGTAATGATTGATTCAGAAAAACGAGAACGGAAAATTGGATGTAGCCATATTATTTTTACCTATTAATTCACTAATATTATTATATAAAAAAGCCACCTATAACATAGGTGGCTTTTTACAGGATAAATACCTTGTATATTTATATATTAACGAGGCATTGATCTTTTATGTTTACATACATTTACAAGTACACCATTTTGACGAAGTACGTAAGCACATACATCGACGATTTTTTGTTGAAAACTCATAAGAGCCTCCTCCATTTTTGATAAAGAGGAAATTCATAATTGAGATAAACACTAAGAAAAGGTATGCTGATATTGAAAATATAGAGCGACCTTGACTTTTTAGACTTGAAACCTCAGTGTTGGGTCTTATTCAAACTACGCCAATAGTTTAAATAGTTCACCTCACAATACGAAAATGCTTTCTAGTTTATTTCTTTCTAGTTTATTTATAGCTGAAAGCATTTTCATTCTTCTAGCCTAATATCGCTAATATATGCGTTATTATTTTCTCCTATCAACATTGCAGTGTTAAAATCACTATTTACCCACAGTAATAGTTCCATTTGTTCTGTAGAGCATACTGGTACAAAGTTATCTTCTGATTGAACATTTTTATTCATATCTATTTCCATTTCTTTATTTACATAATGATATTAGTTGGATCTTTTATATTGATTAAGAATTAAACTCAAAATACAAGCTATTGATCATACGCCTAACAATAAAAACAATCAAACCTATAAATTTAATCGTTAAAAACGATTAGACTTATTCTAAATACAGAATTTAGGTTGTCTTTTATTTATATGAGCAGCAAATCTAAAAGTCATTTTTTAAAGGTTTATTTAAAAATTCATTAAAAATATTTTTGTCACACATTGAAGATTTAGATGGAGTTGACCCAGCTGAATACGCTGACCTTGAAGTGCACCGTCATGTTGAAGCGAAGTTTAAAGCGAAGAAAGAACACAACATTTTAACGCTGTTAGTACCAAGTAAAGTCAATGGTCCTAAAACTGACGTTAGCCATAAATTAGTGGGTAATTCTTTAGAGTTAACGATTGATGGTGAAGTAGTGACTATCGAGCTTTAAGTTTTAAGCTTATATAAGTAATACTTACTTAGTCAAAAATTAAGAAGGCCGTTTATAGCAATATAGACGGCCTTTTTTTATAGTAATGAATACCGCCATATACTTGTATTAATGTAGTAATACCAACCACACTAATTAACTGATCTATTTTACTGGTTAAAATAACTTATTTCTTCGTTGTAAATTTCGTAAATGGAACAACCATTAAAGAATTAACATCCTTTGGTTAATTCTCCGATAGACGATTAACGAAGTTAATCTTCGAAAGGCTCAATTTACGCCTTAAACTAAATCATTTTTTCTGCGCAAAATTTAGATCACTTATTTAATGTAATCGGTATAATGATTTTTTGTGTTTACACAGTAAAAATATAAAACTTTGACCTTAATAGTACCAAGTAAAATGAACGCCCCTAAAACTGAAGTGTCACATCAATTAGTGGGTAATTCTTTAGCGTTAGCAATTGATAGAGAGATGGTAGTCATTGAGTTTTAAGCTAATAATAACCATATAGCTTGATTTTGATACTGCTTAGCTTCTAAGTATTAAGAAGGCTGCTTATAATAATATAAGTAGCCTTTTTTATTATTAATAACTTTATTATTAAAGCTTTTATTATTAAAAAAATGATACTTTTCGGGCTTCATGTGCTTGTTAATAAGCCTTAATAATTCGGTTTTTCTATGCCATTGGAGCGGTATACATTTTATTAAAAAACTAAACTCAACAATCACAGCCATTTTCTCATTACGATTGTTATCAGCATGAATTATCCCACTGAATGGAACTAACTAGTCCTACATTTAAAGATAGAACTACTCATAACCTAAGGATATAAATGACATGATAGTCAAAAAGAGAATGCAAACCGTGATACCAATGTTACTTGTTTTACTGTGTAGCTTTTTCATTAGTAAAGTCACCGCTCAAACATTACCCCTTCCCTACGTCATCAATAATATTTCAGAGTTTAGCGATGAAAAAGTCTATGTCGCCCTTGTGGGTAAAGTAGATGATACCGACGTTTGGATAGATATGGCCACTGGTGAAGTGAATGAAATGTCAGTGGAGAACAACACATTAAAAGGGCCTGTTTATAATGGTAATTATGGTCCAGGTGCAAACGCGATGTATGCAGATGTTTTCACTTTACTCAGCGAGATCCCAGATAAAACCATTAACATGCCACTTATTTCTTCAGTGCGCATTTTCATCTCATTTGAATCACCGCTTTACCTCTACTTTTTCGGTGATGGCGGCGGTTATTCAGCCCCTTCATTATCAAATGATTCAGATCCGAACCTAAACCTCAGATATGAATTAATTGAATTAACCTATGGTGATAATGGCCTTTGGACAAATACAACGCGTGTAGATGCATATCAATACCCAATGGGCCTTGAAGTTTGGGGTACAGACGGTTTCTATAAACGTGTTGGTGAAGTATTAGCCCATGAAGATATTCTTGAAGAATGGACTTCACGTGTAGGAGAGGCTTTTCAAGGTTCGCTTGACGAAGACTTAGGCATTATTTTAAACCCATCAAAAAGCACCTCTTTCCAAGATGGAGAAAGCGGCAGTAGCTATTTCTCAGATTATGTTGATGCTGTATGGGCTCGTTATACCGATGAACCTATGTACTTAAGCATTGGTGATGCTGGCGTTTGGTCTGGCATTGTTGTTGATGATCAATTCATCTTTACCAATGAAAGTGATGGCACCATCGGCATGATCTCCGCAAAACCTGATACGTTAGAAATTTTAGAAGCCAGTGGCGTATTAGCTGAAGATGTAGAAAGTACTGGAGATGTTAATGCTGATTTAAATATTCAAAAGCACTTTAGTGCGGCATTCAACCGTGGTGCTATCGATCTTGATGCTGAAAGTGGGGAACTATTAGAATGGTCAGATCTTAGTACTTACTTTGGCGACACCACCACGCACAACGAATATGTTGCCTTCTTCCACTCTGAAGACATTAGCTTTGAAGGTGAGACCTATGCTTTTGCTTATGATGATGTATTTGATTACTCATCAACAATACAAAGCACAACGCCTGAATCAGTAAAAATCACTATTGGTGGATTTGTTGATGACCCTTATGTCGCACCTGAATCAATTACCTTATCTGAAAGTAGCTTAAGCCTTAGCAGTGACGAAACATCACAATTAGAATCAACTTTATTACCTACTGATGTAGATAATGATGCCATCGTTTGGGAATCAAGTGATACCGCAGTGGCAACAGTAGTAGATGGTCTTGTGACAGCACTAACAACAGGCACATCAACCATCACCGTCAGTAGCTATGATGGAACTGTGTCAGCGAGTATTACCGTTGAAGTTAATGATGGTGATTACAGTAATGACACAACCGTGCGTATTCAAGCAGAAGATTACAGCGCGATGTCTGGCATTCAAACACAAACCACCACTGACAGCAGTGGTGACTTAAATGTAGGCTGGATTGACGCTGGCGATTACATGGAATACAGCCTGACGATAGACACAGCAGGTGATTACACCATTGCCTACCGTATCTCGAGTATTGATGCTGAAGGCGCTGTAGAAGTTCAAGTAGATAGTGAAACAGTGCTCACCACCACCTTTGAATCAACAGGGAATTGGGACATTTGGACAACACAATTAGACACGCTTACCTTACCTGCAGGTAATATCACCCTTCGTTTACTTGCAACAGATGATAACTGGAACATTAACTGGATAGATCTTACCTTAGATGAAACCACTAGCAGTTCTGAAAGTAGTTTTGATGAACAAGGCTATGCACGTATTCAAGCTGAAGATTACAGCGCAATGTCAGGTATTCAAACAGAAACAACCATTGATAGTGACGGAGACCTAAATGTAGGTTGGATTGATAGCAGTGATTATATGGAATATCAAATAACCGTAGCAACAGCAGGCACCTACACTATTGAATATCGTATCGCGAGCATTGATGACAGCGCAGTCAATGTTCAAGTAGATGGCGTGACAGAAATCTCAACTACCCTTCAATCAACAGGTGGTTGGGCTAATTGGGAAACCCAGTCCGATACCATTACTTTACCAGCAGGCGAGGTAACATTACGTTTAATAGCAACAGATGATGATTGGAATCTGAACTGGATAGATTTAACGTTAAGTTAACCCAACATAAGCTTAAGCTTGAAATTGACATTGACATTGAAAATAAAATTAACGTATTGAGTTAGTTTTAGTTTTAGTTTTAGCTTTATTTTTTAACGCAAGGCCTTCTATAGCGATATAGCAGGCCTTTTTTATTGTCAGCCCAAACTTATGCCTTTTTATTTTTTTCGAGCTCAATTAAGAGTTGGGTTCGCCTGCCTCATCTCTGTGCTATTAAGTCAGAATAATGCCATTCTTCCAACTATCTTCTATTTCAACTATCTTCCTTATTCAGTAAGCGTTAAAATCTGCCCGCTAATTTAACTTAGCAATTCTCAGGGCGGGGCGAAATTCCCCACCGGCGGTAAACCTTTTAGGTGAGCCCGCGAGCGCTTTATTGATTATTTAACGCAATAACAAACGTAAGAATAGTAGCAATAAAGGTCAGCAGATCTGGTTTAATTCCAGAGCCGACGGTTAAAGTCCGGATGAAAGAGAAACCAAAGCACTACAGTTGTAGTGCTAATTGACATCATCTAATCATTGGATGATGCCATTCTCAATGCCCTGATTCTGGTAACTATTCAAAGGAAATACCATGAGTCAGTCTCTATTAAGTTTATTCGGTGATGCACATTCTCGTGTATTAAATGCAATTCAATCAATCAAAAACGGCTCAGGCGTGTTAGTGGTAGATGATGAAGACAGAGAAAATGAAGGTGACTTTATTTTTGCTGCTGAAACATTAACAACCCCACAAATGGCGATGATGATCCGTGAAGGCAGTGGCATAGTGTGTTTATGCTTACCAACAAAAACCACTCAAAAGCTACAACTTCCACAAATGGTCAGCAACAATACCAGCCAAAATACCACCGCTTATACTGTCAGTATCGAAGCGAAGCACGGCGTGACAACAGGTGTTTCTGCAGCAGATCGTGTCACTACCATTAAAACCGCAGTCGCGCCAAACGCAACAGCAGATGACCTATCTCGACCAGGCCATGTTTTCCCACTACAAGCAGTTGAAGGCGGCGTGTTAGTGCGAAGAGGACATACGGAAGCAGCCGTTGATTTAGCGACATTAGCAGGGTTTGCTCCCGCAGGTGTTATTTGTGAGTTAAGCAATGAAGATGGCTCGATGGCTCGTTTACCGGAAGTAGTGAAGTTTGCACAGCAGCACGGTATGCCAGTAGTGAGTATTGATGATTTGGTGAATTATATTAAAGCAGAGCAGGTAGCTTAATTCATATATAGCTAAGGTGTAGTTTTGGATTGCCAAAACGTCTAAAACTGAAGTGAGTTATAGCTTTGTGGGCTGTCTGTAGAAATATAGATGGCCTTTTTTTGTCGCAACAACTGTGCTTTTTCTAGGTTTATCGATGAAGCTTATATAGTTGGATTCGTCTGCGCTCAACGTAGCTTAATGAATAATTGTAATTTAGTCTTCCGCCCTGTCGGCGTGTTACTTTCTTTTGAGTGACCAAAAGAAAGTAACCAAAGAAAAGGCCACACCGAATATTTTTTAATCTTAATAAATGACTACCTTCTTAACGCACCGCTCATACGCGGCGTCCATGCCGCGAAGTTCGCTAGCAACGCCAAAGGCCACGCAGAGCTTAGCCCGCTCATATGACTATGCTGTCGCATAAATCGCTCCCTGCCTAACCTTGCTAAAGGCAATCATTGATTCAGAAAAATATAACGGGGAAATTGATGTAGCCGCGTTGATTCTCGTATGACGAATAATGAGCACTTAAAACTAGACTGAATCTAAAAAATTAACGCTATTCTACCTTTCCGTTGTTAATTCGGAATGATTCCATTTTTCCACATTATTAAATTTTGACTTTTAACTTTAAACATTTGATTTTATGTTCATATAACGTATTATCGGCTAATTTTTAACAAATAAATATATTTCGCATTTCCACTAGGAATATGGAATTTTCGGTTTAAGAAGCTGTTAGAACTATATGAGATTTTGATGAAGGTTGTAAGGAAAGTAGAACCGAGAGTTTATTATCAAGCAGAAGCATTTCATATTGCAGCTGAGACTTTAAATGAATCGAAATCTATGGAGTTTCGAGGTGCCCCTTTCATTGTAAATGCAAGTTTTGCACTCGAGCTATACCTAAAGTGCTTTGATGGGCAGACTATATTCGATAAACCTACTGAATACTTTGAAGGAGTGACTCAATACGGAAAAGTCTTTAGTAAAGGTAATGAACAAGGCCATCATTTATCAAGCCTATTTAATAGTTTATCTATCGAATATCAGAATAAAGTAATAGATAAGTTTGATGCTTTAGATGGTGAGCTATTAGCATCAAATTTTTTTGAAAAATACAATACTCATTTTGTAACATGGCGATATGGTTTTGAAGGTAACCACAGTAGCTATGTAGCCGCTGAAGTCTTAATTATGCTGTCTGTGTTACAAAGCGTGGGTAAAGAATACTTATAGTGCTAACAAAGCATTGCACCAGGCTCGATAAAGCTGTCAGCGTTAGGCTGTAAATCTATTTAAATCACAATAAAAGGAAGTATAAATATGTCGTTAGTTATTAAAAAATGGTATGCAGGTGAAAGTAAAAATGAAGATGATAATTTTGTTCATATAGTGGGTAGAGAAGCAGGTCTGCTTTCTTGGTTGTTATCTTTATTTAAAATTGATCCTACAAATGAAATTGAAATAAAAGATAATTTATTAAAATTCACTACATCTTCATTAGCAGGTCGAGAAAAACGAATAATACCAATGAAATCGATAACCTCTGCATATTATGGGTATGAAAAACCGTGGAAGATGGCATTATTTTTAGGTGCTATATTTACGCCTTTATTTGGTATAGGTCTCGTGATTGGACCTTTGTATTATATTTTAAATAAAAGTTTAACTGTTGGTGTTGTTGAAGCATCTGGTTGGATCGGGGCTTTTTCATTTAAACGTTCAATCATTGAAGGACAAAACATAAACGAAGAAGACGCATATAAAGTTATAGAGATTATAAGATCATTAATTGAAGAAAAAACAGCCTAACAACACGCCCTGAGGTGGACCGCTAGTAAAATTTAACTATTAATTGCAAATTTTAAAAGCGGTGAGTCTCTTCTTTTTAGCGCCGCTAAATAGGTTGATTCATCATAGGGAGTGTTAGTTTTCCAACATCTAAATACTATCCTGATCCACTTAAAGGCTAAGGCTCTAATGATACTATTATGTGGTTTTCCTTTAGCTTGTTGTTGCTCATAATAAGCCTTTGCCCAGAA
>NZ_CBRF02000066.1 GCF_000470315.2 Psychromonas sp. SP041
GTGCAACTTCTAATTTAAATTCGGGTGAATAAGTTGGTCTTGTTTGTTTTGTCATATTAATACCTGATTAGTTAAAGTGAGTTTATCACCTCTAATCAGATGGCCAAATTCATTATGCCACTACATACAGTCTCTTAAAATCAAAAGCGAATTAACCACGAAGGCATGAAGGGTAAAGAAGGTTAGTTCAACAAACATTAATATTAATCAATCTTGTGGGGTTTCTTCGTGCTCTTCGTGTAGCGCAGCGGCTTCGTGGTTGATTACTTCTTTTAAATTCAAAAACGGTTTAACCACGAAGGCACGAAGAGTAAAGAAGGTTAGGTTAAAAACATTACTAATCAATATATTATGTGTTTTTCTTCGTGACCTTCGTGTAGCACAGCGGCTTTGTGGTTGATTAGGGGCTCTTAAAGTCAAAAGCAATTTAACCACGAAGTCACGAAGGGTAAAGAAGGTTAGTTCAACACATTAATATTAATCAATCTTGTATCTTGTCGGTTTTCTTCGTGCTCTTCGTGTAGCGCAGCGGCTTCGTGGTTGGTTACAGTCTCTTAAAATCAAAAGCGAATTAACCACGAAGGCACGAAGAGTAAAGAAGGTTAGGTCAACACATTAATATTAATCAATTTTGTGGATTTTCTTCGCTTTCATCTTGCAGCGCAGCGGCTTCGTGGTGACTTACCGTTTTTACTCTACTTTGATTTCAGTTAACTGCTCGGTAAACATTGCATTCAATAATAGCTCTCCTTTTTCACTGACTTTGAACTCACCATATCGAGCTTTTTCGTAAAGTTCAGCTGTACCTTCTTCAAAGAAAAAAGCGTTAGTGGCGAATTTTATATTATCGTCGCGTACACGATAATTAAGTCGAAGTTCATTTCCTTGTAACGATTTCCCTTGGTAAATTCTTTGAAAAGTACCTACTTTATTATCATCTAAGCTCACTACAATTTGCCCATCATGTGTACTTTTTAAGGTTTTGTTGGAGCTTGATTGGAGCGCACCATAAAGTTGATCCGCAGCATCAAAGCGTAGCGCCATATAATCACCTTGCATTAACGAACGAGGATCTACAGGCGATAGTTTCAAATATACGGTATCGCCTTGTTTTAAATGTTGCTCTTTACTGACAATTGAAAAGTTCATCACCGCTAAAATAACCAACAACATGCCTATTACGATTTTAGATTGCATCGTTATCTCCTTGCTGTGGATTAAGCTGTTTATGAGAAAGTTCTGACGAATCCGAATGAATCTGCATCGGATTCAGCCATTTTAATAAGGCATAACGAATCGCCAATATGAATAACCCCATCATGAATAAAATGACCGATTTTTCTAATAAAGTAAGTGTTAATAAATAGTAATAACTGGAGATATAAAAGAGTAATGAGGTTATTCCTAATCCTTGTAAGACTTTATTACTGTTTGAAAATCCAACTATCAATAGAGCAAAACCAATAGTAATACCAGAGGCTTGCATCGATAAAAGACATAAACAGATAGTTGCGCCAATAATGGCTAATTTAGTGTTAAATGGAAAATGATGCTGGCTACGCTGCATTAAAGTGACGATTAAATAAAGCATAGTGAAGAGTAATAACAGTTCATCTAAATAGTAATACCATGACTGTTCTAATGTGGTTTCATTTAACCAATAAGCAAGGTCATAACCAATGATGTAAGAGGCTTTGAACGGAATAAGTAACAATATAATGCCATAACTAATTGCTTCAAAGGTAGGCTGCCATTTTACTGAACGCCATTCATTGAGTACTAAAAATAATGCCAATAATAATAAACTTGCTGAAGTAAATGCTGAAAGCTGCAAATAATGAAAACACATGGTTAATGCAATACTTGCAAAAAAAGCAGAGCAAACGCTATGTATATAATGCGGCATGATCAGGCTTAAGCTACTTTGTATAATAAAAATAGCAAACCAAGGAAATACAGAAAAGACCGTATTATCAATCATAAAAATAGCCCAAGCTAGCAATGCTTGTCCGGCTAAGCTAAAGGCAAGCATAAGATGCTCTAGGAATTCAGATGGCTTATTTTTTAACATTTGATAAGCCATTAATATCATTCCAGAACCGACGACTAAACAAACGGCGCTGTTTTCCACCAAGTCTTGTAAAGTGAGCAAAAAGAAGCCCAAGATAAATAGTGAGGCAAACCAACCAGAACAAGCCAGTAAGAGTTTTATAAACCAAGGTGAGTCTAATGTCTCTGCAGGTTGAAACTCGCCGTTGACTAAGGCTTTCTCTTGAAGTCGTTGCCACAGTCTTTGCTGTTGAGTCTGTTGTATCTTCATGACAACATCTCCTTATTGACTTTTTTCAACCAAATGGTCGCTAAGCTCGTTAGACCAATGATTAACACTGACGTCAGTAGAAAGAATCCTTCAATATAATCCTCATTCAGATTGTCGATACAAGCAGTGATAATAACAACAATGCTTGATAAACAGCCGCCTGCGAGCATAAATAAGTCGTGTCGAAGATGACGATAAACCACATATAACGCGGCAATAAAGACTCCCCAAAAGAAGAAAGGTAATAGGCTAGTATTGTGTGAATCTATTATCATATCAACAACAATAAAGGTGATCATAAAGCCTGCTAATGAAGCGATGCTTCGAGCTAACCAACGAGATGATAAATAGGTGAAGCGTCGGCTGCTCAGTTCCAATGTAGTTAATGCAATACTGTTCAGAAAAAATACTGCAATCCAGAGATTACCATCAGCTGATAAAAATAACGTTAAAGGGAGGCCAAAACTATCAATGTAGAGGCTTAAAGCAATATTTAATAAACCCAACCAACTCAACCATAATGGCGCAAAACGAGCGATGACAACCCAAGGTATGATCAAAACAGCCCAAAAAAAGAACAAAGTCCAAGGATCCGCGCCCGTTTGATACGTTTGTCCGAAAAAGGCCATTAACACGCCGACCATTAAACTGCTCACTAATAAACTAATTTGTGCTTTGAGACTGTCTTTTTTGGCAAGCCAATAGATAAATATAGTGGCAATAAGCAATGATTCTATTAAAGCAAACTTTCCAAAACGTCCCCAATCATCCCAGTTATAGGCAATAAAAAAGAGCACTGAAAAAGCCAAACTTAGCGCCCCTAAACACAGTAATAATCGGTCGATAAACTTAAACCAACTGTTTATGGTAGGCGAAACCTGTGTACAGTTAAGTGCCTCATTAATTTGAGCTGGTTGAACATAACCGCGCTTTATAAAATCACTAACAATGTGGCGTGATGATGGCATTGCCTCTTCCCTGATGATGTTTTTGTCTAGTTTATACCGATTACATTAAATAAGTGATCTAAATTTTGCGCAGGAAAAATGACTTAGTTTAAGGCGTAAATTGAGCTAAATGGTTGTCCCCTTTACGAAATTTACAACGAAGAAATAAGTTATTTTAACCAGTAAAATAGATCAGTTAATTAGTGTGATTGGTATTACATCAAAGATAACTTAAATACGGATGTTAAGTACAATTTTAAGATTCGATAGTGGCTGTTATAGTTGGTGACTTACTACTCATTAATAAGTAGAGTGACTCGATGCACTTAGCTTTAAAGGCCGAGTCTGCTTTTCAACAAGTGACCGACAAAAAATGAATAGTTTTCATCTGTTCGTATGATCGAGTTTATGTGTTTTTCGATACAGTAAAGTATCAATCATAAACACACCTTGGCTATGGTTGAACATATTGAATATGACATGTTTTCTTCACTATTTTGGCTTTTACTGAGAGCATAAATAATAGGTTTACTACTGTTAACCCAATTGATTAAATACACATTATAAATAGGCTTTCGATGATAATAAAAAAACAACTTAAATGTACCTTACTGTTTGTCATTACTATTGTTGGCATACTTGGCTGTAATAGCACGCCTGCTCAATCTAATGATTCAGCCTTAGATATTGAAGAAGAGTACATTGACGAAAATGCAAATTGGTTAGCAGGTTCTTGGGGCATAACGCAAAGAGTTGATGGTGGCTATAAGCTTGATCAATCCGTCGATGCCGGATCTGCTCACTGGGTTGCTGGTGCCGAAGAGATAGTTAAAAATCTTCCTTCATCAGGACATGTCATCACTTCTTTCACTCATCCTGCTCATGCTTTTCTTTTTACATTACGTGATAACGACAATGTTGATGTAGCCGCTATCCATCCAGATATGGTACCTCGGCTTGAAAATGAACAAATCATTTTTGATGTGATTAATGTTTATCGAAAGGCGGGCAAAAAAGTTATTTTATATTTAAATGCAGCAGGGCCATCAATGATCACTGATAATGATCCTGAAAATGAACGCGAGATAAAAGTCGCATGGGAAGAGTACTATAATACTGAATGGAATGGTGATGAAGGTGCTGCTTGGCGCTATTTAGTAGAGGGTTATGCCAAAAGGTTTGATGGTTTAGTGGATGGCTATTGGTTAGATAATGTGAGGAAATTACCAGGTTCACTATCTGATTTTGTTGATACGTTACGCAGCGTCGACCCAACGTTAGCGATTGGCATCAATGAAAAAAAAGCGTATTTTACCGATGCCAGTGGCGAGTATCTTTATGTTGATAGTGATGGTTTAGATGATCAAGATGACACTGATTATAAAATAATAAAACATGTACCTACCAACGAATACGGAGACTTTACTGCTGGTCATATCACACCGCTAGGGCGAGGTGCACCCCCTAACTCTTGGGGTTACGAAGAATATACGATTCCAGATATGCAAGAGACCCCTTGGGATAGTTACAACGGCAATAAAAAAGCACTTAAGCACGGTTGGTTTCCTATTAGAAGTACATGGAGTAGTTCAAGGTCTGATTTAGTCTTTGGGATCGAGCAAGCCTATCGTTTTACTCGTAAGATTACTGATGCTGGCGCGGGTATTACTTGGTCAACGACTCAAGATGAAGGTTATATGAGTGCAGATGAAATGGATATTATGATAGAAATTGAAAATAGAATAACTCAAACCCCAAAAGCAAACTATGAAGCTTATCAAAGGCCAGTTGGCGCTTATTTATTAGGCGAAACGCCTTAATAGTAAAATCGGCTACTAAAAAGTAGCCGTTAAAAATCAGTTAATATAACAGCCTAAAAACAAACCCTGAGCATATAAAAAATAAAATGACTTTTTATCTATTAGCGTTATCGATTTTATGTGTTTTACCATACTGTAAAGTATCAATCATCAAGCAACCGCTTTGGTTATGGTTAATGGCTTTGAGTGTTGCCAGTGGTTACGTCGAACAACATATAGATACTGTTGGGCTGGTGGCTATTGTGGTTTATGTCGCTTTATATCATGGCGCGCTTTACATAAAACAGCCAATAATACGGGCAATATTAAGTACTACTTTTATTGCCAGTTCATTGGCATTAGCCGTGCATGCAGTGCCCGGTTTTAATAACTTACCCATTGTCATTAATGAGTTAATCACTAGCGATGCTATTCCCTATACCCTTTACGCTAACTTTGATAAGGGTGTGGCTGGGTTATTGGTTTGTGCTTACTTTTTTTCTAAGAGCCAAACAACTAAAGCCTTAGATACAACTAATGCAAATACAACTACAGCAAATACAACTACAGCAAATATAACTACAGTAAATATAATTACAGGAAAAATCAGTACGATAACAAAGCTTAAACAGCCTTTTTTCATTATTATTTGTACCGTATTAGCGACCTTGACGGTAGCGTTAATGATTGGGCTCGTCGGGTTTAGCTCTAAAGTGCCAGACTTTTGGTTAGCCTTTATTGCTATTAATCTTTTGTTTACCTGTGTTGCTGAAGAGGCGTTCTTTAGAGGTTTGTTACAAACTAAGTTGTCGCAATTAATCACAGTTAAACGTTTAGCTATTTTTGCACCGCTTATAACTGCAGCTGTTTTTGCCTTGGCGCATTTTATAGGGGGATGGAGTTATGTGTTGGTATCAGGTGTGGCAGGGTTTGGTTACAGTTATATTTTTTATAAAACACAGCGATTAGAATGGGCGATTTTGTGTCATTGGTTAGTGAATGTTTCACACTTCTTTTTGTTTACTTATCCGATGATAGGGAAGGTGGCTCCTCTTTGATTTTTTAGAGGGTTCGTCTGCGCTCATCGCTTTACATTGATATTTCCTGCTTGGTATTTCGCGCTAACAGCGAGTTACTTTCTCTCTGCCAGCAGAGAAACCTATGTTTATAAAGAATCAAAGAGACTGACACCGGATCTCTTTCTGATCCAAGTAATCCATTCATTTTTAACGTACTGTTTATATGATGTGTTTTACACTGAGCTAATAACGGCAAGGGGCAGGCAGAGCTTAGCCCGCTCATATAACTATGCTGCCGTATAGATCGCTCAATGCACTAGCCTCAACTAACCCAAACATCCTGTTTGGCTTTACTAAAATGAATGGATGACTTGGGAAAACTCAACGGTGGGTGGATGTAGCCATTATTAGGCTTGGCTCAATTTCGCTAGTTTGAGCAAGCTAGGCTTTATTTACAGTCTGTTAGCCTGAACTCATTGATACATTTAGAAGTCTATTTGCTTAGTGTTTCGCCTTAGCGGCGATCTTGCTTTTTTTACTTGTAGGTAAACCTTTTTACAAAGCTTATATATTGAGTGCAAAACTGAGCAGGACACGTTTTCCTGATTCGATTTTCGTGACGCTGTGTTCGTACTTGTCGGGTCTAAATAAATACACGCGGTTGAATAAGTTAATAATGCATTTTGTACACTTAAACACACCACCCACTTTTGGCTGTACCAATATGAAATTGAGTTTGTAATATCGCCCTTCTTGAACATTGTCAACGTGGCTCATTACACTGTGGTTAATAGGGTAGGTCACTAAATTTATTGAAAAAATCTTACTATAAAAAATGGTTTTGTTTTTAATATTTGCAGTCATATTGTCTCCATGCTGTTTACGTCTTTATTGTAGCATTGAGTCACCTTGTAATACGTTAGCTTACTGATATCAAAATACGATGAGATATAACCAAATGGTTTGTTTGTTACGATATGAAAAGGTTTTTATCATTTGGGAAAGTTTAAATATGAAAAGGGAGGTGTCGTTACATTGAATGATGCTTTAAGCTTTCAAAAAATTAAACCACGAATAAATTCTCATCTATTTTCTAATGTGCAGTCTTTTCACCACAATTATGACAGTTTGCTGTCTTTTGTCATGATGAATAAATCATAACTTTATTATATCTCTTTGTTTTATCGTTAAATCAACGTAAAGTTATGTAATATTTTAATCATTAACTCTTGTCGTGTTTCCGCGGTTAAAGTGATATTTTGTGAGTTAATAAAGCTGTTATGTTTTAAAGGAGTAGTGTTTGCCAAAATTTCATGAAATACAAAGCAGATTTGAATGGTTAAACGCATTTTTTCGTTCGTATCATTCATTTTTAGTTATTGAAGATAAATGTGATGACTTAGATCGTTCGTATAAAGACTTGAGCCCTTTTACACATTTAAATAATGTTCTGTTATATGACACAGTCATAAATTGGTGCAAGATATTTGGTTCCCATAAAGAAGAATGTCATTGGAAAAAAGTTGTAAAAAATCATGATCATTTTCGTAGTTATCTCTTTAAATCAATTGGTAAAACGCAAGAGGAATTCTCTGAATATCAAGGGGAAATAGTCGACTTTAGAAACAAGTGGGTAGTTCACTTTGACCCTAATTATAAACATCCAGCGGTTCCATTTTTCGATATTGCTCATGATAGCGCTGTTGCGCTTCATTGTTATCTTAAAGAACAATCAAATGAAGAGTTTCCTTATGGTGGTCCAGAGGATATTGAAGAGTTTGGAAAAGATGTTTCTAAGGCATTGTTTTCAAAGTTATTAACTGGCGAAAATAAAACATAACAAGCACTTGCAGTCCGACAGCTGGTATTACGCTATTTTTGCGTTACTCGCTGTCGCTCGAACAATAACACAAAAATAGCTCCATACCAGCTGCGGCTGAAGTGAGCGTTAAATGGCAAAAGGAGTATGCATTGCCTTCTATATTTTATCAAAGTAGTGATTATGTTAATAATTACGGCCACATAAATACCAATGGCGAGAGTAGCTTAAGGTGTAAAAAATTAGACCTTTATCGCTCGATGGTTACGGTTGGGAATCCTAGCTTTATAACAAAGAAGCAGATAAAAGACTTTGGATTAGCAAGAGCTATTTATAGCTCAGTAATCGAAAAGGTCGGTGTTGTTTTTGAAAATATTGCATCTGATAGAAATGGTATGAGATTACACCCAATATATCATTCACATGTCAGTGATAAAAAAAGAATTGTAAGTTACAACTTAGGAATGGCCTTTGCTAAATTCTATGCTGAAAAACTACTAGATATACCAAGCCTGATCCATGTTGAAAATCTAAAGTCGTTAGGAGTAATAGAATTTAATGATGTGGATGGAAGGGGAAGAGAACCTGATTTAGTCGGTCAATGTTCAAATGGACATTGGCACGTATTTGAAGCCAAAGGCATGTCTAATAATTCACTAAACTCAAAAATATTAAGTGCGAAAGAACAGGTTCAAAGAGTTGCGACAATAGATGGAGTAGTTCCAGGGACCCTTAATGCATGTGCTACATATTTTAATAATGATCGAATATTAACTTATCTAGTTGACCCTGAGAGTAAAAAAGAAAAGTCGTTTAGATTAAAAAAAGATACATTTATTGACGCAAGTTATAAATCTCTTTTTTTAATGGAGAGTGCTTTAAACAGAAAGCTTGAACTCAATATTGAAGATGGATTTAGATATTATTCAATTAACGTTGAAGCAAAAGGTGTAAACCTCAAAATTGGTCTCGAAGAAGAAGTGCATGACTTATTAAAGCAGAAAGAGTTTGAAAGAATATCTCAAATGTCTAAGTCAAAGTTTAAGGAACAATCTAGCATATTAAGGGATCACGACTACTCGCTTGGTTTAGATGGAATCGTCGTGAAATACCGTGATTATTAGCCATTTAACAAGTTGCTTAAACGGACACAAACAGCTGGCTGTGCTCGTTCCTCGCTATTATAGCCAGCTATTTTTAGCCGCTTAGCAAAGCGTTGAGGCTGTAGAATTTCTCCGAAAAGAACGTTTTCACGTTCTTTTTTTATAATATCTCATTGTACAAAAAACAACCTTGATTGAACTGTCCCTCTGTGATCTAATAGTTATTATTCGCTCAG
>NZ_CBRF02000067.1:0-1254 GCF_000470315.2 Psychromonas sp. SP041
CCACAGTGCATCTGTTAACATTGTTCTTGGCATGGTGGTATTCTTGTATGTTGATTTTTGGCGAAACCATTATACATTTCCACCATGCTGTTCAAAAATCACTCTTGAAAGATCAACACGCCCTAGTGATACAAATATATAAAAATATAAAAATAAAAACAATAAACCCTAACACCAGAATCCCTGCAGGCTAAAGCCAGCGCCCCAGAGTCAAAGGCACACTATTCAATATACAAAATCAAAAGCGGTTTACCACGAAGGTACGAAGGCTGATGAAGGTGAGAGCAAAAGCGATTAATAATAAGCAATGGATTATAGCTTTTCCTTCGTGTAGCGTAGCGCTTCATGGTTATTTTGGTGTTTTCAGCTTGCAGATATTTTTGTGTTGGTCGTAAGCTTTTGTTATTCGGGCCGCATGGCGAATTAGGCGATAGCCTAGTCTTATGAGCGGAGGAGCTCTGCGAGTCCTGTTTTTAGCTTGCAGGTTTGTTATTTCGGGGCGCACGCTTCAGCTTGCAGATCTTTTGTGTTTATTTTAATTGGGAGATTTCAATTAAAAATTATTAATACAAAGTCAAAAGTATAAACCCTAATACCAGAATCCCTGCAGACTAAAGTCAGCGCCTCGAAGTCAAAAGCACACTATTCAATATACAAAGTCGAAAGAACTTGAACTCGGGCGCATGGCGAATTAGGCGATAGCCTAGTGTCATGAGCGGAGGAGTTCTACGAGTCCTGTTTTCAGCTTGTAGGTTTGTTATTTCGGGGCGCACGCTTCAGCTTGCAGATCTTTTGTGTTTAACGTTAATAAGCTTCGCATTATTCATTCCTTAATACCAAAACTAAAATCAACACACACACCCTGCAGGCTAAAGCCAGCGCCCCAAAGTCAAAGGCACACTATTCAATATACGAAGTCGAAAGAACTTGAACTCGGGCGCATGGCGAATTAGGCGATAGCCTAGTGTCATGAGCGGAGGAGTTCTACGAGTCCTGTTTTTAGCTTGTAGGTTTGTTATTTCGGGGCGCACGCTTCAGCTTGCAGATCTTTTGTGTTTAACGTTAATAATAAGCTTCGTATTATTCATTCCCTAATACCAAAACTAAAATAAACACACACACCCTGCAGGCTAAAGCCAGCGCCCCAAAGTCAAAAGCACACTATTCAATATACAAAGTCGAAAGAACTTGAACTCAGGTGCATGGCGAATTAGGCGATAGCCTAGTGTTATGATCAGAGGAGTTCTACGAGTC
>NZ_CBRF02000067.1:1354-8679 GCF_000470315.2 Psychromonas sp. SP041
CTGTTTTCAGCTTGTAGGTTTGTTATTTCGGGGCGCACGCTTCAGCTTGCAGATCTTTTGTGTTTAACGTTAATAATAAGCTTCGTATTATTCATTCCCTAATACCAAAACTAAAATCAACACACACCCTGCAGGCTAAAGCCAGCGCCCCAAAGTCAAAAGCACACTATTCAATATACAAAGTCGAAAGAACTTGAACTCAGGTGCATGGCGAATTAGGCGATAGCCTAGTGTCATGAGCGGAGGAGTTCTGCGAGTCCTGTTTTCAGCTTGTAGGTTTGTTATTTCGGGGCGCACGCTTCAGCTTGCAGATCTTTTGTGTTTAACGTTAATAATAAGCTTCGTATTATTCATTCCCTAATACCAAAACTAAAATCAACACACACACCCTGCAGGCTAAAGCCAGCGCCCCAAAGTCAAAAGCACACTATTCAATATACAAAGTCAAAAGCGGTTTACCAGGAAGGTACGAAGGGTGAAGAAGGTGAGAGTGAGAGCGATTAATAATAAGTAATGGATTATAGCTTTTCCTTCGTGTCCTTCGTGTAGCGTAGCGCTTCGTGGTTATTTTGGTATTTTCAGCTTGCAGATATTTTTGTGTTGATTGTTGGTTATGAGGTTAGTTGCTCAACTCATAGTGCATAACACGTGATGCAAAGATCAAAAATATAAAACCTAACACACAAATCCCTGCAGGCTAAAGCCAGCGCCCCGAAGTCACAAACCAAAATCAACACATAAATCCCTGCAGAATCAAATCAGCGCCCTGAGGTCAGAAGCGCTGAAGCAATTAAACGGTAAGTTAATCACTACCAAATAAGTCACGGGTGTAGACTTTATCGCCTACGTCTTTGATTTCATCAACCATGCGGTTTGATACGATGACATCTGACATTTTCTTAAATTCTTCTAAAGATCTAATGACCTTAGAGTTAAAAAAGTCTTCACCTTCAAACACAGGTTCATAAATAACCACTTCAATGCCTTTTGCTTTGATGCGTTTCATGATGCCCTGAATACTTGAAGCTCTAAAGTTATCCGATCCTGACTTCATAATTAATCGATAAATACCAACTACTTTAGGTTGCTTAGCGATAATTGAATTAGCAATGAAGTCTTTACGTGTGGTATTCGCATCTACAATTGCGCCAATAATATTGTTTGGTACGTTTGCGTAATTTGCACGTAGTTGTTTAGTGTCTTTAGGTAAGCAATAACCGCCATAACCGAAAGAAGGATTATTATAATGATTGCCGATACGAGGATCTAAACCAACACCTTCAATAATTTGACGTGAGTTTAAATTATGCGCTTCGGCATAACTATCTAACTCATTAAAGTAAGCAACACGTAAAGCAAGGTAAGTATTACTAAACAACTTAACCGCTTCTGCTTCTGTTGAATCAGTAAACAATACATCGATATTCTCTTTGATTGCGCCTTCAACTAACAAACTAGCAAATACTTTAGCGCGTTCAGACTGCTCACCCACCACAATACGAGAAGGATGTAAGTTATCGTATAATGCACGACCCTCACGTAAGAACTCAGGAGAGAAGATAATATTTTCACAACCTAATTCTTCTTTAATATTCTTAGTGTAACCAACAGGCACAGTTGATTTAATAACCATTACTGCATTGGGGTTAATCGCCATCACATCTTTAATTACCGACTCAACCGAAGACGTATTAAAGTAATTTGTTTCAGGGTCATAGTCTGTGGGCGTGGCAATAATCACGAATTCAGCATCTTTATAAGCGAATTCTTTATCTAATGTAGCAGTAAAATTTAATGGTTTATTTTTTAAAAACTCTTCAATTTCAATATCTGCAATAGGCGAGATTTTTTGATTTAATAATTCAATTTTCTTAGCAATAACATCAACAGCAATGACTTGATTATGTTGAGCCAATAAAACTGAGTTAGATAATCCGACATAACCGGTACCAGCGACTGCTATTTTTCTCATTTTAAATCTCTCTGTGTAGACAACGAATCACGTAATAAAAGGTGAACAAGGGGATTATATCTTTATTTTCTCAGTTGTAATAAGCCAAAGTCGAATGAAGCAAAATAATTCATCATATTTACATTCAGATTTCTACATCATTAAACGTTATATTTCAGCCCATTAGCGTTTTATCGACAATTTATTTTAAGCCTGCAATTAAGCGTAATAAGTTTCAACGGTACTAATAAAGTGTTGTAGCGAGTCACTAGGGAGGTGATTAATACCCGCTGCTGCTGCACGCCCGCCACCTGTTTCAAATTGGCTACAAATATCACCAGCGCCTTGTTTATTTTCTAATGGAGCACGTAAAGAAACCAGATAGCCACCCTGCTCATTCTTAGTTAAGACCGCAAAAGCACTGTTTGGCTGTTGATTCGCCAATAAGTTTCCGTAAACACCACTAATACGGCGAGACCATTTTTCATCAGGTAATTCAAATACACTCAATTTTTTACCACTGTAAACAGCAGCAATAGCCAATGCTTTCTCTAAATCATCTTGGTAAGCCGCTTGTAAAGCATAATAAGGCGATGCTTTATCTTCAAACACATCAAATGGGCTTTTATATTTTAACAAAGCCGTAAACAACTCAGCAGGGTCAAAATGTAAATCTGCAATATCAGCACCGTAACCATTATAATTAACTAACGTACCTAACTCTTTCAACTGCTCTGCTTGTGCTTCGCTATAACCTGCTGCAGATGCTAACTGGTTAGCTTTAGCAATTAAATTATCGCCATACGCAGCGCAAATAGCCCAATCATGGAACTGCCCTTTTAAATGTTGGTCGACAATCAGTGCAGTACAAGTATTCGCATCTAAATCAATCAAAGCCGTTAGTTTTTCATGTTCAGGAATATCACCAGCACGGTGATGATCGGCATAAAATACCTCAGCCCCTTTATCAAGAACATCAATTAATGCCTGTGTATTTTTTTCCATTGAAATATCCAATACAGTAAACGTATCTTCAGGGCTCGCTGATACCGTTTTTAATAATTGAATATTTCTTTTCACACCACTAACAAGGCAGGATTTCAAAGGGGTAGATAAACGTAACTGTATTAATGAAATAATGCCGTCAGCATCTCCGTTAAAAATATCATAATGCATAAAATAACCTTTCCTATGAAACCGGTAACTTGTTACCAAATAAACGATGAATTAATCCGCTAACTTTCCAAGTATTTGAATACAAGTGAAAGTAAACGATAAATAAAAGAATAAGTAAACTAGACATAACCACTTCAGATATATTAGAAACTTCACCAACAATGCCAACCGCCGCACCAATCAAAGCAAAAATAGAGATGAAGATCAGCACTTGTGTATCTGACAAACCAATATCTTGTAATTTATGATGTAAATGCCCACGATCAGCCTGAAATGGAGACTGTTTGCTTTTTATACGCCTAATAATATTAGCAATCATATCTAATAATGGCACCGTCATCACCCATAAAGCCGTAATAGGTCTAAAAGCAAGTGATAAACCTGACTCACCAACGTGATTCTCGAAGTACATTGAAGATTGACTCCCCACCACTAATAAACAAATGACAACAAAGCCAATGAAGAAACTACCTGAGTCCCCCATAAAGACCTTATAGCGATTACCAGGGAGTATCGATAAATTACATAATAGAAAAGGAATTAAGGCAGCAATAAAACAAACACAAATCGAAGTCAGTTTAAATTGCTCGTTCAACCCAAAAAGAATAGCTAGAGATGAAAAAGATATAATACTCAAACAACCCAGCAAACCATCTACGCCATCGACCATATTAAAAGCAGTAATTACACCAATCACTACAATCACTGTAAAAAACAACGAAGTACCATATAAATGAATGTCCCCTAGCGCAAACAAATCACCTAACGAGCTTATTTTAAATTGGGCAAAATGATACAGGAAAGTAGTGATCGCGATAATAGAGAGTAAGCGCAGCGACACCTTTAAATTTATTTTGTCATCTATGACACCAAGTAACATCAGAAAACCGCTGCATGATACAAAATATAAAATATTAGAAGTAAATTTTTGTTCAAAAAACAATACGCAGACTAAAGCAATATAAATAGCGGGACCGCCGATGACAGGGATATTACCTTTGTGTAGCTTACGATGGTTAGCTTTATCCACCAGCCCAAACTGAATCGCTTTTGGGTGAAAAAAGTAGAAAAGAAAAGATGAAACCATAAAAGACATAAGCGACGTTATTATCATTGAGCCTAACATAACCGACACCTTTATTATTTACTTACTTATTGTTCACTTTTATCATACAAGTGGCAATTCCATTTGAGCCTTAATAATAGCACTCTAACTAACTATTTTTAAAGTGATTTTAATATACCCTATAATAAAAAGTATCTTTTTCATTGTTAAAATAAGATATATATAACTAAATAGTCAATATAATAGAGAGTAACTCAATTAATAAGTTCATTTATATTTTAATATACAAAAATACAGCTTATAAACCGACTAATGAAATAAATGAATAATTACAGGCTATTTATAAAGAATTACAGGCTTTTATAAATACTTAAAGCTTGTTGTAAATCAGGGTAAAAAGTAAGCTCTCCTTGATGTAAAATAATCGCACTATCACAAAACTCTTCAATTTCTTTAAGATCATGACTAACCATAATCAAACTGGCCGTTTTTCGTTTAGCCAACAAAGCTTGGCGAGCCTTGGTTCGGAATTTTTGATCACCAACCGAAGTCGCTTCATCAATTAAATAGACATCGAAATCAATCGCAATACAACAACCAAAGGCAAGTCGAGACTTCATACCACTTGAATAGTTTTTAACAGGCAAATCGTATTTGATGCCTAATTCAGCAAAGTTTTTAACTTTCTCTTCATACTCATCTAAATTCTCAACCCCATTCACACGGCCAATAAAACGCGTATTTTCACGCCCTGTCATTTGCGGATGGATACCAGTGGATAAAGCAACAGGCCAAGAGATAGCTTTGTCTGTCACTACTTTGCCTTTATTCGGGTACTCACTGCCCGCTAAGATTCTAAATAAAGTTGACTTACCTGCACCGTTCGATCCTAAAATCCCAATATTATGCCCATCAGGAATATCAAAGTTAATATTCTGAAAAATAAATTGAGGGCCTAAATCAGAAGGATAATACTTAGTGAGGTTTTGCAATTTAATCATAGTTTTATACAAAGCTTTGTTAAAAAGTGGATCGCTAGCTTATCTTTATTCACAAAAGGGAGCAAGATCCCCATCAACAAAACAACCAGTATTTAATTGTGATTAGTTATAACTGCCACCTTTAAAAAATTTTATTTACGCGGCGCATGGCTTTAACCAGCAGGGATTCTGCTGTTAGGGTTTGATCTCTTGACCTCGGGGCGCATGCTTTAGCTTGCAGGGATTCTGGTGTTAAGATTCATGCCTTTGTCCTCGGGGCGCATGCTTTAGCTTGCAAGGGTTCTGGTGTTAGGTTTGATCTTTTGACCTTATTCTTTTGACCTTCGTTATCAAAGTAAAAAACACAAAATAGCCAACACAAAAGAGATCTGCATGCTTTAGCTTGCAAGGGTTCTGGTGTTAAGGTTCATGCCTTTGACCTCGGGGAGCATGCTTCAGCTTGCAGGAATTCTGGTGTTAAGATTCATGCCTTTGACCTCGGGGCGCATGCTTCAGCTTGCAGGGGTTCTGGTGTTAGGTTTGATCTTTTGACCTTATTCTTTTGACCTTCGTTATCAAAGTAAAAAACACAAAATAACCAACACAAAAGAGATCTGCAAGCTAAAGCGTGCGCCCCAAGTAACAAACCCAAAATATAAAAACAGAGCTCTTGACTTCGGATGCACACTTTCTGGTGTTAAGGTTCATGCCTTTGACCTCGGCGCGCATGCTTCAGCTTGCAGGGATTCTGGTGTTAGGTTTGATCCTTTGACCTTATTCTTTTGACCTTCACAATCAATATATAAAACATACAACCACAATCAACACAAAAAACATCTGCAAGCTAAAGCGTGCGCCCTGAGTAATCGAACATAGAATTTAAATACAACAACCACAATCAACACAAAAAACATCTGCAAGCTAAAGCGTGCGCCCCAAGTAACAAATCCAAAATATAAAAACAGAGCTCTTGACTTCGGATGCACACTTTCTGGTGCTTAGGTTAATGCCTTTGACCTCGGGGCACATGCTTTAGCTTGCAGAGATTCTGGTGTTAGGTTTGATCTTTTGACCTTCGTTATCAAAGTAAAAAACACAAAATAACTAACACAAAAGAGATCTGCAAGCTAAAGCGTGCGCCCCAAAATAACAAACCTGCAAAATAAAAAGCACACAACAACCAACACAAAAACGCCCCACAAGCTAAAAACAGGATTTGCAGAGATCCCTAAATCATAACACTAGATTCAATCACTCACTTTCATAAACACCATAGAATCGTTTATTTGCATCTTCTAACTCTGCTTTATATGCATTATTTTTAATGTATTGATAAGTCATTTGAAACTGCTTTTCAGTTCGGATGGCTTTGTCATAATAACTTTTCTCCCATAATTTTCCTGATTCTGAACGGTATTTATTGATTATAAATGCACTAGATCCTTTGACGTTATGCATGATGAGACTTAGTGGTTGTAGTTGCTGAAAAAGTAGATGTACATGGTTAGGCATAATAGAGACTGCAAATAAGTTGTATTCGATTTTATCTTTAGATTTGAATAATGAAATAAGCAAAGAAATGATTTCATTATTTAATATTGCACCTGCCCTGCTAGTATCTAAAAACTGATCTAACTGATGTTATTGCTTTGAGGTACTTTCAATTATTTTCTTGTCATTTTTTTTGAGGTAATAAGCAACACTTTCATGTGTTCGGAATGTAACGAACTGAACAGTATTTTTCTGATCTATGTGAAATAAATTATTACTCATCGCCACCTCGTCGCTATTTCATGGAATTAGCCTTAGAAATTCAGTTTAGTTTAACATTCGTTTTTTTGTAAAAGATGACGTGTGATTTTTTCTTTAATGGTTGTTGCATTTTGAGTTGATGTAAAAAAATAAACACATAAAAAAGTAACAACACAAAAAGATTTGTAAACTAAAAACAGAACTCGCAGAGCTCTTGACTTCGGATGCACACTTTCTGGTGTTTAGGTTCATGCCTTTGATCTCGGGGCGCATTGCAGTGGTCAAGTAAAACTGGCCATCTTGTTAGAGGTTTTTACGTTTTCTTTCTCTGCTGCTAACGGTGAAAATCCGCCGTTAAACTGATGTGGGCGATATCGATTGTAATAGCCATTTATATAAT
>NZ_CBRF02000068.1 GCF_000470315.2 Psychromonas sp. SP041
TATGACTCAATTTAATCAATTAGTTAATAAAAACAAAATAATCTATTTAATCTCAAGTAAATGTAAGCTACTGTCATTTTTATTTAAAATAAACAGGCTGAAATGAGAAATTCTACAGCCTCGTTATGCGTTCAGGAGTATATTCGTATGCCACATGTAGAAATTAAATATTCTGATAACTTGGATATAGACACGAAAGAAGTTTTTGATGTAATAGAGGGAATTATTAATAAAAAAGATTCCAGTGCTGGTGTGTGTAAGTCTAGAGCTTATCCCTGTTCGGAGTATAAATACTCCCACATTCTCATCACAATATCGTTGCTCACTAAACCTCATAGAGGTGAAGAGTTCACACTAACTTTAAGTAATGAGCTAGAAGAGTCCATAAAACTGCATCTTAAACAAAGCGTGTATTTTTCACTAAATATCGAATATAGCCTAGCTTACTACATCACGAATGTTCATCTAGTTGATGGCGATACGTTGGAAGGTATTAATAGTTAAATTTTAAAAACGCATAAAAAACAAGGATATGTGCCGCACAGCCGACACCTTATCTGGGTGTTGAGGCTGTAGAATTTCTCCGAAAAGAATGTTTTTACGTTCTTTTTTAATAACTTGCTCATTGTACAAAAAAACAACCTTTATTGAGCTGGTCGAGTTTGAGCTAATAGCTATTATTCGTTCTGAGTTAAATATGATGGCATCCTTTTTAAATAAAGAGGCAAACCTGACTTATCTTGCCAAAGTAAATTCACCCCAATTGATTTCTCACTGCAAATTATCCCCTTGGAATATGAATATTCATTTTTCCATTCCACCTTTCCATATTCTTGAATACTCCTTTAGCAGAGTACCTTGATTTAAGTTCTTTTGATAATCGCTATGACAAAGATGAAGATATTAGCTAGCTGTTATTGTTGATGATTTTTATGCTGTTCACCTTTATGATGGCAACCTATTTATGAATACAACTGCATTTAAAAAAGATTAAGGAATACTGGGAAATGAAGAAAATTATATTCATCGGAATACTCTTGTTTTTGATTGCGATTTCATTTATCCCAAAATTTATTTCTTTTGAGCGAACACCTTTTCAAAAAAATTGGATTACTTACAAAGCACAGTTTATTGATACTAACCGAGTGCTTGATACTGATAATAACAATATACCAACCAGTGAAGGGCAAGGGTTTGCTTTATTGTTTGCTGTTTTCTCTAATGATAGAAAGCAGTTTCAAGACATGTGGGCGTGGACACAACAAAACATGCAGCGTGAAGATCATTTATTTCGTCAGCAATATTCACCCTCAGAAAAAGGGGAGTGTGATAAAAAATGTATCTCTGCTCAAAACAACGCAAGTAATGGCGATATTATTATTGCTTGGGCTTTATTAGCAGCAGAAAATAAATGGGATCGCCAAATATTCCTCGTTGAAGGTTTACGTGTGTTAGATGCTATTAAAGCTAAACTTATTCGTCAACAATTCGGTTATCAGTTGGTATTACCGAGCGAAACAGGCTTTGAATTGCCTGATGACCGTGTTCAAATCAATTTATCCTACTGGGTATTTCCCGCTTTAAATTTATTTACAGAAGTAACAGGTGACCCGATTTGGGCTGAAATATATCAATCAGGCACTTCACTGATGGCGTCAGCTCGTTTTGGTGATTGGAATTTACCGTCAGATTGGATGATCCTGTCGGAAGAGAAAGCAACTTTAGAAGGGGCTAACTCTACAGAGTATGGAGAGAATGCTAATCGATTACCGCTTTATTTAATGCTTGCACAAGATTATCAAACACAATTAATCGTGCCATTTATTGACTTTTGGGCTCAGGAATCATTACCAGCAACGGTTGATTTATTGACAGGTCAACGTTCAGAAACAGTTGCTAACGCTGGAATGAAAGCGATTAAAGCCGTTACAGAAGCTAAAATGGACAATGATAACGCTGATGTTACGTTGCCTCAGATAACGCCAGAAACAGACTATTATTCTGCCACTTTTATTTTATTATCACAGCTCCCGATTGTTAAAAAATAATGATATCAACGTTGAATTCGTTGATCAAAGTGCGACGAGCACATCTTGATATAGAGTAACTCGATCTAATGCTTGAGTTAGTTTGCTTAAAGAGGGGCGTCTTATTGATGTTAATTATTATTACTATAAGTGTCAGTTCAACAGGGCGTTTTTAAAAGATGTGATCTGCTTATAAGTGATTATTTAATTTGGTATTTATTTAGAGTGGCATTGTTTAAATTAGAAAGGCACTATTACTTAAGTTAGAAAAATACTATTGCACTTATCACTTGAATTCAAGATTAGAAAAACATGATGGAAATAAGCTAAGCCAATAGATTAAATTAATATAGCTCGATGAAAAATAGCTCAATGAAAATAGCTCAATGAAAATAGACGCCAAATATTCAGACTTAAAAGAGAAAATAAATATGACTACAATTACTTCTAGATGTCCACATTGCCACTCCATGAATCGCTTACCTGTTGAACGAATTGAAGCTGCGCCTAGTTGCGGACGTTGTAAGCAAGACTTGTTACAGGGCGCGCCTATTGAAGGAACGGGGGCTAATTTATCGGCGTTAATTAATGGTGATAAACCCGTTGTTGTTGATTTTTGGGCACCGTGGTGTGGACCTTGTATTAACTTTGCGCCAACATTTACAGAGGTAGCAACACAACAAACTGCCGCTCGATTTGTGAAAGTCGATACTGAAGATCAACAACAGTTAGGGGCACAATATAATATTCGTAGTATTCCTACGTTAATGGTTTTTAAACACGGTAAAGTAGTTGATACCTTGAACGGCGCGTTACCTGCAGCACAATTTAAATCATGGTTAGCACAAGCATTACTAAAATAAGTGCCTATTTGTGCCTGCATAGCTTTGCAGCCTTTGTTGAAGTGTTGTTGTTGTTGTTGTTTGTTATGGCAGTGGCACTTTGTAGAGGAAATATATGCAAATAACGATCATTAGACATGGTAAACCCGACCCGATTTCAGAACATCCAATGACTGCCACCGAATTTACTTATTGGATTACGTTTTATGATCAATCTAAGGTTTCTTTAAATACATCGCCTTTGCCTTCTTCCGTCACCCACGCAAATAATTGTAATGCGATAATTTGTAGTCGTCTTCAACGATCTATTGATTCAGCCTCTATCCTAAATGCAGGGAAGATCGTTTTATGTGATGATCTATTTATAGAAGCTGGATTACCATCAGCAAGTTGGCATACTTTTAAAATGACGCCGAAATTTTGGGCAATATGCTTTAGAGTGTTATGGCTTTTAGGCTATTCACATCACTCCGAATCAATAAAAGAAGTAAAAGCTAGAGCAGCATTAGCGACAGATAAGCTTATTGAGTTAGCGACTCAGCATCATAAAGTACTGTTTGTTGGCCATGGCATTTTTAATCGATTTCTTGTTAAGGAATTGATAAGGCGTGGATGGTCTGGGGCTAAATCTCCACAATCAGAATATTGGGCGGGTGACCTCTATAAGAAAAGTTAAGGGCCAGTAGATTTTAAAATTGCTTTGCCTTTAAAGTATTCTATCGATACTCATTCGTCGATATCCTTTTAGTTCATACTTATTTAATTAATACCTCGTTCTCTATTAAAACAGCCGTTATTAAAAAGCGCTTCTCTATTTATTAACCTACTCTTATATTTCAAACCTTAAACCTTAAACCTTAAACCTTAAACCTTAAACCTTAAACCTTAAACCTTAAACCTTAAACCTTAAACCTTAAACCTTAAACCTTAAACCTTAAACTTGAATACCGCCTATCTTGTACTCTAATAAAATCTAATCTATGAAATAGTTGAATGATTAAAGTGGTTTTTCGGGTCTTCTTGATACAACGCCTGACAAGGATGAATAAAATGGTTACATCACCCGGAGAGAGTTATGAGTAAATGGAAGAAAATATCGCTGATTGTTATCGGCATTCTAATTTTTATTGCATTATTTTTTACTAAAATAGTGGCCTATGTAATACAGGGCGCTGAACAAGCACAAGGTGAAACAGACTTACGTTTTAGTGAAATTAGTACGGAATTCACACATCAATCTGATTTTGTTGCCGGACTACCTTTTATGGCGTTATCTACCATCGATATAGATAACGATGGTATTGATGAAGTGTTTGTTGGTGGTGGTATTGGACAGCAAGATGGTTTACAAAAATATGTGAATAATGCGCTAGTAAGTATTCCTTCTGAAGGTTGGTTTGATAAAGCTGAAGACGACCCAACTTATGGAGCATCATCAATTGATGCTAACAACGATGGTTTAGTCGATCTTTTTGTTGCAAGAAGTAGTGGTATTTATTTTTATGAAAATACTGGAACAGATTTTACAGGTAAGAAAATAGACTTTCCTTTAGATAAAAAGTCGATGCCTTTATCAGTTTCTTTTGGTGATATTAATAATGATGGCGCGGTTGATTTGTATGTTTCTAACTATATTCGTCCTGAATATGTGGAAGGTGAAACTATCTTTAATCAAGAATATGGCGGCATTAGTAATTTATTATTAAATAACGGTGACAACACTTTTACGGACATTACTAAATCGTCTGGTGTTTACGAGCAACATAATACTTTTACTGCTGTTTTTGTAGATTTAAATAACAATGGCTTAAGTGATTTAGTTGTTGCTCAAGATACTGGTTTTGTACGTATCTTTAAAAATAATGGCGATTTAACCTTTGAAAATATCACTTTACCGGTGACTTATAGTTACCCGATGGGTATTGCAGTGAGTGATTATAATAACGACGGTTTAATGGATTTATATTTCAGTAATGTTGGTAAAACCTTACCTGACTTTTTAGTAGTAGGGGATTTAAGAGAAGATCAAACCTTGAATAAAGATTATATCTTGCTAGAGAATCAAGGTGATTTTAATTTTAAAGATACTGCTCTAGAAAATAACGCAGCAAAATATGGGTTTGGTTGGGGGCTCGTTTCTTATGATTTTAATAACGATACGCTTGCTGATTATCTCATTACCCAAAATTATATTCGTTTCCCTGCTGTTGAACATTTAGATCTCTACCCTGGTAACTTATTACAACAATATGAAGAAAACTCATTTAAACCTGTTGAAGAAGTCGCTGGTATTGGTAATAAACATTTTGGTGTAACAACGGTTGTTTCAGACTTTAATCAGGATGGTTGGCCTGATGCTGTGATTGGTAATTTAAATGGAAAATTACGTGCTTTCATTAATAATGGTGGAACGCGTCATTGGCTTAAAATTGCTTTTAAAGATGAGACTCATTCTATTGGCGCATTAGTCACACTAACCATGGTTGATGGTCAAACTTATACCAATCAGTTTTATACCAGTGAAGGTTTAGGTTCGGATCAAACTAGTGATGTGTTTTTTGGGTTAGGTAATCAAACTGAGATTAAATCAGTGAAAGTGAGTTATCAGAGTGGAAGAACGGTGAATATTGATTCACCACAGGTCGACTCTACCATTGACCTTTCTGACTATTAATTTAAAGCGTTAATTTCAAATGGCTACTTTCAAGTTGTTAATTTAGGCAATTAATTTTAGGTTAGTAGTCTTAGATTATTAGCCTTAGATGATTAGCCATAACAATATAAACACTCAAAAAGAGATCTAAATTGTGGATAAAAAAACATATAACACATTATTGCTCACTGGCATTGCTGGGTTTCTAGCTGCTTTGTTAGTTGGAATAGGGGAGTTCACTTTACAGTTTTCTCCTCTCGGAGGTTACGAAGTTGAAGGGTACGGTTACTTTGCTAATGTGACTAAAGACAAGTTAACGATAGGACATTTCTTTAGTACTTTAGCTGCGCCATTATATATTTTAGGCTACTGGCACCTTGGACAAATGTTTATTCGAGGTGGTAGTAAAGTACATGGTTGGATTATCACCTTATTAGGTGGTTACGCCTTTATGGTCGGTAATGCTTGGTTAGGTGGCCGCATTTATTTAGCCTTAACTGCGCATGAAATTGCCGATACGACTGATACTAATGTAGTACTTCAATTACAGGGCTTATTAAGCGACTTTGGGGCACACAACGAGCCTCTTGTTAATGCATTGCGCTTGGCGATGGTTGTTGTGTCTGTACTTTGGATATGGCGTATTGTCATCGGTAAAACACTTTATCCGCGTTGGGTGGCATTATTTAGCCCTGCCTTAATCTTAGGAGTGATCTTTACGACTTACTTTACTGGGTTAAGTATTGGTGTTTGGTTATTGCCAGCTGCAATGAATGTGGTGCATTTAATTGTATTTACTATCTCACTTTATTCATTACACCGTGTGTATAAAATAGGTTTGCCTACTCAAAGCCAAGACTAATTAAAAGATAATTAATATGCAGAGCAAAGATACACAGAACAAAGGTACAGAGAACAAGGATATGCCGCTTACGAAGGTTCAGATAGCAATAAAAGTCATTTTGTTAGTGCTATTGAGTATTGGTTTATACGGCGCGTTATCTGTGTCTTATTTAACAGTAACAGGCATTGCGCCATGTCCAAGTGTTGCCAAACTACCTGCTTGTTTTATCGTGACTATTGGCTATTTTCTAATGTTGGTAGCGACTCTTTTTAATAATAAGCTTAATGCTAAATGGTTGTTTATTATTGGCTGGTCACCTGTTGTATTACTCGCTCTAGTCGGTAGTTTATTGGAGTTAAGCCAAGGTGATATTTGTCCTAAAAGCAGTATGGGAATCGCGTTGTGTTATGTCTCACTTAGTTTTGCGATCATGGTAGCTGGGCTATTTTGGTTACTTAACAAAATGAGTCCTTCTATCAAGTAATGTAAACAAAAGTAAATTTACATAATTTAATTTAATTTAATTTAATTACTCTAAAAGGGATGTTAGCTGTTATTAGCTTCATCCCTTTTTTATTGATCAAAGCATAACCAAATAGGCTGCGGAAGGAGAGACTTGGGCTTTCGCTTCCTAGGCTTATTTAAAATAGCTACCCCTAAGCGCTTACTATTAACTAGCATTATTTTTCGTTCGTGTTCTTCGTGTCGCACAGCGTCTTCGTGGTGATTAATGCTTTTTAAAGTCAAAGGCGGTTTAACCACGAAGGCACGAAGGGTAAAGAAGATTAAGTCAAAACCCTTACTATTAACCAACGCTGTTATTTATCTTCGTGTCCTTCGTGTAGCACAGCGGCTTCGTGGTGATTAATGCTTTTTAAAGTCAAAAGCGGTTTAACCACGAAGGCACGAAGGGTAAAGAAGGTTAGGTCAAAACTCTTACTATTAACCAACGCTGTTATTTTTCTTCGTGTCCTTCGTGTAGCGCAGCGTCTTCGTGGTGTTTAATGCTTTTTAAAATCAAAGGCGGTTTAACCACGAAGGAACGAAGGGTAAAGAAGGTTAGGTCAAAACCCTTACTATTAACTATAGAGTTGTTGTTTTTCTTCGTGTTCTTCGTGTTCTTCGTGTAGCGCAGCGTTTTCGTGGTGCTTAATGTTTTTAAAATCAAAGGCGGTTTAACCACGAAGGCACGAAGGGTAAAGAAGATTAAGTCAAAACCCTTACTATTAACCAACGCTGTTATTTATCTTCGTGTCCTTCGTGTAGCACAGCGGCTTCGTGGTGATTAATGCTTTTTAAAGTCAAAAGCGGTTTAACCACGAAGGCACGAAGGGTAAAGAAGGTTAGGTCAAAACCCTTACTATTAACTATAGAGTTGTTGTTTTTCTTCGTGCCCTTCGTGTAGCGCAGCGTCTTCGTGGTGATTAATACTTTTTAAAGTCAAAAGCGATTTAACTACGAAGGGTAAAGAAGATTAGTTAAAAAGAAAAAACAACACAGACCTCCTGTAAGCTAAACCATGCGCCCCAGAATAAAAAGCTCATAAACTTGTAGCAACAAGTCAAAAAACACACCACCCCCTGCAGGCTAAAGCCAGCGCCCCAAAGTCACAGGCTGGTAATAGTTGCAGAAAGGCAGACGGTTTTAGTTTGTTAATTTTGACTTGGAGGTGCACGTTTCAGTTTCCAGATGCTTTTGTGTCGATTTATATTTTACGAGTCATATTTCAGTTTGTAGGTATCGAAACTCGGGGCGCATGCTTTAGCTTGCAGTGTTTTAATGTTTACATGTGTTGACTTTGACTTTGTAGTTAACCTCAATTCTGGTTTGTTAAATCGATATTACTTTTAAAATCATAAGGGCTATTTTTTATTAGACAGAGTCATTAGTTTTGCGTAGTTCAGGTAAATTATTGAAGCAATAACTGGTTATTGAGAGATAATTTAACGCAGAAATCTGCAGAAATAGCGGTGTGGTATCACTTTGCTTATCCAGAATTGAGGTTAACTAGCTATTTATTGTTTTTCTTTGTGTAGCGCAGCGGCTTCGTGGTGATACCATTTCCGATAAATATGTGATCTAATTAAGTTTCTTACAAAGGAGCTAATATGAGTCACAATTTTGCTGAATTAATTAATGCGACAACCAATGCGAGACAACGATTAAAACTACTCGCTGTCT
>NZ_CBRF02000069.1 GCF_000470315.2 Psychromonas sp. SP041
ATTATATAAATGGCTATTACAATCGATATCGCCCACATCAGTTTAACGGCGGATTTTCACCATTAGCAGCAGAGAAAGAAAACGTAAAAACCTCTAACAAGATGGCCAGTTTTACTTGACCACTACATTAAGCACTTTCTTCGATATGTAATATCGGTCATATACCGATTAGTGTTCAAAGTGCTTTGTTCAAGCTAACGAGCCAGAGGGCAAACTGTGAAGCAAACATCTTCATTGTTAGAAAGTGCTGACTTAACCCGTTAGATCTTCTTCTTTCTACCTCGCATCAGTTCATTTCAGCGCTTGCTGATTTTTGCATATTGAATGGTAACGGTTATATGTTCAGAAGTATGATGTGTCGATGGAATCGTTATTTTTTGAAATGAATTAATCTATTTTTTCAACGCTGCTTAGCTGTTATACATTTCAATGTTGAATCTGCCCGTTAATTTCAGTGCTTGTTTGAAAGTTTGTTTAAGAAGGTTATGTGAAAGAAGAAAAAATGAAGGCTAAAAGTATTGATAAATACAACCTTCATTATTTATTAGTGACAGTTTATTAAACGAGGGTTACTTTGTCATTCGTTAGGCAATACATCTGTCGCAAACGCCATGTGCTTCTAATACTTTGTTCGTTATCTTAAAGCCAAACTGAGAAGCTTTAGTTGAGAATGCTTCATCTATAATGGGGTCACTGACTTCGATCACTCGTTTACATTTCTCACAAATCAATAATTGCATCGGATGTTCGCAACCTAGATGGCAACACATCAGATAAGAGTTCAATGACTCTATACGATGAATGAAATGATTATCTAATAAAAAATCAAGAGCACGATAAATCGTTGGGGGTTTTGCTTTGCTATCGAATTTCTGTAGTTGCTCTAATAGTTCGTAAGCTGTAATTGCACCTTTATGTTCTGCCATTAGTGTAAACACCTGCTGGCGAACGGCTGTAAAGCGTACATTATTTGACTTACAAATATCGATTGCTCGATCGAGTAATGGATGGGACATAGTGGCAACTTCTATCAGTAAAAGAACACTTATAATATCATAGAGGTGACAGATTAAAGAGTGCAATTATTACTGGGAGTATTTGGCTTAATATTTTCGCATTATTTTGCTAATCACTCTGCTTTTGTGAATACGTTGTGATTAATGTGGATTGCTTTTATTCACTGAGGCGCTTTATTAAATAAAAAGCTGAATATCATGGATAAATTTTGGTCGTGATGAACAATTTAATCTGCCCACTTATTTTAAATACCCATCAAGTTTTATTTCTTAAAGGTATCTTGATGAATGATGACATGCTGATAAGTATCCGAACGCTTTATCGTTTGCGTCGGCGTTTCACCAAATAAATCTTTGTATTGTGCATTGAATGTTCCTATATGAAAAAAACCAAAATCGAGTGCAAGGTCTGCAATACCGAGTTCATTATCTGCGTTTAATAAAAGGCGTCTGATTTCATTGAGACGACAATCTCTTATGTATTGAATAGGTGACATGCCAAAGCCTTGTTCAAAACAGTATTGCAATGCTCGTCGACTGACGTTGGTTATTTGGCATAGTTCAGTAATCGTAAGAGGGTAGCTATTTGTTTCTTTAATGTAATGAGTAATATCAGCAATCACTCTTTGAGTGGTTTGTTGTGTTACTTTCACTTCATTAAAACCATATTCTGTTTGTGTTAATAAATCCGCTACTTTAGATGTAATAAGTGGCGTTAATCTGGCTAACCGAGCAGGATTCTCATCGCCGAAAATACTATTACTTCCCATGGGTGAGTTATTATTATTCAATAATAAACTAATCAACTTCGCTAGCTCATAACTCACATAATGATTAGGTCGTGAAGCCTGCATAGTATGACTTTGGTTTTGCCATAGATCGTAATCTCCTCCAATCATCTCCTCACTAATACTCTTTTTATTAATCACAAGGCCATAAATATGAAAGTCTGGTGGCGTTATTAATTCAAATTCAATACCTGAAGGACGCGTCATTAATTGCCCTCCGATTATTTCGCTGTTATTTATTTTCGGCCTTTGCGGTTGCAATGAAAAACCAAGCCATAGATTGTCGTGTTTCACACAACATTGTTGTTGTAATGTGCGGTTAGTGAATTCTTCAAAGAAGTGAATTCCCCCTAACTTTAATTCATCTAAATAACCACTGAATGTACCGCTACTGTGTTGGTTATAGCGTTGTTCCCACTGAATTAGACTCTCTGCTTGTTGATTGACATCAAAAGTAAATGATTTGCACCTTTCTAGTGCAGAGGCGGTACTACCTTGGTGCTGCTTTATAAACCCCATTTTTCCGCCTTTTCTTATTTATGCCTCAATTTGAGGCGCTCTTTACTTAACATACTGTTTTAAAAGCAATTTTGTTTTTGCGTAATAGCGTTATTCAGTTGGAACGATCCTCGCAATCTACGTCGTTATTAGTTTGCAAAGTTTGCGCCGAATTTAATGTTTTGAGGTATTTTACATGTCCAATTATCGCTATCAGCTAGGTACTCACCTTTATCGATTTGATAATCTTGCTGATTTGATGGCTAAAGCATCACCAATGAGATCAGGTGATCAATTGGCTGGTGTTGCTGCGCTGTCGTCAGAGCAACGTGCTGTCGCACAAATGCTATTGGCAGAATTACCGTTAAAAACCTTTCTTGAAGAAACACTCATCCCTTATGAAAAAGATGAAATAACGCGTCTTATTATTGACGAACATGATGCAGCTGCATTTTCTGATATTTCACATTTAACTGTTGGCGATTTTCGTAATTGGTTATTACAAGAGACAACAACTGAAGTTGATTTCAAACGTATTCGTGCAGGTATCACACCTGAAATGGTGGCGGCGGTTAGCAAAATAATGCGTAACCAAGACCTTATTTTAGTCGCTAAAAAATGCAATATTATTACTCAATTTCGTAACACTATTGGCTTACCTGGACATTTATCAACACGTTTACAACCTAATCATCCAACAGATGATGTGAATGGCATTGCGGCGACTATTTTTGATGGCTTAATGTATGGCAGTGGTGATGCTGTATTAGGTATCAATCCTGCCACTGATAGCGTTTCACAAGCAGTGAAATTAATGAAATTAATGGATGATGTTATTCAGCATTATGAGATACCAACGCAGTCTTGTGTATTAACACATGTGACTAACACCATTGAAGCAATAGAACTTGGCGCACCTGTGGATCTGGTTTTTCAGTCGATTGGTGGCACAGAAGCAACCAATCAAGGCTTTGGCGTTAACCTCAATGTATTAAATGAAGCTCATCAAGCCGCATTAGAATTAAAACGCGGAACGGTCGGCAATAACGTGATGTATTTTGAAACAGGTCAAGGTAGCGCGCTTTCTGCTAACGGCCATCACGGTGTGGATCAACAAACATGTGAAACACGTGCTTACGCAGTAGCACGTAAATTTAAACCTTTATTAGTTAATACAGTCGTTGGCTTTATAGGCCCTGAATACCTTTTCGACGGGAAACAAATTATTCGTGCAGGCTTAGAAGATCATTTCTGTGGGAAACTATTGGGTTTACCAATGGGATGCGATATTTGTTATACCAACCACGCCTATGCCGATCAGAATGATATGGATAACTTACTGACGCTACTAGGTGTTGCAGAGTGTTCATTTATCATGGGTATTCCTGGCTCTGATGACATCATGCTTAACTATCAAACAACATCATTCCATGATGCTCTTTATGCTCGTCAGGTGTTAGGACTTCGCCCTGCACCAGAGTTTGATCAATGGCTTAAAAAAATGCAATTGGCACCCGCTGATAACCTTACCCAATTAAGTAATACATTACCTGATCGCTTTGCTCATCCATTAAATATGATCAAGGAGCTTTCATGAGTGACATTAAACCTAATGACTCAAAAATAGTCCATAAAGACCCGTGGGAAAAGTTACGTCAGTTTACTGATGCGCGTATTGGTCTAGGTCGCGTTGGTACAAGTCTTCCTACATCAGAACTACTACGCTTTCAGCTTTCTCATGCGCAAGCTATTGATGCGGTGCATGTGCCACTCGATGTCGATAAATTATGTGAGCAATTTGAACAGTCTGAAGTATTAAAACCTTACTTACCAATGCAGAAGTTACATAGCAAAGCGCGTGACCGTATGGAATACCTACAACGTCCAGATTTAGGCCGTCAATTGGACGAAAAGTCTATCTCTTCTTTACAGCCTGCGGTAGGTGAACGCTACGATTTAGTGTTTGTGCTTGCTGACGGTTTATCTTCTTATGCGATTAGCCATCATGCAAAAAACTTTATAGAACTTTTTATTAGTCGTCTCAATGAAGAGTCCAATAAAAAATTAAATATCGCCCCTATCTGTGTGGTTCAACAGGGGCGTGTTGCCGTGGGAGACGATGTTTGTGAAGCCTTGAATGCTAAACAAGTTGTACTTCTGATTGGTGAACGTCCGGGACTAAGTTCACCAGACAGTATGGGGATGTATTTAACATGGAATGCTAAACGCGGTATTGAAGATTCATTACGTAATTGCATTTCAAATATTCGCCCTGAAGGTTTGAAGTACCAAGCTGCGGTACATAAGGGACACTATTTACTCACTGAATCCCATCGCCTTGAACTAACGGGGGTGAATTTAAAAGATCGCTCTGAAGATTCATTACTTGATATCGATGATACACAACAATTTTGCTTAACGGTTTAACCCGTTATTGCTTCATATATAACAATTAATTTTAACTATCTAACCAAAATAAAAAAGGAAGTATTATGTCTAATAACGAAGAGTATCTTGCTCAAAGACAATTAAAGAAGGGAGCAGCAGGTTGGATCTTGCTTGCAGGCTTAGGGATATCATATGTTATTTCTGGTGATTTCGCTGGATGGAACTTTGGTATTGCTCAAGCAGGTTGGGGCGGCTTCGTCATTGCTGCTGTATTAATGGGCGTGATGTACTTAACACTTGTATTATCACTTGCTGAAATGTCAGCGGCTATTCCTGCTGCTGGTGGAGGCTATAGTTTTGCTCGCCAAGCGATGGGGCCGGCTGGTGGCTATCTCACTGGTTTAGCCGTATTAATTGAATATACACTTGCGCCTGCTGCGATTGTAATTTTTATTGGTTCTTCGGTTAATGAACTATTAGGGCTTGATGGGCCGCTTGTTTATGCTGCTTTCTATCTTGTTTTTGTCGGTATCCATATTTTTGGTGCAGGTGAAGCATTAAAAGTAATGATGGTGATCAGTGCATTAGCTGTATTAGCAATCATAGCAACAGGCGTTGTGCTGTTACCTGAGTTTAATGTTGATAACTTATTCGATATTGTCCCATCAGCGGGCGGTACAGAATTTTTACCAATGGGCTATTATGGTGTTTGGGCTGCACTACCTTTTGCAATGTGGTTATTCCTTGCCGTAGAAGGTGTACCGCTTGCTGCTGAAGAAGCAAAAGATCCCGCTAAAGATGTGCCTAAAGGTATTATCGCAGCAATGATCTTCTTATTATTCACTGCCATTCTTGTTGTTGTATTAGTGGCTGGTGCTGCTGGTGCACAAGTGACTGCAGGCAGTGCTGTACCGTTAGTTGATGCATTAAAAATGACGGGTAACCCAAATATTGCGACCATGGTTAATGTATTAGGTTTAGCAGGTCTTGTTGCTTCATTCTTCTCTATTATCTACGGATATAGCCGTTTAGTATTTGCATTATCTCGTGCAGGTTACTTACCACAAAAATTATCATTAACCAGTAAACGTAAAGTACCTGTACGTGCACTTATCGTACCTGGCGTGTTAGGTTTTCTATTATCGCTAACGGGTGAAGGTGACTTAATGTTATCAATGGCGGTTGTAGGTGCAACGGTGTCATACGCAATGATGTCTGGTAGTCACATTCTATTACGTATTAAGCAACCTAATCTTAATCGCCCATACAAAACACCAGGTGGTGTGGTGACTTCTGGTATTTCATTCGTATTGTCTTTAATCGCACTAACGGGTGTGTATGCTTACGATGTAAGAGCTTTCTACTTTACATTGGTGCTATTTGTTATTGGCATGGCTTATTACGCTTTAGTCGGCAGAAACAACTTAGTGGCCTCTTCTGCTGAAGAAGAGTTTGCGATGTTATCTCGTGCTGAAGATGAGCTTGTTACTAATTAAATAACATTATTATTAATTAAAGATTAAGAAGCTCAATCTCAATTGATTAAAACCTACCTCGCAAGGTTAATGCCGATCGGTTAAGGAGCTAAGAAGAAAACTTGAACGATCTTGCAGATAGAACATAATCCCCACTCTTATTTAAGGTTGGGGATTTTTTTTGTTTAATCAAGAAATGGAATTGGTGTATGAATCATTTGAAAATAAAGATGCTT
>NZ_CBRF02000070.1 GCF_000470315.2 Psychromonas sp. SP041
CGATTGTTATAGTATTCATGTGACCCTCTCTATTTTTCTGTATATAGATTGTTTAACACTTCTATATTGGCTCATTTGAAGCCGTAAGTGGAGTGGAGAGGGTCCATACCATTAATCACAATAAATAACTTATCTATTTTGCTTGTTAAAATAGCCCACTTCCTCGTTGTAAATTTCGTAAAGGGAACAGCCATTAAAGAATTAACTTCTTTTGGTTAATTCTCCGATAGACGATTACGAAGTTATACCAATGGAATTAAATAAATGATCAGAGATTGCGCAGGAAAAATTAACCCTAATAAGGCGTGAGTTGTAGGAGATAGTTGTTCTCGCTTCAAAACTCACAAAGCAGTTAGGCGGGATTTTAACCAGCAAGAATGATCACCTTATTAATTCTTTTGGTATTAATCTTCGACAGGCTCAATTTCCCCCTTGAATTGAACTGTTTTTCCTGCGCAAAATTTAGATAACATATTTAATGTAATCGGTATTACGTAAATTAAAAACATAAATGCATAACTTGAATAGGTCGAAAGACAGTACGTTGAATGTATGCTTATTGTTTTACCCAACAAAAGATATTGAGTCTTACAAAAGAAGTATTTGATGCGAATAGTAGACAAAAATAGCTTGTGAGATTACTTATATTTTAACAATTAGCTTTATATATGTTTCATATTAGCTAATAAGTAAAACCTTATATTTTATATTTTTAAAAGCATAAAAAAAATGCTTATCCATTTAAAATGAATAAGCAAATTTTATAATCTATTATCGTATCAGTTTTTAATTTTTAACTTATTAGATAAAAATAACCTGATTTATAATAAACTTATCTTAGAAAGAGATTGCCATACCAGCAACATAACCTAACTCAGTATTATCAGCATCAGTACCACCAATTTCAAAGTAAGTGTTTACGTTACTGCTAAATGCGTAAGAAGCATTTGCGTAGTATTGATTTTCATCTTCAGCATTATCTTCATCGATGTTTGCGTAACCAACAGCAAGTTGTACATTTGTGTTAACTTGGTAAGTAGCAGCAAGACCGAAAGATTGAATATCATTACCGCCATCCATATCAGTTGTTGCATAAGCAGTTGCTAATGTTAATTTGTCAATTGTGTAACGCGCTTCTAAGTTTAAGTTTTTAGTTTCACCGCCACCAGCAAGATCTGATTCGCCGTAGAATGCAGTTAAATCAACACCAGAAAAACGAACACCTAATTTACCATCTATAGCACGAAGACCATCATCATCATCACTGTTTACAATGTAAGCGATACCACCGTAGTAGGTACCTTTATCAACAGTATATTTAATTACTTGTTCACTAGATGTAGTTTGCTCGTAAAAATCGTTAAAACCAAACTGGTAATCACCACCGATGCCGGCATCATCAAAAAGAGTAACTTGCTTACCAACTGTTAATGTACCGTATTTACCAGAAGAGAAACCAACGTATGCATCATCTAGTGTTGCGCCATTATCATTGTCGTTACTAGTAATTGATTCAAACGAAATAACACCAATAGCAGCTACATCATCAGTAATGTCATAAGCTGTTTTTACACCGAAGTTTGCTTCATCAAGCTGGATTTTTTTACCTTCGTTTTCATCAGTAGTGTTAATTGCTTGTACTTCAACATCACCGTATAGCTCAACACTGATACCGTCAGCGTCATGCATCATTGCACTGTGTGCAGTAGTTGCTGCGAATAAAGAAGTAAGCATTGTTGCTAATATTGTTTTTTTCATTTTCCATCACCTTGTGGCTATTGATATAATAATTGAGTCCTTAAATACTTAAATACTTTTAGCGTTAACAACGCGTCACAGTGTTTTAAGCGCAAAATAAAATTACCACACAAAACTGAAGGCGGAAATAGGAAACACAGTTATATGACCAAACATCACAAAAAAATCGACATTAAAGAAAGGCATTGTGATCTAGATCTCAAAAAAAAATGGAATTAAATGAGGAATTAGCCGTGCAATGCTGCATTTTTTTGTTTTTTAGAGAAAAAATAGACTAAATATTGAACTTTATTGGCATTACTAATAACCGTATGGACTAAAAAACAGAATAAAAGTGCCGTATACGTATAAAGCGAATTAAAAGATCAGTCGTTTAACGACTCATATTTACCTAATAACCTTTATAAAATCATTTTACTTAGCCATTTTAATTAGTCATTTTAATTAGTCATTTTAATTAACAGGTTTAAATAGAAATGAGATATCAAAAACTCTTTTTATTAACGATATAAATTATTAGCAGAGGTATATTGCTAATAATTTTCTTCGATATACCTCGTCATTAATTGTTCTTTTAAAATGTACGCATGATGAGTGGAACACTTCCTGACACTAAACAATTTTAACTAAATTAATGAATAGTTAGCATAAAACACTTTTGACTATTCTTCCTGATGTCTTTCTTCTTTATATATACCCGTTACCATTCAAGCCATAAAATTCAACAAGTAATAAAATGAACAGATTCTAGACAAAAAAAGGTCCGTACAATTCATTTGCTCATGATACTAGACTTTAATCATGTAGTTAAAGATAGACGGAACAACACAAAACACCAACTTTGTGTTTGTTCAGCCTATCTTTAACTAACCTTATCCGTAGGGTTTCTAAAACTAAATAATCGGTAGTAGAGAAATCAAACTTGTTATTGCAACATGACCTATAAAAACAAAAAAAAACTTAAAACAAGTCTTAACATTAGCAAAAGTCCCCTGATTATACGCGCCCCTACATTGGCATAAGATAAACAACAAAAAAGCCAGTCATGTATGGTTACGTATATGATTAAAGAGTTGATGTATCTTGTTGATAATAGGTTCTTGGTAATAGTTTTTAGGTGTGGTTTCGAAAAAGATTGCTCTAAATTATTTTGAAATTTAATTCGTCTCCTTTCACCTTTTCATGCAGCAATTTAGCCATGTTGCAATGTTGCTATGTTGCTATGTTGCTACTTATTAACAGTATTTTCATCCTGCCTGCAACTCTATTTTCTCTTATCAGAAGAGACCTTTTACCCACAATATGAAAAAAATGGAACAGAATCCGCAAAACTTAATCCGCTCGTAGGATCATGCTGTTGCATAACTCGCCACCGAATCCAATCAATTCCTTCATTTTAAACGACCCGTATCGGACGTGCATTCATGCACTAACCTCAACGGCTCCAAATATCCTGTTTGGTTTTACTACTAAAATGAATCCATTGTTTCGGGAAGCTCAACAGTGACGAAGTTGTAGCCGCGTTGAGTTTTATTGCCAGCTGGTTGGTGATTAGAGGCAAAAGGCAAGCTCTCCTCCCGAGATCCTTAATCGCTAAGCAACTAATCACCTTTTATATTTCAGCACTAAGACTTATCACTCTCTTTGATTAAAGATGTTTTATTATTTTTTTAATCTCTGCTTTATTTGCATACATATTATTATCAGCAACCACCAATAATTGATCGATAGTGCTTCCATCTTCAGGGTAATTCGCGACGCCAATCGCACCACCAAAACTATCTGTAAAAACATCTGATGAATTAAGAGGCTCTGATAATGTTTGTTTTACTCTAGACAAGACAGTTTCTAAGTAATCTTTATTATTAACATCATTAATGACAATAACAAACTCATCCCCAGCAAACCGAGCGGCAAGGTCACCATGGCCAATAGCAGAGCGCACCCTGTCAGCGAACTGAATTAAGACTTGATCGCCAACATCGTGACCATAAACGTCATTTATCTTTTTAAAATCGTTTAAGTCGATAAACAAGATGGCAAATGGGTTAATATTTTCTCCAGAATTATACTTTTCTATTTTTGTTTTTAAGCGTTGTTCAAAGGCATATCGATTAGGTAAACCAGTAAGGTAATCAGTATGTAATCTTCGCTGCATCGCCGAAAAGTTCTTTGCTAAATCCCCTATTTCATCATTTCTTTGAATATTAATAGGCTCTTCAATATACCCACTATTCACATTATTAACGGCATGTGACAACACTTTCAAATCCCTAGTCACCCATTGAAGTATGATAAAGCCAATTATCCCCGCTAACCCAGTTGCTAAGATACCAAGTAAAATAGTTTGAAAAATATTGTATTTAATATCCCCCATAAAATCAGAACTGGGTATCGCCACAACATTGATCCACTCTAATCCAGCACCATCTTCAAATTTATTATAGGCAACATATATTTCACGCTGTAAATCATCAGTAAAACTAAAGGTTTCTGGCTTATCATTGGTTACTTTTTCTGAAATGAGAGGAACCATTTGTGAATAAATATCAGAGAGTAAGGCATTACCACTTTGGTCTGCTTTTACTCTTGTTTTGATCCCATCTTTATTACGTTTAATATTCGGGCTCACTGAAGAGGCAATCAATTGGCCATCAGGCTCAATAATAAAGGCGATAGCATTCTCTGAAATATTAAGGTTACTGACAAAGTCATTTAATGACTTTAGTGACATATCTGTTGCCACGACACCTTCAAACATACCATCACGCCCTATTACCTGGCGCGCGCGTGTAGCAATTAAATCATGGGTTCTAAAATCAATATAAACCGAAGTCCAAGTATCATTATTATTACGAGAACCAGCATGGAACCAAGGTCTAACTCTTGGGTCAAAGTTTTTTTCTTCAATAGATAAAAGTGTTGGAGTGCTATTTATGCCATTAAGCTCATAGAATTTTCGATGCTCTTCAGGTGTATATTTAACTCTTAATTCACCTTTCTTAATGGAATATCGATAAAGGCCAATTGCTTGACCAGCCTTGTTGCCATAATAGACATAATTATTGGGGTCTAAGTGAAGCGATGAGGCACTCCAAAAACGATCTCTTATATTATTTAAATTGCTTTTAATATCAGCATCCATCAGCATACCATCAGGAAAAGCAACTTCTAACGTCGCCACAGACCCAACAACATGCCTATCTATCGCCTGACTAATGCGACTAACCGTTTCTTCCAGTAAATGATTCGATACGGTTTGCACCGCATGATAACCAGCACTATAGGAAAGGGAACCGATGGCAAGCGCTAAGAAAACAACAAGTACGACATAGGGAAAAATAAGCACAGAGCGGAGTGATAATTTAGTCATATTAATTCGTTGCAATAAGATTAATTAGGAAAGAAGACAACACTGATTCACCATATATAAAGTATAATTATCAATCAATTATATAGGAAAAGTAGCCGTTGTTGTTTAACTTAATTTTATCCACCTATAATGACCTTCAAATCCTGCTTGGATTCAGATCATAAGTGCATAACTTGAATTGGTAGAAAAGACGATCAGCTGAAGATATGCTTATCGCTTTTTCTCCGGCAAGAGATGCAACAATGAAAACATATAAACAACTGACCTATGCGC
>NZ_CBRF02000071.1 GCF_000470315.2 Psychromonas sp. SP041
AACCCAGTAAATGATGCACCGACCTTAGCGGATGTGACGACTGCCATTGCTGATACAGCAGCAGCGGATAGCTTCGATGCAACTACCGGTACGTTAACAGCAAGTGATATTGATGACACAGCCTTTATTTACGACTTCACTGACGGCACTGATACCCATGTGGGTACGTACGGTACATTAACCTTAGCGAGCGATGGTAGTTACAGCTTTGCGCCAAACGCAGCAGCGATTGATGCGTTATCAAGCGACACCACTGAGATCTTCACGGTCCGTGTCACGGACAGTGGCGGCGATACTGGTATTGATAATGCGTTAAGCGATACTGCAACGTTTACGATAGATATTACGGCAGCGAACGATACGCCGATTAGCAGCGTAGCGATTGCAGACCAAACTCAAAGCGAAGACTTTGCTGATTACAGCATTGATTTAAAAGAATACTTCTCAGACGTTGAAACCTCAAACGCAGACCTAACTTACACGGTGAGTGGTAACAGCGATATTGGCGTGACGATTGTGGATGGTATTGCAACGTTTACGAGCGCAACCGATAACTTCACTGGTGTAGAAAACATTAGCTTCACTGCAACTGACCCTGATGGTCAAACAGTGACACAAACATTAGCCTTCACAGTAAGCCCAGTGAATAATGCACCAACGTTAGCGGATGTGACGACTGCCATTACTGATACAGCAGCAGCGGATAGCTTTGATGCAACTACAGGCACATTAACCGCAACGGACGTTGATGATAGCGCCTTTACTTACGACTTCACTGACGGCACTGATACCCATGTGGGTACGTACGGAACATTAACTTTAGCAAGCGATGGCAGTTACAGCTTTGCGCCAAACGCAGCAGCGATTGATGCGTTATCAAGCGACACCACTGAGATCTTCACGGTCCGTGTTACGGACAGTGGCGGTGACACTGGTATTGATAATGCCTTAAGCGATACTGCAACGTTTACGATAGATATCACGGCAGCGAACGATACACCAGTTAACAGTACTGATATTCCTGACCAAACACAAAATGAAGACTTCTCTGATTATGTTATTGATTTAAAAGAATATTTCACAGACGTTGAAACCTTGACTGCAGACTTAACTTATACTGTGACAGGTAACAGCGACATTGGTGTGACCATTGCTGATGGTATTGCAACCTTTAGCAGCGTGACAGACAACTTTAATGGCGTAGAAAACATTAGCTTCACGGCGGCTGACCCAGAAGGAGAGTCAGTGACACAAGCGATTGTATTTACTGTTAACCCAGTGAACGATGCACCAACGTTAGTAGATATCACTACTGCGATCACTGATACCGTGGCTGCAGATACTTTTGAAGCAACAACGGGAACATTAACGGCAGCTGATGTCGATGATACTAGTTTCACTTATGACTTTACTGATGGTACTGATACCCATGTGGGTACGTATGGTACATTAACCTTAGCAAGCGATGGCAGTTATAGCTTTGCGCCGAACGCAGCTGCGATTGATGCCTTATCTCACGACACGACTGAAGCCTTTACGGTACGTGTTACGGATAGTGGTGGTGATACGGGGATTGATAACGCGCTCAGCGATACAGCAACTTTCATCATTGATATTACGGCTGTGAATGATGCACCAATTAACAGTAATGATATTCCAGAGCAAATAAATGCGGAAGACTTCGCTGATTATACTATCGATTTAAAACACTACTTCTCAGATGTAGAAACCCCTGAAGCAAACTTAATTTATAGTGTTGATGGAAATACTAATATCGATGTAAACATTGAGAATGGTATTGCCACTATTAGCACTGCTGTGGATAATTTTAATGGCAGTGAAACATTAACTTTTAGTGCGACAGATCAAAGTGGTGCAACTATTAGTCAAAATGTTGTATTTAGTATCGAAGAAGTCAATGATGCTCCATTATTAAGTGATGAAACGATTGTTATTAATGATACAACGTTATCAGACTCTTTTATTGGTTTAACGGGGTCATTGACAACAACTGATGTAGACGATACTGATTTCATTTATGATTTTTCTGATGGTAACTTAAGTCAAGTTGGTGTGTATGGCACATTAACTCTACAAACAAATGGCGATTATACCTTTACGGCAAATGAATCGACTATTAATGAACTATCATCGAATACAACAGAGATGTTTGATATTAGAGTAAAAGATGCAAGTGATGCAATTAGTCGAGCAACGTTTACAGTAGAAATTATGGCTGCAAACGATGCGCCGATTAATAGTGTAACGATTCCAGATCAAACACAAAATGAAGACTTTGCTGATTACACTATCGATTTAAAAGAGTATTTTTCAGATGCTGAAACTTTGGTTGCAGATTTAACTTATTCTGTGGCAGATAACAGCGACATTGGAGTAACCATTGTTGATGGTATTGCGACCTTTACGAGCGTAACGGATGACTTCAATGGAGTCGAAAACATCAGCTTTACGGCTACCGATTCTGAAGGAGAATCGGTTACGCAAACGATTGTGTTTACGGTTAATTCAGTGAACGATGCACCAACTCTATCGGATGTCACGACAGCGATCATTGATACCGGAGCGACAGCAAGTCTTGATGTTATAACGGGAACATTAACGGTTGCAGATATTGATGACAGTAATTTTACTTATGACTTCATTGACGGTACTGATACGCATGTGGGAGCATATGGTACTTTAACCTTAGCGCAAGATGGTAGCTATAGTTTTGAGCCAAATGCTGCAGCAATTGATGCATTATCAAATGATGCAATTGGCGCATTTACCGTCCGTGTAACGGATAGTGGTAGCGACACTGGTATTGAGAATGCGTTAAGCGATACTGCAACGTTTACTATCAATATTACGGCAGCAAACGATACGCCGATTAGTAGTGCAATTATCGCAGATCAAACTCAAAACGAAGACTTTTCTGATTACAGCATTGATTTAAAAGAATACTTCTCAGACGCTGAGACCTCGGCTACAGATTTAACTTACACGGTGAATGGTAACAGCGACATTGGCGTGACGATTGTGGATGGTATTGCAACCTTTACGAGCGCAACTGATAACTTTACTGGTGTTGAAAACATTAGCTTCACGGCGACTGACCCAGAGGGTGAGTCAGTGACACAAGCGATTGTATTTACTGTTAACCCAGTGAATGATGCACCGACGTTAGCGGAGGTGACCACTGCCATTACTGATACAGCGGCAGCGGATAGCTTCGATGTAACTACCGGTACGTTAACAGCAAGTGATATTGATGACACTGACTTTACTTACGACTTCACTGACGGTACTGATACTCATGTGGGTACGTACGGTACATTAACTTTAGCAAGCGATGGCAGTTACAGCTTTGCGCCAAACGCAGCAGCGATTGATGCGTTATCAAGCGACACTACTGAAACCTTCACGGTCCGTGTTACGGACAGTGGCGGCGACACTGGTATTGAGAATGCCTTAAGCGATACTGCAACGTTTACGATAGATATCACGGCAGCGAACGATACGCCGATTAGCAGCACATCTATCGCAGACCAAACTCAAAGTGAAGACTTTGCTGATTACAGCATTGATTTAAAAGAATACTTCTCAGACGTTGAAACCTCAAACGCAGACCTAACTTACACGGTGAGTGGCAACAGCGACATTGGCGTGACGATTGTGGATGGTATTGCAACGTTTACGAGCGCAACTGATGACTTCAATGGCGTTGAAAACATTAGCTTCACGGCAACTGACCCTGATGGTCAAGCAGTGACACAAACGATTGCATTTACTGTTAACCCAGTGAATGATACACCGACGTTAACGGAGGTGACGGCTGCCATTACTGATACAGCGGCAGCGGATAGCTTCGATGCAACCACGGGTACATTAACCGCAACGGACGTTGATGATAGCGCCTTTACTTACGACTTCACTGACGGTACTGATACCCATGTGGGTACGTACGGAACATTAACCTTAGCAAGCGATGGCAGTTACAGCTTTGCGCCAAACGCAGCAGCGATTGATGCCTTATCAAGCGACACCACTGAAACCTTCACTGTCCGTGTCACGGACAGTGGCGGTGACACTGGTATTGATAATGCCTTAAGCGATACTGCAACGTTTACGATAGATATCACGGCAGCGAACGATACGCCGATTAGCAGCGTAGCGATTGCAGACCAAACTCAAAGTGAAGACTTTGGTGATTACAACATTGATTTAAAAGAATACTTCTCAGACGTTGAAACCTCAAACGCAGACTTAACTTACACTGTGAGTGGTAACAGCGACATTGGCGTGACGATTGTGGATGGTATTGCAACCTTTACGAGCGCTACCGATAACTTCAATGGCGTTGAAAACATTAGCTTCACGGTGACTGACCCTGATGGTCAAGCAGTGACACAAACATTAGCCTTCACAGTAAGCCCTGTGAATAATGCACCGACGTTAGCGGACGTGACGACTGCCATTACTGATACAGCAGCAGCGGATAGCTTCGATGCAACTACAGGCACATTAACCGCAACGGACGTTGATGATAGCGCCTTTACTTACGACTTCACTGACGGTACTGATACCCATGTGGGTACGTACGGAACATTAACCTTAGCAAGCGATGGCAGTTACAGCTTTGCGCCAAACGCAGCAGCGATTGATGCCTTATCAAGCGACACCACTGAAACCTTCACGGTCCGTGTCACGGACAGTGGCGGTGACACTGGTATTGATAATGCCTTAAGCGATACTGCAACGTTTACGATAGATATTACGGCAGCGAACGATACGCCGATTAGCAGCGTAGCGATTGCAGACCAAACTCAAAGCGAAGACTTTGCTGATTACAGCATTGATTTAAAAGAATACTTCTCAGACGTTGAAACCTCAAACGCAGACCTAACTTACACTGTGAGTGGCAACAGCGACATTGGCGTGACGATTGTGGATGGTATTGCAACGTTTACGAGCGCAACCGATAACTTCACTGGTGTTGAAAACATTAGCTTCACTGCAACTGATCCTGATGGTCAAACAGTGACACAAACATTAGCCTTCACAGTGAGCCCTGTGAATAATGCACCGACGTTAGCGGATGTGACGACTGCCATTACTGATACAGCGGCAGCCGATAGCTTCGATGCAACTACTGGTACGTTAACAGCAAGTGATATTGATGACACTGCCTTTACTTACGACTTCACTGACGGTACTGATACCCATGTGGGTACGTACGGTACATTAACCTTAA
>NZ_CBRF02000072.1 GCF_000470315.2 Psychromonas sp. SP041
TATGACTCAATTTAATCAATTAGTTAATAAAAACAAAATAATCTATTTAATCTCAAGTAAATGTAAGCTACTGTCATTTTTATTTAAAATAAACAGGCTGAAATGAGAAATTCTACAGCCTCGTTAGGTGTCGAGAATATTACAAAATGATCACTCAAATTCAATTTGAAAAAAAATTAACTAATCTAGTAATTAGATCGTTACAAGAAATTATTTCTAATTCTGGAGACTCAATTACTGGGTTTGGACTTGTCTTAGATGAAAACTGCATTGCGATTAGAGTTGCAGCAACGACTAAAGTAGTAAATGGTGATCTTTATGATTTAACGAATTGGGAAATTGGTGTTAGTAATGATCCTGTTGCATACGAAAATGAATTAGACGAACTTTATGAACAATCAGAAAATTATGATTATGATGATTTCTGGTTTGAAGAATTTCAAAATAGAGTATATTTTACAGCAACAAGTATTTTGGAAGAAATACAAGTTAATCAAAATTTTTCAAATGTATTTCTATCGGTTTGGTTTGCAGATTCTGATTTAAATATTAGAAAGAGTCCATCTGCAATTTTTCGATTGAATGCAAAAACAATATATGATGATTATATAGTCTGGTTGGGTGAGCACACCTAACAAAGGCAATTAAATCGGACATCAAATACTTGGCTGCTGTTCGTGCCTCACAACAATTATAGCCAAGTATTTTCTGCCGTTTATTGCGGCGTTGAGGCTGTAGAATTTCTCCGAAAAGAACGTTTTCACGTTCTTTTTTTATAATCTCTCATTGTGACAACTAAAGTTGGACAGCGACAACTAAAGTTGGACAGCCATAAACTTTGACTGATTTAAATTTTAAAACTATCTTTTATAAATGCTTATTTTGAATTTAGGAGGTAGTTTATTATGACTCAATCTCGCCAGTCTCAAGTCTCGCTATCAGATACGCCTTATTATCATTGTATTTCGCGTTGTGTTCGCAGAGCTTACTTGTGTGGTGAAGATAAGTACACCGAGAAATCCTTTGAACATCGCCGTCAGTGGGTTGTTGAGCGAATGCATTACCTCGCTTCTCTTTTTAATATTGATATCTGCGCTTACGCTATCATGTCCAACCATTATCACCTCGTATTGCACATAGACGAGCAACATAATGAAAGCTTAACGCATGAAGAAGTTTGTGATCGTTGGTGTCAGCTCTATTCAAAACCTGTATTAGTTGAGCGTTGGCAATCCGAGCAAACCACCTCAGAAGCAGAAAATAAAGCCGCATTAACTATTATTAATGGGTGGAGAGGGCGATTAGCCGATATCTCATGGTTTATGCGCTGCCTAAATGAATTTATTGCACGTAAAGCGAATAAAGAAGATGAGTGCTCAGGGCGTTTCTGGGAAGGACGTTTTAAGTCTCAAGCTTTATTGGATGAAGATGCACTATTAACCTGCATGGCTTATGTCGACCTAAATCCAATCCGCGCCAAAATGGCAGCTAGCGTTGAAACATCAGAATATACATCAGCTTATGAGCGTATTCATGGTGTTGCTCAACCACAAGAAAAACCGTCAGATTTATATCATAAGAAACCACTGTTTGGCTTTATTGGTGATGAAATTCAAAATGATACGCAGGGTATTCCATTTTCACTATTAGATTACATCGAGCTTGTCGATTGGAGTGGCCGTATCATAAGAGAAGATAAACGTGGTGCGATTTCAAGCCAACGTCCAAGAATACTCTCCACTCTTGGTTTAGATAATGATATTTGGTTATCACTGGCGAGTAGTTTTGGAAAAGATTATCACGGAGCGGTGGGCTCTTTAGAAGCATTAGCTGCTTATGCAGGTAACACAGGCAAACGTTGGATAGCCAGTAAAAACCAATTACGGCTGCATTAAGTCGCGTATTTTTATTTAAAACAAAATAAACACATTATTAGCAGCGGCTAACATCAGTCATACCTGAAAAAGTCATTATTTGCGTAAAACCTCTCTTAATTTATGATTTTCTACTATCAAAATTTTTAGATTACCGTTTTAATAATGGAAATAGGATTATTTTTGATGGTTTAAGTCGCTGGATGTCCATATTTTTTCTCCTTTGATGAGCTTGAGCGTAAACAAACCAAGTTGCGTCGGGCTAGCCAGCGCATTATTGCGCGTCATCAAGCACAAGATGGATTAAGTGAAGATGAAATACAACATGATTTAAAACAGAAAGAAAAGCTCGATAAAAGTGCTGATAAAATAAAACAGTTTCTGGCAACGAATGACGAGAAAATCGGTAGCCAAAAGAAACCTGTAAAAAGTAATATCACTGACCCAGATAGTGCGAAAATGACCACCAGTAAAGGCACTATTCAAGGCTACAATGGCATTGCCATTAACGACGACAAACATCAAATCATTTTACAAGCCCAAACATGGGGCTCGGTAGGTGAGCAACAAACCTTAAAACCCGCTATCGAACAGTTACAAAAGCAACTTTCCCAATTAGGTACGCGAGATACATTGTCTCAAGCTAAATTCACCGCAGACAGTGGCTTTCATAGTGAGGTAAACCTTGAGTTCATGGCAACCACTGGGCTCGATGCTTACATGGCTGACACCGTATTTAGAAGCCGTAACCCCTTATTTAGTCAAAGCGAAACGTATCAAACAGAGCAAGAGAAACGACGATTAAAACGAAGTAAAGGTCGGTCTAGATTATTTAATAGTAGTGACTTCCACTTTGATGAAAAGAAACAAACGTGCCATTGCCCAGCAGGTAAGGAAATGTGGTTGAGTGTTAAAGATGTCGAAACAGCAGGTCGGCATTATGTTCGCTACTCAGGGTATTTAAAAGATTGCCGGGTTTGCCCATTACAAACTCAATGCATGAGAAAGAAACCTACAAAACAAGGTCGGCAGGTTCAGTTTGAAACGAATATAAAAGATAAAATCATCTCATATACCGATAAAATGCGAGTCAAAATAGACAGCAGTCCTGGCAGGCGAGAGCTAATCCAGTAAAGAAGGCAAAAGACTAAACACGATTGAGCCTACTTTCTTTAAAGTAAAAAGCGGTAATATTACGGTGAATAAAGGGATGAATAAGTTCACACTGCGCGGCCAAGATAAAGCCTATTCCTAATAAATCGTCAATGGAGAAGGTACTGTCTCGTTCATTTTTTTCAGAACAGTAAGAAGTTAAGGAATAGTTTACATTAAGCCAAGGGCTAAGCCCTTAACTCAATAAACTCCTCATGTTTAACCCTCGAATCCCATTTATGACTCAATTTAATCAATTAGTTAATAAAAACAAAATAATCTATTTAATCTCAAGTAAATGTAAGCTACTGTCATTTTTATTTAAAATAAACAGGCTGAAAATGAGAAATTCTACAGCCTCGTTAGCAATATCAATATTATTTGCCACTATAATTTGGCATTACTGGAGTAAAAAATGTTTCAAGAAAGTGATATAAACGATAGGGTTGATGATGTTCTAAAAGACATATCTGAGCAAATAGAAGATGATTTATCCATAGTAGTAGGAGGTAAAGTTAGTTCAGGTAAAAGTTCGTTTTTAAATGCACTTTTTAGTTGTCATCAGCAAACCCCTATTTTTCCTGTCGGAGCTGAAGCAGGGGTTACCATTGAACCAAAAGATTTTAAAATTAGCTCAAATGTGACAGTCTGGGACACTCCAGGATTGAATGATTTAAATTTAAAAAATGTAGAAAAAACGCGATATTTTTTAAAAAAAGGGCATGATTTATCTATTTTAGTCGTTTCGGGAGCTGTGGATTCTACTCAAAGAGATAACTTTAACGAGCTTAAAGATAACACTACTAATGGGAATGTTATTGTTGTTTTAAATAAAATCGATGGCATATCGAAAGCTGATGTCGAATTACTTTCAAACCAATGGAAGGACGCATTAGGCTTGAATGCTAAAGATAAATTATATGGTTGTGTTTCTATTGGGTATGGTGAAAATGATCGAATAGTTTGCCCGTTTACCAGTGAAGAAACTCCAATCCCTATTGATGATTTTGGCATACCAAAAACAGTCCAAGGTGTGGATGAGGTTAGAAAAGCAGTTTCAAAAAAGCTAGAAGAAATAAATAAAAATTTGTTGTTTTTAAAATCTCAGCAAAGTAAAGGCAAAGCGGCACTAATTACTATAAGTGGAGCGTGTGTGACTTCTGGGGGATTTGCTTTTATTCCCGGTAGTGGTGCAACTATCACTGTAACTCAGATTACCGCAATATGTAGCCTACATTACATTTATGAGGAGGAGCTCCTTTCTAAAAGTCAGGCTATAGCAGTTTTACCTGCATATGCAATGCAGGCTATTGGGCGAAATCTATTCCTTTGGGCAAAGTCGCTATTTCCTCCTACAGGAGTAATCGATGTAATTGCTGCAGGTATTGCAGTTTCATTAACTGCATCGATGTTAGTTACTGTTAATTATATGCTTAAGAACAAGATTAGTTTAACCGACGCTGTAGAGACTAAAAGCGCTTATGCTAAATTTAGTAAAGAATTAGGTGATGTAATTAAAAGTGCTCCTGTTAATGATTGGGGGAAATCAAGTTTTTGGTCCTCACTGATTGCTAAGTTTTTATAAAAATTGCTAACAAACAAGAATAGGTGTCGCGCAGCCGACACCTTATTCGGGTGTTGGACAAGCCCGTTTGAGGTTGGTTTACTTATTATAGTAAATAGCGGTTTTTATACTAAAGGAATGTTGATGATTCAGTT
>NZ_CBRF02000073.1 GCF_000470315.2 Psychromonas sp. SP041
ACAGCGAGTAATTTTAATCGTTGTCTCGCATTGGTTGTCGCATTAATTAATTCAGCAAAATTGTGACTCATATTAGCTCCTTTGTAAGAAGCTTAATTAGATCATATATTTATCGGAAATGGTATTACCTATTTAAGAACTAATCAAGACTGGATGTATTTGGTTGTTGTGATGGATTTATATTCTCGCCGAGTTACTGGATTGCCTATATCTAAGCGTATGATAATTGATTTGGTTGAGCGTGTATTACAAATGACAATTACATTAAGTAACCTAAAGCTGACTTGATGTTTCACAGCGATCGAGACTATCAATATACGAGTAGACGATTTAGTCGTTTATTGAATAAGTATAAAATCACCGTATCGGTGAACAGTGTTGGTACTTGTTTAGATAATGCTGCTGTAGAGCGGTTTTTTGGTAGTTTAAAGAATGAATGGTTGTTAAATGTTGTTTATTTAACACGTGGAACAATGATGATAGATGTTGAATAATGTGCCCGTTATAACAACCATGAACGACTGCATACAACACTCGGAAATTTAACGGCGATTAATTATGATAAATTACAAAGTCAGCTTTCCGGCTGGGCTTGATCAGAATATTAATTAAATACTGACCTATTTATATTGGTTTGTATCGCTTTAATAAATATTGCAATTTTAGTACACTATTTACCCTCTTGAATGTGTAGTAAAGGTATTTTAGTGGAGCTTTTCCATATCTTTTAATTAATTCAATAGACATGCGTTCTTTATTTATATCGTTTCAGTTTTAATAATAAATATTCAATATGAAACATATATAATTCGTAGTGTTTTAATACTCAGTATTGGCTACCATAGAAAAAGAGCAAAACGTATTAGTGATGTTACTTTATTCAAGCGTTAGACCATATATCGATTGATGATTCATTATGTGAGCTTGCTAAATTATGAGAACGCTTTCTGAGTTGTATGCGCAAGCTTCAAGAGATGTTAACTCTCTATAATTACAATCACTATATATATACAACAAACCTAACAGGGCTTTCTTATTATCTAAATCGATCATTAGATAACATGTGTTTATCTATTAATATGAAGGAATAAAAAATGCTTATTAATTGTGATATGGGTTAGAGTTATTGAAGGAGCGTGGTCAATATAAAGCAATAATGCCTTCTGTGGACATGGTTAACATAGCCTGCGGTATGAAAGTAATGTTACGTATAGTTTGCTGTACAAAAAAAGCACGGTATAAAATTGGAGCACACCCAGGTTATGCCGATCTGCAGGTTTTTGCCGTCGTTTTATTGAATGACCATTATATGAATTACAGGCGTTATTCATTTATAAATTAGACGTATTAAATGATATTTTCCAAAGTGATGGTACAGATATTTGTTATGTGTAACCACATGGTGCTCTCTATAATACAATGATGAAACCCGATGCTAAATACAACAATAAATTACCATTAATGATAATGGCCGTTCCTGATTATGAGCGTTATCAAAAATTAGTTGAACAATATGGTATTAAGTTGTTTTTTGAAGCTTTTGTTGACCTTATTTATCAAAATGACAGACGTTTGACACCAAAAAATCAGCCTAATTCATATAACAAATATTTAGAACCTATTTTTGAACAAGCTATGAGTTTGGTTAAAGATTAATGCGTTATAAGTACAGATGGGTCAAAGCTAAATATTAAAGCTGATACATTATGTATATACGGTGATGATGAGTTAGCTGTAGTTATAACTAAAGTTCTAAAGATAAGAATTACAGAATACATATAAATCTTGTCAACGAAAATAGTGTAATTATTTATTTCTCAGATGCCATTTTTGTTGAAACAACTGACCGTATAACTAATGTATGCCAGTTATTAAAAACTGAACTCAATGAAATGCTACTAGATATAATACCGTCTTATACTTCAATATTGCTAAGCTGTAATTCACGTAATACAGGGTTGCAAAGCTTTGTTGCTCATATTGGTAGGATATTAAAACAGTTAAAGAGTATAAATCACAAAACCTCTATTCGTAATCAAACTTTAATCTGCCAAATAATATTGTCAGTTTATTATGAAAAAGAGGTGGCTCGACTATGAATAAATAAGCCAACACACAGGTTTAGCTTTTTCTGAAATTATTAAATTACATATTGAAGAATGCTATCGCGTTTTTTGCGATAGGGTTTACACTTTGCTTTGCTGTCTTAGGGAGTACGCCTATGCAAATGGCAATACCACGTAAAGCAAGTCCAAGATTAAATGTACCTAAAGGCAGTGTTGCTATAGCCGACAGACAAGCAGCAGTTTACCCCTGTCAACCTCTAGGAGGTTGGCAAGTGATAGGCCGGACACCATTAGACTTACTTGATCATTCACAAGGTTGTCTAAGTAAATTTACCATGAGTGATGAGGTTCGGTTTGAGTCAATTGGTAGAGAAACCTTTTTAGCAATGGGTGGGCAATTTTAAGATGTATAAAGCTGAAGCAATATGTCATTAGAAATTATTCAAGCAGGCCCTTTAAGTTTATTACAGGATCTTGGGTGATATGGTTATCAAGATGTTGGAGTAAGCCCTAGGGGAGCGATGGACACTCATTCGTTTTACTGGTCAAACCAATTATTAGGTAATGATGTGAATGCATCGCAAATTGAAGTCACTATGGGACCCTTTCGAGCTTGCTTTAAAAAGGCAACAAATTTCTCTTTATGTGGTGGTCGCTTTAAATGGGTAAATGATTCAATGTTGGTCATCATCACATGCTAAAGCTGGAGATATTTTAGATATTGGATTTCCTAAAAAAGGATTACGTACTTATCTTGCAGTAAGCGGTGGTTTTTCTGTTTCTAAAACACTAGGCAGTGTTAGTACCGTTATCAGAAATAGGTTAGGAGGACTAACAAAAAAGGCAGCAAGTTAATTAATGCTGGTGTATTGCCAACATACCAATTTGATGACTTCAGTTCAGCTGCTAAAAATACTTTGTTTAATGAAACATATACAGTGCCCTCTAATATTGATCGAATGGGTTATAGACTAAAAGCTAAATCGATTGAATTTGTAGAGCAAAGCTTTATATCCAAAGGAATAGGTTTAGGGGCTATTCAAATTTCAGCTGATGGACAACTGATAGTACTAATGCGTGATAGATAAGCAATTGGTAGTTATCCAAAAATAGGATGCGCCTGTAATAGAAATTTAAAGTTACTTATACAAGTAACACCAAGCACTCAAATTAGATTTTTTAAACAATATTTATATGAGACGGAAGTTATGCTTCAACAAGAAGAATATTATTTGTTTAGAGAAAATGTAAAAAGCTAATCTTTAAGCAGATTCAATCTTGAAGTACTTATGTCAAAGTTATTAATTTATTCCTTCCTATTAATGCAATATTTTTAATATTACGAGTAAAAGCTAGTCGATATAATCCTGAAAACAATACATAAAAGATGAATTTACTGGTTAAGTACATAAAACCAATTGTAATAAAACGTATTTAATAGCTCAAAATGTTACTTTTGTGCGAACGAACACCTCATTTCCGAATGAAATACCTCCACTTTGTTGCTTAATTAATCACTCAGTCATTTAATTGAAATAAACGCAATAAAACGCTTGCGAATAGTTTCGCGATCCCTATAATACGCCGCACAGACAAGGACGGAGGCGCAAGCTACTAACCAAGACTGAGAATAAAATAAACGCTTTAACGATTCGAACTTCGGTTTGAAATTAAGTTAAAATAAGACGTTGACATTGTTCGAAAGGCGCGTAATATACGCCGCCTAGCCGAAAGGCACGCTCTTTAACAATTTAATCAAACAATCTGTGTG
>NZ_CBRF02000074.1 GCF_000470315.2 Psychromonas sp. SP041
TTGTGCGCGTAAATATCAGAGAGCCTGAGTTAGCTACTCAATGAGAGCTCGTACATAAGTGAGCGCTTTATTCTTAGTTATTAATTTTGTTGTTGACACAGGGGAGTCCACATAGGTTGTTCCCTTTGCGAAATTAACAACGAAGAAATAAGTTATTTTAACCAGTAAAATAGATCAGTTAATTAGTGTGATTGGTATAATACCAATCTTGATAAATAAATGGTCTATTTAGGCGTTAGGGAAAATGGATGCCAGCAAGGCGTTGATTGCAGTAACTAGTAACTAGTATCCTCATTACAAAATTAACAACGAAGCTAGCATTCATTTTAACAAGCATAAATGACTAGATAATTACTTAGGTTGGTATTGTTACTGTTTACGTATGATGAATAATATTTATAAGGAATATAGAAAACATTAGAGAAAAGAGCTTGCTTAATGGACTTAAATAAATGAGAGGCTATCGTATGCGGTTATACCAATGGAATTAAATAAGTGATCAGAAATTGCGCAGGAAAAATTAACACTAATAAGGCGTGAGTTGTAGAAGATAGTTGTTCTCACTTCAAAACTCAGAACGTAGTTAGGGGTGATTTTAACCAGCAAGGATGATCACCTTATTAATTCTTTTGGTATTAGATAAGAACAGGCTATTTAGTAAGCTCAGTTTTTATTAATCCTTAGCTATTTATAAAAATAGAAGGATTACAATTTACATCGAGTATAAATAACAAAGAGTTTGCTAGGGTCTTCTTTTGCCGGTATATCATAAGTTTTTGCATCATTAGTAATATCACAAACTAAATGGTTTAATAATTCAGTCAATGTTTCACTGTCTTCAGCTTGGATGATTCTGGCATACCATAATACTAGTTCATCATCGTTATCTGTTTTTGCATAAATATGTTGATTCAAACTACTGTTGAAAAACATTTGTGACGGTTTTGAACTATGAATAATTTTATCAGGAAAATAGAAATGACCATTTTCATCTGTGACAACCTGATCTAAATATTCTTCTCCATAGGTTAACACTCTAAATACTTTAACATTAGCTAGCGGTTGGCCATTATCAAGTAAAAGCCCATGAACTTCTCTTGATAAAACAACGTCCTGTTTTTTTAAGAAACCAAACATATCCGCAAACACCAATGTTGAAACGAGTGAAAGAAAAGCAATAGAAACAACCGCTATGAATCGTCTTTTTAACTTAGATAATGACAAGATAATAGACTCCTCTTAAAGCATGTTTATAAATAAGAAAAAGCAGGGCTATAAAATAAAGAGCACTCAAACAGACTGATGAATAAGTTTAAAAACTTTTCTATAACAAACGATACGGCAGTTAATAAAACAAACATTAACTTACCGTATCATTTTTAGATTATAAAATTTTCCATATAACAAATGCCGCAGCAAAACCGATTAAATAAAGTAACCCTAACCAAGTTAAGCTTCGCAATAATGCACTGTGTTGAATACTCGTTTCTGAACGTACTAGCCTAAAGTTAAGCCATGCAAATATTGGCGTCGTAACAAAAGCTAGTGTCATCGCAAACATCAACATAGGTGCAAGAACCGATTTAAAGAACAATATAACCGCCATACCAGAAAAAGATTGTAGCAATAACCAAATATTCAAACTATGTTTAGATTGCTTAAAGCCTAATAGTTTATGCGATTCATTAAGTGTTCGTGCATAACCATCAAGCACTGTTAAGGTTGTTCCAAATAAACATAAAAAAGCAATAATAGACACTAAAGGACGTGACCATTCACCGATCGTCATGGCATACATATCAGTCAGTTGTTTAGCAAATGCAACACCACCTAATACTGCAGTACTACTTTGACCATATTGTATCAACACGCCTAAGCCAAAGAATACTAATGCCAAGATCGCTGTTAACCAATAACCAACATTAAAATCAAGTAAGCCTTGTTTTCTGGTAATGGTTTGTTGTGTTTGTTTTTCTTTTAACCATAACGAACTCAGTGCAGAGACCTCAATAGGTGCCGGCATCCAGCCCATTAGAGCAACCATAAAGCTAATCATCACTAATTCATAAGGCGATGGACCTACATAATCTGCAGGCGCCATAGGACCGTTATTAAAGGCAATAATAAATGCAATCACCGTCGTAACTGTCAATATCAACATAATAAGTTTAGCTACATTATCAAGCGCTTTAAAATGCCCAAGTAATAGGATAACTAAACAAACTGCGAGTATTAACCAACACAACACCGTCACCGGAACAATAATCGGCAGAGCATAATGCAATAAGCTTGCAGTTAACAAAATAACACCAGCAGTATTCACTACGGCGGCAATGATATTTAAAACAATAAACGAATAAAAAAACCAAGGACCTTTACTTTGGTAACCTTCAATCAGGCTTTTACCTGTCGCTAATGTATATTCAACACCAAAACGAAAGAAAGGATATTTAAGTATATTAACGGCAATAATTAACCAAATCAGTTGCCAACCAAAAATAGACCCCGCTTGCGTTGATGCGACTAAATGAGAACCACCTATAGAAGCTGTCGCCATGAGTATTCCAGGGCCAAAAGCATTAAGACGTGATTTGAATGTTGAGACTGATTGATTCATTTATAACCTTAAACATATATTTCTCGGGGAACTTAACATACAGAAATTAAAGGCAATAAAAAAGAATAAGTTTTTCTAATAAGTCACAGAATTAAGTTTTTTCACTTAACATTCGCTATTTTCGTTAAATAAATTTAAATAATGAAGTAAAAAATATAAGAATAGATTTAAAATCTAATTAAAAGAAGATAAGTAATAGGAGAGTTATAGTAGGCAATAAAAAGTAAATTTCGATGAAACACTAAAAATAAGTTAATAAACAGAGATTGTGTTTGATGTTGAGATATTGAGGAAATTGAATTGTTTAGATTTGAAGAAATGGTGCTGATAGGCGGATTCGAACCGCCGACCTCACCCTTACCAAGGGTGTGCTCTACCGAACTGAGCCATATCAGCAAATGGGGATCTGACAATGACCTACTTTCACATGAGGAGACCTCACACTATCATCGGCGCAACTGCGTTTCACTTCTGAGTTCGGCATGGGATCAGGTGGTACCACAGTGCTATTATTATCAGAAAAAATCTTATATTTATAGCATTATAAATATTAAAACCCCAGCCGTAGGACTGGGGTTTTGAATTAGGCGCTTGGCAATGACCTACTTTCACATGAGGAGACCTCACACTATCATCGGCGCAGCTGCGTTTCACTTCTGAGTTCGGCATGGGATCAGGTGGTACCACAGCGCTATTATCGCCAAGCAT
>NZ_CBRF02000075.1 GCF_000470315.2 Psychromonas sp. SP041
GTTGATACGGTAACGCAGGGTGCGAACGGCACGGTTGCTATTAACGATGATGGCACAGTGACTTACACACCGAATGCTGATTTCAACGGCTCTGATAGCTTCACTTACACCAATGAAGACGGTAATACTGAAACGGTGAGTGTGACAGTAGATCCTGTCGCTGATGACACAGTATTAGTGGCAGATAGCGCAACAACGAATGAAGATACACCTGTCATTATCAATGTAGTGGGTAATGATACTGATGTGGATGGCGGTGTTATTTCACCGGTTGATACGGTAACGCAAGGGGCGAACGGTACAGTTGCTATCAACGATGATGGCACCGTGACCTACACGCCTGATGCTGATTTCAATGGGTCGGACTCATTTACGTATACCAATGAAGACGGTAATACTGAAACAGTGAGTGTGACAGTAGACCCTGTTGCTGATGACACCGTATTAGTGGCAGATAGTGCGACCACGAATGAAGATACACCTGTCATTATCAATGTCGTGGGTAACGATACTGACGTGGATGGCGGTGTTATTTCACCGGTTGATACGGTAACGCAAGGGGCGAATGGTACAGTTGCTATTAACGATGATGGCACCGTAACCTACACGCCAAACGCCGATTTCAATGGGTCGGACTCATTTACGTATACCAACGAAGACGGTAATACTGAAACAGTGAGTGTGACAGTAGACCCTGTTGCTGATGACACCGTATTAGTGGCAGATAGTGCGACAACGAATGAAGACACGCCAATTACCATTAATGTTGTAGGTAATGATACTGACGTGGATGGCGGAGTTATTTCACCGGTTGATACGGTAACGCAAGGGGCGAACGGTACAGTTGCTATCAACGATGATGGCACCGTGACCTACACGCCTGATGCTGATTTCAATGGGTCGGACTCATTTACGTATACCAATGAAGACGGTAATACTGAAACAGTGAGTGTGACAGTAGACCCTGTTGCTGATGACACCGTATTAGTGGCAGATAGTGCGACAACGAATGAAGACACGCCAATTACCATTAATGTTGTAGGTAATGATACTGACGTGGATGGCGGAGTTATTTCACCGGTTGATACGGTAACGCAAGGGGCGAACGGTACAGTTGCTATCAACGATGATGGCACCGTGACCTACACGCCTGATGCTGATTTCAATGGGTCGGACTCATTTACGTATACCAATGAAGACGGTAATACTGAAACAGTGAGTGTGACAGTAGATCCTGTTGCTGATGACACCGTATTAGTGGCAGATAGTGCGACAACGAATGAAGACACGCCAATTACCATTAACGTTGTAGGTAATGATACTGATGTGGATGGCGGTGTTATTTCACCGGTTGATACGGTCACGCAGGGTGCGAACGGCACAGTTGCTATTAACGATGATGGCACCGTGACCTACACGCCTGATGCTGATTTCAACGGCTCTGATAGCTTCACTTACACGAACGAAGATGGCAATACTGAAACTGTTAGTGTAATCGTGGATCCTGTTGCTGATGACACCGTATTAGTGGCAGATAGCGCGACCACGAATGAAGATACACCTGTCATTATCAATGTCGTGGGTAACGATACTGACGTGGATGGCGGTGTTATTTCACCGGTTGATACGGTAACGCAAGGTGCGAACGGTACAGTTGCTATTAACGATGATGGCACGGTGACTTACACGCCGAATGCTGATTTCAACGGCTCTGATAGCTTCACTTACACCAACGAAGACGGTAATACTGAAACAGTGAGTGTGACAGTAGACCCAATCGCTGACGACACCGTATTAGTGGCTGACTCAGCAACAACGAATGAAGATACACCTGTCATTATCAATGTAGTGGGTAATGATACTGATGTGGATGGCGGTGTTATTTCACCGGTTGATACGGTAACGCAAGGTGCGAACGGTACGGTTGCTATTAACGATGATGGTACGGTGACTTATACGCCTGATGCTGATTTCAATGGGTCGGACTCATTTACGTATACCAACGAAGACGGTAATACTGAAACGGTGAGTGTGACAGTAGACCCAATCGCTGACGACACCGTATTAGTGGCAGATAGTGCGACAACGAATGAAGACACGCCAATTACCATTAATGTTGTAGGTAATGATACTGACGTGGATGGCGGAGTTATTTCACCGGTTGATACGGTAACGCAAGGTGCGAACGGTACAGTTGCTATCAACGATGATGGCACGGTGACCTACACGCCTGATGCAGACTTTAACGGCTCTGATAGCTTCACTTACACCAACGAAGACGGCAATACTGAAACAGTGAGTGTGACAGTAGACCCTGTCGCTGACGACTCCGTATTAGTGGCAGATAGCGCGACAACGAATGAAGATACACCTGTCATTATCAATGTTGTGGGCAATGATACCGATGTTGATGGCGGTGTTATTTCACCGGTTGATACGGTAACGCAGGGTGCGAACGGCACGGTTGCTATTAACGATGATGGCACAGTGACTTACACACCGAATGCTGATTTCAACGGCTCTGATAGCTTCACTTACACCAATGAAGACGGTAATACTGAAACGGTGAGTGTGACAGTAGATCCTGTCGCTGATGACACAGTATTAGTGGCAGATAGCGCAACAACGAATGAAGATACACCTGTCATTATCAATGTAGTGGGTAATGATACTGATGTGGATGGCGGTGTTATTTCACCGGTTGATACGGTAACGCAAGGGGCGAACGGTACAGTTGCTATCAACGATGATGGCACCGTGACCTACACGCCTGATGCTGATTTCAATGGGTCGGACTCATTTACGTATACCAATGAAGACGGTAATACTGAAACAGTGAGTGTGACAGTAGACCCTGTTGCTGATGACACCGTATTAGTGGCAGATAGTGCGACCACGAATGAAGATACACCTGTCATTATCAATGTCGTGGGTAACGATACTGACGTGGATGGCGGTGTTATTTCACCGGTTGATACGGTAACGCAAGGGGCGAATGGTACAGTTGCTATTAACGATGATGGCACCGTAACCTACACGCCTAATGCAGACTTTAACGGCTCTGATAGCTTCACTTACACCAACGAAGACGGTAATACTGAAACTGTTAGTGTAATCGTTGATCCTGTAAATGATATCTCCGTGGTTAGCGGTAATAGCGAAGGAGAGGTCACCGAAGATGAGGCAGCGACCTTAACTGCTTCAGGCACGTTGACGGTATCAGACGTTGATGATGAAACTACCTTTG
>NZ_CBRF02000076.1 GCF_000470315.2 Psychromonas sp. SP041
GTCTTGGTAAACACCAACACCACTTAGGTGTTGTATGGTTAAGCCTCACGGGTAATTAGTACAAGTTAGCTCAATACATTACTGCACTTACACACCTTGCCTATCAACGTTGTAGTCTCCAACGGCCCTTTAGGGAACTTAAAGTTCCAGTGAGAACTCATCTTGAGGCTCGCTTCCCGCTTAGATGCTTTCAGCGGTTATCGATTCCGAACGTAGCTACCGGGCAATGCATCTGGCGATACAACCCGAACACCAGCGGTTCGTCCACTCCGGTCCTCTCGTACTAGGAGCAGCCCCTCTCAATTCTCAAACGCCCACGGCAGATAGGGACCGAACTGTCTCACGACGTTCTAAACCCAGCTCGCGTACCACTTTAAATGGCGAACAGCCATACCCTTGGGACCGACTTCAGCCCCAGGATGTGATGAGCCGACATCGAGGTGCCAAACACCGCCGTCGATATGAACTCTTGGGCGGTATCAGCCTGTTATCCCCGGAGTACCTTTTATCCGTTGAGCGATGGCCCTTCCATTCAGAACCACCGGATCACTATGACCTACTTTCGTACCTGCTCGACGTGTCTGTCTCGCAGTTAAGCTGGCTTATACCATTGTACTAACCTCACGATGTCCGACCGTGATTAGCCAACCTTCGTACTCCTCCGTTACTCTTTAGGAGGAGACCGCCCCAGTCAAACTACCCACCAAACAGTGTCCCAAACCCCGATTCAGGGGCCATGGTTAGAACTCAAAACATACAAGGGTGGTATTTCAAGATTGGCTCCACGTCATCTGGCGACAACGCTTCAAAGCCTCCCACCTATCCTACACATGTAGGCTCTAAGTTCACTGCTAAGCTATAGTAAAGGTTCACGGGGTCTTTCCGTCTAGCCGCGGGTACACAGCATCTTCACTGCGATTTCAACTTCACTGAGTCTCGGGTAGAGACAGCATGGCCATCATTACGCCATTCGTGCAGGTCGGAACTTACCCGACAAGGAATTTCGCTACCTTAGGACCGTTATAGTTACGGCCGCCGTTTACCGGGGCTTCGATCAAAAGCTTCGACCTAAGTCTAACCTCATCAATTAACCTTCCGGCACCGGGCAGGCGTCACACCCTATACGTCATCTTACGATTTAGCAGAGTGCTGTGTTTTTAATAAACAGTTGCAGCCATCTGGTATCTTCGGCCTCTAGCAGCTTAGAGAGCAAGTCTCATCACCGCCAAAGGCGTACCTTCTCCCGAAGTTACGGTACCATTTTGCCTAGTTCCTTTACCCGAGTTCTCTCAAGCGCCTTGGTATTCTCTACCTGACCACCTGTGTCGGTTTGGGGTACGATCCTTTATTATCTGAAGCTTAGAGACTTTTCCTGGAAGCATGGCATCAATGACTTCAGTACCTTAGTACCTCGACATCGTATCTCAGCGTTAGTAGAAACCCGGATTTACCTAAGTCTCCCGCCTACATACTTGAACCTGGACAACCATCGCCAGGCCCACCTAGCCTTCTCCGTCCTCCCATCGCAATAATAAAGGGTACGGGAATATTAACCCGTTTCCCATCGACTACGCCTTTCGGCCTCGCCTTAGGGGTCGACTCACCCTGCCCCGATTAACGTTGGACAGGAACCCTTGGTCTTCCGGCGGGGAGGTTTTTCACCCCCCTTATCGTTACTCATGTCAACATTCGCACTTCTGATACCTCCAGGATGCCTTACAGCTTTCCCTTCGACGGCTTACAGAACGCTCCTCTACCACGCATATAAATATGCGTCCGCAGCTTCGGTGATATGTTTAGCCCCGTTAAATCTTCCGCGCAGGCCGACTCGACTAGTGAGCTATTACGCTTTCTTTAAAAGATGGCTGCTTCTAAGCCAACTTCCTAGCTGTCTAAGCCTTCCCACATCGTTTCCCACTTAACATATACTTTGGGACCTTAGCTGGCGGTCTGGGTTGTTTCCCTTTCCACGACGGACGTTAGCACCCGCCGTGTGTCTCCCATGATTGCACTTGTTGGTATTCGGAGTTTGCAAAGGGTTGGTAAGTCGGGATGACCCCCTAGCCTTAACAGTGCTCTACCCCCAACAGTGATACATGAGGCGCTACCTAAATAGCTTTCGAGGAGAACCAGCTATCTCTTGGTTTGATTGGCCTTTCACCCCCAGCCACAAGTCATCCCCTAATTTTTCAACATTAGTGGGTTCGGTCCTCCAGTTGATGTTACTCAACCTTCAACCTGCTCATGGCTAGATCACCAAGTTTCGGGTCTAATCCCAGCAACTATTCGCCCAGTTAAGACTCGGTTTCCCTACGGCTCCCCTAAACGGTTAACCTTGCTACTGAAATTAAGTCGTTGACCCATTATACAAAAGGTACGCAGTCACGGAATAAATCCGCTCCTACTGCTTGTACGTACACGGTTTCAGGTTCTATTTCACTCCCCTCACAGGGGTTCTTTTCGCCTTTCCCTCACGGTACTGGTTCACTATCGGTCAATTAGGAGTATTTAGCCTTGGAGGATGGTCCCCCCATATTCAAACAGGATTTCTCGTGTCCCGTCTTACTCGTTTTCACTGTAAAGAAGTTTTTGTGTACAGGACTATCACCTTGTACCGTTGCACTTTCCAGAGCATTCCACTAACTTTTAAACAGCTTAAGGGCTGTTCCGATTTCGCTCGCCGCTACTTTCGGAATCTCGGTTGATTTCTTTTCCTAAGGGTACTTAGATGTTTCAGTTCCCCTCGTTTGCTTCGACTAGCTATGTATTCACTAGCCGATGACACTAAGTGCCGGGTTGCCCCATTCGGAGATTCCAGGATATAACGCTTGTTATCAACTCCCCTGGACTTATCGCAGATTACCACGTCCTTCATCGCCTCTAATTGCCTAGGCATCCACCGTGCACGCTTATTCACTTAACCATACAACACCTAAAAAGTGTC
>NZ_CBRF02000077.1 GCF_000470315.2 Psychromonas sp. SP041
TGTGCAACTTCTAATTTAAATTCGGGTGAATAAGTTGGTCTTGTTTGTTTTGTCATATTAATACCTGATTAGTTAAAGTGAGTTTATCACCTCTAATCAGATGGCCAAATTCATTATGCCACTACACCCAAATAATTAATTGCTTTTAGCAAATCTAAGCAGGAAGCTTGGTTTAAGCTCCTTTTAACTATAAAAAATAACGGGGTCAAATCTTTGCTTTTATCTATAAAAATAATATCGTCCTCATTCTTTTTATAAATGATACTAACGATATAGGAATTTAAGAAGAAAATGGATTACTCATATTTTTCTGTTTAAAAGATTCGATGCCCGATTATACTTGACCAAAATAGCACAGTGTTGAGATGATTAAGCCTCGCTAATCTTGAAACTTGTCTTTAAAGAAAAAGATGGTTATAAAGGCTAGAGTGAAGAATGCGATACTTGTTAAATGTAAAAACCATGCAAGGTACCAATCAATTTTTCTAGCATGATCTAAAACAGCTTGCTCATCAAATAGCGTCACTTTATTAATTTTTTTACGAGTAATAATTCGAGAATACATACTCAACCTTATGCCTATTCCTTTATCCCACTCAGGAGTTTCCCCTTTATTTTTTACCATCTCTCTATCAATATGGCGCATTGAAATTCTGCCAAAAGCTAAAATGGCAATAGCCCATAAGAGAAAGATTGGAAAAGCAAATATAAAATACCAAACATCAAAAGGTAAGTTAAACATATTTAATTCCTAGTGAAATAAAGTAAAATATTACTCAAAATATACAAACTCGGCATTAGGTAATTTTTCTTTGATAACTGCTAATACTTCCTCATAGTTATCTTTTGATCAATATAAATCACAGCCAGTAAAACTACCTTCACTATGCAAGTCGATCAGTAGACGTTTTTTGTTAACTTCTACTAAATTAATCCTTGAATTATCATTTTCTTCACCCCAAAAAAAACCACCGTAAAGAGCCTCCTTTGCCGCATCTTTCTGAGGTTTCATAAAACTAATAAAAATAGCCCCCCCCTGCTCCTACTAAGTACGTCGGGTTAGTGAACAAAGCAAATAATCCAACAACAACAGCAACCCATCTAAACCATCTAAACCATCTATAAAAATTAGTAGTATCTTGTTCTCGGTAACGGAAACGAGGGTACCGCTTCAAACAATTGAACAGTAGCCCTGACTCAGTTATTTTATAAGCAATGTCATAATACTGACTTCGGCTAATGCAATAGATAAAACCAAATGTAAGGTACAACGGCCACCTAAAAGCAGCTTGCCAATCCCAGCCTTGCCCAATATAAACAGGAGTAAATAATAAAAATAAAACAATCAACACAGGAATAGCTAATACTTTAGAATGATGACACAACGCTGACTCATGCCACATAAATGCACGAGGTTTATGCCACTGCACAATAGCAGGCTCATTTTGAAATGCTTCCTAATATAGAAATATCTATTTTCTTTAAGGTTTTAACGTTAAAGGAGAATTGTTGTTTGATTGAATAGAAAACTAACTTTGGAGGCCCGATATATTTGACTACTAAAATAAAGCCCCTGTAAATCTCCCTAAAAATTGGTCGTAATTATTGAGTATAATCCCCCTTCCACTTTGACTAAATTAACGCGTAATAATCCATTCACCATTTTCACGTCTGAACTTTATCGTCAAACTGTAAAACAGATTATTTTTGTTAACAAATCCAAGTATGTCAGTGAACTTTGATCTCATAAGGCTAACTATTTTTTTATTTTTTTCACGGTAAATACCAACCTGATTTGCAGTTCTCTTTCTAAGCTTCCAATTTGGGTCATCTATCGCCTTTTGTATATACTCTCTTAATAATCGCTCCATCTCTCCAGAATCATAACCAAAAGCAATATCTAACTCTTTATTACGCTCTGCAAATAATGGCATAATTGAGTCAACATCCCCTTTTTCCAGAGCATCTTGAATCTCTTTATAAGCTACAAATAATTCATTTATACTTTCAGACATATCTTCATCAGACAAGCTTTGATACTCAGGTAATGGATCACTATTAAAAAATGCCCAAAGTGGAAGCTGATTCGGTACAGAAACCTGACGGCTATAAATAAAAGTATCTTTGCTACTATATTCATTTTTAATAACTGATTTTAAATCAATTTCACCTTTACCAAATTCAACTTTATTATTAGCAGCTAAATGGTACCGTCCCGTTTTTAAAACTGTATTTAGCGTTTTATGATCATAGACTTCGTTCCCATTAAGTTCAATTATAGGTAATTTATAACTAGCACCTGAATCTCTATCTTCAATTACCAATGTCAATTTTACAGAGGCGCCAGAAGGAAATTTATTACCTTTAGCATCGCCAGCCCATACCCTAAACTGACTTTGCTCTGGATGCATCCAATGGTTAATAGGTAACTCTAGGTTATCTTGTGTATCGCTATTATATTGTTTAAAAACAATAACATCATTGACACTCACGAAATACTTTACTCCATGTCCTTGAATATTTAGTTTAAACCTCACATTACCTTGTAATATATTGACATCTTTGCCCCATGCACTTTGCAAAGACATTAATGCGATTAAACTAACTAAGGTAACTTTTAATAAAGTATTAAATTTATAAATTATCATTAACCTTTCCTAAACCCCATTGAATGTTTTAATTTAAGCTTAAAGTGTAGAGACGTATATTCATCAAATTAATAGAATAAATTTAAATCAGAAAGTGATTTGATAGCACATATATTTAACCACTACCTTTTAGGCTGAATGAAATTGCTGGACATATATGGTCACTCTTTATAAATCAAGATTAGATTGATTTTTATTTTCTGTTTAATAATTGATTACGTACAGAAGACTCGTCACCCTTATTAATAAAGGGGTGTTTTCCTGATTAAACTTGT
>NZ_CBRF02000078.1 GCF_000470315.2 Psychromonas sp. SP041
GTATAAGTCACTGTGCCATCATCGTTAATAGCAACAGAACCGTTCGCACCCTGCGTTACCGTATCAACCGGTGAAATAACACCGCCATCCACGTCAGTATCATTACCAATTACGTTAATGGTAATTGGCGTGTCTTCATTGGTTGTTGCTGAGTCAGCGACTAATACTGTGTCGTCAGCGACAGGATCTACTATTACGCTAACAGTTTCAGTATTGCCGTCTTCATTGGTGTAAGTGAAGCTATCAGAGCCATTGAAATCAGCATCAGGCGTATAAGTCACTGTGCCATCATCGTTAATAGCAACAGAACCGTTCGCACCCTGCGTTACCGTATCAACCGGTGAAATAACACCGCCATCCACGTCAGTATCATTACCAATTACGTTAATGGTAATTGACGTGTCTTCATTCGTTGTTGCGCTATCTGCCACTAATACGGTGTCGTCAGCGACAGGGTCTACTGTCACACTCACTGTTTCAGTATTACCGTCTTCATTGGTATACGTAAATGAGTCCGACCCATTGAAATCAGCATCAGGCGTGTAGGTTACGGTGCCATCATCGTTAATAGCAACCGTACCGTTCGCACCCTGCGTTACCGTATCGACCGGTGAAATAATACCGCCATCCACATCAGTATCATTGCCCACGACATTGATAATGACAGGTGTATCTTCATTCGTTGTCGCGCTATCTGCCACTAATACTGTGTCATCAGCGATTGGGTCTACTGTCACACTCACTGTTTCAGTATTACCGTCTTCATTGGTGTAAGTGAAACTATCAGAGCCGTTGAAATCAGCATTCGGCGTGTAAGTCACTGTGCCATCATCGTTGATAGCAACAGAGCCGTTCGCACCCTGCGTTACCGTATCAACCGGTGAAATAACACCGCCATCAACGTCGGTATCATTACCTACAACATTAATAGTAATTGGCGTGTCTTCATTGGTTGTCGCGCTATCTGCCACTAATACGGTGTCATCAGCAACAGGATCTACCGTCACACTCACTGTTTCAGTATTACCGTCTTCGTTGGTATACGTAAATGAGTCTGACCCATTGAAATCAGCATCAGGCGTGTAGGTCACCGTGCCATCATCGTTGATAGCAACCGTGCCGTTCGCACCCTGGGTTACCGTATCAACCGGTGAAATAACACCGCCATCCACGTCAGTATCGTTACCCACGACATTGATAATGACAGGTGTATCTTCATTCGTGGTCGCGCTATCTGCCACTAATACGGTGTCATCAGCAACAGGGTCTACTGTCACACTCACTGTTTCAGTATTGCCGTCTTCATTGGTGTAAGTGAAGCTATCAGAGCCGTTAAAGTCAGCATCAGGCGTGTAGGTTACGGTGCCATCATCGTTGATAGCAACCGTGCCGTTCGCGCTCTGCGTTACCGTATCAACGGGTGAAATAACACCGTCATCCACATCAGTATCATTACCAATTACGTTAATGGTAATTGGCGTGTCTTCATTGGTTGTCGCGCTATCTGCGACTAATACTGTGTCATCAGCGATTGGGTCCACTGTCACACTCACTGTTTCAGTATTACCGTCTTCATTGGTGTACGTGAAGCTATCAGAGCCGTTAAAGTCAGCATCAGGCGTGTAGGTCACCGTACCATCATTGTTAATAGCAACTGAGCCATTAGCACCTTGCGTGACCGTATCAACCGGTGACACTTCACCATCAACATCTGTATCATTGGCTAAAACATTAATGGTAATTGGGTTATCTTCAATTGTGGTTGCTGTGTCGGATGCTACTAAAGTTGGATCATTCGAAGTAGTAACACTTGGATCATTACTGACGACAGCACCATCAGTTGTACCGTCACTCGGCGTTAAAGTATAAGCAGGCAAATCTTGCCCACTATTGACTAATGCAGCACCAACATCCGTTAGCACCACAGTATTACCAACAATCGCGTAGTTCTCTGTGTCACTTAGTGTCACTGTTACCGTATCGCCATCTTCATCATTAGTTTCAAAAGTAGCGACTTCGGCACCTTCAACGGCACTACCATCATCTTCGATAAAATTATTTGAACCCGTTAACGTTAAAACAGGTCCATCGTTTACCGTAGTAACACTTGGATCATTACTGACGGTAACACCATCAGTTGTACCGTCACTTGGGGTTAAAGTATAAGCAGGCAAATCTTGCCCACTATTGACTAATGCAGCACCAACATCCGTTAGCACCACAGTATTACCAACAATCGTGTAATTCTCTGTGTCACTTAGTGTCACTGTTACCGTATCGCCATCTTCATCATTAGTTTCAAAAGTAGCGACTTCGGCACCTTCAACGGCACTACCATCATCTTCGGTAAAATTATTTGAACCAGTTAACGTTAAAACAGGTCCATCGTTTACCGTAGTAACACTTGGATCATTACTGACGACAGCACCATCAGTTGTACCGTCACTCGGCGTTAAAGTATAAGCAGGCAAATCTTGCCCACTATTGACTAATGCAGCACCAACATCCGTTAGCACCACAGTATTACCAACAATCGCGTAGTTCTCTGT
>NZ_CBRF02000079.1 GCF_000470315.2 Psychromonas sp. SP041
GTGTTGTTGTTCTGAAGTGTTCATCGCTTATACTCCTATTATTCATCACGAGGACGTGATGTGGATAATAAGTATGAACGTTATTGGTCTTTTGTTTTTCTGCCGCACAGCGGCTTCGTTCAACAAGCTGTTAAACAAGGACAAAAAACAGTTGGTTTTTGCTCCTTCGTCGCTTATTTCAACCAACTATTTTATTGCCTGTTAACAGGGCGTTAACCCGAAAGTATAGTGAGTTGTATGCCACGTAAATTAATCATATTTGGAAATGGGCTAGGAATGAGCTTATCTCCAGAACACTTCTCGTTACAAAATGCCCTAGAGACCATTTGGTGTAAAGATGGTGTTTTAACCTCGGATCAAAAAAAGCTGATAGAGCGGTGTCTTGGGAAAAAAGGAGCACCTGAAGGTGAGGATGAATTGGATCTTTTGCATCAAGCAATTTCATATTGCACATCTTTGAATCGAATTGGTCAAGGTGATATACATTGGTTAACAAAAGATGGCCAGAGCTTCCCCGAAATAACGGCAAAATATATTCATAAAGTAGCTACATTCTTGCATAACTATGACGGTGAACTCCCTTTCGAATTTTATGAGCCATTAATTGAGTTTGTAAAAAAAACAAAATCTCATGTTGCAACTCTTAACTACGATAAGCTTTTATATAATTCGTTTATAGATAACAATATATTCAGTGGTTACAATGGATATTTAGCAGATGGAATGATCGATCGCGGGTTTTCATCTGAATCTTTGGAACGAAGATATGGAAATAATTTCGGCTATTATCTACATCTACATGGTTCCCCATTATTTGTTGAAAAACGAAACGGTATAACAAAGCTTTCAAGAGACCAGTTAACAATTGATCGTGATGAACAAAGTCAACATATTGTACTGACACACGTCAAACACAAACCGTCTGTCATTTCAGCGTCTAGTGCATTATCTGTCTACTGGGATTACTTGCGCTTAGCATTAGAAGAAGTTGAAGAAGTTATTTTATTTGGCTATTCAGGGCTAGATGAACACTTAAATGTTTTATTAAAGCCATATTTAAAAACTATTGATACTCGAGTCGTTGAATGGTCTGGTGCTGGTAAACCGAAAGCAAGAAAGCATTTTTGGACTTCAAAATTAGGTGATGGTTCAATTACCGTGACGAGATTAGACAATATAACTGAATTCGAAGATTGGTGATAATCGGGTTAACAAGTCAATTTAATCGGAACTAAAACAGTGTGCCATGTTTCGTTCCTCAACAAGTTTGGCACGCAATTTTAGTCCGCTTAATGTGGGCGTTAGCACTATTGTCATATTCTCCAAAATGTGGTGTGTTAAAGTTGTATCAATCTAATTTTAGGCATAATTATGAGCGTTAATAGAGAGCAGATCTTTCAACAATTGCGTACAAAAATGGAAAATGTTGGGTTTGAATTTGAAAAAGAGCAAAATTCTCATATGCAAAATCGTGGTAATGAGCTGAAGTTTACTCACGTTAATCTATTGAAACAACTTGAAAGTGAAGGGTATGGAGGAAGAGCTAAAAAATTTTATATAAAAGCAATATCTGATGATGTGAATAGCGAAATAGGTTTAGTTACAGGGAAAACAAACCCTCTTGTACAAAGCGAATTGTTTCCCGAAAACAATACATTTGACTCTCATGGAGAGGCCTCCGGCCCTGCATGGGTGAACAAAAAAGGTGATAAAGCGTTAGATGCACTGCTAGATGCTATTAATACATTTCAGCAAGATCTTCCTATGAAAAAGCTTAAGAGTTTTGCCATTTCTCAAGGTTTTGAGCAAGAAATTTTAGATATTTCAAACATAAAAATAGTTTGGGAAGCAAGCTATGATACAACTGTATATAAAGGGTTAATAATACAGCTTATCGAAGATCATGGTTTACTAAATGAATTTGTTAATATTCATTGGCGAAAAGGTTTAACAGTAAATGGGCAAGAGAGAATTAAATTTATTTTAGGCAAAGCTCAAGAATATAAAGACTATATAAAATTATGTCCAGATGCATTTAGTGCATTGAATAAAGCTTATGATTCGGATCATATATTGAAGTCAGTACCAGTCGGTCAAAGTTCACCTAAGAAAGTAGTTGGAACTCATAATCAATATTATAGAGACCATCAAGTGGTTTCTTATGTTCTTGCAGTTGCAAAAGGGAATTGCCAACTTTGTGGTGCGGATGCTCCTTTCAAAACCGTGAATGGAAAACCTTATTTAGAAGTTCATCATGTAGAGCCTCTCTCTGAAGGCGGAGCTGATATAGTGGCTAACTGTCTTGCTCTTTGCCCTTGTTGTCACCGTGAGTTGCATTTTGGTGAAAATAGGGAAACTTTGAAAGAGAAAGCTTTAAAGCTGATATGTGTATAATAAGTGCTAACAACACGCCCTGAGGTGGACCGCTAGTAAAATTTAACTATTAATTGCAAATTTTAAAAGCGGTGAGTCTCTTCTTTTTAGCGCCGCTAAATAGGTTGATTCATCATAGGGAGTGTTAGTTTTC
>NZ_CBRF02000080.1 GCF_000470315.2 Psychromonas sp. SP041
TAACAAACAAGAATAGGTGTCGCGCAGCCGACACCTTATTCGGGTGTTGGACAAGCCCGTTTGAGGTTGGTTTACTTATTATAGTAAATAGCGGTTTTTATACTAAAGGAATGTTGATGATTCAGTTTTCTGAGGGTGAGTCTCGCTAAGATACAATCGATAGCCCAATTATATCAGTGCCTTATATTTTTATGTTGAATGCCAATCAACCTCCTTTTATTACTTTGACCACTCTATTTTTCTGCCTGCCGATGAACTTATGAAGCTCAAGCGTAAAGAGACATTAATGACTCAGTCGTCCCATGCCCATAAATTGCATGATGTGCTGACAACAGGGACAAATGCAATTTATACGTTTCATCACATTTGGTGGTGTTGGCACTACCACTACATTCACGCCAAGCAATAACAGAATCTGTAAGCGTAATCGCTTCGCATTTCCCCTTAAAAACCCATAATCACGTACTCGCTGTAATCCTTTAGGTAACACATGTTGCAGTATCAACCATAAGAACTTAAGTACGGGTAAAGTGCGTGTCTTCATCAAATGGGTGTGACCTTCTTTATATCTAAACGTAACCTCTTCATCGGTTATGTGAATAATATCTTTGTCGGGTAACACGCCCCGATACAAATACCGTGATAAATATTGAAATGATGACAAGCCGAATCCTACCTTACGACAATCAACCACCCATTTATTGGGGATGTTGGTCGGTAGTGCTAACTGAGGGTGATGATTGATTGCCTCCATCATTCTGCCTCGCCAGACCTTAGCTAACGAAAAAGCATTAAACAGGTAGCGTTTATCCCCTTTATGCCATTGCTTCTTACTTGCATCGTAGCGACCAGAAGGAATAACAATGTGTAGATGGGGATGTAGTTCTCTTTTGCGATTGTGAGTATGCAGCACACTGGTAAAGCCTAAGTTGCCTTTATCCTCTCGTGATGCAAAGTCTTTTAGTAAATTCGATGTGATTTTAAACATCAATTGATAGAGGGCTTTGGGATGTTTTTGAGCAAGTACTCTGAACTGATAGGGTAAGGTAAAGGTCACCATAAAATAGTGTACGGGTAATAACTTATCGGTTTGTTTGGCTAACCAATTTGATGTGGTTTGATGCAAACATTGTGGGCAACTTCTGTTCCCACAGGATGCAAGGTGTTGTTGGTCATGCAGGCAATGTCCACAATGCCATTGGCTATAACGAGACTCATCCTGCTTACAATGCAACATGTCAATGATGGCGCGGCGAATATCTTGATTCAATAATCCACCATATTGTTGCTCCAGTTGCGCTTGATAGCGACCAAGTAGTGCAATAAATTGGCTCATGAGACCTCCCATTGAATGGCTAATTTATTAGTTAACTTATTCAGGGCGGTGACGTTATCCTTTTGTTTGAGTGGGGTAAGTTGTGTGTATTTCGCTGTCGTATTCAGGCTGTGATGTCCCAATAGTATTTGCAGGGAGCGTAGGTCAATACCTTGCTCTAAGAGATGAGTTGCAAAGCAGTGGCGCAGTGAATGAGGGCTAATATTTTTATTAATCCTCAGCTCAACAATCACTTTCTTCAAGGCTTTCTGCACACTGCCTTTATCCATTGGCACCTGTGTATTTTTACCAATACTTGGAAATAACAACTGAGGATGACGATGCGTTGACCAGTAGCAACGTAACGCAGAGAGTGTTCGTTTAGGTAAAGGTAGCAAGCGGTCTTTGCCTCCTTTACCTTCGCGAATATGCACTTGCATGGTATGGCTATCAATGTCGTTCACGGTCAAATCAAGGGCTTCACTTAAGCGTAATCCCATGCTGTACAAAACAAGAAAAAACACTTGATAACGCAACGCACGAGTGTGGCTAATCATCAAGCCAACTTGTTGTGGCGTGAGAATGTCAGGAATGTGTTTTACTTGTGGTGGTTTGACAATATTGAGCCATTCCCATTGTCTATCGAGAGTATGTTTATAAAAAAACTGTAGGCCATTACGGTCTAATTTTATGGTGCTCCATGAATGGGTTTGAATGAGTTGTGCAAAGTAGTTTTTTAAATCGGCTTTGGTTAATGTATCAGGTGGGCAGTCAAAGAAAGCACTTATTCTACGGACAGCTCTCGAGTACGCGTCAATGGTAGCGGGTCGCATGCCTTGCAGTGTTAGGTTGGTCAAATGTTGTTGATATAAAAGGTCAAAGTGTTGTTGTTCTGAAGTGTTCATCGCTTATACTCCTATTATTCATCACGAGGACGTGATGTGGATAATAAGTATGAACGTTATTGGTCTTTTGTTTTTCTGCCGCACAGCGGCTTCGTTCAACAAG
>NZ_CBRF02000081.1 GCF_000470315.2 Psychromonas sp. SP041
GTGTCACTGTTTGACCATCAGGATCAGTTGCAGTGAAGCTAATGTTTTCAACACCAGTGAAGTTATCGGTTGCGCTCGTAAACGTTGCAATACCATCCACAATCGTCACGCCAATGTCGCTGTTGCCCGCGACGCTGTACACCAAATCTGCTGACACGGTTTCAGCGTCTGAGAAGTATTCTTTTAAATCAATGCTGTAATCAGCAAAGTCTTCACTTTGAGTTTGGTCTGCAATAGATGTGCTGCTAATCGGTGTATCGTTCGCTGCCGTAATATCTATCGTAAACGTTGCAGTATCGCTTAAGGCATTATCAATACCAGCATCGCCGCCACTGTCCGTAACACGGACCGTGAAGGTCTCAGTGGTGTCGCTTGATAACGCATCAATCGCTGCTGCGTTTGGCGCGAAGCTGTAACTGCCATCGCTTGCTAAGGTTAATGTACCGTACGTACCCACATGGGTATCAGTACCGTCTGTGAAGTCGTAAGTAAAGGCTGTGTCATCAATATCACTTGCTGTTAACGTACCGGTAGTTGCATCGAAGCTATCGGCTGCCGCTGTATCAGTAATGGCAGTCGTGACATCAGCTAAGGTTGGTGCATCATTCACTGGGTTAACAGTAAATACAATTGCTTGTGTCACTGCTTGGCCATCAGGATCAGTTGCCGTGAAGCTAATGTTTTCAACGCCATTGAAGTTATCAGTTGCGCTCGTAAAGGTTGCAATACCATCCACAATCGTCACGCCAATGTCGCTGTTACCATTCACCGTGTAAGTTAAATCTGCAGCCGAGGTCTCAGCGTCTGAGAAGTATTCTTTTAAATCGAGGGTGTAATCAGTGAAATCTTCATTTTGTATTTGATCTGGGATAATCGCACTATCAATAGGGGCATCATTAACAGCAAAGATCTCTACGGTAAATGTTGCTCGACCTGCATCGCCATTTTCATCTGTTGCTCTAATTTCAAAAACTTCAGTTGTACTCGATGACAATCCATTAATAGTCGATTCATTTGGTGTAAAGGTATAGTCACCAGTTGTTGTTAAGCTTAATGTGCCATACACACCAACTTTGCTTAAACTACCATCAGAGAAATCGTAATTAAGAACACCATCATCAACATCATTAGCTGTTAAAGTGCCAGTTAGTTCATTAAATGAATCGGGTGTCGTACTATCATTAATCGATACTATTTCAGCATTTAATAACGGAGCATCATTGACTTCATTAACATTAAAAACAACATCTTGGCTAACAGTTGTACCGCTTTTATCTGTAGCATTAAAAGTTAAAGTTTCGCTTCCGAAAAAGTTTTCTGTACTATTTATAGTAGCAATACCATTAATAATCTCTATTTCAATATTTTCATTACCAGTCACACTATAAATCAACTCAGCTTCAATAGTTTCAGCATCTGAGAAGTATTCTTTTAAATCGATAGTGTATTCGGCGAAGTCTTCGTTTTGTGTTTGATCAGGAATATCAGTACTGTTAATCGGCGTATCGTTCGCTGCCGTGATATCTATTGTAAACGTTGCAGTATCGCTTAAGGCATTATCAATACCAGTGTCACCGCCACTGTCCGTGACACGGACCGTGAAGGTTTCAGTGGTGTCGCTTGATAACGCATCAATCGCTGCTGCATTTGGCGCAAAGCTGTAACTGCCATCGCTTGCTAAGGTTAATGTACCGTACGTACCCACATGAGTATCTGTGCCGTCAGTGAAGTCGTAAGTAAAGGCGCTATCATCAACGTCCGTTGCGGTTAATGTACCCGTGGTTGCATCAAAGCTATCGGCTGCCGCTGTATCAGTAATGGCAGTGGTCACATCCGCTAACGTCGGTGCATCATTCACTGGGTTAACAGTAAATACAATCGCTTGTGTCACTGACTCACCCTCTGGGTCAGTTGCAGTGAAGCTAATATTTTCAACACCATTGAAGTTATCAGTTGCACTCGTAAACGTTGCAATACCATCCACAATCGTCACGCCAATGTCGCTGTTACCCGCGACGCTGTACACCAAGTCTGCTGACACGGTTTCAACGTCTGAGAAGTATTCTTTTAAATCAATGCTGTAATCAGCAAAGTCTTCGCTTTGAGTTTGGTCTGCAATCGCTACGCTGCTAATCGGCGTATCGTTCGCTGCCGTGATATCTATCGTAAACGTCGCAGTATCGCTTAACGCATTATCAATACCAGTATCGCCGCCACTGTCCGTGACACGGACCGTGAAGATCTCAGTGGTGTCGCTTGATAACGCATCAATCGCTGCTGCGTTTGGCGCAAAGCTGTAAC
>NZ_CBRF02000082.1 GCF_000470315.2 Psychromonas sp. SP041
TAGTTATTAATTTTGTTGTTGACACAGGGGAGTCCACATAGGTTGTTCCCTTTACGAAATTTACAACGAAGAAATAAGTTATTTTAACCAGTAAAATAGATCAGTTAATTAGTGTGATTGGTATAAAAACCAATAATTAATCACTAATAACGATAAACTTTACTCTATCTAATTCAGATTTAAAAAGAGACCTCGGCACGCTCGCCTAAGCCAACTAAACGATAACGAGGCTTCACAAAACTAGCATGTACCACGCCTAAACTTTTATCGAATGAAACTGAGATATCAACGACTTCTTTAAATTGATGCTTTGCTTGAAGAACAATTTCAACACTATGTTGATCATTATCATTAGTCAAAGTAACTCTCTCAAAACTAATCATCTGATTATTGAGCATTAAATGAGTGCCTTGTTTAAGTGTTTTTTTAATCACGATTTGTTGTTCGTTGTCACTTAAGTTATCAGGCATGACCTTCTCAATATCCCCCATTAACCAAGCTTGATTATTTTGTAACCTAGAAACTAAATAGTTAATATCGGTAATAATTTTCACTTCAACTTGTCCATCTCTTAAAATGACTTGAGCACTTGTTTCATTTAAGTCATGCGCACTGAGTGGTGCACTGAACGTCGTCACTCCAAAAACGAGTAATAACAATAAGCGTGCAAATTTAAAATTATTTAATGGATACATATTAATTGCCTTACATCATTACAAAGGTAAATATTCAGTATGTGAATATTTAGTGTTATTTGGAAAATTAAATAATCGTTCTTCTAAGAAGAATTAGAAGAACTTTTGAATATTTTATTTTAATTTGTAACAACAGGTTGATGGTCACTTGATTGAGCCTCCCTACAGAATGTACCCGTCTGAATTTCCCCTCCATTACTGATTGTTTTTTGTTTAAAGTCGTAACAATGATCACCCTTAACTGATGGACTATAAGTCGTAAAGTAATCCTCTCCCTGATATGAGTAAGTCATTGAACGGCTACCATCCTCTAAAATAGTATGGGTTAAATTATCAACACCACCCCTTGGTGGTTTAAGATCTGCTCTTATTTTTTGTGTATCACCATTTAAGGGTGCAACTCTTGGTAACTTACTGGTATCAACCTCCCCCACTAAACACTGAATAATATAAGGAGCTGTTACTGATGTTTGATAACGATAGCCAAATGTTTCATCAACTTGTCCATTACAGACATCTAATTCACCTTGTTTAATATCACTGCCGTCCGGATTTTTATTGCCATACAATGGATACCCATCGTATGCCCAACCAATAATGGCATCGCTTGCTTGGTTTTTCATTGTATCGATCATACATGTCGGTGAAACATGATAATGGTAGTCATCACCACGGCCTGAATGCCCACCACAATTATCTAATTGACCAAGCGCTAAAGTATCGTGCTTTGCATCGTATTCGCTTACATCTAACTCCCCTTGCGCAGAGTAATCGTATATAGGAACACCATTAACGGCGACACCGACGGCTGCATCAATCGTTGTTAATGCCTTAGCTTTATTAGGGATAAGTTTAATGGGTGCTGCATAACCTTCTGCAGGGACAGGTATTTGTTCATTAGTACCTGTAATACCATTCATTAATTCATGTTCAGGGTAAGTAGAAGAAGTAACGTAAGCGTAATCGTTGTCGCAAGTCACGGTTACATTTTTTTCAAACCCTGCATCATCTATAGAGTTTTTAATAACGTCACATCGAGTAGCATTCACACTAGAGGTTATCGAAGCCTTTTCAGCTAACTCTTTGGCTAATGATGGCTTTTTTTTATTCTGAAGAGTCGCTGTATTATTACGAGCATAGCTCACAGTCATTTCAGCAGAGCTTAACGTAATATTTTTTATAGCATCTAAAAGCATATCTCGATCAGCTTTACTTTGACTATTTAAAGTAATACCATTTCCGATAAATATGTGATCTAATTAAGTTTCTTACAAAGGAGCTAATATGAGTCACAATTTTGCTGAATTAATTAATGCGACAACCAATGCGAGACAACGATTAAAACTACTCGCTGT
>NZ_CBRF02000083.1 GCF_000470315.2 Psychromonas sp. SP041
TACCCGCGACGCTGTACACCAAGTCTGCTGACACGGTTTCAACGTCTGAGAAGTATTCTTTTAAATCAATGCTGTAATCAGCAAAGTCTTCGCTTTGAGTTTGGTCTGCAATCGCTACGCTGCTAATTGGCGTATCGTTCGCTGCCGTGATATCTATCGTAAACGTTGCAGTATCGCTTAATGCATTATCAATACCAGCATCGCCGCCACTATCCGTAACACGGACCGTGAAGGTTTCAGTGGTGTCGCTTGATAACGCATCAATCGCTGCTGCGTTTGGCGCAAAGCTGTAACTGCCGTCGCTTGCTAAGGTTAATGTACCGTACGTACCTACATGGGTATCAGTGCCGTCAGTGAAGTCGTAAGTAAAGGCGCTATCATCAACGTCCGTTGCGGTTAATGTACCGGTAGTTGCATCGAAGCTATCCGCTGCGGCTGTATCAGTAATAGCAGCCGTCACCTCCGCTAACGTCGGTGCATCATTTACTGGGTTAACAGTAAATACAATTGCTTGTGTCACTGACTCACCCTCTGGGTCAGTTGCAGTGAAGCTAATGTTTTCAACGCCATTGAAGTTATCAGTTGCGCTCGTAAACGTTGCAATACCATCCACAATCGTCACGCCAATGTCGCTGTTACCCGCGACGCTGTACACCAAGTCTGCTGACACGGTTTCAGCGTCTGAGAAATATTCTTTTAAATCGATAGTGTATTCATTAAAGTCTTCGCTTTGAGTTTGGTCTGCGATAGGTGTATTACTAATCGGCGTATCGTTCGCAGCTATTATTTCTACTGTAAATGTTGCTCTACTTATAGCATCATTTTCATCTTTCACTCTAATATCAAACATTTCTGTTGTATTTGATGACAAAGCATTAATACTCGATTCATTTGATACAAAGGTATAATCACCTGCAGCAGTTAAACTTAATGTTCCATAGATCCCAACTTGAGTTAAACTCCCATCTGAGAAGTCATAATTAAAATTAGTATCATCTACATCAGTCGCACTTAACACCCCAGTTAAATCATCGAATGAATCAAATAAACCTGTATCTTCGATAGATATCGTTTCATCACTTAATAATGGGGCATCATTTACTTCCTCAATACTAAAAACAACATCTTGAGTAACCGTCAGATTATTTTCATCAGTGGCACTAAAGGTTATTGTTTCACTACCAGAGAAATGACTCGTTGCACTGCTGATCGTTGCAATACCATCCACAATCGTCACGCCAATGTCGCTGTTACCATTAACGCTATAAACTAAATCTGCAACAGACGTCTCTGCATCTGAAAAGTAATGTTTTAAATCAATGCTGTAATCAGCAAAATCTTCTGCATTAACTTGTTCAGGGATAACTGCACTGTTAATCGGCGTATCGTTCGCTGCCGTGATATCTATTGTAAACGTTGCGGTATCGCTTAAGGCATTATCAATACCAGTATCGCCGCCACTGTCCGTAACACGGACCGTGAAGGTTTCAGTGGTGTCGCTTGATAACGCATCAATCGCTGCTGCGTTTGGCGTAAAGCTGTAACTGCCGTCGCTTGCTAAGGTTAATGTTCCGTACGTACCCACATGAGTATCTGTGCCGTCAGTGAAGTCGTAAGTAAAGGCGCTATCATCAACGTCTGTTGCGGTTAATGTACCCGTGGTTGGATCAAAGCTATCCGCTGCTGCTGTATCAGTAATGGCAGTCGTCACATCCGCTAACGTCGGTGCATCATTCACTGGGTTAACAGTAAATACAATCGCTTGTGTCACTGACTCACCACCTGGATCAGTCGCCGTGAAGCTAATATTTT
>NZ_CBRF02000084.1 GCF_000470315.2 Psychromonas sp. SP041
TCTAATCAAACAATCTGTGTGGGCACTCGCTAAGTATTTGCGTAGCAAAAACTTTGGCCGGTAGATTTATTTGCCTAAGCAAATTCATCGTAAGGCTTGCTAATGTGTTTCTTTACGTAAGGAGGTGATCCAGCCCCAGGTTCCCCTAGGGCTACCTTGTTACGACTTCACCCCAGTCATGAACCACACCGTGGTCATCGCCATCCCCGAAGGGTTAAGCTAATGACTTCTGGTGCAGCCCACTCCCATGGTGTGACGGGCGGTGTGTACAAGGCCCGGGAACGTATTCACCGTGGCATTCTGATCCACGATTACTAGCGATTCCAACTTCACGGAGTCGAGTTGCAGACTCCGATCCGGACTACGACAAACTTTAGGAGATTCGCATACCATCGCTGGTTAGCAGCCCTTTGTATTTGCCATTGTAGCACGTGTGTAGCCCATCCCGTAAGGGCCATGATGACTTGACGTCGTCCCCACCTTCCTCCGGTTTATCACCGGCAGTGTCCCTAGAGTTCCCGGCATAACCCGCTGGCAAATAAGGATAAGGGTTGCGCTCGTTGCGGGACTTAACCCAACATTTCACAACACGAGCTGACGACAGCCATGCAGCACCTGTCTCAGAGTTCCCGAAGGCACTCTACTATCTCTAACAGATTCTCTGGATGTCAAGGGATGGTAAGGTTCTTCGCGTTGCATCGAATTAAACCACATGCTCCACCGCTTGTGCGGGCCCCCGTCAATTCATTTGAGTTTTAACCTTGCGGCCGTACTCCCCAGGCGGTCTATTTAATGCGTTAGCTTTGAATCCCACGGCATATAGCCACAAAATTCTAATAGACATCGTTTACTGCGTGGACTACCGGGGTATCTAATCCCGTTTGCTCCCCACGCCTTCGCGCCTCAGCGTCAGTCTTTGTCCAGGTGGCCGCCTTCGCCACTGGTATTCCTTCAGATCTCTACGCATTTCACCGCTACACCTGAAATTCTACCACCCTCTACAAAACTCTAGTTAACCAGTTTCAAATGCAGTTCCAAGGTTGAGCCCTGGGATTTCACATCTGACTTAATTAACCGCCTACGCGCGCTTTACGCCCAGTAATTCCGATTAACGCTCGCACCCTCCGTATTACCGCGGCTGCTGGCACGGAGTTAGCCGGTGCTTCTTCTGCGAGTAACGTCACAGATAAACCCTATTAAGATTTACCCTTTCCTCCTCGCTGAAAGTGCTTTACAACCCGAAAGCCTTCTTCACACACGCGGCATGGCTGCATCAGGCTTGCGCCCATTGTGCAATATTCCCCACTGCTGCCTCCCGTAGGAGTCTGGACCGTGTCTCAGTTCCAGTGTGGCTGGTCATCCTCTAAGACCAACTAGGGATCGTCGCCTTGGTAAGCCATTACCTTACCAACTAGCTAATCCCACTTGGGCTACTCTTATGGCGTGAGGCCCGAAGGTCCCCCACTTTGATCCGGAGATGTTATGCGGTATTAGCAGTCGTTTCCAACTGTTGTCCCCCACCATAAGGCATATTCCCAAGCATTACTCACCCGTCCGCCACTCGTCAGCAAAGTAGCAAGCTACTTTCTGTTACCGTTCGACTTGCATGTGTTAAGCCTGCCGCCAGCGTTCAATCTGAGCCATGATCAAACTCTTCAATTTAAAGTTTAATTTGCACTTAA
>NZ_CBRF02000085.1 GCF_000470315.2 Psychromonas sp. SP041
GACTCAATTTAATCAATTAGTTAATAAAAACAAAATAATCTATTTAATCTCAAGTAAATGTAAGCTACTGTCATTTTTATTTAAAATAAACAGGCTGAAATGAGAAATTCTACAGCCTCGTTATGCGCTTAAGCAAAGTCAAGGATTTGAGATTGATTCTAGGAACGAAAACATTAGAAAAACTTCGCATTCTTATTAACGAAGAAACAGAATATCGAAGTGGACCTAAAATAATTCAATTCTTTAATGAATTGGGGTTTAGCGATAGTTATGGGCAAGGTTTTCCTTCGCGCTGGATGTTTACCGACGAAAGACTTGCAGCAATAAATGGCACACCAAATATTGACAAATGCATTAAAAATTTATTCTCTCCTGTTAGCTTTATTGAAAACCCAGAAAAACTAGATTTACACATCTTAGAGTTCAACAAATATCTAGCATTTGATAAATGGAAGGTTGTAAGAAATCACGCTGACATCTCATTTCAAAAATTAGATAAAGTTGAATTTACGGCTCCTAAGAAAACAAATGATGAAGAAGGTTTTCTCAACCAAGAGTTTAAAGATTTAAAGTTATCTAACCTTCAACTGGATAGCACTATAACCAGCGTACTTGAATATAGGGTTAAAGAAATAGAGAGTTGTTTTTCTGCCAATGCTCCACTTTCTGTAATTCTTATGGCAGGTAGTACGCTTGAGGGTATTTTACTGGGTGTAGCAACTAGTAACCCTAGGATCTTTAATTGTGCTAAAAGTGCACCAAAAAATCGGGAGCAAAAGGTAAAGCCGTTTCAAGAGTGGTCACTTGCAAATTTTATAGATGTTTCAAAAGAGATAAATTTATTGCACCATGACGTTCATAAATTTAGTCATGCCCTCAGAGACTTTAGAAATTACGTTCACCCATTCGAACAAATGAGTACAGGCTTTAATCCTACTATGCATACAGCTAAAATTTGTTTGCAGGTATTAAAAGTCGCTATACACCAAATCAATGAGAATAATAGGTGTATCAGCGCATAACAAGTGACTATGGTGTCAAATCCTAATTTGTATTCATTTTAGGATTCCACATGACACCATCTCTAACCATCGAATTTAGGATAATAATCATCTTACGAACGCAAGCAATGATGGCGGTTTTTTTTGGCTTTCCTGCTGCTAATAATCGTTGATATGTTGCTTTAAAAACCGGATTACATTGCATCGCTGACATCATTGCCATGTACATCACAGTTCGTATTTTATGGCGCCCACCGCGTATGTTTCGTTGACCTTCATAACGCCCACTTTCTTTATTAAAGGGCGCAACACCAATTAATGATGCAGCTTCTTTATTGGTTAAATACCCTAATTCTGGCATGTCACTTAATAGGTTAAATGCAACGACATTACCGATACCTGGCATACTTTGGATGATTGTATTTTTAGTTTTATATTCACTGCATTTCTCAATCAATCTACTTAACCTCAATTCTGCTTAAGGAATTGAACTAAATGCCCACCTAGCGATCAGATCTTTCGACCAAGAACGATTTGAAAGCAACATAAGGTGGGCAGATGGATAACTTAGTGGAATTATTTTGTGATG
>NZ_CBRF02000086.1 GCF_000470315.2 Psychromonas sp. SP041
TGGACATATATGGTCACTCTTTATAAATCAAGATTAGATTGATTTTTATTTTCTGTTTAATAATTGATTACGTACAGAAGACTCGTCACCCTTATTAATAAAGGGGTGTTTTCCTGATTAAACTTGTCTTTTGTACAGGATCGTTTTAGTCGATAAATCACCTTTGTCTAAACTGCTCTTTACATCATAGAGATAACGGTTTCTTGACATATATCCGGCGTCTTAATGGCTACTTTATGGGAAGCCGCGCCCTCCTGAATTCCAGAAGAAGTCTTACTCGCCTTTGCACCCATTATACCTTAAAAGGCAGAAGTCCAGCTGAGGTTCCGAGTAAGACAAACCGTTTTAAATCATCAATGCTTATTACCGTTTAGGGTGGTGGATTAATTAAATTATTTTTCATATTCTATCTATTCAGTGTGCTTTATTATGCGCAAGCTTTAGTCACATCAAAGGGCTGCTTAGTCGTTAATACCGACCAAATGATTCTGGCCAGCTTATTGGCCAAAGCAACCACTGCTTTACACCCATGCATTCGCTCTTTTAGCTTTTTCAGCCAACAACTCAATACATCGCCTTTTTTCTCGCACCAGTTCAGTACCGTGCGCGCACCATGAATTAGGTACTTTCTAAGCGAACTATTGCCCCGCTTACTTATTTTACCCATTCGATTCGTTTCACCACTGGCATATTGTGTCGGTGTTAGGCCAATCCAAGCGGCTAGCTGCCTGCCATTTTTAAAGGCCCCCGCATCACCGACTGATGCCATTAAAGCGGCTGAAATAATAGGCCCGATACCTGGTATGCTTTGTAACAATGCATATTCATCTTTGTCTTTAATTAGGTCGATCAACTCTATTTTCACTGCTTCAATTTGAACACTTATTCGTTGTATATTACGATAAATACGTAGGATAAAACTGCGTGCTATCGACGTTAATTCATTATTCGCATCTTCAACGATATCAGGTACTGCGTTCATCAAAGTCGTGATACCCGTTCCAACCACTACGCCGTACTCAGACAATAAACCTCTTAACTGATTCACGTCACCCGTTCTTGTTTTTACCAATCGTTCAGCAATCCGTTGTAGTGATTGAATGTCTTGTTGCTCAGTCGATTTAACCGCAACAAAACGAACTGTTGGTCTTAATGAGGCTTCAGCAATCGCGAGAGCGTCATTGGCATCATTTTTATTGCCAATCACAAAAGGTTTAACGACAAAAGGCGGAATTAATCTGACAGTATGCCCTAGCTTTTCAATTCTTCTTCCCCATGGATTTGAGCTATAACAAGCTTCCATCACGACTAACGTAGGTTCAAACTGCCTTAGTTCGTGTAACAGTTCAGAGCGTTTTACTTTTTTGTTAAACAGCACTTTTCTATTTTCATCTAATACACATATTTGAAAAATATTCTTTGCTAGGTCGATACTAATTACGCTACATTTCATTTTGGTCACTCCATGGTTAGATTGATTTGCTGAACACTTATCCAATCTTGGCACATTGTGATGCCTTCGTGGAGTGACCATCTCAGCACCCAT
>NZ_CBRF02000087.1 GCF_000470315.2 Psychromonas sp. SP041
AAAGGGAACAACCTATGTGGACTCCCCTGTGTCAACAACAAAATTAATAACTAAGAATAAAGCGCTCACTTATGTACGAGCTCTCATTGAGTAGCTAACTCAGGCTCTCTGATATTTACGCGCACAAGTAATCACATCTATTAAGCGAGATCAAAGTCTCTTGGTTGTTCACTGATTTTACTTGCTGATTTTTTCTTAGTTATTGCTTTTATTGTTTGAACTTCTTTACGCAGAAAAAGATTCTACTATTTCGTCAATTCCTTTAGTGAACATCACATATTTACTTTCTAGTTTTTATCTTAGTTATTCTTTTATTCTTTTATTGTTTGAATGTCTTTACATGGCAAGTAATTCCGCTTTGTAATCAGTTCCTTTAGTTATCATTGCATACGCCGTACGTACATTTTTGTTGGCAAGTGCTACGGCAGCACAACGTATGCCACGTCGAGATACTAACTCTTGTATCCAACGTTCTTTTTTTGTTTTTGCATCTCTTTTAACTATCATTCTAATCGCAGCCATAGACCCGACTACCAATTGACTTCTGAGTATGCTGTTTTTTACATACTTCCCAACTGAGCCCAGCTTAGTTTTTCCTCCGGAAGAGTGCTGTATTGGTGTTAACCCTATACACGCCGCTGCATCTTTACCCTTAGCAAAAACACCTATCTCACTACAGCCTAATGCGATGTATAAATTAACGGCATTGATGACACCAACACCTTCTAGTTTTAAAAGTTTCTTACATTCAGGATGCTCATTAATCGCCTTTATTAGTGATTCATCATAGGTTGCAACAGACTGGCATATAATTAAGTAGTGATCCCATGCTGCTTTCAGTGAGTTACGAAGTGCACATGAAAATTCATTCTCAGCATTTTCTAATACGCTTTCAATAGCGCCTCTTAATCCACCTAATCTTGGGGAGCAGCGAATATTAAATTCCAGTAGTAACGCTCCTAACTGATTGCTCAAGGCTGTTTTCTGCTTTGTTGCTAAGTCGCGTAATCGCATAATTGATTGTAATTGTTGCTGCTCAATACTTTTTCCAGAAATAAAAGTTATATCGGGAACAAATGATGCTTGTACGATTGCCAGCGCATCATTAGCATCTGTTTTTTGTTTCTTTCTAATTGAAGAAACAAATTTAGGACAAATTAATTTTGCATCGTAGCCTAATGATAATGCGACCTGGTTCCAGTAGTTTGATGTACTGCAAGCCTCAAAGATAATAGTGGTAGGTTTGGTATTGATTAACCAAAGAGCAAACGCCTGATATGTCATTTCAGTATTAGAAAGCACTTTATTTCTTGCATAAATACAAACTTGGATAACATCTTTTGCTAAATCAACACCAATTCTAGTATTATTCATTTATTGGACTCCATTTAATATTTTTGTGTGGTAACAATGATATTAGCCTACACGTTGGTAATGGTGTAGGGGAGTCCAATTATCTATTTAGCTCAATTT
>NZ_CBRF02000088.1 GCF_000470315.2 Psychromonas sp. SP041
TCAATGTCATTTCAGGAATAGTGGCCTATTGCGTAAAAAAACAAAAGCCACGTATTAAGATATCTAAAAGTGAATTAGAGATGATGGCAGTCTAATAAATGCTATTGCTTATCCAGAACTCAGGTTACTTAACTTAATATCGACTTTTTCTATCTGATTTTTGATGGCCGTTAAAATAGGTTTGATGATACTAGTAATTTCTTTAGGCATAATTTGAAGACGATTTTTTTCCATTGTCTGCATCGTCATAAGCTGTCTTCTTCGTGATAACAAATCACTCATTAACTGCATGTTTTCTGGCTTTAACGTGGATAGTGATGGTTTAATGGCTTCACCATAATGAGCGATCAGCTGGGCATCTAGTTTATCTGTTTTAGCCTTACGCCCGATTGCCCCTGCAAACTTTTTAACATGAGCAGGATTGGCTACTGCAAAGGGTAACTTTGCTTCTGAGCAAGCCATAATAAATGTATGCTCAAGTCGACCAGTTGCTTCAATGACAATGCGGGTCGGTTTATGCGGTTTGATTTTCTTTAACGCTTCTTTAATGCCTTTTTCGTTGTTATCTACTGTAAAGTAGATATCTAAAGGTCTGATATGAATATCGAGTTGGAACTTACCCGTGTCGACACCGATGGTGATTTCTTTTTGATTTTTTTTGCAATTCATAATAAGCTGACTCCGCCTTGCTATTCGGGCTCGAGGCCCAGTTGACTATTCGAGTTTAATGCTTGGAGTCCTATACAGCGCTCATACTTGTTATCGGTCTCTCAAATGAGGATCCTTCGCTTAATCGAGCTGCTGTATAAGAAGGCTTTGGTTGCAGCCAAAGCTTGGGCCTCACTTTACCTAAACTGGTTTAAAAGGTAACTATTTGGTGGGGATATTATCCATGCAAGGCGCTTAAAACTTAACTAAAACAGTGGGTTAAGTTTCGCTTCGCTACACATTATAACCCACCATTTTAGTCCACTTAGCGCGGTGTTAGCTGTAAAAGAGGTATGCAATGAGTTGCTATATTATTTACCATTACAATATTATCGATAAAGAAAGAATCGAGTTGTTAGGTCCGTTATCAGTGCCAATAGTTGAAAAGTTTGGTGGTGAATTAGTCATTGCCAATCATGCTGACTGCTTGGAAGGCTCTTCTCCGTATTCACATATGGTTGTTTACAAATTCAAAAATAGAGAGTTAGCAAAAAGTTTTTACGAATCGAATGAAAGTCGAGAGTTATCTAAACTAAGAAACGAAGTTACGGAAGGTTTTGTTGTTCTAATGCCACAATTCGAGATGCCTAAATAAAGCATCTTTTGACCATCAGAATATACAGCTAACAAACAAGAATAGGTGTCGCGCAGCCGACACCTTATTCGGGTGTTGGACAAGCCCGTTTGAGGTTGGTTTACTTATTATAGTAAATAGCGGTTTTTATACTAAAGGAATGTTGATGATTCAG
>NZ_CBRF02000089.1 GCF_000470315.2 Psychromonas sp. SP041
TATTTATTGTGATTAATGGTATGGACCCTCTCCACTCCACTTACGGCTTCAAATGAGCCAATATAGAAGTGTTAAACAATCTATATACAGAAAAATAGAGAGGGTCACATGAATACTATAACAATCGGGTTAGATATCGCAAAATCTGCTTTTCATTTAATTTGGATGAATGAATCAGGCAAGGTATTAAAGAAAAAACAGTTAACACGGAAAAAGATGTTTGAATATTTTTCTAATTTATTACCTTGCATTGTCGTCATGGAAGCTTGTGGTAGTACACATTATTGGTCACGCGTTCTTATACGGTGTGGGCATGAAGTTAAAGCGATTGCGCCACAATTTATAACGGCATATCGCAAAGGTAATAAAAATGATTACAACGATGCAGAAGCAATTGCGGAAGCCTCCCAACGTCACAACATGCGCTTTGTTCCTTTAAAATCACTGGAGCAACAAGATATACAAATGGTACATCGGATAAGGGAAAGGCTTGTGCATAATAGAACTGCATTAAGCAATCAAATACGTGGTTTACTCGCTGAATATGGTTTAGTTACTCCTAAAGGATTGGCTCACTTAAAGAAAAACTTACCGATATTTTTAGAGGATGCCGATAATGAATTAAGCGCATTCACTCGCCGTTATTTTTTAAGTTTGAGGGAAGAGTTAGATGATTTAATTCAGAAAATAGCATTGTTAGATAAAGAAATCATGGCCATAAGCCAAGAGAACACAGTTTGCCAGCGACTCACTACAATGAATGGTATTGGTCCTCTCATTTCTAGTGCACTTTATGCCGGTATCGGAGATGGAAAAGCCTTTAAAAGTGGCCGCCACGTATCCGCTTGGTTAGGGTTAGTTCCGGGGCAACATTCAACGGGAGGAAAGCCTACGTTATTAGGTATTTCTAAGCGAGGAAATACTTATTTAAGAACGCAGCTTATTAATGGAGCAAGGTCAGCTTTACGGCATTGCGATAATAAAACAGATCAAGTCAGCGTGTGGGCTCAAAAACTAAAAGCGCGCAGTAACTACAATAATGCGACGGTTGCATTAGCAAATAAAATGGCGCGAATGGCATGGGCGATGTTGCATCATCAAGAAGATTATAAGTTCAAAACGACAATAAGTTAAAAGCGTTAATCAATATATAAGAAAGTTTAACAACCCTGTAATATTGCTAGAGAATAGAGATTGATGGGATACAGTTCAGCACTGCCCTATAGGAAACCTTTTTATACCAAGGGCTATAATAAGCCGCCGGATTGATGAGGTAATAGGGGCGGAAATCCATCAGGGCTAGAGGCATCGATGATACCTCATAAAAAGCCGAATATATGGCTGCAATGTACTCTATTTCAACGATCTAAATTGTCTTGCAATCGGAGAGGGTCCATATATGGTATAA
>NZ_CBRF02000090.1 GCF_000470315.2 Psychromonas sp. SP041
CATAGGGAGTGTTAGTTTTCCAACATCTAAATACTATCCTGATCCACTTAAAGGCTAAGGCTCTAATGATACTATTATGTGGTTTTCCTTTAGCTTGTTGTTGCTCATAATAAGCCTTTGCCCAGAATGAATAACGAACCGAAAAACCAGCCCACTCAACAAATGTTTGTCTTAAAAAAGTAGGACAACTATACCGCCAATGTGTCCACATTTTCTTGCCACTACGTTCAATAACAGGCGCTATACCTGCATATTTTTGTAGCTCTGATGCATCATGATAACGCGATCTATTACTGCCAAAAGCGACTAATAAACGAGGAGCAAGTTGTGGGCCTGCACCTGGTAAACTATCAAATATATTTTTATCTGCTTGCGCTTTGTAAGCTCCTTTAATTGCTTTATCAAGTTGCTCAATACCTTGTAATAATATTTTGAATTGGCTAATTAACACTTCAACTAACATTTGGTTAGGCTCTATCACTCCTTTATCTTCGGTTAATGGCATTGCATTTTTTATACCGAGGATCCGCTTGTTGTTAACGTCTACATAACGTGAGTTATGTGCATTAAAAAAGTCTAATAATGTTTTTTTTCTGGCTTTTTTAGCTTTACCTAATGACGGCCATTTTAGAATAAAATCACAAAATATGATGGTGTCTTTTTCTTTAAACCATTCAAGAGCTTGTGGATAATAATTCTTTAATGTTGCGGTTATTTTATTGGATAAATCAACACTGTTTTGCACCAAGCCTCGGCGATATTCAACGAGTTGAGAGAGTGATCGTATTGCTGCTGACTCAGGCTCAATAACGGAGAGTTTATCCATGTGTAACGTCAGAATTTCGACCTGTATTAATGCATCAGAAGGGTCGTCCTTTGCACCACTTGGCGTGAATGCTTTACGATATTTTGCAACTGTTGAAGGGTTTATGGTAAATAAAGTCAGGTGTTCATATTTAGCTAGTGCATAAATGAGAGGGCCTTTTTTGAGTTCACAAACGATAGCGATTTTTTGCTCTGGATAGCGTTGTTTAAGCTCCATTGCCCAGTCATGTAATGCTTGAGGTTTATGTTTAATGATGGAGTAATTATATATTTCAGTATGGTTGGGATGTTCGCATATATCATGCTTCTTATCAGCCCAATCGATTCCTATTAAAACAGCAAAATTATCAATATTATATCCTTTCATTTTAAAGCTCCTCCGCGTAAAGTAAATGTTGGAATGTGCTTAAGGCTCGTTTCTCGCAGGTCTTATAGATAGTCGTGGTAGGCGATCCCTGAGTATGCGTTTTGAAGCGAGTTGTTCTGTTGGTTCGAACGTCTTGTTAAAAACATTGTATGTTTAGCAATTCAATATTCGTAACCAACAGAAGCATGTTCCATTTAATATAATAAT
>NZ_CBRF02000091.1 GCF_000470315.2 Psychromonas sp. SP041
GATCCTGTAAATGATATCTCCGTGGTTAGCGGTAATAGCGAAGGAGAGGTCACCGAAGATGAGGCAGCGACCTTAACTGCTTCAGGCACGTTGACGGTATCAGACGTTGATGATGAAACTACCTTTGTAGTTGGTGATGTAGAGGGTGAATTTGGTACTATTTCTATCGATGCCAACGGTGATTGGTCTTACGCAGCAGATAATACGCAAGACGCTATCCAATCGTTAGATGACACTGAAACGTTAGTAGAAACCTTTACGGTTACGACTAGTGATGGTGTTGAACAAAAAATTGAAATCACTATCAACGGTGTGGATGACTTATCCGTTGTGACAGGCGATGCAACGGGCGACGTAACAGAAGATGATGCAGCGACATTAAGCACGTCAGGCACGTTATCGTTAACCGATGTAGATACGAACGATACAACCACCTTTACGCCCGTAACGGTAACGGGTGCTTATGGTGCAGTGACTATTGCAGCAGATGGTAGTTGGACGTACGCCGCGGATAATACGCAAGGCGCTATCCAATCGTTAGATGACACTGAAACCTTAGTGGAAACCTTTAAGGTTACGACCACAGATGGTGTTGAACAAGAGATTGTTATCACTATCAACGGTGTGGATGATGTAACTGAAATTACAGTTGAAAATGGAGATAGTGATCTAGGTGAAGTAACGGAAGATATTGACGTAACAGCAGATAGTAAGTTAACTGATAGTGGTACCTTAACTTTCACTGATGTCGATACTGAAGACAGTGAAAACTTTGTTCCTACCGTTGAATTTTTACCTGCAGAAGCTGGAGATACTGCACTCGGTGATATTACTATTGATGCTGATGGCAATTGGTCTTATGAAGTAGATAACAGCGCGGTACAGTATTTAGGTGAAGATGAAACATTAACAGAAGTTTATACCGTTACATTAAATGGTACGACTCACGATATCACTATTACTATCAATGGCTCTGATGATCCAACAATAATACAACCAGTTGGTACCGCATTCGAAAGAGGTAGCGTAACAGAAGATATCCAAGTGACTTCGGGACAGCAACTTATTGACGGTGGTCGATTCCAGTTCACCGATGTTGACGATTCTGATAGTGCTAATTTTGATGCGAGCGTTACATTTATAAGTTCGACATCAGGCACTGGACAACTCGGTACAATGACAATAACAGATGGGGGCGTTTGGTCTTATGCGGTTGATAATAGCCTGGTTCAATATATCGATGCAGGAGAGCGTGTAGTCGAAAATTTTGTCATCACCGTGAATGGTACTGAACAAGAAATCAGTGTATTTATTTTTGGAGCAGAAGA
>NZ_CBRF02000092.1 GCF_000470315.2 Psychromonas sp. SP041
CACCAACATCCGTTAGCACCACAGTATTACCAACAATCGCGTAGTTCTCTGTGTCACTTAGTGTCACTGTTACCGTATCGCCATCTTCATCATTAGTTTCAAAAGTAGCGACTTCTGCACCTTCAACAGCATTGCCATTATCTTCAGTAAAATTGTTTGAACTAATTAATGTTAAAATAGGTGTATCGTTAGTTTCAATAGTATCATTCGTATTGATGGCACTTAAATTTTCACCTTCATCAGTAAAATCGACTGGGGTAGTCTCATCTTCTAAACCAATAGTCTGAAAGTTAGTTTTAGCGATGGTTTCTTCACCATCTCTTTCAAAATCAACAAGTGAAAAACCACCATCAGATTCTTCACCGGCAGCCGTTTCAATATCTAAGTCAAAAACCTCTTCGCCAAGTGCAAGTATCGCATCAAGATCATCAATATCGATCTCTGCATTAACATCACCTGGTTCTACCGGTGTAGAAGCATTCTCTTTCACTGAATCTGCTTTTACTTCTCCATCATCAACTAATGGGGATAATTGTTTATCGGTTGAGTTTAATTGTTCTCCAGAAAGATTTAATTGTTCTTCAGCTTGAGTTAACTGTTCATTAGTTAATTCAACTTCAGTATCATTATTTTCGTTAACTAGATTATTTTGCTCTTCCATTATTATTCCCCACGCTACTTTAAAACTTCTAATAATTATGTATTACATAATTGACAATAGAGTCAGCATTAAAATTAAAAATTTATGCTGCCCTTTTTGAAATAACTTACTTGCACATCTGCATACGGTTCATCAAATTTCATCTTAAAAAAGATAAGTTTAAAAAAATTAAACAAACACCCCTAAAGTAATAACTATAGACAAGTACCTAGCAATAGTAAATTTGATTATTAATTAATATTTAATTAAGTGATCAAAACCAATAGAAATTAAAAACATAAGTTTATCAAAAATTTAGATTAAAAAACCAAAGCTATACAAAATAACCCTCTACAAAGAAAAGTAAAAAAGATAAAACTAAAAAATAAGTAATATAACTAATAAAAACATTGATTGAATATCGCTTCAAATTGCTCAAATCAAAATAAAAAAACACATTAAAAATATCTAAAGTTGACGTTTAAGAAGGTGAGTCATACCGATTATATTAAATAAGTAATCTAAATTTTGCGCAGGAAAAATGACTTGGTTTAAGGCGTAAATTGAGCTAAATAGATAATTGGACTCCCCTACACCATTACCAACGTGTAGGCTAATATCATTGTTACCACACAAAAATATTAAA
>NZ_CBRF02000093.1 GCF_000470315.2 Psychromonas sp. SP041
GGTGAAAATCCGCCGTTAAACTGATGTGGGCGATATCGATTGTAATAGCCATTTATATAATCACTAATCGACAGCCTCGCTGTATTCATATCTGAATAACCTAACTTAGGCATCCATTCTGTTTTAAAGCTCCTAAAGAAACGCTCCATTGGCGCATTATCCCAGCAATTACCACGGCGACTTAAGCTCTGTCTAATCCCATAGCGCCATAACAATTGCCTAAATGTTTTACTTGTATAATGGCAACCTTGGTCACTATGAAATAATAGCTTTTTTGGCTTACCTCGACTTTCAAAAGCCATCCTTAATGCTTTTTTAGTTAGCTCGCTATCTGGGCTATTTCCAATAGCCCAGCCAATGACTTTACGCGCATATAAATCGATAACCACCGCTAAATAAGACCATTTGTTACCCGTCCAAACGTAAGTGACATCACCGCACCATGACTGATTAGGCGCTGCTGGACTAAAGTCCCGATTAAGTACATTGGGTATTGATAAGTGTTCTTTTTCACCTTTAGCATACTTGTGAGTGGGCTGCTGTCGACTAACGAGTCCTTCTTGTTTCATCAGTTTGTTAACCAACCAGCGACTTACATTAAAGCCTGATGTGGCCAGTAATGTGACTAAGCTACGCTCACCAGCAGAGCCATGGCTCACCGTAAACCAACGCTTCATTTCGGCAATTAAACGTATACGTTCAGGTATTATGTTATCTGGATTAGCTAACCAATAACGGTAGCTACTGCGATGAACGTCGAATAATTCACACAGTTTAACGATACCAATGCTCTCTTGAAATTCGCTAATTAACGAAAACCTTTGAGTGAGTCCTGAATCAAGAGAGCTGAAGCCTTTTTTAATATTGTATTATCTGTTTCTAAGTCTTTTATCTTTCTCTCAAGCTCTCGTATTTTTATTTGGTCTGGTGTCAATGGTGTTGCTGATGATAGTTGTCCATTTCGCTCATTCCGAAGCTGCCTTGCCCATTTATCTACCGTTGATTTACCTAACCCTAAGCTCTCTGCTACATCTCTTACAGGTCGCCTCATATCAACGACTTGTTGTGCAACTTCTAATTTAAATTCGGGTGAATAAGTTGGTCTTGTTTGTTTTGTCATATTAATACCTGATTAGTTAAAGTGAGTTTATCACCTCTAATCAGATGGCCAAATTCATTATGCCACTACA
>NZ_CBRF02000094.1 GCF_000470315.2 Psychromonas sp. SP041
GGTTCGAACGTCTTGTTAAAAACATTGTATGTTTAGCAATTCAATATTCGTAACCAACAGAAGCATGTTCCATTTAATATAATAATGAATGAATCTATTAAATTAAATGGCTTGGTCGGACTATAAGGCAATCAAATCGGACGCATTACGGCTGTCACGGTTTTTGCTGAAAATAAAAAGCCAGCAAAAACAACGCCAACCTACGCGCCATTTATTGCGGCGTTACGTGTCAGTGTTGTAATCATCATGGAGTTCTATATGGAAAGTTTTTGTGAGGAAAAAGGAGTGAATTTGGAGAATGTTTTCTTAGATAAGTTTCAAGAAGAATCCCCTGATATGTACGCAAAAATTAACGTTTTCAAAAAAATGATTCGGATAGCTGAGGTATTAGAAAACCGCTATAGCATATCGTTTTTGTTAGACTTATTCTTTGGGTTTGAAAATAGCCTTATAAATGTTGATGCTGTCATGCATGAGGTGAAGTTTCTTGAGGGAACTGAACCTGAAAGTCACACTAAAGAGCAATCTGAATTTAAAAGACCTCCACTTAAAGGTCTTTGGCATAAACATTACATGGATGGTAGCATTTCTGGGCTAGCTCAAAATGTCAATAATGCGCTAAAAAATTACAGTATTCCTTATTTTGAGCAAAAAATAATAGATGCTCAAAAAAGTGGTGAAGAGCAATATATGACTGCTGAGGATATTCCTCATATAGTGAACGATCTCGTTACAGGTAACTTACAGAGACGTAGAGAAGAACAAAAAACGACTGGTGAATAGCTCATTTATGCTATTCATGAAAATACTAAGTATTATCTTTGTTTGGCAAAACATGGTGATGGTGACGATGCTATTCGTAAAAAAATTAATTCATCTTGTATTTTCGAATTTCCATTTTTAAAAGAAATTTTGCCTGCTCAAGTTGAAAACACGTAACAAGGCCATAAAGTCGGACACGTAACAGTTTGCTCGGTTCCGCTTCGCTTCACATTTTAGCAAACTATTACTTAGCCGCTTATGGCGGCGTTGAGGCTGTAGAATTTCTCCGAAAAGAACGTTTTCACGTTCTTTTTTTATAATATCTCATTGTACAAAAAACAACCTTGATTGAACTGTCCCTCTGTGATCTAATAGTTATTATTCGCTC
>NZ_CBRF02000095.1 GCF_000470315.2 Psychromonas sp. SP041
TATGGCTCTGTTGTAGTTTGGTGTTGATGGTTTAATATTTAGTTATCATTACTTTGAAATTCAAGGTGTAGCTATGATCAACAATAAACTAAAAGGCATTCTCAAAGAAGTTACCAACCTAAACTACCCTGACCTTAAAAAGCTACGGCATGAGGTTGAAAATAACATCTCAAATAATCAAATTGGTAAAGCAATAGCAGAGCATGAAGATCGTGTTTGCAGTTGTCCTTATTGTGACTCTGAGCTTATTAATAAGTGGGGAGTCACTAGGCAAGGCATTCAGCGCTTTAGATGCAAGGCTTGTTCAAAGACCTTTAATGCTCTATTTTCAACACCTTTCTACCGTATGAGAAAACCAGAAAAATGGATTAATTACTCTAATTTAATGTGGAACGGCACTTCACTCAGAAAGTCTGCCTCCCTTTTAGATATCAACCTTAAAACAGCTTTTCGATGGCGTCATATTTTCTTAAAGCAACCTCAGGCTATAACCCCCTCTAATTTACATGGAATTATTGAAGCCGATGAAACTTTTATTGCAGAGTCTTTTAAAGGCAAAAGAAAAATTTGTAGACCAGCCCGAAAGCGAGGTGGTGGCAATATCCCTCAAGTCCCTATTATCATGGTATTAGATAGATCTGGAAATATAGTGCACAAGGTTATCGAAAATAACACAAAAGAAAATATTGAGGCCGTTTTAACCCCTATTATCTCAGAAGGTTCCGTGTTGTGCACAGATGGTAATATATCCTACATAGGCATTGCCAAAGGCTTGAACATTGATCATAAAAGATTAATTGGTTTGGATAATCAACGTGTTATTGAAAGCGTATATCATATTCAAACATTAAATAATTATATGATGCGCTGGAAGTCTTGGCTTAAGCGATTTTGTGGCGTAGGCACCGCTTATTTAGAGAATTACCTAAGTTGGTTTCGTTTTATGGCACAAAATAAAGAGCATTCTGAACAGGTATGGGTTGAATGCGCACTTTAAAATTAACAGAATAAATACAAACAACACTTAAGTACAACAGAGCCT
>NZ_CBRF02000096.1 GCF_000470315.2 Psychromonas sp. SP041
CCACGTCAGTATCGTTACCCACGACATTGATAATGACAGGTGTATCTTCATTCGTGGTCGCGCTATCTGCCACTAATACGGTGTCATCAGCAACAGGGTCTACTGTCACACTCACTGTTTCAGTATTACCGTCTTCATTGGTGTAAGTGAAGCTATCAGAGCCGTTGAAATCAGCATTCGGCGTGTAAGTCACTGTGCCATCATCGTTAATAGCAACCGTGCCGTTCGCACCCTGCGTTACCGTATCAACCGGTGAAATAACACCGCCATCAACATCGGTATCATTGTCCACAACATTGATAATGACAGGTGTATCTTCATTCGTTGTTGCGCTATCTGCCACTAATACTGTGTCATCAGCGATTGGATCTACTGTCACACTCACTGTTTCAGTATTACCGTCTTCATTGGTGTAAGTGAAGCTATCAGTGCCGTTGAAATCAGCATCAGGCGTGTAGGTCACCGTGCCATCATCGTTGATAGCAACTGTGCCGTTCGCGCCCTGCGTGACCGTATCAACGGGTGAAATAACACCGCCATCAACATCGGTATCATTGCCCACAACATTGATAATGACAGGTGTATCTTCATTCGTGGTCGCGCTATCTGCCACTAATACGGTGTCGTCAGCGATTGGGTCTACTGTCACACTCACTGTTTCAGTATTACCGTCTTCGTTGGTGTAAGTGAAGCTATCAGAGCCGTTGAAATCAGCATTCGGCGTGTAGGTTACGGTGCCATCATCGTTAATAGCAACTGTACCGTTCGCCCCTTGCGTTACCGTATCAACCGGTGAAATAACACCGCCATCCACGTCAGTATCATTACCTACAACATTAATGGTAATTGGCGTGTCTTCATTCGTGGTCGCGCTATCTGCCACTAATACGGTGTCATCAGCGACAGGGTCTACTGTCACACTCACTGTTTCAGTATTGCCGTCTTCGTTGGTGTAAGTGAAGCTATCAGAGCCGTTAAAGTCTGCATCAGGCGTGTAGGTCACCGTGCCATCATCGTTGATAG
>NZ_CBRF02000097.1 GCF_000470315.2 Psychromonas sp. SP041
TAACCTGAGTTCTGGATAAGCAATAGCATTTATTAGACTGCCATCATCTCTAATTCACTTTTAGATATCTTAATACGTGGCTTTTGTTTTTTTACGCAATAGGCCACTATTCCTGAAATGACATTGAGCATGAACCCTGCTTCACTTCGGTGGCGGCTATGCTCTATTTGAGATATGTTTTTTAGTTGGTCATTAACTGTTTCTATTATGTATCTCTTTGATAACATGGCTCTATCGAAAACTGATATTACTTTTATTTTCATATTCTTACGGACAGTAGTGACTAAATCAATATCAGACCTCTTTAGTTTTTCTGTTAACTTATTGCCAATATATCCCTTATCTGCATATAACTTACCCGTTAGATTTCTACATAAATCAGGTATTGGTGTACGGTCATTCGTGTTACCTGGACTGATGTTTAACGCAAGGATTTCACCTTGATGATTAATTAAAAGGTGAAGCTTAAAACCGAAAAACCACCCCATCGTTCCTTTTCCACGTTTTCCTGTCTTAGCAAATACTTTATTTCTAGGAATTCGAATATTGTGGCATACCTTAAGACTCGTCGAATCGACAAATGCAATCCCTGTCGGTTTACCTTTAACTGTTTGGAAATAAGCACACATAGGGACAATAAGTTCAGACATAGTATTGATAAAGCGGGTATAACTGATGAGAGTTGGAAAGTACTCTGTCCAATATCGTTGAACTAAGCCGATGTAGAAGTTCTTGAAATCTCTATGATTTGATTGATGAAATGAGATCATAATGGTCATTCTCTCACCGAAAGACATTGCCGAACTGCGTTTTCGCTTACGAGTCCCATCAGTAATGAGTCGTGTTTCCCATTGAGGTATAAATTGATGACAAAAATCATCGACATCACAAAATAATTCCACTAAGTTATCCATCTGCCCACCTTATGTTGCTTTCAAATCGTTCTTGGTCGAAAGATCTGATCGCTAGGTGGGCATTTAGTTCAATTCCTTAAGCAGAATTGAGGTTA
>NZ_CBRF02000098.1 GCF_000470315.2 Psychromonas sp. SP041
CAAGGCTACAATGGCATTGCCATTAACGACGATAAACATCAAATCATCTTACAAGCGCAAACATGGGGTTCAGTTGGTGAACAACAAACCTTAAAACCTGCCATCGAACAGCTGCAAGCACAACTTACCAAGTTAGGCACTCCTGATACTTTTTCAACCACTAAATTTACCGCAGATAGCGGTTTCCATAGTGAAGTTAATCTTGAATTCATGGCAAGCACTGGGCTCGATGCTTACATGGCTGATAGTGCCTTTAGAAGTCGTAACCCCTTATTTAGTCAAAGTGAAACGTATCAAACAGAGCAAGAGAAACGACGATTAAAACGAAGTAAAGGTCGGTCTAGATTATTTAATAGTAATGACTTCTACTTTGATGAAAAGAAACAAACGTGCCATTGCCCAGCAGGTAAGGAAATGTGGTTGAGTGTTAAAAATATCGAAACAGCAGGTCGGCATTATGTTCGCTACTCAGGGTATTTAAAAGATTGCCGCGTTTGCCCATTACAAACTCAATGCATGAGAAAGAAACCTATAAAACAAGGTCGGCAGGTTCAGTTTGAAACGAATATAAAAGATAAAATTATCTCATATACCGATAAAATGCGAGTAAAAATAGACAGTAGTCCTGGCAGGCGAGAATATAGTAAACGACTAGGTGCTATTGAGCCTGTATTCGGTAATATTACGGTGAATAAAGGGATGAATAAATTCACGCTGCGCGGCCAAGATAAAGTGAATACGCAATGGCAAATGTACTGTCTTGTTCATAATATAGAGAAGTTAAGGAATAGTTTACATTAACGGAAGGGCTCAGCCCTTAACTCAATAAATCCCGCATATTTAGCCCTCTAATCCCATTTATGACTCAATTTAATCAATTAGTTAATAAAAACAAAATAATCTATTTAATCTCAAGTAAATGTAAGCTACTGTCATTTTTATTTAAAATAAACAGGCTGAAATGAGAAATTCTACAGCCTCGTTA
>NZ_CBRF02000099.1 GCF_000470315.2 Psychromonas sp. SP041
TTTTTTTGTTTAATCAAGAAATGGAATTGGTGTATGAATCATTTGAAAATAAAGATGCTTACGACAATGTATTAACAGCGATTGATTCTAAATGGATTGAAGAAGCATTATTTTGTACTCAAAAAGCGAGTGTTCGACGTCGCCGCCTACCTGCAGAGCAAGCTATTTGGTTAATCATCATGATGGGGTTGATGCGGAATTGTTCAATAAAAGAAGTCTGCGGCTCATTAGATATTGCTTTGCAAACTACCCCTGATGAAGTCTATAACCATGTTGCCCCTAGTGTGCTCACAGATTGTCGAAAGCGATTAGGTGAATCTCCTATGAGTTACCTTTTTAGTACAACCTGTGCGGCTTGGCATAACGTTATTATTACTAAAAAACATAGTATCGGTTTAACGTTATTAGCCGTAGATGGGACGACCTTTAGAGCACAAGACACACCAGAAAATAGGGACGCATTTGGTTTTATCTCTAAATCCAACCCAGTTTATCCGCAACTTCGTATGGTTTCTTTGCATTCAACGCATACTCGGATGTTACTTGGTGCTGCATTTGATAGCTGTAGCGTCGGTGAAATAACCTTAGCTAAACGGTTGCTGACCGATATTCCAGAAGATTCATTAACCTTATTTGATCGTTGTTATTTTTCAGCAGACTTAATGCTCAACTGGCAACAGTTCGGTATTAATGCACATTGGCTAACACCGGTAAAAAAATCGATGAGGTATGAAGTTATAGAGCGATACGGCGATAATGATTTATTAATTGAAATGCCCGTATCCCCGCAAGCGAGAACTAAAAACCCAACATTACCAGAGACTTGGCAAGCAAGAATGATATGTTATCAAGATCCAAAGGGTGATATTAAAGGTTTTATTACCTC
>NZ_CBRF02000100.1 GCF_000470315.2 Psychromonas sp. SP041
GGATATAACGCTTGTTATCAACTCCCCTGGACTTATCGCAGATTACCACGTCCTTCATCGCCTCTAATTGCCTAGGCATCCACCGTGCACGCTTATTCACTTAACCATACAACACCTAAAAAGTGTCATATGTTGTTTCCAAGACGCTTGTGACTCATATTTTACATATGAAAAACAATCGTTTTTCGTGCACCTATCAGTTAATAAATTAACTGAGTAGATACGTACTCACATTACAACAACGAATCATCATAATGTGTGCTTTTTATTTTGCTTGATTACAGTATCTATTTTAACTACGAATAGTTAATTTAAATACTGAGAACAATTTCGTTTATATTTATCACACCAATCAACTTACCTTGTTATTCACAAGATAGGTCATTGTTATTGTGCGATAAATAAGAACATTTATCAGCTTTCCTAATTGTTAAAGAGCAGACTTTTTCGTTAAAAAAAGCCTTAGATAAGTAGTGTTGCTTATCTAAGGCTTCTCATCATGTTGGTCACTTATTCATTTAAGAATGAGTGGTGGAGCTATGCGGGATCGAACCGCAGACCTCCTGCGTGCAAGGCAGGCGCTCTCCCAGCTGAGCTATAGCCCCAACATGGTGTATATAAATAGAAATCCAATTTCATTTTACAAGAAATTGGTGGGTCTGGGCAGATTCGAACTGCCGACCTCACCCTTATCAGGGGTGCGCTCTAACCAACTGAGCTACAGACCCTAAGGTCTATCTATACGTCTCTTCACTTTCTAATCAAACAATCTGTGTGGGCACTCGCTAAGTATTTGCGTAGCAAAAACTTTGGCCGGTAGATTTATTTGCCTAAGCAAATTCATCGTAAGGCTTGCTAATGTGTTTCTTTACGTAAGGAGGTG
>NZ_CBRF02000101.1 GCF_000470315.2 Psychromonas sp. SP041
GCTAAATTCGCCGTTGAAGGTGATTTACGTCGTGAAGTATCTATGAGCATCAAGCGTCTAATGGACCTTGGTTGTTACCGTGGACTTCGTCATCGTCGCAGCTTGCCTGTACGTGGACAGCGTTCTAAAACGAATGCTCGTACCCGTAAAGGTCCGCGCAAAGCAATTAAGAAATAGGGTAAGAGATCATGGCTAAAACACCAACTCGTGCTCGCAAGCGCGTTAAAAAGCAAGTTGCTGATGGTATGGCTCACATCCATGCTTCTTTCAACAACACAATCGTAACTATTACAGACCGTCAAGGTAATGCTCTTTCTTGGGCTACTGCAGGTGGTTCTGGTTTCCGTGGTTCTCGTAAATCTACTCCGTTTGCTGCACAGGTTGCTGCTGAACGTGCTGCTGAAGCAGCAAAAGAGTATGGCCTTAAAAACGTAGAAGTTTTTGTAAATGGACCAGGACCTGGTCGTGAATCTTCGATTCGCGCACTAAACGCGGCGGGTTTCCGTGTGACTAATATTACTGACGTTACACCGATCCCACATAATGGTTGTCGTCCACCAAAGAAACGTCGCGTTTAATCGCAACTTTCTAAGGTAATTGGAGAAAGAACAATGGCAAGATATTTAGGTCCTAAGCTTAAGCTTAGCCGTCGTGAAGGTACTGATTTATTCTTAAAATCAGGCGTCCGTCCGATCGAATCTAAGTGTAAAATTGATAACGCACCAGGTGTACATGGTGCGCGTAAACCTCGTCTATCAGACTACGGTTTACAATTACGTGAAAAGCAAAAAGTACGTCGTATGTACGGTGTATTAGAAAAGCAATTCCGTAACTACTA
>NZ_CBRF02000102.1 GCF_000470315.2 Psychromonas sp. SP041
AGAGAATTACCTAAGTTGGTTTCGTTTTATGGCACAAAATAAAGAGCATTCTGAACAGGTATGGGTTGAATGCGCACTTTAAAATTAACAGAATAAATACAAACAACACTTAAGTACAACAGAGCCTCTTATATACAGTATAGGCGTTGTTCCGTATTTTTTGTTGTTAATACGGACTTTTTCTATCTATCCACATGATTAAGGTTTTATTTTTGTTTTTAACACATTGTTTAATTGATATAATTTGTTACTCTTGTATCAAATTTAAATAAAATATACTGTTCTATCTATCCACGGAAAATGCGGATAAGTTCCGTATAATAAGCTGTTATGTTTTAAGGAAAGTATGGATACTCATATTGCTACTTTGAATAAGTTAATCTCTGTAGGTGGTGTAGACAAAATTGATAGTAGCTCTGATTACGATCTTTCTATTATTGAAGATTTGTTAAATTCACAATATATTGATGCTACTGCTCACCGACCTCTAAGCGGTAGTTTTACCTATTTCCATGTTAAAGCTAATTTAAATGGTAGAGAGTGGCTATCAAATAGTGTTAATCAATCAAGTCCTGCTGAAGATATAATTGAGCTTAAACCAAATTTTATGGGGCTAGGAATAAACCTAAATGCCTTACTTCGTATGTTTAAGCGTAAATAAAACATAACAAACAAGAATAGGTGTCGCGCAGCCGACACCTTATTCGGGTGTTGGACAAGCCCGTTTGAGGTTGGTTTACTTATTATAGTAAATAGCGGTTTTTATACTAAAGGAATGTTGATGATTCAGTT
>NZ_CBRF02000103.1 GCF_000470315.2 Psychromonas sp. SP041
TGTGAGTCAATCGACCCTTAGTAGAGAGTTTGCTCGCAATACAGGCAAGCGAGGTTACCGTATTAATCAAGCTCAACAAGCAACAATTAAACGCCGTATTGATGCCCGTAAAGCAATAAAAATGACACCTCCTCTGATTGCATTAATAAATATAAAACTAGATGATAAATGGAGCCCTGAACAAATTTCAGGATGGCTTAAGAAAGAGCGTGGCATCAGTATTAGCTATGAAACTATTTACCAACATATTTACTCCGATAAGCGGAATGGTGGTCAATTATTCCAACATCTACGCCGAAAAGGCAAAGCTTACCAAGTGCGTAATAAAGATAAGCAAGCTGGTCGAGGTTTTATCAAGAACCGCGTTAGCATCGATGAACGACCAAGTATAGTTGACACACGTAGCCGAGTTGGTGATTGGGAAATAGATTTAGTCATTGGTAAAGGACACAGCGGCGCATTGGTGACTATTGTTGAGCGTAAAACGCGTTTTACAGTATCGACACGTATTGATGATAAATCAGCAAAGACTGTCACTGCGGCCACTATTGCATTATTAAAACCATTTGAAGAGGCAGTGTTAACCATTACCGCTGATAACGGTAAAGAGTTCGCTTATCACAAAGAGTTAACCAAAAATTTAAAGTGTTCAGTTTATTTTGCAGATCCATACTGTTCATGGCAACGCGGTTTGAATGAAAATACAAATGGTTTATTAAGACAATATTGGCCCAAATCTATCGACTTTAAAAAAATATCGAATTGGGCAGTAAAAGA
>NZ_CBRF02000104.1 GCF_000470315.2 Psychromonas sp. SP041
CGACAGGGTCTACTGTCACACTCACTGTTTCAGTATTGCCGTCTTCGTTGGTGTAAGTGAAGCTATCAGAGCCGTTAAAGTCTGCATCAGGCGTGTAGGTCACCGTGCCATCATCGTTGATAGCAACCGTGCCGTTCGCACCCTGCGTGACCGTATCAACCGGTGAAATAACACCGCCATCAACGTCGGTATCATTGCCCACAACATTGATAATGACAGGTGTATCTTCGTTTGTTATTGCTGAGTCAGCCACTAATACGGTGTCGTCAGCGACAGGATCTACTGTCACACTCACTGTTTCAGTATTGCCATCTTCGTTGGTGTACGTAAATGAGTCCGACCCATTGAAATCAGCATCAGGCGTATAGGTCACCGTACCATCATCGTTAATAGCAACTGTGCCATTCGCCCCTTGCGTTACCGTATCAACGGGTGAAATAACACCGCCATCAACGTCGGTATCATTACCTACGACATTGATAATGACTGGTGTATCTTCGTTGGTTGTTGCTGAGTCAGCCACTAATACTGTGTCATCAGCAACAGGATCTACGGTTACCGTTACTGTTTCAGTATTACCGTCTTCGTTGGTATACGTAAATGAGTCCGACCCATTAAAATCAGTATTAGGCGTGTAGGTTACCGTGCCATCATCATTGATAGCCACAGTGCCGTTCTCACCATCCGTCACTGAAGCGACAGGCGAGGCTACGCCATCAGCGTCGGTATCATTGGCTA
>NZ_CBRF02000105.1 GCF_000470315.2 Psychromonas sp. SP041
GCGCAACTGATAACTTCAATGGCGTTGAAAACATTAGCTTCACTGCAACTGACCCAGAGGGTGAGTCAGTGACACAAGCAATTGTATTTACTGTTAACCCAGTAAATGATGCACCGACGTTAGCGGATGTGACGACTGCCATTACTGATACAGCAGCAGCGGATAGCTTTGATGCAACCACGGGTACGTTAACCGCAACGGACGTTGATGATAGCGCCTTTACTTACGACTTCACTGACGGCACAGATACTCATGTGGGTACGTACGGTACATTAACCTTAGCAAGCGATGGCAGTTACAGCTTTACGCCAAACGCAGCAGCGATTGATGCGTTATCAAGCGACACCACTGAAACCTTCACGGTCCGTGTTACGGACAGTGGCGGCGACACTGGTATTGAGAATGCCTTAAGCGATACTGCAACGTTTACGATAGATATTACGGCAGCGAACGATACACCGATTAGCAGCACATCTATTGCAGACCAAACTCAAAGCGAAGACTTTGCTGATTACAGCATTGATTTAAAAGAATACTTCTCAGACGCTGAAACCGTGTCAGCAGACTTGGTGTACAGCGTCGCGGGTAACAGAGACATTGGCGTGACGATTGTGGATGGTATTGCAACGTTTACGAGTGCAACTGATAACTTCAATGGTGTTGAAAATATTAGCTTCACTGCAACTGACCCAGAGGGTGAGTCAGTGACACAAGCGATTG
>NZ_CBRF02000106.1 GCF_000470315.2 Psychromonas sp. SP041
TCAGAAGTGAAACGCAGCTGCGCCGATGATAGTGTGAGGTCTCCTCATGTGAAAGTAGGTCATTGCCAAGCGCCTAATACGATAATCCCTGTTGACTGACGTCAGCAGGGATTTTTTCGTTTTAGCGACTGAATTATTTGAGAGCAGAAAGTAGGGCGAGTTTACCGACATGCAAGGTTTATGAGTGACGGAATGCTGCGACGCCTTTGCATTGCCAAGCTTGCTATACTTTAAATACACGAACAATCCCTGTTGACTGACGCCAGCAGGGATTTTTTCGTTTAGAGCGTTTAATATATGACTGAAGAACCACTACGATAGTAGGACGAGTTTACCGACAGGCAGTTTTATGAGTACTGGAGCGCTGCGTCGCCTTTGCATTGCCAAGCTTGCTATACTTTAAATACGCGACAATTCCTGTTGACTGACGTCAGTAGGGGGTTTTTAGTTTCAGCGGTTAGATCCTGAAGTTAATGAACTGAAATATAGCCCTTACTGAAAGTTCTATTGACTAGAAGGTGATCTCGTTTTTGACTTTGGGGCGCTTGCTTTAGCCTGCGGGGTTTTTAGTGTGTGTACTTATGTACTTATACCATTTCCGATAAATATGTGATCTAATTAAGTTTCTTACAAAGGAGCTAATATGAGTCACAATTTTGCTGAATTAATTAATGCGACAACCAATGCGAGACAACGATTAAAACTACTCGCTGT
>NZ_CBRF02000107.1 GCF_000470315.2 Psychromonas sp. SP041
CGATTGTATTTACTGTTAACCCAGTGAATGATGCACCGACGTTAGCGGATGTGACCACTGCCATTACTGATACAGCGGCAGCCGATAGCTTCGATGCAACTACAGGTACATTAACCGCAACGGACGTTGATGATAGCGCTTTTACTTACGACTTCACAGATGGCACAGATACTCATGTGGGTACGTACGGAACATTAACTTTAGCAAGCGATGGCAGTTACAGCTTTGCGCCAAACGCAGCAGCGATTGATGCGTTATCAAGCGACACCACTGAAACCTTCACCGTCCGTGTTACGGACAGTGGCGGGGATACTGGTATTGATAATGCATTAAGCGATACTGCAACGTTTACAATAGATATCACGGCAGCGAACGATACGCCGATTAACAGTACTGATATTCCTGATCAAACACAAAACGAAGACTTCACCGAATACACTATCGATTTAAAAGAATACTTCTCAGACGTTGAAACCTCAAACGCAGACCTAATTTACACGGTGAGCGGTAACAGCAACATTGGCGTGACGATTGTGGATGGTATTGCAACGTTTACGAGTGCAACCGATGACTTCAATGGTGTAGAAAATATTAGCTTCACGGCGACTGATCCAGGTGGTGAGTCAGTGACACAAGCGATTGTATTTACTGTTAACCCAGTGAATGATGCACCGACGTTAGCGGATGTGACGACTGCCATTACTGATACAGC
>NZ_CBRF02000108.1 GCF_000470315.2 Psychromonas sp. SP041
TATCATTACCAATTACGTTAATGGTAATTGGCGTGTCTTCATTGGTTGTCGCGCTATCTGCGACTAATACTGTGTCATCAGCGATTGGGTCCACTGTCACACTCACTGTTTCAGTATTACCGTCTTCGTTGGTATACGTAAATGAGTCCGACCCATTGAAATCGGCGTTTGGCGTGTAGGTTACGGTGCCATCATCGTTGATAGCAACTGTACCGTTCGCACCTTGCGTTACCGTATCAACCGGTGAAATAACACCGCCATCCACATCAGTATCATTGCCCACGACATTGATAATGACAGGTGTATCTTCGTTGGTTGTTGCGCTATCAGCCACTAATACTGTGTCGTCAGCAACAGGGTCTACTGTCACACTCACCGTTTCAGTATTACCGTCTTCGTTGGTGTAAGTGAAGCTATCAGAGCCGTTGAAATCAGCATCAGGCGTATAGGTCACCGTGCCATCATCGTTAATAGCAACTGTGCCGTTCGCCCCTTGCGTTACCGTATCAACCGGTGAAATAACACCGCCATCAACATCGGTATCATTGTCCACAACATTGATAATGACAGGTGTATCTTCATTCGTTGTTGCGCTATCAGCCACTAATACGGTGTCGTCAGCAACAGGGTCTACTGTCACACTCACTGTTTCAGTATTACCGTCTTC
>NZ_CBRF02000109.1 GCF_000470315.2 Psychromonas sp. SP041
TTATAACGATATTGTCAATAAATGTTGTGATGCTTGGAATCGCTTCAGCGAAGACAAAAATAGAGTCATCTCACAATGTTATAGAGACTGGACTAATCTGGAAACTTAATTATCGGAATTGGTATAACAAATAAAGAACTTTGTTACAACGTTAGTGGAGAGTATTTCATTACACTCAAACTTTGCTAAAACAGTTGTTTTATAAGCGAGTTAATAAGGGTAACCAGTCAATAAAAAGCTAACCACATAGCCCCCTATTGCCGATATATCTTGGGAATTAAAAAATATATATTATACCAATCACACTCATTAACGGATCTATTTCACTTGTTAAAACAACTTATTTTCTTCGTTGCCAACTTCACAAATAAAACAACTACTTAGCTAAGTTTATGCTTTAAACTAAGTCATTTTTCCTACGGAAATTTAGAACACTTATTTAATGTAATTGGTATTACTATTAAATAATTAAGCCACTATCAGTTGCTAAAACGAAAAAATCCCTGCTGACGTTAGTCAACAGGGATTATCGTATTAGGCGCTTGGCAATGACCTACTTTCACATGAGGAGACCTCACACTATCATCGGCGCAGCTGCGTTTCACTTCTGAGTTCGGCATGGGATCAGGTGGTACCACAGC
>NZ_CBRF02000110.1 GCF_000470315.2 Psychromonas sp. SP041
AACACCTAAAAAGTGTCATATGTTGTTTCCAAGACGCTTGTGACTCATATTTTACATATGAAAAACAATCGTTTTTCGTGCACCTATCAGTTAATAAATTAACTGAGTAGATACGTACTCACATTACGATAACGAATCATCATAATGTGTGCTTTTTATTTTGCTTGATTACAGTATCTATTTTAACTACAAATAGTTAATTTAAATACTGAGAACAATTTCGTTTATATTTATCACACCAATCAACTTACCTTGTTATTCACAAGATAGGTCATTGTTATTGTGAGATAAATAAGAACATTTATCAGCTTTCCTAATTGTTAAAGAGCAGTGTTAAAAACACTTAATAATCATTCTAAGCAAGAACAGTTATTAAGTATCTTTTTATAAAGTAGTAGTTGGTATCCCCAAGGGGATTTGAACCCCTGTTACCGCCGTGAAAGGGCGGTGTCCTAGGCCTCTAGACGATGGGGACCCGGAACCTACTTTGCTTTCTAATCAGTCTAATCAAACAATCTGTGTGGGCACTCGCTAAGTATTTGCGTAGCAAAAACTTTGGCCGGTAGATTTATTTGCCTAAGCAAATTCATCGTAAGGCTTGCTAATGTGTTTCTTTACGTAAGGAGGTG
>NZ_CBRF02000111.1 GCF_000470315.2 Psychromonas sp. SP041
TGTGATAAGCGAACTCTTTACCGTTATCAGCGGTAATGGTTAACACTGCATCTTCGAATGGTTTTAATAATGCAATAGTGGCCGCAGTGACAGTCTTTGCTGATTTATCATTAATACGTGTCGATACGGTAAAACGCGTTTTACGCTCAACAATAGTCACCAATGCGCCGCTGTGTCCTTTACCAATGACTAAATCTATTTCCCAATCACCAACTCGGCTACGTGTGTCAACGATACTTGGTCGTTCATCGATGCTAACACGGTTCTTGATAAAACCTCGACCAGCTTGCTTATCTTTATTGCGCACTTGGTAAGCTTTGCCTTTTCGGCGTAGATGTTGGAATAATTGACCACCATTCCGCTTATCAGTGTAAATATGTTGGTAAATAGTTTCATAGCTAATACTGATGCCACGCTCTTTCTTAAGCCATCCTGAAATTTGTTCAGGGCTCCATTTTTCATCTAGTTTTGTATTTATTAATGCAATCAGAGTAGATGTCATTTTTATTGCTTTACGGGCATCAATACGGCGTTTAATTGTTGCTTGTTGAGCTTGATTAATACGGTAACCTCGCTTGCCTGTATTGCGAGCAAACTCTCTACTAAG
>NZ_CBRF02000112.1 GCF_000470315.2 Psychromonas sp. SP041
ACTGTCCGTGACACGGACCGTGAAGGTTTCAGTGGTGTCGCTTGATAAGGCATCAATCGCTGCTGCGTTTGGCGCAAAGCTGTAACTGCCATCGCTTGCTAAGGTTAATGTTCCGTACGTACCCACACGGGTATCTGTGCCGTCAGTGAAGTCGTAAGTAAAGGCAGTGTCATCAATATCACTTGCGGTTAACGTACCCGTGGTTGCATCAAAACTATCCGCTGCTGCTGTATCAGTAATGGCAGTCGTCACATCCGCTAACGTCGGTGCATCATTTACTGGGTTAACAGTAAATACAATTGCTTGTGTCACTGCTTGGCCATCAGGATCAGTTGCAGTGAAGCTAATGTTTTCAACGCCATTGAAGTTATCAGTTGCGCTCGTAAACGTTGCAATACCATCCACAATCGTCACGCCAATGTCGCTGTTACCACTCACCGTGTAAATTAGGTCTGCGTTTGAGGTTTCAGCGTCTGAGAAGTATTCTTTTAAATCAATGCTGTAATCAGCAAAGTCTTCACTTTGAGTTTGGTCTGCAATAGATGTGCTGCTAATCGGTGTATCGTTCGCTGCCGTAATATCTATCGTA
>NZ_CBRF02000113.1 GCF_000470315.2 Psychromonas sp. SP041
TCATTGGTGTAAGTGAAGCTATCAGTGCCGTTAAAGTCAGCATCAGGCGTGTAGGTTACGGTGCCATCATCGTTAATAGCAACCGTACCGTTCGCACCCTGCGTTACCGTATCGACCGGTGAAATAACACCGCCATCAACGTCAGTATCATTACCTACAACATTAATGGTAATTGGCGTATCTTCATTGGTTGTTGCTGAGTCAGCCACTAATACGGTGTCGTCAGCGATTGGGTCTACTGCCACACTCACCGTTTCAGTATTGCCGTCTTCATTGTCTTCATTGGTGTACGTAAATGAGTCCGACCCATTGAAATCAGCGTTTGGCGTGTAGGTCACCGTACCATCATTGTTAATAGCAACCGTGCCGTTCGCACCCTGGGTTACCGTATCAACCGGTGAAATAACACCGCCATCCACATCAGTATCATTGCCCACGACATTGATAATGACAGGCGTGTCTTCATTGGTTGTTGCTGAGTCAGCGACTAATACTGTGTCGTCAGCGACAGGATCTACTATTACGCTAACAGTTTCAGTATTGCCGTCTTCATTGGTGTAAGTGAAGCTATCAGAGCCAT
>NZ_CBRF02000114.1 GCF_000470315.2 Psychromonas sp. SP041
CTCTAAGCTTTTCACTGTCATAACCTTTATCTGCAACAATATAAGATGATTTAGGAGATTGATTTATCAGCTCTTCGGCATGGATAATATCGTGTACTTGACCTCCAGATAATGAAAAACAAACGGGTAGCCCATAACTATCCACTGCTAAGTGAATCTTTGTTGAGTTACCGCCTCTGCTTTTACCTATTGCTTCATCGTCATTTGTGGCAGCACCCGTTCCATGCTGATGAGTACGGACTATACTACCATCAATAAACAGCCATTCTGAATCTGTATCTTTTGATAACCAATTGAATAAATTAAGTAAAATGCCTTTTTTTGACCATAAATTAAAGCGCCGAAATACAGCGCTCCATTTTCCAAATTCAGTTGGTAAGTCTCGCCATGGACAACCGGTTCGCATTCTAAAAAGGATACCCTCAAAGGTCATTCTATGTTCGGGTTTATTATAAATTCTTCCACTGTGTTGCATTAACTGTAATAGCTTTAGCCACAGTGCATCTGTTAACATTGTTCTTGGCATGGTGGTATTCTTGTATGTTGATTTTTGGCGAAACCATTATACATTTCCAC
>NZ_CBRF02000115.1 GCF_000470315.2 Psychromonas sp. SP041
CGAACTCAGAAGTGAAACGCAGCTGCGCCGATGATAGTGTGAGGTCTCCTCATGTGAAAGTAGGTCATTGCCAAGCGCCTAATACGATAATCCCTGTTGACTGACGTCAGCAGGGATTTTTTCGTTTAGAGCATAATATATGACTGAAGAGCCACTACGATATTAGGGCGAGTTTACCGACAGGCAGTTTTATGAGTACTGGAGCGCTGCGTCGCCTTTGCATTGCCAAGCTTGCTATACTTTAAATACGCGACAATTCCTGTTGACTGACGTCAGCAGGTTTTTTTTCGTTTTAGTGTTTAGAGCCTTGAAGCTAGTGGGTTGAAATATAGCACTTATTGAAACCCTTATTGGCTAGAAGAAAGTCTGGCTTTGACTTTGGGGCGCTTGCTTTAGCCTGCGGGTTTTTAGTGTGTGTACTTGATCATTTTTTAAAATTAATGCTTCGATTATACCATTTCCGATAAATATGTGATCTAATTAAGCTTCTTACAAAGGAGCTAATATGAGTCACAATTTTGCTGAATTAATTAATGCGACAACCAATGCGAGACAACGATTAAAATTACTCGCTG
>NZ_CBRF02000116.1 GCF_000470315.2 Psychromonas sp. SP041
CAGCGAGTAATTTTAATCGTTGTCTCGCATTGGTTGTCGCATTAATTAATTCAGCAAAATTGTGACTCATATTAGCTCCTTTGTAAGAAGCTTAATTAGATCACATATTTATCGGAAATGGTATAATTCGAAGTTTTTAGGATCTACCTTCGGTAGAATTGGTTTGTAGACCCACGTTAAGATTTTAAAAATAGTTAAAGTTAAATGTGGATACTGAGCAATCAAAACTGGGGAATTGCAATGAGAAAACAGATCCACAAACTCAATGTGTTTTTACGAAGATGGGAAAATCACTTTCTAATTGCCAAGGGCTACCAATTAACGGTGAACGCGACCATTAGATCCGTCGCTGACTGCGAATATGCTATTGGCGAAACCACGGGGGGAAGTAAGAATATTCTTCAAACTCGGTGTCATACCAATGGAATTAAATAAGTGATCAGAAATTGCGCAGGAAAAATTAACACTAATAAGGCGTGAGTTGTAGGAGATAGTTGTTCTCACTTCAAAACTCACAACGCAGTTAGGGGTGATTTTAACCAGCAAGAATGATCACCTTATTAATTCTTTTG
>NZ_CBRF02000117.1 GCF_000470315.2 Psychromonas sp. SP041
ACCGTATCAACCGGTGAAATAACACCGCCATCCACATCAGTATCATTACCTACAACGTTAATGGTAATTGGCGTATCTTCGTTGGTTGTCACGCTATCTGCCACTAATACGGTGTCATCAGCAACAGGATCTACCGTTACCGTTACTATTTCAGTATTGCCATCTTCATTGGTGTACGTAAATGAGTCCGACCCATTGAAATCGGCATTTGGCGTGTAGGTCACTGTGCCATCATCGTTAATAGCAACTGAGCCATTCGCACCCTGCGTTACCGTATCAACCGGTGAAATAACACCGCCATCCACGTCAGTATCATTACCAATTACGTTAATGGTAATTGGCGTGTCTTCATTTGTTGTTGCGCTATCTGCCACTAATACTGTGTCGTCAGCGGCAGGGTCTACTGTCACACTCACTGTTTCAGTATTACCGTCTTCATTGGTGTAAGTGAAGCTATCAGTGCCGTTAAAGTCAGCATCAGGCGTGTAGGTTACGGTGCCATCATCGTTAATAGCAACCGTACCGTTCGCACCCTGCGTTACCGTATCGACCGGTGAAATAA
>NZ_CBRF02000118.1 GCF_000470315.2 Psychromonas sp. SP041
CGCTTGATAAGGCATCAATCGCTGCTGCGTTTGGCGCAAAGCTGTAACTGCCATCGCTTGCTAAGGTTAATGTTCCGTACGTACCCACATGGGTATCAGTACCGTCAGTGAAGTCGTAAGTAAAGGCTGTGTCATCAATATCACTTGCTGTTAACGTACCGGTAGTTGCATCGAAGCTATCGGTTGCCGCTGTATCAGTAATGGCAGTCGTCACATCTGCTAACGTCGGTGCATCATTCACTGGGTTAATAGTAAATACAATTGCTTGTGTCACTGCTTGGCCATCAGGATCAGTTGCCGTGAAGCTAATGTTTTCAACGCCATTGAAGTTATCGGTAGCGCTCGTAAAGGTTGCAATACCATCCACAATCGTCACGCCAATGTCGCTGTTACCCGCGACGCTGTACACCAAGTCTGCTGACACGGTTTCAGCGTCTGAGAAGTATTCTTTTAAATCGATAGTGTATTCGGCGAAGTCTTCGTTTTGTGTTTGATCAGGAATATCAGTACTGTTAATCGGCGTATCGTTCGCTGCCGTGATATCTATCGTAAACGTTGCAG
>NZ_CBRF02000119.1 GCF_000470315.2 Psychromonas sp. SP041
TGTCACTGCTTGGCCATCAGGATCAGTTGCCGTGAAGCTAATGTTTTCAACGCCATTGAAGTTATCAGTTGCGCTCGTAAAGGTTGCAATACCATCCACAATCGTCACGCCAATGTCGCTGTTACCACTCACCGTGTAAGTTAAGTCTGCGTTTGAGGTTTCAACGTCTGAGAAGTATTCTTTTAAATCAATACTGTAATCAGCAAAGTCTTCGCTTTGAGTTTGATCTGCAATAGATGTGCTGCTAATCGGTGTATCGTTCGCTGCCGTAATATCTATCGTAAACGTTGCAGTATCGCTTAAGGCATTATCAATACCAGTATCGCCGCCACTGTCCGTAACACGGACCGTGAAGGTTTCAGTGGTGTCGCTTGATAAGGCATCAATCGCTGCTGCGTTTGGCGCAAAGCTGTAACTGCCATCGCTTGTTAAGGTTAATGTACCGTACGTACCCACATGGGTATCAGTACCGTCAGTGAAGTCGTAAGTAAAGGCAGTGTCATCAATATCACTTGCTGTTAACGTACCAGTAGTTGCATCGAAGCTATCGGCTGC
>NZ_CBRF02000120.1 GCF_000470315.2 Psychromonas sp. SP041
ACAAGTTTAATCAGGAAAACACCCCTTTATTAATAAGGGTGACGAGTCTTCTGTACGTAATCAATTATTAAACAGAAAATAAAAATCAATCTAATCTTGATTTATAAAGAGTGACCATATATGTCCACGATCTTGTGTCCGTGGTTTCTTATGATATAAATCTTACGGTTTTTCTTGTGGTTGAGCAACACGATGAATACGCTCATAAGCTGATGTATATTCTGATGTTTCAACGCTAACTGCCATTTTGGCGCGGATTGGATTTAGGTCAACATAAGCCATGCAGGTTAATAGTGCATCTTCATCCAATAAAGCTTGAGACTTAAAACGTCCTTCCCAGAAACGCTCTGAGCACTCATCTTCTTTATTGGCTTTACGTGCAATAAATTCATTTAGGCAGCGCATAAACCATGAGATATCAGCTAATCGCCCTCTCCACCCATTAATAATAGTTAATGCGGCTTTATTTTCTGCTTCTGAGGTGGTTTGCTCGGATTGCCAACGCTCAACTAATACAGGTTTTGAATAGAGCTGACACCAACGATCAC
>NZ_CBRF02000121.1 GCF_000470315.2 Psychromonas sp. SP041
AAAATATTAGCTTCACGGCGACTGATCCAGGTGGTGAGTCAGTGACACAAGCGATTGTATTTACTGTTAACCCAGTGAATGATGCACCGACGTTAGCGGATGTGACGACTGCCATTACTGATACAGCGGCAGCCGATAGCTTCGATGCAACTACAGGCACATTAACAGCAAGTGATATTGATGACACAGCCTTTACTTACGACTTCACTGACGGCACAGATACTCATGTGGGTACGTACGGTACATTAACCTTAGCAAGCGACGGCAGTTACAGCTTTGCGCCAAACGCAGCAGCGATTGATGCGTTATCAAGCGACACCACTGAAACCTTTACGGTCCGTGTTACGGATAGTGGCGGCGATGCTGGTATTGATAATGCATTAAGCGATACTGCAACGTTTACGATAGATATCACGGCAGCGAACGATACGCCGATTAACAGTACTGATATTCCTGATCAAACACAAAACGAAGACTTCGCCGAATACACTATCGATTTAAAAGAAT